>CAXAXQ010000001.1:0-208867 GCA_963972905.1 uncultured Erythrobacteraceae bacterium
CCAAGGTGATCGACGTGCAGGAAGGCGACTTCGTGAAGAAGGGTGATACCCTGATCTCGGGCTCGCCCAACCCGCACGACATCCTCGACGTGCTCGGCGTGGAAGCGCTGGCCGAGTATCTCTGCACTGAAATCCAGGAAGTCTATCGACTGCAGGGTGTGAAGATCAACGACAAGCACATCGAGACGATCGTTCGTCAGATGCTGCAGAAGGTCGAGATCACCGATGGCGGCGACACCGTGCTGCTGCCGGGCGAACAGGTCGATCTGGAGGAAATGAACGCGGTCAATGCCAAGCTCGGCCGGAACAAGAAGCATGCCGAAGGCAAGCCGGTTCTGCTGGGCATCACCAAGGCCTCGCTCCAGACGCGCTCGTTCATCTCGGCCGCGTCGTTCCAGGAGACGACCCGTGTGCTCACCCAGGCTTCGGTCGAGGGCAAGCGCGACTCGCTGATCGGGCTCAAGGAAAACGTCATCGTGGGCCGCCTGATCCCGGCGGGCACGGGCGCGACCATGAACCGGATGCGGGTTACGGCGACCAGCCGCGATGCCGCGCTGAAGGCCTCGTGGAAGAAGGCTCAGGAAGCAATCATCGCCGCCGAAACGGCGGAAGAAGAGCGCAAGGCCGAGCTGGCGCAGGGTCCGGAAGCGGCAACCGGAGACGATCCGCTCGCCAAGATGGAAGGCGCAACCCACGGCACCGACGCCGATGCGGGCGAGTACCTGCAGACCGGCGAAGATGAAGCGGGCGCTGCCGAAGAGTAAGCGCGCGTTCACGCCACGGCATGAAAAGGGGCCCCGGAAGAGCGATCTTCCGGGGCCTTTTTCGTACCGGTAAGCGTTCCGGTCGGACAGGAGATAAGCGATGCGTGCCATGACCACCCACCTTGCCGGTTCGTCCGCGCTTGTCGCCGCGATGCTGGCGCTAACCGCCTGCGTCGGCCCTGCCACCCGGACCGGAGAAGACATGCCGCCCGCAGCAGCCACGCCGGACAGTCGGCAGGACACCGCTCAAGTGCGCGATCTGTCCGGCGAGTGGGTGATCGCAAGGATCGATGGCCAGCCCCTGGCACAGCCCATCGCCCTGACCGGTCGGCGCGATTCGCTGGTGTGGGAACCGGAATGCGCGGACCAGACCATTTCCTATCGCTCATCCGGCACCGGGATCGAATTCTATCGGCCCGAGCCCGAGGGAGAGGGCGAGCGGGTCGTCTGCGAGATCGGCTACCCGCAGGATTTGCCGCGCGTACTCGACGCGCTGGAGGGCCGCTGGAGCGTGTCGCAAGCCGCTGACGGCGGCGTCGTGCTGTCGCGGAGCGGCGCGCGCATTACGCTCGAACCAGCGACCGCCGGTGCGCCCGCCACGCTTGCAGGCGAGTGGCGCGTTGCCGGGATCGACGGCGAGGATTTCGACGAACCCTACGGCATCGCGCTGAGCGCCGACGAGCATGACATCTGGTGGGAACCGCGCTGTGCCGGTGCGCGCGTGGCCTACCGTATCTCCGGCGCGCGCTTCGAAGTGGTTCCCCCGCCGCGGGGCACCCGCCCGCCCGCGCCGGTCTGCAAGATCGCGCCTCCGCCGCGTCTGGCCGAGGTGATGGATGCGATCCGCGCTGCCGGCCGGATCGAGCGCAAACCGCAGAACGGCGTGCGCCTGTCCGGTGAGGGCCACAGCCTCACCCTGTTTAGCCAATAGGATTCTGGGCCCGCAGGAGGGACTGCACGATCGCCCTCTGCGCGCTCCCTCTAGGCCAGCGGACGAGGCGCTTGCCCAAATTATCGCGTAAAAAGTGTCGTCGACCTGCACTTTTGTTTCAAAAACGTGGCTGTGTGCTTGATGGTCCCTTAAGACTTGCTGGCTAATCGCTTGCCGCGAGGAGGGACGCTGGGTGATCGACAAACAGATGGCGATTCTGGGTGAGCGCAATCTTCTGCTCGCCTGGCGACTACGTGAATTGACTTCCCATCTGCCTTCGCTGTGCGCGCTCCATTCTTTCGCGGCGCTGGCCTGCGTGGTCGCCCTGTGGGGGCATCCCGCCGCCACCTATGGCCTACCATGGGCGGCCATGATCGCGCTGTGCAATTTCCGGCAATGGCGGCTGTCGCTGGATTTCTATCCCGACACGATAGACGTCACCCACCTGAACAGGTTCCATCGCGACCTGCAGATCGCGGCGAATGTCGAAACTGCGTTCTGGGTGCTGGGCGCGGTGGTGTTCTTCCCCACTCTGTTCAACGCGCATCCGGTGTTCTTCGCGGTGCTGACCGCGGGCCTGCTGGCATCTTCCGTGATCGCCTACCGCTCCATGCCTGCGCCGCTGACCAGCTATCTGGGCGGGGCGATGCTGGCCGCGGCGGTGCTGTCCTTCACCATGAGGGATGCATTCTCGTGGCCCTCGCTCGTGCTTGCGCTGGCCTTTGGATACGCGCTCATCCGGTCGACCAGGCGGCAGGGCCGCCAGTTCGAACAGTCGTGCCGTGAACAGTTCGACCAGCAGCGCACTGCCGAAACGGTCAAGCTGCTGTTGCATGAATACGAGGCGTCGTCGTCCGACTGGCTGTGGGAGGTCGACGAGGGCAATTGCCTGATGAATGTGTGCGAACGCTTCGGCCACGCCGCCGAGGTCGACCGCGACTTTCTCGAAGGGCGCGAGCTGGTCGGCCTGTTCGATGCCGGCCCGGCACGCGAACGGCTGGCGACGCTGCTGCTGGACCGGGTGCCATTCCGCGATCTTGCGCTGGAGATCACCGTGGGCAGCGAGAAACGCTGGTGGACCATCTCCGGCAATCCGACCAGCGACGGCTCGGTGCGCGGGGTGCTGCGCGATGTGACCGAGAGCCGCCAGACCGAACAGCGGGTCGCGCGGATGGCCCGCTACGACCAGCTGACCGAGCTCGCCAACCGGCACCTGTTCAACGAAAGCCTCACCGAAATGCTGGCCGGGAACGGCAGGCGGAGGCAGATCGCGCTGCTTTATATCGATCTCGACCACTTCAAGTCGGTCAACGACACGCTCGGCCATCATGTCGGCGACGGGCTGGTCCGCGCGGCAGCCCGCCGGATTGTCGGCGTGATCCGCGAGCACGATCTCGCCGCGCGGCTGGGGGGCGACGAATTCGCGGTGCTGCTGACCCGCGTGGGAAATCTCGAAGCGGTCCACCAGTGTGCGGAGCGGATCGTGGAGGCGATGGCGCAGCCGTTCAATATCGACGGGCAGACCGTCCGCGTGTCCGCCTCGGTCGGGGTCGGCTACAGCCCCGATGACAGCATCGACGGCGAGGAACTGATGCGCCGGGCCGACCTTGCGCTGTATGCTGCAAAGCGTGCCGGCCGATCGACCTTCGCCGATTACGACCCCTCGCTCAATCACAACGAACACGCCCGCCGCAATCTGGAGCTGGACCTGCGGACCGCGATTGCCGAAGGCCAGTTCACGCTGGTCTACCAGCCGCAGGTGTGCCTGAAGACCGGCAAGTGGACCGGCAAGGAAACGCTGGTGAGGTGGGAACATCCCGTGCGCGGGCGCATCCTGCCGGGCGAATTCATCGGCATCGCGGAGGAAACCGGGCTGATCATCCCGCTGGGCGAATGGATCATCCGCCAGGCGATCGAGGAAGCGGCCAGCTGGGAAGAGCCCCACCGGATCGCGATCAACCTCTCGCCGGTCCAGATGTGCAATCCGAACCTCGTCACGGTGCTGACCAATGCGATCGTCGATGCACAGATCGACCCGCAGCGGGTCGAGATCGAGATCACCGAGAGCGCGCTGATGCACGACAGCGAGACAAATGTGGAGCTGCTCCACCGCCTGCGCGATCTGGGCGTGCGCATCGCGCTCGACGATTTCGGGACGGGCTATTCCTCGCTCAATTACCTGCGCGCCTTCCCCTTCGACAAGATCAAGATCGACCGCTGCTTCGTCTCCGAAATGCTGGAGCGCAGCGATTGTCGGGCGATCGTGCGCAACGTCATCATGCTCGCTCGGGCGCTGGGCATGGAAACCACCGCCGAAGGCGTCGAGACCAAGGAGCAGTACGACTGGCTCAAACGCCACGGCTGCCTGGAGGCGCAGGGCTATTACATCTCGCGCCCGATGGAGAGCGAGATGGCGGCCCGGCCCTCCACCGCCTCCCAAGACACCTCGCCGGGCCAGTCGCCCGCGCAGGAGCAAAGCGCCTCAAACGTCCACCCGATCCGCTGCCAGGTCGCCTAGCCCCCGCACGACACACGCTTGAAGGTGTGCGAGTGCGCGGGTAGCGCTGCTTGCCATGATCGTCACCCGCTTCGCGCCCTCGCCCACGGGCCGCCTCCACGTCGGCAACCTGCGCACCGCGCTCCACAACTGGCTGCTTGCCCGCGCCGGTGACAAGGCGGACGGCGCGGGACGCTTCCTCCTGCGGATCGACGACACCGATGCGGAGCGCAGCCGCGAGGAATATGTCGCCGCGATCCGCGAAGACCTCGCCTGGCTTGGGCTGGAACCCGATGCCGAGTTTCGCCAGTCGCAGCGCCTCGGCCTGTACGAACACGCGTTTGCCAAGCTGAAGGACGCAGGCCGGGTCTATCCCGCCTACGAGACCGCGCAGGAGCTGGAACTCAAGCGCAAGATCGCGCTTGGCCGCGGCCTGCCGCCGATCTACGACCGCGCGGCGCTCTCCATGAGCGAGGATGAGCGCGCGGCGAACGAGGCCGAAGGCATCGCCCCGCACTGGCGCGTCAAGCTCGACCATGACGAATTGATCGCGTGGGAAGACGCCGTGCGCGGGCCGCAGAAATTCGACCCCGCACAGCTTTCCGATCCCGTCATCCGCCGCGCGGACGGCAGCTGGCTCTACATGCTGCCCAGCGTGGTCGACGACCTCGACATGGGCGTGACCGACGTATTGCGCGGGGAAGACCACGTTTCAAACACCGCCGTCCAGGTGCAGATGTTCACCGCGCTGCACGCCGCCGGGGTCGGGCCAGAACACTGCGATGTGATCGACAGTTTCCCGCGCTTCGGCCACACCGCGCTGCTGGTGGGCAAGGAGGGCAAGCTGTCCAAGCGCCTCGGCTCGCTGTCGTGCGAGACGCTGCGCGAACAGGGGATCGAGCCCGCCGCGATCCTCTCCCTGCTGGCGCGGCTGGGGACCAGCCAGCCGGTCGAGCCGATCGCCGACCGCGCCACGCTGATCGAAGGCTTCGATCTGGAGAGCTTCGGCCGCGCGCCTGCCAAGTTCGACGAGGCAGAGCTGGAGAGGCTCAACGCGGCGATCGTCCACCAGATGGATTTCGCGCAGGTGCGCGGCCGCCTGCCCGAAGGAATCGACGAGGCCGGCTGGCACGCGATCCGGCCCAACCTGTCGCATGTCGGCGAGGCGGCCGAGCTGTGGCGGCTGGTCACCGGGCCGATTGAGCAGCCCGCATTCTCCGACGAAGACCGCGCGTTTCTGGCCGAGGCGGCGGATGCGCTGGCATGGAGCGACAACCCGTGGGACGCGCTGACGTCGGCCCTGAAGGAGCGCACCGGGCGCAAGGGCAAGCCGCTGTTCCTGCCGCTGCGGCAGGCGCTGACCGGCATGGACCACGGCCCCGACATGGGCGAGCTGCTGCCGCTGATCGGCGAGGACGAGGCGCGCGCGCGTCTGGCCAGCGCAGCGGCCGCGTGAGGCACTTCTCCGACCCCGCGCAGGCCCGCCACGCACCCATCCGCGAACTGCACAATGGCGGGTGGATGGACTTTGCCGAAAGCCCTGCGCGCTTCGCCGCGCTGCTCGATGCGCTGGGCCCGGGAGAACCCGCGCGCGACTTCGGGATCGAGCCGATCCTCGCGGTCCACGACCCGGCCTATGTGGCCTTCCTGCGCGAGGCGCACGACCTGTGGCGTGCTGCGGGGCGGGAGGGCGATGCGATGGGCTACGTCTTCCCGGTGGTCGCACGCCGCGCGCTCGCGCTCGACAGGATCGACGCGAAGATCGGGGCTTTTTCGATGGACGCCTCGACGCCGATCGCCGCCGGAACCTGGGCCGCCGCTTATGGCGGAGCGCAGAGCGCGCTGACCGCGCTCGACGCGGTGCTAGGCGGGGACCGCGCCGCGCTCGCGCTGTGTCGCCCGCCGGGGCACCATTGCGGGGCGGATTACATGGGCGGCTATTGCTACCTCAACAATGCCGCGATCGCCGCCCGCGCAGCGCAGGCGCGCGGGGTGAGGCGGATCGCGATCCTCGACGTGGACTATCACCACGGCAATGGCACGCAGGACATCTTCTACGACGATGACGAGGTGCTGTTCGCCTCGATCCACGCCGACCCGAAGACCGATTTCCCCTTCTACTGGGGCCATGCCGACGAGCGCGGCAGCGGGCAGGGCGAGGGCGCGACGCTCAATCTGCCAATGCCGCAGGGCACCGACTGGTCGGGCTATGAGCCCGCGCTCGACACCGCGCTGGATGCGGTGCGCGCGCATGGGGCGGACCTGCTGATCGTCTCCTACGGCGCGGATACCTTCGCCGATGATCCAATCTCGCATTTCAAGCTCAAGCGAGAGGATTACGCCGCGATGGGCGCGGCGATCGCTGCGCTCGACCTGCCGACGCTGGTGGTGATGGAAGGCGGCTACGCGGTCGACGCGCTGGGCGGCAACCTCGCCGCGTTTGTCACCGCCTTGTAGCAGCGCGCCGCGCGACCTAATTCTCCTCCCATGCTGTCTTCTTCGAACAGGACCGGAATGCGGGCGCTGATTGCGCTGTTGCTGACCATCCTGTTTGCGCAGGCCGTCCCCGCGCACGAAATCACGCTCGACCGCACGCGCGGTTCGGTGTTCAGCGCGGCGACGGTCGAGGTGACCCTGCCCCCGCGCAAGGATGACGCGAGCCTCGAGTGCATCGTCGCGGCACCCAGCCCGGCCAAAGCCGTCTTCCAGCCGTGCGATGTCGCGCCGGCATTGCGTGCGCAGGTCGATGTGCACCAGCATGTCTGGCCCATGGAGCGCGCGCGGGGCCCGCCGCTCAGGCCCCCGCCACGCTCGCTCGCGGCCCCCAGGGAGCCGCCGCACCTGTCCTGAACCCGTCGCGCCCGTCTCGGGCGCAAATCCAGTTCGGACAGGAATAATACTCATGACATTTCAGGACGACGGCGAACCTGCCGTCTTCGACCGCTTCGACCGGATCGAAGCGGTCTTGCTGCGCTATCCCGATATCGACGAAGCGGAGCTGGCGGACCTCAAACGCTGGTTCGGCAAGGAGGCATCCGCCTTCGAAGTCGCCAGCCTCGCGAGCAAGGACAACGTGCAGCGCCAGTACGGCGAGTTTCGCCGGACGCATATCGACCGGCTGACCCGGATGGAGCTCTTAGTGGGGGCGCTCGTGGTCGTGGTGCTGCTCGCAGGCGTTGCTGCCATCGCGCTGGCCTGACCCGAGATGGCGGGCGGGATGCAGCCGCACCCGCCCGTCACTTCGCGCTAGTTTTCGTGCTTCGTCAGCTCGTCCCCGCTGAGCGAGACGACATGCAGCAGATTGGTGCTGCCCGGGGTGCCGAAGGGCACGCCCGCCAGCACGATCAGCTTGTTGCCCGCCTTGCCGAAGCCGTGGCGCAGCGCCATCCGCTTGCCCTTGCCGATCATCTCTTCGAAGCTGTGGATGTCGCGCGTCACCACCGCGTGCGCGCCCCACAGCAGCGCAACCCGCCGGGCGACCCGTTTCTGCGGGGTCAGCACCAGCATCGGCACCGAAGGCCTTTCGCGCGCAACGCGCCGCGCGGTCGAGCCGGAGAAGGTGAACACCGCGATCGCGCTGACGCTGACCGTCTCGGCGATGGTCGAGCAGGCGTGGCTCAACGCGTCGGCAGTGGTGGGATCGGCCTTGGTCTCGAGGAAGGTCATCCGCTTGGTGTAGCTTTCGTCGCGCTCCACCTTGGTCACGATCCGGTCCATGATCGCGACGGTTTCTTCCGGCCACTCGCCCGCCGCCGTCTCCGCCGAAAGCATTACCGCATCGGCCCCGTCGTACACCGCGTTGGCGACGTCGGAGACTTCGGCGCGGGTGGGCGCGGGGCTCTCGATCATCGATTCGAGCATCTGGGTCGCGACGATCACCGGCTTGCCCGCCTGCCGGGTCAGATCCACGATCCGCTTCTGCAGCGGCGGCACGTCTTCAGGGTCCAGCTCCACCCCCAGATCGCCGCGCGCGACCATGATCCCGTCGGACAGGTCGACGATCTCGGACAGGCGGCGCACCGCGCTGGGCTTTTCGATCTTGGCGCACAGCGCGGGCATCATCCCGTCGGTCGGCGTCATCAGCTTGCGCGCTTCGGCGACGTCCTCGGGCCGCTGGACGAAGCTCAGCGCGATCCAGTCCGCGCCCTGCTGGCAGGCGAAGGCCAGATCCTTGCGGTCCTTGTCGGTCAGCGCGGGGATCGGCACCTCGGCATCGGGCACGTTGACGCCCTTGCGGTCCGAGATGACCCCGCCGACTTCGGCCGAACACAGGATCGCGTCCTTGTCCGCCTTGATCACCTTCAGGCGGATCTTGCCGTCGTTGATCAGCAGCCGCTGGCCCTTTTCGAGGATGCCGAACAGCTCGGGGTGGGGCAGGTGAACGCGGGTTTCGTCGCCCGGCGTCGGGTCGCGATCGAGCGTGAAGTGCCCCGAATGGCGAATCACCGCCTTGCCGTCCTTGAAGGTGCCGACGCGCAGCTTGGGCCCTTGCAGGTCGGCGAGGATCGCGATCGGGCGGTCGAATTCCTGCTCCAGCGCGCGGATCGCGGCAATGGTCTTGGCGTGTGTCGCCTGCTCGCCATGGCTCATGTTGACGCGGAAGGCGTCGACCCCGGCCCGGAACAGGCGACGCAGCATCTCTGGATCGCTGCTGGCGGGGCCAACGGTGGCGAGGATTTTGACCTTGCGGCTTCTGGGGCTGAGCTGGGGATCGGGCTTGGGCATGGACCACGGCTATGGCAGGGGAATGTTGCAAGACAAGAGCCAAAGGAGCTTGCCATGGCGCAATCACCCGATCCCCTCGACCAGCTGGACGATGCGGTCGCCGCCGCCGCGTTCCGGCGGCTGGTGCGCCATCTGCGCCATCGCCACGATGCGCAGAACATCGATCTGATGGGCCTGGCCGGCTTCTGCCGCAATTGCCTCGCCGACTGGATTCGCGATGCGGGCTATGAAGGCGACAAGCCGCAAGCGCGCGAGCTGATCCACGGAATGCCGCAGGAAGAGTGGAAGGCGACCCGCCAGAGCCCCGCCACGCAGGACCAGCTCGACCGGATGGAAGAGAGCCTGAAGAAGAATCGCGTGGATTAGGCACGCGCCGGGTTCACGACCCGGTGCCTGCTGGCTACCCAGCCGCCAACCGATTCTACCCCTTACCGGAGATTACCCCCAATGGCCGAGACCACCGACGACCGCCTGCGCCTGCTGATCGAGCGCATCGAACGCCTCGAAGAAGAAAAGAAGGGCATCGCCGACGATATCCGCGATGTTTACGCCGAAGCCAAGGCGGTCGGCTATGATCCCAAGATCATGCGCCAGATCGTGCGCCTGCGGAAGATGAAACCCGACGACCGCAGCGAACAGGAAATGATCCTCGACACCTATAAGGCCGCGCTCGGCATGGGCTGAGCCGGGTTGCCCGCTTAACAAAGGCGGGTGCCGGAACCCATCGGGCGGGGCACTGCTTGAAAGAGGAAAACCCCCTCTTTTCAAGGATGCCCGCCGATGACCCAGCCGACCGAAACCGACACCGCCTTCGTCCCCGAGACATCCGAAGAACCACGGATGCCGGGGCACGAGACCGATCTCGATAAGAAGCCGCAATGGCAGCCGCGCTATCCCGGCTCGGGTCGGCTCAAGGGCAAGACCGCGCTGGTGACCGGTGCCGACAGCGGCATCGGTCGCGCGGTCGCGGTGCTGTTCGCGCGCGAGGGCGCGAATGTCGCGATCGCCTATCTCGAAGAGCATGACGATGCCCGAATCACGCGCGAAGCGTGCGAGGCGGAGGGGGCGCAGGTGCTGCTCTCGGCCGGCGATCTGGGTGATCCGGACCATTGCGACGGCCTCGTCCGCGCGGTGATCGACCGCTTCGGCGGGCTCGACGTGCTGGTCAACAACGCGGGCGAACAGCATCCCGACGAGGACGTGACCGATATCACCGCGCAGCAGCTCCAGCGCACATTCCAGACCAACATCTTCAGCCAGTTCTACCTCGTCCAGGCCGCGCGCCCGCATCTGAAGAAGGGCGCGGCGATCGTGAACTGCACCAGCGTGACGATGTACAAGGGGGCGCCGATCCTGCTCGACTACAGCGCCACCAAGGGCGCGATCACCGCCTTCACCCGATCCTTGAGCGAGAACCTCGTCGGCGACGGCATCCGCGTCAACGCGGTCGCGCCCGGACCGATCTGGACCCCGCTCAACCCGATGGGCGGACAGCCGCCGGAGAACATGGACGATTTCGGCGAGGACACCCCGATGGGCCGCCCCGGCCAGCCCAACGAGGTCGCGCCCGCTTTCCTCTTCCTCGCGTGCGAGGATTCGTCCTATATGTCGGGCCAGGTACTGCACCCCAACGGAGGGATCATAGTCAATGGCTAGCCCGTGGAAGACCGCCGAGACCGGCATCATCGTCACCACCACGCCCACGGTCGAGGGGCGCCCGGTACAGGATTACCTTGGCATCGTGACCGGCGAGGCGATCATCGGCGCGAACATGTTCCGCGACCTGTTCGCGGGCATCCGCGACATCGTGGGCGGGCGTGCGGGCTCCTATGAAAAAGTGCTCAAGCAGGCGCGCCACGACGCGATCGAGGAAATGCAGGCCGAGGCGCAGAAGCTCGGCGCCAATGCGGTGGTCGGCGTCGACCTCGACTACGAGGTGATCGGCGATACCGGCTCGATGCTGATGGTCAGTGCCAGCGGCACGGCGGTGCGGCTCTAGTCGTCGCAGCCCAGTTGGCAGGGGCACGCGACACGGCGTTGTCGTTCACGCAGACCTTCGCTAGTGCGGTTCGCCTGATGGGGTCCCACTCCGGGGCCCCAAAAGTATCACTTTTTGCAGGTTCCCATGGCAGGCCATTCCAAATTCAAGAATATCATGCACCGCAAGGGTGCGCAGGACAAAAAGCGCTCCAACCTGTTTTCCAAGCTTTCCCGCGAAATCACCGTCGCGGCGAAGATGGGTATGCCCGATCCGGACATGAACCCGCGCCTGCGCCTCGCGATCAATGCCGCAAAAGCGCAGTCGATGCCCAAGGACAACATCCAGCGCGCGATCGACAAGGCTTCCGCCAATGACGGCGATAATTACGAGGAAGTGCGTTACGAAGGCTACGGCCCGGGCGGCAGCGCGATCATCGTCGAGGCGCTGACCGACAACCGCAACCGCACCGCCACCAATATCCGCACCGCGTTCTCCAAGAACGGCGGCAACCTGGGCACCGAAGGATCGGTCGCGCACGGGTTCGAGCGGCTTGGCCTGATCGTCTATCCGGCCGATGTCGGCGGCGAGGAAAAGGTTCTCGAAGCCGCGCTGGAGGCGGGCGCGGAAGACATTGCGTCGAGCGATGATGGCCACGAAATCTGGACCGCTGCGGAAGATCTGCACGCGGTCGCCGAAGCACTCGAAAAATCGCTCGGCGAAGCGGAAACCGTCAAGCTGGCGTGGAAGCCCAACCTCACGGTCGACATGGACGAGAAGACCGCGGGCACCCTGCTCAAGCTGATCGACGCGCTCGACGACGATGACGACGTGCAGACCGTCTGGGGCAATTACGACATCTCCGACGAGGTGATGGAGAAGTTGGACTAGCCGAGACCGCGCCCCTCCCGCTTGCGGGAGGGGCTGGGGGTGGGCATGGGCTCGCGAGAGCCCACCCCGCTGCGACTAAGTCTCGCCGTGGGCTCGCCAAGTCTCGCGACCCTCCCGCGAGCGGGAGGGTTTAGATTATGACCATCATCCTCGGCCTCGATCCCTCGCTCACCTGCACCGGCTGGGGCGTGATCCGCAGCGAGGGCTCTCGCCTGAGCCACATCGCCAACGGGCAGATCGCGACCGATGCGAAGGCTCCGATGACCGAGCGGCTGGCGCAGCTGCAACGCGAGCTGGCGGTGGTGATCGCGCATCACCAGCCGACCCGCGCCGCGTGCGAGGAAATCTTCCTCAACAAGAACCCCAAATCCACGCTCAAGCTGGCGCAGGCACGCGGCAGCGTGCTTGCCGCGTGCGGAGCGCATGGCCTCGACGTGCGCGAACATGCCGCGCGCTACGTCAAGAAATCGGTGGTCGGCACCGGCGCGGCGGAGAAGAGGCAGGTCCAGGCAATGCTCAAGGTGCTATTGCCGGGGGTGACCATCGCCGGGGCGGACGCGGCCGATGCGCTGGCGGTGGCCATCGCCGATGCCCACGCGCCCTAGGCCCCCGTGCTCCCCCGTGCTCCCCCATGTGCCCCCGGCCCCGGGCGTCGTTGCCAAGCCACGGCGGGAACACAGGATTTCTCCGATCGTAGAGTCTCCATTCGAACAGCGGGGTTGGTGGGCTCGCAATTTTTGGGGAGAGATTCCATGCGTAAACTGACGATGCCTGCTCTGCTGGCCGGCACGCTTCTGCTGGGCGGCTGCGCCTATGGCCCGGGTTACGGGTACGACGATGGCTACGGGCCGGGCGGCGGCTATAATGATGGTTATGGCGGCGGCTATGGTGACGGATACGGCTATTCCTATCGTCAGAACAGCGAGTTCGAGCGTGCGGCGGTCAACGCCTGCGGACGCGAGGCAAGCCGCACCGGCAGGGTCGAGATCACCTATGCCGAGGAGCGCGATCGCGGCGTCTACACCGTGCAGGGCCGCATCGCCGTGCGCGATCCGGCGCGCGACCAGTTCACCTGCCAGTTCAGCGCCTCGGGCCGGATAATCGATTTCCGCTTCGGCTAGGGGAAATGATCGGTCGGGGCGGCGCATGGCGCTGTCCTAATCATCCGTGGCGCGCTAAGCCCGCGCGCATGTCGAGCCACACCCATCGCTTGTCAGACGCTCCGCCGCGGCACCTGCTCGGCGGAGCTTTTTGTGTCTCTGGACAGTGTCTCAGGTGTCTCAGGCGCGCGGTGGGTGGCGGGCGAATCGGCTGATGTATCTGGTCGTCTTCCGCAGCCGCAAACGCGCCGGCTACGACGCGGCGGCCTATGCCGAACACGCCGATGCGATGGAGGCGCTGGCGCGCGAGCAACCCGGTTTCCTGGCAGTGAAGACCTATACCGCTGCTGATGGCGAGACGGTCACCATCTCCGAATGGGCGACGCGCGAAGCGGCCAAGGCGTGGCGCTGCCACCCCTACCATGCCAGCGTTCAGGGCGCGGGCAGGAAGCACCACTACGCCGGATACACGATGTTCACCTGCCTCGATCCGCAGGTGACCCACTACCAATATGATGAGGACGTATGACCATCACGCTCAATGGCATCCCCAATTGCGACACGGTGAAGAAGGCGAGGAAGTGGCTGGAGGCGCAGGGTATCGAACACACCTTCCGCGACTTCAAGAAGGCCGCGCCGAGCGCCGATGAGCTCGGCGGATGGGCCGATACCGCCGGCTGGGAGGCGCTGCTGAACAGGCGCGGGACAACGTTTCGCAAGCTGGACGAGGGCGACAAGACCGATCTGACGCGCGAGAAGGCGATTGCCTTGATGGTGCAACATCCAAGCCTGATCAAACGCCCCGTGCTGGAGCATGACGGCGCATTGCTGGTCGGCTTTACGGAAGATCAATGGAAGGATGAAGTGTGCTGAAATGGCTTGCTGCGGTTGCAATGGCCCCGCTTGCAATTGTGCTGTCACCCGTCTGTGCGAGCGCGCAGGCCATGTCTGACCTCACCCCCGTCAATGCCGATGGCGACATGCTGGTGATCGCCCATCGCGGCGCGAGCGGCGAACGGCCCGAGCATACGCTGGCCAGCTACGAACGCGCGATCGACGAAGGCGCCGACTATATCGAGCCCGATCTGGTTGTGACCAAGGATCTGGTGCTGGTCGCCCGGCACGAGAACGAGATCGGCGAGACCACCAATGTCGCCGACCATCCCGAGTTCGCCGACCGGCGCCGGACCAAGAACATCGAAGGCCAGATGGTCAACGGCTGGTTCGCGGAAGACTTCACGCTCGCCGAATTGCAGACGCTGCGCGCGAAAGAGCGGATGCCCGCGCTGCGCCCGGCCAATGCGCGGTTCGACGGGCTCTACGCGATCCCCACCTTTGCCGACATCATCGCCCTGAAACGCGCGAAGGAAGCGGAGACCGGCCGCAAGATCGGTCTCTATCCCGAACTCAAGCATCCCACCTGGCTGTTGCAGGAATCAGGGATCGACACGGTCGACCTGCTGGTCCGCCAGCTGAAGGAAGAAGGACTGGATGGCGCGGATGCGGACGTGTTCGTCCAGGTGTTCGACGTGACTCCGCTCCAACGGCTCGACAAGATGATCGACACTCCGCTGATCCTGCTGATCCGCCCCGAAGGCGGCCCGTTCGACGAGCCGGCAATGACCTGGGCGGGCATCATGACGCCGTCGGGCCTTGCCGAAGTGGCGACCTATGCGGACGGGATCGGTCCGTGGATGGGCCACGTGCTCGGCGAAGACGGCACGCCGACCGATCTGGTGCGCGATGCCCATGCGGCGGGCTTGCAGGTCCATCCCTGGACCGTGCGCAAGGAAAACGTGTTTCTGCCGCCCTCGCTACGCTCGGATGCAACCGAGAACGGCATCGGCGACATCCGGGGGCTGGTGAAACTGCTGAAGGCCGCCGGGGTCGACGGCTACTTCACCGACGATCCGGGGCTGGTGCGTGCGGACTAGGCGCGTCGCGCGGCAAGGATGTAGTTGAGGCTCATGTCGTCCGACAGGTGCAGGCCCTTGCCCGGCCGCCAGGCGATACCCTTGGTCTGAGTGACGGTAAGGCCCGCATCGGCGAGCAGGGCTTCCAGCTCCTCGGGCGTCACGAAGTCGTCCCAGTGGTGCGTGCCCCTGGGCACCGCACCCACCGCTTCCGCCGCGCCGACCAGCAGCAGGCGGCTGGCAGCGGTGCGGTTGGGTGTGGAAAGGACCAGCAGGCCGTGAGGATCGAGCTTCGACACCAGTGCGGCGAGGAAGGCAGGCTTGTCCGCGACATGCTCGATCACCTCCATGCAGGTGACAAGGTCGAAGGTGCCCAGATCCAGCGTGCCGATCTCGCCCGCCATGTAGCGGATATCGAGCCCCGCCGCCTCGGCATGGGCCGCCGCTGCCGCCACGTTTTCGGGCGCGGCATCGACGCCCGTGACTGCAGCGCCGAGCCGCGACAAAGGCTCGCACAGCAGGCCCGCGCCGCAGCCGACGTCGACAGCCGCTTTGCCCGCAAGCGGCGAAGCGCTTTCGATATCGCCGCCCCAGTGGCGGTCGATCGCGTCTCTCACGAAGCCCAGCCGCACCGGGTTCAGGCGGTGGAGCATGGCGGAGGAACCCTTGGGATCCCACCAGTCCGCCGCCAGCGCACCGAAATGGGCTGCTTCGTCGGGGCGGATGGTTGCTGTTGCATCGCTCATCCGTGCTCCCTAACACCGCGCCGAAAGTGGCACCAGCGAGGAAGGCTTCGCCCTTGGCGCGGATCGTGATGAAATTCGGCGGCACCTCGATGGCGGGGACCGAACGCATTCGCCGTGTGGCGCAGATCGTGCGCAAGCAGGCGGCCCCGAAAGACGGGGGTCCGGCGAACGAGGTGGCGGTCGTGGTCAGCGCGATGGCGGGCGAGACCGACCGGCTGGTCAACTTCGCACGCGAGGCGCACGCGCTCTACGATCCGGCGGAATACGACGTGGTCGTTGCAAGCGGCGAGCAGGTCACTTCAGGACTGCTCGCACTGACGCTGCAATCGCTGGGACAGAAGGCGCGCAGCTGGCTCGGCTGGCAGTTGCCGCTCCGCACGGTGGAGGCTCATGCCAAGGCGCGGGTCGACGCGATCGATAGCGAGGCTTTGCTCGCCAGCATGGCCGAAGGCACCATCGCGGTGATCCCCGGCTTCCAGGGCCTGAGCGCGGAGGGCCGCGTCACCACCATGGGCCGTGGCGGGTCTGACACCAGCGCGGTCGCGGTGGCGGCGGCAGTGAAGGCCGACCGGTGCGATATCTACACCGATGTGGACGGGGTCTACACCACCGACCCGCGCATCGTCGCCAAGGCGCGCAAGCTCAAGGCGGTGACCTACGAAGAAATGCTCGAACTCGCTTCCGTCGGCGCGAAGGTGTTGCAGACCCGCTCTGTCAGCCTCGCGATGAAGGAAGGCGTACGCATACAGGTTCTTTCCAGCTTCGTGGACGACAACGCGACTCCGGCAGACGATCTGCCGGGCACGCTGATCGTTTCCGAAGATGAAATGGAGCGGATGGTCGAAGAGGGAAAAATGGAACGCAAGCTCGTCACCGGCATCGCGCACGACAAGAACGAAGCCAAGATCATCCTCACCCGCGTGCCCGACAAGCCGGGCGCAGTGGCGGAGATCTTCGGCCCGCTCGCCGAAGCCAGCATCAATGTCGACATGATCATTCAGAACGTCGGCCGCGACAAGGGCGAGACCGACGTGACCTTCACAATCCCCCAGACCGACCTCGCCCGCGCGCAGGCCCTGCTGGAGGACAAGCGCGAGGCGATCGGCTACAACCGGATCATCACCGACAGCCATATCGCGAAGATCAGCGTCGTCGGCGTCGGCATGAAGAGCCACGCAGGGGTTGCGAGCGATATGTTCCGCGCGCTGGCCGATCGCGGGATCAACATCCAGGCAATCACCACGAGCGAGATCAAGGTCTCCGTGATGATCGACGAGGACGAAACAGAGCTGGCAGTGCGCGTGCTGCATACGGCCTACGGGTTGGATGCGGAAGACGCGGCCTGAGGCTGGTTGAGTGAGCCACACCGCGAAAATCCTGCTGCTCGGCTCGGGTGAGTTGGGGCGCGAGTTCGTTATCTCGGCCAAGCGTCTCGGCGCTTACGTGATCGCCTGCGACAGCTACGACAATGCCCCCGCGATGCAGCTGGCCGACGCGCGCGAGGTGTTCTCGATGCTCGATGGCGATGCGCTGCGCGCGGTGATCGAGAAGCACGCGCCCGACCATGTCGTGCCGGAGATCGAGGCGATCCGCACCGAAGTGCTGGCCGAGGTCGAGGCCAATGGCGTGCATGTCGTGCCGACCGCGCGCGCCGCCCAGCTGACCATGAACCGCGACGCGATCCGCGATCTGGCGGCGCAGGAGCTGGGCGTGTGCACCTCGCGCTACGGCTATGCCACCAGTCTCGACGAAGTGCGCGCGGCGGCGGGCGACACGGGTTTCCCTTGCGTCATCAAGCCAGTCATGTCCTCCTCCGGCAAGGGCCAGAGCACGGTGCAGGACGAGGCCGGGCTGGAAGCGGCATGGGACTACGCTGTCGCCAACATGCGCGGCGACCGGGCGCGGGTGATCGTCGAGCAGTTTATCGACTTCGATTACGAGATCACTCTGCTGACCGTCCGCAATAAGGACGGCATCACCTTCTGCCCGCCGATCGGCCACCGGCAGGAGCGCGGCGACTATCAGGAAAGCTGGCAGCCGCACGGCATGAGCGAGGCCGCGCTTACGCAAGCGCAGGAAATGGCGCGCAAGGTGGTCGACAACCTCGGCGGCTACGGATTGTTCGGCGTCGAGTTCTTTGTGCGCGATAACGAGGTGATCTTCTCCGAGCTGTCGCCGCGCCCGCACGACACGGGCATGGTCACGCTGGTCAGCCAGAACCTGACCGAGTTCGACCTGCACGCCCGCGCGGTGATGGGCCTGCCGGTGCCCGAGATGATCCGTTCCCGCCCTGCCGCCAGCGCAGTCATCCTCGCCGACCGCGAGAGCGAAGCCGTGTCCTACGACGGGCTCGCCGATGCGATGGAGAACGGCGCCGACATCCGCATCTTCGGCAAGCCAGTGACGCGTGCCTTTCGCCGGATGGGAGTCGCGCTCGCCACCGGCAGCGACACGGACGAGGCCCGTCGCCTCGCGAAAGAGGCAGCGGGCAAGGTCGTCCTCACCTACCGCTGACCCTCACCCCAGCAGCATCACATTCATCAAGCGGCCGGGCAGGACGAAGGCGAAGATGCCGGGGATCATCAGCGCGGTCAGGTAGGTGAACACGAGGTGCTTCTTGTGGCCGGCGATGTCGCCCTTGCGTGCCGTGGCGACGACCTTCCACGCGGCATGGAAGGTGATTGGCACGAAGATATGGATGAAGCTGAAGCCGCCGGTCGACTGGATGAAGATCGCACTGGTCGCGGTTACCAGCATCAGCAGCAGCCAGACCTTGCCCAGCATTTTGTGCATCGGCGTGCCCTTGGGGGCCAGCAGCAGGTACCCGCCCAGAGGCACCGCAGGCAGTACGGTCGCGACGTGGATCATGATCGGCAGCTTGGCGTAATAATGCAGATTGTCGACCATGCCGAGCGCGGCCTTGCCCAGCGCGACCACGCACGCGAAGGTCATGGTGAAGCAGGCCAGGCTGACGATGGTGCGCGTAACCGGCCCGATATCGAACTTTCCCGAGCGGGCGGGCTTGGCGGCGGTGCTGGTGGTGAAGGGCAGTGCGATGGTGGTCATGGTAAGGCTCCAAAGTCCGTCTGGCTGTGTTCGTCTGGACCCTTGATGCCGTGGTCCCGCTTGCGGGCAACGCGTGCTTCGTGACCGGCGCGGTTCATGCGTGGAACGTGCGGATTTGCGCCTGTTTGCCATTTCACGAAGCGTGAATGGGCGCTAGGCTGGCGCGATGGAAAGGCAGGCAAACGGGGCACGCATGCGGCTGGCGCGCCAGATCATCGTCGATGTGGCGGTTCTGATCGCGATCGGCGCGGTGCTGGGCCTGCTCGCGCCATTGGGGACAGGCTTCATGTCGTTTCCCGGACGCATGGCCTATTGGGTGACGATGGCGCTGGCGGGGTACCTGTTCTACCGCCCGATCGGGGTGATCATACTGAGGCTCGGCCCGAAGCTGGACTTGCCGGACTGGTTCCTGTGGTGCGCGGCCGTGGCGATCGCCACCGTGCCGATGGCCATCCTTGTGTGGTTCGTAAACCATGGGTTCAGGCCGTTCCCTCCGCCCTCGCTCGACATTGCCCTGATCCATTATCTGGCGGTGCTGGTGGTCGGCGCAGTGGTTACGCTGGCTTTCAACCTTTTGCCCGTCACGCGCGCTGCGCGGGATATGGCCGCGCCAGCATCGCCCGGGGAGCAGGAGCTGGAACCGCAGGCCGAGCCGCAACCAGTGGCCGACGCACCGACCGAGCAGCCGCCCTTCCTCGCTCGGCTGCCCGCGCATCTGGGCAGCGACCTGATCGCACTCGAAATGGAGGACCATTACGTGCGCGCACATACCGCGCTCGGCTCCGAACTGATCCT
Source organism: uncultured Erythrobacteraceae bacterium (assembly GCA_963972905.1). GTDB lineage: Bacteria > Pseudomonadota > Alphaproteobacteria > Sphingomonadales > Sphingomonadaceae > Alteriqipengyuania. The sequence continues at coordinate 19,407 of CAXAXQ010000001.1, forward strand.
GCTGCGGATGCGCGATGCCGTGGCCGAGCTGGATGGGGTCGAGGGCGCTCAGGTTCACCGCAGCTGGTGGGTCGCGCGCGATGCGGTGGAGGACGTGAAGCGCGAAGAGCGCAATGTGCGGCTGGTGTTGCCGGGCGGGCTTGAGGTGCCCGTCTCCCGCGCCCGTGTTGCAGAGCTGAAGGACGCGGGCTGGTTGTAGCGCTTGCCCAGCGCGCGAGAGGCTCGTAACCGCGCCCCCATGAGCAACACTCCCAAGACAGACGCGCTGATGGCGCGCGGCACCCAATTCCTCGGCAGCAAGCACGCAATCCTGTGCGGCGCGATGAGCTGGGTCTCCGAACGCAACCTCGTTTCCGCCATCTCCAACGCAGGCGGCTTCGGCGTGATCGCCTGCGGTGCGATGACTCCCGAGCTGCTCGATACCGAGATTGCCGAAACGAAAAGCCTCACCGACAAGCCCTTCGGCGTCAACCTGATCACCATGCACCCGCAGCTGTTCGACCTGATCGCGATGTGCGAAAAGCATGGCGTCACGCACGTCGTGCTGGCCGGTGGCATCCCTCCCAAGGGCAGCGTCGAGGCGATCAAGGGGGGCAAGAACCCCGCGAAGGTCATCTGCTTCGCGCCGACTCTGGCACTGGGCAAGAAGCTGCTCCGCTCGGGCGCGGATGCGCTCGTGATCGAAGGGATGGAGGCAGGCGGCCATATTGGCCCGGTCTCGACCAGCGTGCTGGCGCAGGAGATCCTCCCCGAACTGAGCGAGGAGCACCTGATCTTCGTTGCCGGTGGCATTGGTCGCGGCAGCGCGATCGCGGGCTATCTGGAAATGGGTGCATGCGGCGTGCAGCTGGGCACACGCTTCGCCTGCGCGACGGAGAGTATTGCGCACGAGAATTTCAAGAAGGCGTTCTTCCGCGCCTCAGCGCGCGAAGCGATCGCCAGCGTTCAGGTCGACGCGCGGCTGCCGGTGATCCCGGTGCGCGCGCTCAAGAACAAGGGCACCGAGGAATTTACCGCCAAGCAGCGCGAAATCGCCGGATCGCTCGACCGCGAGGAGATCGCGATGGCCGAGGCGCAATTGCAGGTCGAGCATTACTGGGCGGGCGCGCTGCGCCGCGCGGTAATCGACGGCGATGTCGAGAACGGCAGCCTGATGGCGGGCCAGTCTGTCGGCATGGTGCGGGAGGAAGAGCCGGTAGCGGACATCATCGACGCACTGATGGCCCAGAGCGAGGACGCGCTGACTCGCAGGTAAGCCGCGCGGCGTTACCTCACGCGAAGGAACCGAGCGCGGCTTCGCGCTTTATCTCAGGAGGCACGCGCGCGCGGGCCCGCGCATTTGCGCGATCCGCTCCCTGCGCAAATGCGCGACTGCCGTACGTGATCACTTCCGGAGGGTTCTTTCCATGCGCATTATCCAGTCTCTTACCGTGGCCGCCCTTGTCGGTCTTGCCACCGTTCCCGCACTCGCCCTGCAGGAAGGTGCTCCGCAGGTGCCCGGCCAGATGGATGCCAGCCGGATCACTGGTGGAACCTACGCCACCGATCCCTCGCACACGCTGGTCGCGTGGTCGGTCAACCATTTCGGCTTCAACACCTATTACGGCGCGTTCGGCGATGTTGAGGGTACGCTGCAGATCGATCCCGCCGATCTTGATTCCGCCAAGGTCGACGTAACCATTCCGATCACCAGCGTCGCCGTGGTCAGCGATGGCCTGCGCGATCACCTGCTGCGTCCCGGCAAGGATGGCGGCGACCCCGATTTCTTCGGTGCCGAGCCCGAGCCTGCGCATTTCGTTTCGAGCAAGGTCGATGTGATGGAAGACGGCACCAGCGCCCTCATCACCGGCGACCTGACGATCAATGGCGTGACCAAGCCGGTCACTCTCGACGCCCGCTTTACCGGTGCAGGCAACCATCCCATGAAAAAGGTCGAAACGATCGGTTTCGAAGGGACGGCAACGATCATGCGGTCCGATTTCGGGATCGGCTATGCGATTCCGCTGGTCAGCGATGAAGTGAAGCTGACGATCACCGCTGCTTTCGAAAAGCAGTAACCGCCAGCAATAACGAGTTGCGCCGCGGGCTCGAACCGCGATCACTATCAGGGGGAGGGACGCGCATGTGCGATGAAGCCAAGCTGGCACAATGGGCCAGGCAAGGGCTCAACCGACGGCAGTTCGGCATCCTTGGTGGAGTGGCCGCTATCGGCGCCTGCACGCCGATGGCTGGCGGCAGCGATGGCGACATGAGCATGCCCGCGATAAACGAGCGGCAGGTTTCCTTCGAAACCTCTGCGGGCACGATGGATGGCTTCTTCGTCGCGCCTGCCTCCGGCCCGGCCCCCGGCGTCTTGTTCTGGCCCGATATTGCAGGCCTGCGCGAAGCGAAGCGCGCCATGGCCCGGCGGCTTTCGGGGCGCGGTTACGCGGTGCTGGTAGTAAATCCGTACTACCGCGATGTGGCGGGCGAGCAGTTCGCCGACTTCGCGGAATTTGCGGGTAGTGGGGGATTCCAGAAGGTTCGCCCGTGGCGCGAGAAGCTGACCGCCGAGGCAATCATGGGCGACGCCAAGGCAGCGGTCGACTGGCTCGACGCTCGGAAAGAGGTCGATACCGCACGCGGGATCGGCACGCAGGGCTATTGCATGGGCGGGCCGTTCACCTTCTGGACGGCGGCAGCGGTGCCATCGAGGGTCAAGGGCGTGGCCAGCTTCCATGGTGGCGGGCTGGTGCGCGAGGATGATCCGATGAGCCCGCATCGCACCTTCGACGATACGCAGGCGCATTACCTCGTCGCGATCGCGAAGAACGACGATGCGGAGGCGCCCGATCACAAGCGTATCCTGCGCGAAGCGGCGGCAGAGGCGGGGCGTCCGGCCAGGATCGAGGTCTATGATGGCGACCATGGCTGGACCGTGCCCGACAGCCCTGCCTACGCCGAACCAGCAGCAGAGAAGGCCTTTGCCGATCTGATGGCGCTTTACGCTACGGCGCTCTGACAACTGCCCCGCTGTTGCAAGAATGCGACAGCGATAAAAATCGTATGCCGCAGCCAAATCCAGAGGCTTGTGCAGGCGACAGCGCTTGTGCATGGGGCTTGCTGAAGCTTCTTAAGAGGGGAAGATACGTGCGTATTGCCAAGACTTTGACCGCCGCCGCCGCGCTCGCTCTCGCGACTGGTTCGATTGCCGCTCAGGCCGAACCCGTTCGCACCGCCGCTCCGACGTCGGAAGAAAGCGAAATCGCCGGCCTTAGCTATGGTACCCAGTTCGTCGCGCTGGCGCTGATCGCGGGTGTGATCGCTGGTGCTTATGCGCTGGCCGATTCGGGTGACGACGATGCGGTGAGCAACTAAGCTCATTCTATCGGAATCGCCTTGAGCCGCGACTGCGCGGCTCGGGTGTGAAAGGGGTCGCTCGAAAGGGCGGCCCTTTTTCGTTGTGGGACGTTTGCACGGACGGCTATCAGACCCCGGTTTCGCTTGGACTCGCCGCTCCCGCCCGCTAGGCTGAACTCCTTCAAAATCAGGAGTGGGTCGCATGGGTGGAATTGTCGTTCTCGGGCTGCTGGTGTTCCTGCTGCTCGTCTTCCTGATGACCGCGATCACGATGGTCAAGCAGGGCTACGTCTACACGATCGAGCGGTTCGGCAAGTTCACCAAGGCTGCCGATCCGGGCCTGACGATCATCTTCCCGCTGATCGACCGCGTCGGACACCGCATCAATATGATGGAACAGGTGCTCGACATTCCGGGCCAGGAAATCATTACCGCCGACAACGCGATGGTCGGGGTCGATGCAGTGGTGTTCTTCCAGGTTCTCGACGCGCCTAAGGCTGCATACGAAGTCTCCGGCCTGAATTATGCGATCATGGCGCTCACCACCACCAATCTGCGCACCGTTATGGGCAGCATGGATCTGGACGAGACACTGTCGAAGCGCGACGAGATCAACGCGCGCTTGCTCAGCGTGGTCGACCACGCGACCTCGCCCTGGGGGATCAAGATCACCCGTGTGGAGATCAAGGATATCCGCCCGCCGCGCGACATCTCCGAAGCAATGGCCCGCCAGATGAAGGCCGAACGCCTCAAGCGTGCCGAGATCCTTGAGGCGGAGGGTGACAAGACCAGCGCGATCCTGCGTTCGGAAGGCTCCAAGCAATCCGCCATCCTCGAAGCCGAGGGCAAGCGCGAAGCCGCCTTCCGCGATGCCGAGGCACGCGAGCGCGCTGCCGAAGCGGAGGCCAAGGCGACCCAGATGGTGTCGGACGCGATCGCATCCTCGGGCAACCAGGCGATCAATTACTTCGTCGCGCAGGAATACACCAAGGCGATCGGCAAGTTCGCCGATAGCCCCAATGCAAAGACGATCCTGTTCCCGGTCGAGGCGACCCAGCTGATTGGTTCGATCGGCGGGATCGGCGAGCTTGTGCGTGAGGCGATCAAGCCGGGCGAGAACGCACCCTCCAGAGATTCCGGCGTGCCCATCCAGCGCGAGCGGCAACGGGCATCAGTGCCCCATACGGGGCGCAGTGATCCCAAATGATGGATAAGCTGCGATGATCGACGGTATCGACCACTACTGGCTGTGGATCGCGCTGGGCCTGGCTCTGGCGGTTCTCGAACTGCTGGCGCCCGGGGTCTACCTCATCTGGCTCGCGGTGGCCGCGCTGATCACCGGCGCGCTGGCGTTCGTGCTGCCCTTCGGCTGGCCGCTGGAGATCGTCAGCTTCGTGTCGCTCTCGCTGATCGCGGTCTACAGCGCGCGCCGTTATCTGCGCGACAAGCCAATCATCAGCAGCGATCCACTGCTCAACCAGCGTGGCGGCCGGATGGTCGGCGAGACGGTGCTGGTGGTCCAGCCGATCGAAAGCGGCAGCGGGCGCGTGCGGCTGGGCGACAGCGAGTGGATTGCGCGCGGTCCCGATACACCGGCCGGCGAACGCATGCGGATCAGCGGCAATGACGGCGCTATCCTGCTGGTCGAACCGATTGCGCTGATTATCGACAGTCAGACATCGGACAGCAAAGGCTCACCTGCCGAAGGTTGAGCCGCACGGGGCAGCGTTTAGCCAGCGCCGTCCATCTTCTCCGCAAAGCGGCCATGCTTGCGATAGCGGACCATGTAGTGGTCGATCACCAGCTCCAGCGGCCGCGGCTGGATGCCCAGTCCTGCGAAGCCCGGCATATCGTCGGACGCCGTGCTGCCCGCCTTGAGCATGCGCCACTGGTCCGTCCCCATCGGCGTGCCGGGGAGCGCAGCGAAAGCGGCGCTGGCACTGTCGGGCATGGGCAGGAAGGTGCACTTGCGCCGCTGCGCCTTGGCGATCCGCTGATTGAGCTCCATCATCGTCCACCGGTCCGGCCCTGCCAGCTCGTAAGTCTTGCCGCCAAATTCCGACGGATCGAGCAGCGCCTTGGTGATCGCGGCAGCGACATCGTCGACATGGACCACCTGCAGCGGCGAATCTGGCGCAAACACCGGCAGCACCGGCAGGGACGAGATCAGGTCCGCAAACATGGTCAGGATACCGCCATCGGGGCCGAAAATGATCGAGGGGCGCAGGATCGTCGCCCTGGGGAAGGCATCGCGCACCAGTTCCTCGCCCAGCGCCTTGGCCTGCGCGTAGGTTGAGGGGCCGTTCCGGTTCGCGCCGATCGCGCTGACCTGGACGAAGCGGCTCGCGCCCGCTTCCTTCGCGGCACGCGCCAGACGGCCCGCAGCCTGTCCCATCAGCTTCATCAGGTCCCCCTCGAAGGTGCCGACCAGGTTGACCACCGCGTCGCTCCCTTGGACGCAGGCGCGCACGCTCCGCTCGTCGAGGATGTCGCACCGTGCGAACTGCAGCTGGCCCAGTTTCGCCAGCGGCTTGAGCGAGAACGCTTCCTCCGGATTGCGCGCGGCGATTCGCACGCGGGCATTCTGCTGCAGCAAGTCTTCGGCAACGTGGCGGCCGATGAAGCCGCTGCCGCCGAATATCGTCACCACCTTGTCGGCGAGTGGGTTGGTGATGGGCATCGGGTGGGCCTTTCCGAGGGGGCAATTGGGCAATTGATATGGAGCGACGCTTTGCCGGATGGCGACGAGCCTCGCAAGGCTGGCATGCGCCTTCGCTATTTGCGTTGACAGGTAGGGCCTGCCTCGGTTAGTGGCCCGCGCCTACCCGGCGGCCGCGCCTTCGATGACCGGCCTCCCCCGTGTGCCCAGATGGCGGAATTGGTAGACGCACCAGCTTCAGGTGCTGGCGATCGCAAGGTCGTGGAGGTTCGAGTCCTCTTCTGGGCACCATCACCCTGTTCGCGCAAATTCGCGGAAGGGCGTAAGTATCTGAAAAACATACGATAAGCGCCGGTCGATGTCCGTGGCTGCTCGCAGCTGTGTGCCCTCATTCGCATGCCGAGGGGGGTCAGTTTGGGGTCTTTTTTCGGGTCAGGCGTCACTCCGCGCTGCTTCCCTTCAAAGAATCGATCCTGTCGGACCACCATTGCATCATGCGGACGCGCTCATCCCAGTATTGGGTTCGGTTGTAGACGGCACGAACGGCGTTGCCATCCTGGTGCGCGAGCGCACGTTCGATCGCATCGGGGTGGAACTCCCCGCTCTCGTTCAGAAGCGACGAGGCGGTGGTTCGAAAGCCATGGGCTGTCATCACGCCGCCGTATCCGAGCCGCTTCAGAGCGCCATTGACGGCGTTCTCTGAGAGAGACTTCTTGGGGTTGAAGCTTGGGAAAACGTATTCGCTGTAAGCGGCAACGTCCTCCATCGACCTGATGATGTCCAATGCCTGGCGCGAAAGCGGCACCCGGTGCTCACGCCGCATTTTGGTCTCCCCTGCCGGGATCGCCCAGACGGCGGCCTCGAAATCAACGTCTGCCCACTTCATTTGCCGGATTTCGCCAGGCCGTTGAAACAGGTGCGGAGACAACTTCAGGGCAGCGTTGGTCGATGCATGTCCGCCATAAGCGTCAATAGCCCGCAGTAGGTGCCCCAGCTTGTCGGGTTCGATAACAGCCGGATGATTACGAACTGTCGGAGTGGCGAGCGCACCATGGAGTGCAGGTGCCGGATTGTGCTCTGCGCGCCCTTTCGCATTGGCGTATTTGAAGACGCGGCCAACGAAGGAGCGAAGCCTGCGAGCGGTCTCGCGCCGGCCCGAAGATTGGATGTCCTCCAGCACCGTCAAAAGCAGAGGTGCTGTAAGCTCTCGCACCGGAATATGGCCGAGCTTGGGTTCAAGCAGAGATAGTAGCCATTCGTTCTTGCTGCGCGTGGTCTCGGCGATTGCATTGTCGCCATCATTTGCACGCTTCGCGATGAACTCCCGTGCGACCTCGCCGAAGGTGTCAGCGGAGGTCTTCGCAGCTTGAAGCTTCTCTTCTCGCCGTCGCGCTAGTGGATCGATCCCATCGGCGACTAGGGCGCGGGCTTCATCCCGTTTTGAACGAGCTGCCTTCAAGCTCACTTCGGGAAACGGGCCGAAGCTGATCTTCTTCTTCTCGCCGTGGAAGGAGTAGCGAAGGTGCCAGCGCTTCGATCCTCGGGGTGAAACGAGAAGGTATAGACCCCGCTCGTCGGGAAGCTTCCATTCTTTGGATCGCGGTTGGGCGTTTTCGATTTCCTTGACCGTCAGAGGCATCCTTCAGGCACCCTCGGCGGCACAGCGTTCGAGAAGTGCATCGACTGATTCTGCGGTTATCAGCGTGCTCGCGCCGAGCTTGATACGCTTGAGCTCGCCTAGGCTCATCAGCTTGTTGATGGTCGTGGTGCTAAGGCCGAGGGCCTCTGCCACTTCTTTCACTCGGTAGGTTTTGCGGTTCATTTGTATCTTTCCATATAGAACGCTAGGCGCACCATGCGCCACACATGCATTGCATATATCACGCATCAGCAGAGCTATCAACGATTGACACGCATGTGGCTGGCATGCCACACACTATCTATGTCACGAGATGGATACCAATGGGCCGACACAAACGCCGCCCGAATGCTCCACTTCGCCTTGGAGCGAGCGAAGGAGGAAAAGAACCTAAGCGTAAGACAAGCCGCAAAGCAGCTCGGCTACAAACAGGCGGCCGTCTTAAGCCATATGGCAAGCGGACGAGCCCCGATTCCTATCGAAAAAGCAGACGAATTTGCCCGTTTCTTCGAGATGAATTCGGCTGACTTTCTCATGGCCGTTCTCCACCAGCGGCACCCGCAAGTCAGATGGAGCCTCATCACGAACCAGCCGGCAAGAACCGACAGCTTCGCGGCGCAACTCGAAATCATCTTCGATGCGCCGCTCGCTTCGCTGAACTCGGAGCAACGCCGCGTAATTCGTGAGGTAGTCGCCGAGCCGAAGCCGGCCCGGCGTTGGCTTTCAATTCATGAGCTACCTGCCGTCGTGACGATGCGAAAGACGTCCCAAGAGCGATCCGAGAAAGCAGAGCGAGATCGTGAGGTCGACGAGGTCCTCGCCGAACTAGCGGAGGAAGACCGGAAAAGGTCGAACTGATGATGTATTTCGGGCGTCCCGATCCGAGGGGGAAGGGTGAACGACAAAAATTCAATCGGAAGCGAGATCCCAAGTGGCCTCAACGCTCGGTCGTCACCGACGGGAATGGCAATATCACGTCCAGGCCCCGTCAGAAGACGCTCCCATGCTTTGGAGATCCCATTGAATGGCTCATGGGCCGTGGGGACGAACTACACGTCTGGTGTGACAAGGACCCTGAACCCCGCAAGTGTGCTGGCTGCCCGGTTTCGGCATTTTGTGCCATCGTTGCTTGGGAACGCATCCAATCCCAACCTGACATCAGAGCCGCTCACGATCGGTGGGAGGGAGCCAGCTACCATCTGGACTACGTAGAGCGATACAAAACCCCCGAATGGGCGTCGCTCGTAGCTGTGATCAACCAACACGAATGGACGGATGCTAACGACGAAGAGCTCCGGTTGGATCGAGAACGCCGACGGCTTGGGAGCATTGAGAAACAGCGCAAGAAGCCAAAGAAGAGGCCCTCGCGCCCAAAGCCCAAGCCGCTCTCCAAAAAAATGCGTCAAGCCATTCAAGAGTATCGAGACGCTCGGTGCGAGGAATTGCTTCGACTTCGGGATCAGGCGGATGCACCGCTTACCATCAGGAATCGCTCACCAGAGAGACTGGTTCTGATGGCGGATGCATGGCAGGCGCGCGAAGAGTTGATGGAGGAGCGGCGGCCTAGTTCTGGCAGGGCCGTTTTCGATCGGCTTCAGGAAACCGACAAGATACCGAAGGACAGTCCGGTCACCCTCATCAAGAGGATCGAAGAAATCCTCAAGCGGGTCGACGAGTTCGAAGCGGACGGCACTTGGCCGCTTTTCGATCCATTCAATGAGACCGCTCCGAAGCCATACGGCCACGGATTTCACCCCGATGCGATATTCGATCTGACGGACCCCGCCGACTAGACCGAAGCTTCCCCATCTCGCGCCGATGGTCTCAGGATGCTAAGAATTTTGGACGGGGGTTTGAAAGTCCCTAAGCGTCAAAAACCTCCGTCCAAATCGGGCTTTCACCAAATCGGATCCTACCCCACCCCATGACATGGGTAGAGATCAGAAGATGAACGCCGGAGCGAAGCGCAGGCGTAACAGCCGAACTGGAGAGATGTCATGTGAAGCGAGCGAAGCGAGCGGAGCAATGACCTCTCCAGGAGGCAGGCCGCCGCCGCGTAGCGGTGGTGGCAACCCCAAGTGCAGACCCATAAAGAGGCGTCCCTCGCTACGCTCGCTTCGCTCGCAGCGAGGGACAGAGCCACGGCCTCGTGTGCGACGACGCAAAGTTCGTTCGCTACGCTCACTCACCGGCTTTCGCACACTCCGGCGTGTGCTCTTGTTTCTCTCCTGACCGGGAGGTTGAGACATGTTGATGTATCTTGAGCGATAATCGATGAAATTTCTTCTCGACTGCTTTTCACTCATACACTGAGCTCGGAGTGAAACCCGGATCTCTGAGCTCCTGGCTGTCGTCCGCGTTTGCATGTGGCTTGATGCGATAAACCTACTTTGTCGCAAACCGCATTGCCCACCCGACACCCAACCGGCGTGCTTTTAGACCTTGCTGCACCAACCACAGCATAAAGGTCTAAGCACATGAAATTTCGCCTCTACCAATGCATCATCGAGCGGGAGGATCGTGAAGTGCGCGCGCACATCGTCGCGCCTTCGCACGACCGGGCTTGGATGACCGTCGTCGAACACGAGCGGACATTTGGCCGCGAACACAACGATCTGTCACTTACGCGGGTGGACGACACGCTATGCCAAGACCACCGGCGCGGTCTCGATCAGCTTCTACGGACGGCTCCGGTAGGTTTCGCCAGCTACAGCCCGATCGGGTGGATCGCACACACCGCACCCGTAGAGCAGCTCAAGCTCTTCCGGCTGGTCGATGATGGCGGTGGCGACCTCTATGCGGTCGCACCGAATATCGACATAGCCGCGTCGGTGTTCACCGTGGCGTTGGGCGTGCCTACGGACGGCGCGAAGATGCTGAGGATCGCAGACGGTATGGTCGGTCTGCCCGATGATCAGCGGGCCAATCTTCCGCGACTGCTCGAATTCGGTCCGGTCGGTATCGTGGAACTCAACCATTTGAACGGCTGGGCGCATCGATGATCCGCAGGGGCGCCTCTTCTCAATGCCTATTACAGCATCAGGGCAAGGTCCGTCAGTGCAAGCTATTTGAGCGCAAGGTTGGCCCGTCACCTCGGCGTCCCGCTGCCCAAGCATAAGTGAGTCGAACGGAGAGAGCGCGAGGTCGGCATTACCATCACAATTGGTTCTGCCGACAGAGGCCTTCTGAGGGGCGAATAGTCGAGTAAACGATTGGACAGCCACATTAATATGATGCAGGCGCCCACCATAGAAGACAAATTTCCCTATGAGAGTTCGCGCGCGGCTCACATGATACCTCAGGGCTTGTTGGAGGCAAAACAGAAGAGAAAGCTAAGTGTTAGGCAAATTAGTGTAAAATTAGGTTATAAGAACTCAACAGTTCTTCATCACATGGTAAGCGGACGTGCGCCGATCCCAATTGATCGAGCTGAAGAGCTAGCCGAGGCATTGGAGCTTGAATTTAGCGAATTTCTGAGAGCAGTCGTATATCAACGCCATCCGGAAGTAGATTGGAACCTACTTATGCTTGACTGTGCCCCTTCCGCAAAGATTCCTGTAGAGGAGGCACTTGATGCCGTCTTCTCCGCCGATCCGACTATGACGAGGTCCCAACGCTTGGTCCTTAAAGACATAGTTCAAAATCGAGCCACGCCTAAGAGGTGGATCAGCCAAAATGAATTAAAAGTGTTGGAGCTAATCCGCTCGTTACGCCCGGATGCTGCATCTGAGGGCCTTTCAGTCTCTGACCGGGAGAAAATCGAGGCCGCACTTATGTAGCAGGCGCACGTGTAATTCAGTCCTTTAGGACGACTAAGGATTGCTATTTTATGAGTGCCGTTCCCCCAAGGATGGACATGGAAGCCCTAGAATTGGCAGTGCGAATCAACCTGGGTGCTGCCTATCAGCGGGCGATGGAAAAACGGGTGCAATCCACGTGCGACGTCAGCGTGTCTTGCGTTTCCGGCGTTCGGGTCGAGTTCGAGGCTGGCTGACGAACTAAGGCACTCAAGAACTCCTAATCTTCCGTCGTCTCTCCCACGCGCTGACGTTCAAAATCAGTTGCTCATCGTGGCAAATTTTTCTCCTATGAGAATGACGGGGTGAATTCCGACCGAGTAAAGGTGGTGGTATCGCGGTCCTGCAAATTCTCCGCGGTGATCATTGTGCCGTCGGCGAAGTGTCGCTGGAAACGATCTGACGCGCGAGTCATGGCAGGCCCCACCCAGCGAGCACGATCGGACGGGCAGAAGCGCTTGGCGCAAATATTGCGCACGACCCTGAAAATTTTTCTCGCGATCACTAGTCGTTACACGCTAGCCTTCCGGCGTTTTGATCGCCACGCTTGGAGAAGATGCGGAACGGGGATGTTGGCTTTCGGGCAAGTCTGGTCTTGCAGGTGCAGCGCATGTAGCGTGGAGTTTCTCGTGTCGAATCCCGGCACTCGAAGTATTTGAAGTAAAGCGGGGATGAGATGGTCCTTTCCACCGATGTTCGAAAGTCGAAGCTGACGGAGCTCAGCAGAAACGGTTTGCCTCAAGGTAAGCAGAAGCTGTTCTACATGAGTGAGACGACGTCCTTCGATGTCCATCGGATCGACCTCGACCATCTCATCTACAACCGGCACAACGGTCGCATCGAGGCAGAGATGCTAACGTGGGAGCAAGAGAATGCCGCTCCATACGGGACATATGACGACGAACTCCACGGCAAAATCGAAAAGTTGCTGTGGGACTCCAATCAAGGTCGCAATAACGCCACGCTTGAAGATTTAAAGGCAAAGGGCCAGCAGCGTCCCGGTATCGTCAGCCTCGACGGTGTAATCATTGACGGCAACCGTCGTGCAATGCTCCTCCGCAAACTCGAGGAGAAGACCAAGACCAAGCAATACTTCGACGCCATTATTCTGCCTCAGGCCTACGCGGACAATCAGACCGAGATCGTTCGGCTCGAGACCCAGTATCAGTTGGGGGAAGACGCCAAGGTCGACTACGGCCCACTTCAGAAGTATCTCCATGTCCGCCGGCTGCACGAGGACCTCAACATCCCTGAGGCGGAGATCGACAGCTTGATGGGCGAAGCCAAGGGGAATGCCCGAAAGCTGCTCGAGATCATGCAATTGATGGATGACTACCTCGAGCATATCGGCTGCTCAAATCTGTATCTCATGCTGAAGGACGCGGATGGCACCAAGGAGGGAATGTTCGTCGATCTCTATAATGATCTCAAGCGGATCACGACCGGCAAGGCAAAAGTTCCTTGGGCTTTCGACGCAGAAATCGACCCTCTCCAGCTGCGTCTTATTCAGTTCGACTACATCCGCCTCAACGAGTTTGATGATGCCAAGAAGGTCTACCGGGAGATTTCGCATCAGGGGAAGAACAGGAATTTCTTCTCCAACAAGGACATCTGGCAACGCTTCCGAGACACGCACACGAAGGATGTTGATCCCATAACCATGGGCATGGGAACACTCGAAGCGTATATACGGTCTGATCCTGATGCCTATGCAACGAAGCTCGACGCTGCCCGAGCGCGCGATAAGGCGTGGAGAGCGAAGGTTTCGGGCCCTATGCGCGGTAACTTCGGCCAAGCGAGCTACAAGCTCAACCTGGCCAATCAGACGCTCGAGCCTGGCGAGGCGCTCAAGCGCGCCAAGGATCAACTCGAAAAGATCGATGTCGCGGGTGAGGCGGTCTACTCATCGGAGGAAAACCGACTCCTGCTCCTCGATATCGGTCGGATCGTCTTCAGCATCAAGAAGGGCTTCGACCGAAGGAGCAAGGGGGGCGAGAGCTGACACGGCAATGGCGTCGATCGAGTTCAATCCCGCCGACGAGTTGCTTCTGCTTCGCGACCTTGGGCCCTCGGTGGGACACCCGTTGCTCGCCGCGTTCTCCCGGCAGACCGGGGGGCGCGTCAGTGAGGACGGCGTGCTACAGATTCCGACGCGTCAGCCTGAGCTCGCCGCCAGATACCAGACGCTCGTCCGCCTCCTTGGGAAGCTCGGGGTCGAGGTGGACACAGGCGGAAACGTCTCGGATGCATTAGACATAGTCGAGGCCGACGAACGAGCCTTCGCAGGCTTCGCGCAAGCGGCGAGCGAAATCTGGAACGCTAAGATCGACACAGAGGACTTCCGCCGATTCGTCGAGGTCGTCGAATCGTGTTGTCCCGGAAGGGTCTTCTACCGCAAGCAGCTGCTCTCCGCCTTCCACCTGGCCTTCTCGCAGAACGCGTGCAATTTTTCGGTCCCTGGGGCGGGCAAGACTTCAGTCGTATACGCCGCATATGCTTACCTGTGCAGCCTACCGGCGGATGACCCGCGTTCGATCGACCGCTTGCTGATCGTCGGGCCGTTGTCGTCCTTCAAGGCATGGGAGGACGAGTTCGTCTCGATCTTTGGGCGGCGACCGACCTCGCGCCGTATCTCCGGCGCGGTCGCGCCGGCGGTGCGCGTCGATTATCTACGCGGCATCACGCCGGGATCGCGGTCTACCGAGGTCACGCTGACGACCTACCAGACGTTAGCAAAAACAGAGGACGAATTCCGCACGTTTCTGAAGCATGTGTCCCCGAAGTCGATGGTCGTGCTCGATGAGGCCCACTACATAAAGAGCCGCGACGGGATGCAGGCCGCGGCGGTTCTAAGACTCGCCCCCCTTGCAAGGTCGCGCGTAGTCTTGACGGGGACGCCGGCGCCGAACGGCTATGAAGACCTCTCCAACCTCTTCAGGTTCCTATATCCGAACCGGGACGTGGTAGGCTTTCCGGCGGCATCCCTTCGGGCGATGACGGACGGCTCGATGTCGAACGCAATCCCCGAGCTGAAAGCCAAAATCCAACCATTCTATACACGCATCCGCAAGTCCGACCTCTCGCTACCGAGGGCCGACGAGGAGCGCATTGTTGTCCCCATGGCCGAGGACCACCGGAGGATTTACCGAGCCCTAGAGAGTAGGATCGTGCCGCACCTAAGGCAGGCGATCGAGGGTCCACGGGACAACGTCCGCCTTCGCGCTCGGCTGATCAGATTGCGACAGGCGGTAGTGAACCCCGGGCTCCTAATGCGACCGCTGGAGCTTGAGGACGCCGTGTTTGACACGGGAGGTAGCGGGGACCTGAACGTGGCGGAGCTCGAGGTCGCTGACCTCATACGGGGTTTCGACGCCGAGCGAGACTTGGCGCGCCTCGCAGTCTGCCGCTCGCTCGTAGACCGAACGCTCTTAGAGCAGGGCAAAGTGCTGGTCTGGTCTTATTTCCTTGGAAACCTTGAGCTTCTGAAAAACGCTCTCTCTGGCCTTGCACCGTTCGTCGAGGTGCTCACCGGGGCCACTAAGGTGGACGGCGGCGAAGACGAGTCGGCACCTGACCTCGGGACGCGGGAGGAGATCATCGACCGGTTCCACTCGACGCCGGGCAAGGCAATCCTCATCGCTAACCCTCAGGCCGTGGGCGAATCCATATCCCTGCACAAGGCCTGCAGGACCGCAGTCTACTTCGACCGCGACTTCAATGCCGGGCGCTTCATCCAATCGAAGGACCGCATCCATCGCTACAACCCGCTCGGCGGCGGGCCCGTCACTTACTATCACCTCATCACGCCGGACACCGTCGACCAAGATATCGATCTCCGCCTGAAGATGAAGGAATTGCGTATGGCTGATCTAGTCGATTCCGGCGAAGTCCCTCTGCTGACGGCCGCCGACGACGACGCGCCCGGCGATCTGCGTGCGATCTTGGAGGCCTATGAGCGCCGCAAGACCCGGTAGCGGCCTCCTCTCGGCGGCGTCTACGGCCGCGCTGATTGAGCTGCTCTCCGCCAAGCCGCGAGGCATCACCGCCGAGCAGGCAATCCGCGACCTCGTGGCATCAACGCCTGCCCCATGGTCCCGTGCGCGGGCCACGCTCGCGAAGCTGACGGCCTACGGCATCGTGGTCGATGCCCCCGACGGGGGCTTGGTCCTATCCGCCGCCCGGCCGGACGATTGGCATCGGTTCATAGCAGACCGTGTGGCCGGGGAATTGTCGTCAGTGCTCTCCGAGGGCGAATCCTGGTCGTGCGTGCGGATGGATGGCTCGACTGGCGACCTGGTCTTGGACACAATGACGATGCCTGCGATGCCTGACGGACTCGCCATGTGGATCGTCGACTTCGGCGTCGCGCGGCGCCCCGCAGTGGAGAGCCGTTTCTGGATACTCGCGGCGGAGAGGCACCATACATTTCTCGGCGATATCCGCGAGGGGAACGCCAGTCGGCCGCGCAGGGCCCAGTCGCTAGCTGACCTCGCCGCCAAGCAGGAACTACAGGCTGAGCATGGCGAGGCCGCTGAGCGGTGGGTTCTCGACTTTGAGCGGCTGAGGCTTCGCGGCCATCCCTTGCGCGACCAGATTCGGAGGGTGTCCCAAGACGATGTGTCGGCCGGATACGACATCCTGTCGTTCTCGTCGCTGACGTCGCTGCAACACGACCTGTTCATTGAGGTCAAATCGCACGGGACCGCGAAAGTGTTCCACTGGTCTCGGAACGAGATCGCAGTGGCACGGGAATTCGGCGAGTCCTACGCCCTCTACTTGGTCGACCGCACCTGCTGCGAACAGCGGGGATACGTGCCTCAAGTTATAACGGGGCCGACGCCGGAAATGTTCGCGCTCCCCGAAAGCGGGTGGCGCGTTGAGGCGACATCGTTCGAGCACATAGCTGTAACGCGTTAATCAGCAATGCGGTGGTCGCCAAAGAATGCCGTAAATCTTGCAATCTGCTCATCCGCATCGCGCGTTCCGCACTCCCGGATTGTGAGCGTTTGCCACCCCTTTACCCCGGACGCGTGTTCGAGGTGCTCTGCGCGCTCATGGTTGCAAACAACTTGGCCGGCAGAACTCCGTGCGTGTAGTCGGGACGCGCGCCAAACTTTAGCCCTGGGTCGCAAAAAGCAGCCATCCTTCCTGGCGACTGCTAGGTCACGCTAGCAACCTAGACGCGGAACCGATAGCCGGGGTTTAGCAGAAGCCGTCGCACCATTGGTTCGGGGACTTCCTCGTGCCTGCTATGCGCGCGTTTCGCTTGGCGGTTGAGAGCTGGTCGACCATGCATCCGATATACGTTGCCGATTCGATCCGATCATTTCTTTGCCGTCGCGGCGATCATGGGCATTACCGCATGACTTCGGCTTGCCAGTAGGTCATTGATCCTGGAGCCGATCAGGAGTCCCGAGAGGATAAGCGAAGCGTTCCTTTGTAGCTTCGCTACGCCAGGAAGCCGATCCCAATTCTCACCGTGTTCCCATAGGAGCGCCACATCGACCAGCCGTCGGGCCTCGTCGTCGTGTGGTTCTATCGCTTTCCTGACGAGCGCGCCGACCTCGTCGATCTCGTCCAGCAGCATGAATGGCCGCATCCCACCAGGGCCCCTGTGGGTCCAGACCGTCTGCATGCTGGCGATGTCGGCGTTCGTGACAAACCGCCCGATCGCGTCCAAGCCCTCCGCCACGGCCGCGCAGAGCTCGGCAGACATTTGGGCGACGAGTGCCTTGTTCAGAGCGGTATTGAGCTTAATGGCGAGGATCGATTTCGACGTGCCGAAATAGAATGCCATGCTCCAAGAGACCGGATCGTGCGTGGTATCGTTGCGTAGTTCGAACCTGACACCGCTCTTGAGTTGAAGGCTGGGGACAGCAAACCGGAACCTTCTCGATGCGGGATACGTCCCGCCGACACGGTCGGGCGGGGTCTCAATCGGCGTTGGGCCGGGACGTCTCAGACCGGCCGCCACAAGGCGTAGGGGTTCGACGTTCGCGAGGACGTGACCCTGCAGAACGTGCCCCATCAGGTAAGTGAAAGCCGGAGGAACTGCGTTGCCGATCATGCGCAGCTTCTGACTATAGTTCGCACCATAGAACTGGAATGTCACGGGAAAGCCCTGGAGGCTCGCGCGCTCTCGTAGCGTCAGCCTGCGAAACGTCCCGGCATCGCCCTCAACCGGAATCACGATACTCTCGCGCGAGACGCGCGTGCAGGTGGCTGTGATGGTGCGGACGGTTCGATCGAGGCGGTCGGGGAAAGGCATGGTGTTGTAGACGGTGTGGGTGGTCTTGCTTGCCCGGTTGATGCGGACCTCCTCCACGCTTAGGCTCGCCTCCTTGTCGTGCTCGGTTAGTTCCGTCTGGGGTATCGTTAGGCCGAACAGTGGATCGATGACGGGGTCGGCGGCGAGAGCGCCGATCACTTCGCCGAGCGTCGTTTCTGGCGCGTTCCCTCGCTGCGCCTCGAGCAATCCGACGTCGAAGTTGCCCGCGATGCAGCGTTTCCTTCGTTGGGGAAGACCGTATTCCGCCATGTCGACTGTGTGCGTAATGCAGCCTAAGTGAGAAAACTCCTCGAGAAGGCCGCCCTCCGCGAGTTCGGCCTCTATTATTTTGGCGACGCGCGGCACGTTCTCCATCGCCCATACTCGGGGCTTCAGATGATCGACGATCCTCAGGAAGCGGATGATGTCTTGGAGGCCGTCCGCGATATCCCCCCCGCCGCCACGGTTGCTGAATGAGAACTGCGTGCAGGGAGGACTTCCCACAACGATGTCGATGTCCTCGGGAAGGTCCTCGAGCGCGAGCCGCCTGATATCGACCGTCTGGGCGTGGTGGGAGTTATTCTTGAAGTTCGTCTCGTTCGCCGGACCCCAGTGCTCGTAGGACGCGACTACCTCGATGCCTGCCAGGCGCAGGCCGAGCGACCATCCACCGACCCCGGAATATAGGTCGATCGCCCGGGGCCTTCCAACGGTCACTGACTTTCTCCCCTCGATGATTTCGCAAATGGAGAAGCAACTGAATAGATCCTCGGGCGGTTTGGCAAGATTTTTCTGGTGACTCTTCCATCCGGGAGCTCGCTCATGCAAAAGAGATTCTGGCTTCAACCGGCTCACGTGGTCTCAAGTGACCTCGCCCTCGGCTAGGCGGTCTAGGGACCACTACACGGACGATCGGATTGATGATGGCTGCGGCATTTGACCCCTTGATTATCGAGCCTGTCGATCGCCTCGAGCTGGAGCGCGAGATCGCCGCCGCCCTGATTGATCCCGCGTCGCGCATCTTTCTCGACACCAATGTCCTTATGTGGACCTATGGCCTCCATCAAGGCGCGCGAACCGATCTGTGCGCCTGGCTCCAAGCCGGACCGCAAGCTGGGCGGATCCACGTGCCGCGCCGCGCGATCCATGAATTCTCGGCGCATCGCGACGCCAGCGAAAAGCTCTATCCTTTCGGACAGGAGTTCAAGCCGCTCGGCAAGCTGATGGAGCGTTTCGAGCAGATGGCCCCGTTGGTCGCGGACGACGAATGGGCGCTGGCGAACGGCTTCGTGGACCGGGCCAGCTATCTCCGACAAATTGCCAATGCGCGTGCGGAGGTGCGCCGGCTGGTCGGCCCGGTGACCAAGGGCGAGAAGCTGGAGAAACTGCACCAGCAGCTGCTCCCCGTTTTCAATGCGCTCGCACTCGACGGTGATATATTCTCTAATATGTCGGCCCTGCACGAGGCATATGAGGCGCGCGCCGAGCTCCGCGTGCCCCCCGGCTACAAGGACTTGCGCAAGGGGAAGGGGGCGCAGGCGGCAAATCTGGCCGCGGGTGTGCCGGCGATGTCAGGCGCCAATCGCTTCGGCGATCTGGCGATCTGGGACGAGATTCTAAGGTTCGTGGAGTTCGAGGCGCCCGAGACTACGGCTGTCATCATCATCACCCACGACATCAAGCCCGACTGGTCCTACACCCCAAGTCGAATCGTGGACAGTGATGGTCGCACTAAGCCCAATCCCCAGAGTGGTCCCGCGCAGCTTACCGTGGCCCAGCCGATGCTGGTGCACGAGCTCCGTAAGCGGACCGGCGCCATGTTGCTATATATCGCGACAGTCCCGCAACTGGCCGTTGTGGCGAACAATCACGAAGTGGGCTTCAAGTTCTCCGAACTTGCGCGCGCGGTGCAGGTGGGAGCCGAGGAGGAGGAGGCGACCGACGAGCAGACGGCGATCTCAGACGATGCGGTCGCCAGCGAGAATGAAAGCGAGGGCGCGGCCGGATTCCTGAACGGGCACGCCGCGCCAAATGCTGAGCCGGAAGCCGTCGCCATCGAGTGGGTTGAACCTGTTGAGGGCGCAGCGCTCGCGGCCTTCCTCGCGGCACCGCCGGCGGAGGCGCTCGCCGATCGCACCTATGTCGCCGACCGGGAGGGGCCCGTCGACTTCGACGCGGCGATCAAGGGGCTTCGTTCGAGCAACTGGTATCTTCAGAACCCCGCAGTTCGGGAAGGAATGGCCCTCCTCTCCGAAGGCCGGGCCACGCTGCTGCAAGCGTTCATCTTTGGTCGCAACCTCTATCAGGCGGCGGTCGGGACCGCGGCGGACGCGATGCGGCTTCTTGAGGACTTCTCGTCGCGCGTGGCCCATTGTCCACCGCCGCTCGCCGCCGCCGTTTATGCTGGAGCTTTGTTTGAGCTCTATTTCGATGGGGAGGGTTCGCTGCGCCTGGTTCCCAAGGACGGCCAGATTGGCCCACTCCTAAAGCACCAGCAGACGGAAGATTTAGCGCCCGCGATCGGGTTTATCCGGGAACGCTTAGGGGATGCCCACCTCCTTGTCCGGCCTTCCGCGGATGCACCGACGGTCCAACTGAATCTCTCGTTCGACGGGGAGACCGTCACTGGAGTGGCACTCGGCGAGGTCCAATTGACCGAGCCACACGATGATGCTGATTTCGGCGTGAGCCCGCTGCCTGAGAGCGCGAGTTGGCGGCGACTGCGTAGTCTGGTCGCCGATTACTTCGCCGCGCCGGAAGAGCAGATCGAACTCGAACCGGTCTTTGAGGGGACGCGGTTCTTAGCAGACCTTCAGTTCATCCATTGGAACCCGGTGGACGGCCCGGGTTTCGATTGATTCAGCCCGCGCGACCTACTGGCCGGCGGCTGGTGCCAATGAGGGACGCAAGCGCACTGTGGAGGTTGATCAGGTGCGCTTTCTCAGCGATCAGGTTCTGGGGGCGACTGACAAATGCAACGAAGCTCGGGATCGCACGAGCGAGCATATATCGAGCGCTCAAGGCCCCATGGTCGTGAAGACATGGTCGTTACCTTTCAAATGCAAGAAGTCCTACCCCCTGCCGGTGTGCTCGACCCTGAAGCTGCCTATCAGGCGGCGCTCCGCTGTGTGGTCCATCCACCTAGGATGAAGCGTCCGCTAATGGGGCTCCGACTGATTGGCTTATTGGGATTAGGTGTGGCCGTTCCTACTGCTACAAAAGTCATCCGAGGTCGGGATATATCTGACGAGCGCCTTGGCGAGCGACGGCGCCAGTTTCCTTTTCTTCAGCGAAGGTCATCAACGAAAGATCAAGCGGCTTACCGAGTGCATCAACGTCAATCATCCCGCGTAACAAGTCGGCCTGTTCAGCTGAGCGACAAAGGATCAGCACATCGATGTCGGCGGCATCGGACGTATCAACATCGACCGAACCGAACAGATACCAGACACTCCCATCAGCCGCCCTACCCAAGTGAGTGGCGAGATCACGGAGCTCCGAGGCGTATCGCTGACGGATCATTGCGCTAGGCGGCGCATTAGATCGCGGAATTTCATTGCCTCGGCCCCAATGGACTCTGCAGCTTCTGTGGCAGCTGTCGTAACGCTTCCATAGCTCGACATCTTAAGCGCGATATCGAACTCCCCGAATTTCTCTCGGGCATTGCGAACGTCCTCAGCGGTCATGTTGTAGGCATCAACGAGTGCGATCGTCAGCGCTCGACCTGAATAACGGTCCGCTAGAAAGACCGCATCATAGAGGCGGGTCAGCTGACGAACGTTTGAGTGCTGACCGATCGCTCGCTCGAAGAAACCAAATTCCTTATTGCGATATCCCGATAAGTCGCCCGAGCGCGCAGCTCGCCCCAAGTCGCCTAATGTGCCAAAGCCGGCCGGCGCGGCGTGCACCATAGAAATTGCCGGCCCACTCCAAGTTGCGCTCGATGGGATGTTTACGACGAACGCGGGTTTTCTAGTGTGTGCCAGCACTGGCGCCACGTCGGCGGGCATCACGACCGGCTTCGCACCAACTACAGCGACAGGGTAGGTCCGCCCGTCACGGTCTTCTATTAAAAGAAAGTCTTCGGCGGTGCGGTTGACAAGTTTGAAGCCAGCATTGGGATCGATATGGTCCGCGACCCAGTCGGTGACACTTCCGCCTGCCATTAGCAGCCCTCCAGAATTGTCTGCATTTCAACAGGGAATTGCGCGGCATCGTAGCGCTCGCCGGTGATATGCACTGTCTCAAGATCGTCGATATGCTGCCGGAAATCCTCAAGCACACGGAGTTCGATATCCGTGAGAAGCGCTTTATTCGCATCAAGCTGCGCGAGCATGCGATTGCTATTGGGAAGGATTCTTGTCAGCATCTTGCGCTGCCAGATCTCCGCCGCGCCACTTTCTGGGTCTCGTGCGGCCTCGATATGCGGTCCATAGCGCTCGAAGATGGCACGGTTCTCGTTCAGGAGCGCTGCGATTACGACACGTGCCGCTGCCCGATCAACGAAAATTGTGACGCCGAACACAGCTTGCAAACGTTTGTAGTGGTCGCGTTTCCAGTCGAGCATCATCGCATCGGGAAAAGCTTCGGCCGCTTTGTCTACCATTGTGTGACAATTGGCGCAAAGTAGGATGAGATTTTCGAATGAACCGCGCTCTGCTTTGCTCATCGCCGGGTTAGCGCGAGGCCCGGATTCGCTTGCCGCGAAGACATGCGCCATTTCACCAACGTGGATTGACTGGCCGGCGGCATCGACGAAGAGATGACGCGAGCAACCGGGATTCTGGCAATAGCCTCCCGATGCCGCGAACAACCGTTTTTGTGTGTGAGCGTCTGGCGACGCGGCACCTCGGGAACAGGCCAATCGACACCCCTTGCGCCGCTTCAAGGCGGCTATTTGACATGCAATCGATCAATCTGGGTGTTAATGTCTGAATTTCAAAGCGGATCACCATCAGAACAGCTTCGAGAGGTGTTCTTAGCGACCACTTCGCGCCTGGGGGCAAGATTGGGGGTCACTATCTCGATAAAGCGATAATAATCGCTATAGTTCAGGACATTGCATCAAGGATTCGAGTCCTCTTCTGGCACCATTACTTCGGATTGCAGACGCTTTTTCCAATCTGGGGAGGAGCGTCGGGTTCGCGTCCCTTCATACGGGCCATTCTGGTCTTTTCCCCGACTTTTGCTCCGCCTTCGGAACGGGGGGATCCGCGCGCTGCGCGGACTGACCGAGGCAGGCCGCGGGAAAGAGCGATGCTGTCGCCCTCTTGACCAGGCACCTGCCAAGCGCGCCCTGCTCCATCGTTGGGAAAGGGCGGGCATGCTAATTGCGACCTCAACCTCCGAACAGCCGGGCCATCGCCGCGATCACGGCGTCAGTGTCGAGGCGATATTCGCGATAGAGGTCGACCAGATCGCCGGTCTGGCCAAAGCGATCCACGCCCAGCGGCGAGACGCGGCGTCCGTCGACCCCGCCCAGCCAGGAGAGTGCGCCCGGTGACCCGTCGAGCATAGTGACGAGATGCGCACTGAGCGGAAGCTGCGACAGCAGCCTCTCGATATGGGAAGGCTCAGCACCATCCTGCGCCATGCGCGCGCTCCATTCGCGGTGCAGCAGGTCGGGCGATGTCACCACCAGCAGGCCCAGGCCGGGTAGGTCGTCCGCCATCGCATCGCAGGCCGCGATCGCCTCCGGCGTGATCGCGCCCATGGCCACGATCGCGGCCTCGGCCCCTTCGCCCGGCTCGCGCAGCCAGTAAGCGCCCTTCTTCGCCCCCTCGCGCCATCCATCGTCGATCCGCTCGACCTGGGGGGTCGAGCGGGTGGTGAGGCGGAAATAGATCGATTCCCCATCGGGCACCTGCATCAGGGCGAACGCCTCTTCCATCAGCAGCGCCAGTTCGTCGACGAAGGCGGGCTCGTAATGGCGCAGGCCCGGCTGGCCCATCGCGATCAGCGGCGGATTGATCGACTGGTGTGCGCCGCCTTCCGGCCCCAGCGTGACACCGGCCGGGGTCGCGACGAGGATGAACCGCGCATCCTGATAACAGCCGTAATTGAGCGCATCGAGGCCGCGCGCGATGAAGGGATCATAGACCGTCCCGATCGGTAGCAGCCTTTCCCCGAACACCGCGCCCGACAGCCCCATCGCGGCCAGAGCGAGGAACAGGTTGTTCTCCGCAATGCCCAGTTCCAGATGCTGGCCCGCTGTATCGCCCTCCCATTTCTGGGCGGAGGGGATGCGCGCCTTGCGGAACACGTCCTCCATCTGCTGCCGCCGGAAAAGTCCGCGCTGATTGACCCATGCGCCGAGGTTGGTCGATACGGTCACATCGGGCGAGGTGGTGATGATGCGGTCGGCGAGCGGCGAACCGCCCTTGGCCAGATCGAGCAGGATCTTGCCGAAGGCGGTCTGCGTTGCCTGCTCGCTGCCTTCTGGCGCGGCGATCGGGGGCACATCGAAAGTGGCGGCATGTGCGTCCGCCTTCTCGCGCGCGATCTGCGTCCCTTCGACCAGATCGCGCAGCGCGGATTCGATATTATCGCCGATGCCGGCGTAGGGTTCCCACTCGCTACCCTCGGCGATGCCTTGCTGGTCGCGCAGCGCCTCGATCTGGCTGGTGTTCATCAGGCCGGCATGGTTGTCCTTGTGCCCCGCGAACGGCAGGCCGTAGCCCTTGATGGTGTAGGCGATGAACAGCGTCGGTGTGTCGTCGTTGGCTGCGTCGAACGCTTCTGTGAGGCTTCCCATGCAATGGCCGCCGAGGTTGGTCATCAGCCGTGCCAGCGCTTCGTTGTCGCGGCGCTCCAGCAGTGCCACCACGCCCGGCTTTTTGCCGATGTCGCTGGTCAGCCGCTCGCGCCATTGCTCCCCGCCCTGGTACGTGAGCGCCGCATAGTCCGCGTTGGAGGTGCTATCGATCCACTCGCGCAGCGCCTCGCCACCCGGCTCGTCGAAGGCCTGCTCCATCAGCTTGCCGTATTTGAGCGTGACGACCCGCCAGCCGCAGGTGCGGAAGATGTCGTCGAACCGGCGGAACATGCGGTCGGCCGTGGTGTGGTCGAGCGACTGGCGGTTGTAGTCGACGATCCACCAGCAATTGCGCACGTCGTGCTTGTAGCCTTCAATCAGGCATTCGTAGATATTGCCCTCGTCGAGTTCGGCATCGCCCATCAGCGCGACCATCCGCCCGGTCTTCTCAGGCTCCAGCGCGCCATGGGCGACCAGATAATCCTGCACTAGGCTGGCAAAGGCAGTCACCGCCACGCCCAGTCCGACCGAGCCGGTCGAGAAATCGACCGGAATCTGGTCCTTGGTCCGGCTGGGATAGCTCTGCGCGCCGCCGAAGCCGCGAAACGCCTCCAGCTGTTCGCGCGACTGGCTGCCGAGCAGGTAGTGGATGGCGTGCAGCACCGGCCCCGCGTGGGGCTTCACCGCGACCTTGTCATTGGGGCCCAGCGCATGGAAATAGAGCGCGGCCATGATGCTGCTGATCGACGCGCAGCTGGCCTGATGGCCGCCGACCTTCAACTGGTCGCGGTTGTCGCGGACATTATTGGCGTTGTGGATCGTCCATGAGGAAAGCCAGCGCAGCCGCCGGTCGAGCGTTTCCAGCAAAGTGATACGGTCCGGTTCGATCCCCGGCTTCGTCTTCGTGGCCATCAGTCATCCTCAGTCTGCGGGCTGCCCGCCGGTCAGACAGAGATTTGATCTTAAGCGCAAGGATCGCATTGCGGATAACGCAGCCGGGCGCACTCAATCCTTGTAGTGCATATCGATCCGCAGGTTGGTGACGCCCGAACCGACCGTAAACCGCGCGCTGCTCAGCGACGGGGGGAGCGGGATGCCGAGCAGGGTCTTGACCGGGGGATTGTTGGAGATGCCGCCGCCGTCGACCGACAGGTCGCTCTTGCGGTTGTCATTGACGTCGTGGTGCACGGTCAGCGCGTAATCGCCGGGATTGTCCACCGGCACGCAGACGGTCATCGTGCCCCTGCGCGGTTTGGTTTCGAGCCGGGTCAGATAGCGCTGCGAGCGCAGCCATTCGGAGCCGCGCGCGCGGAAGGTGCGCACGTACAGGCCACCCTCGTTCGAGCGCAGTCCGGTGATCGTCATCCGGATCGCAGGGCCGGCGCCGCTGCTGCATTTGCTCAGATCATTGTAGATCACCTTGGCGTAGGTGACCTCCTGCGCCGCGACCGGCGAGAGCGCGAGGCTGCACAGCGCGGTGGCGAACGCGGCACGCGCGGCAAGGCTGACGGGGCTGAAACGCATCGATCTTTTTCCGTTCATGAGGATGGGATTTGGGGCAATGGCGATCGCGTCGCAAGCCTGCCCGCTTTCCCCGTCCAATATCGGCAAGGCCGTGAATTGGCCATGAACTGGCCCATCCTTGCGGCGAAACAGCGACTCGCGGGGGAAAACGCGCGGTCCGCTGTCTCTTTCCGATTCGCTGCGCGCTAAAGGGAGCCAAAGCTCCCGCCTGTCATACAAGCCGATTTCGCCAAGATGACCGTACCGTTGATTGCTCCGTCCATCCTTTCCGCCGATTTCGCCCGGCTGGGGGAAGAGGTGCGCAGCGTCGACGCCGCGGGTGCGGACTGGATCCATATCGACGTGATGGACGGGCATTTCGTGCCCAACCTCACGATCGGCCCGGGGGTGGTGAAAGCGCTGCGCCCGCACAGCGACAAGCCGTTTGACGTCCACCTGATGGTCAGCCCGGTCGATCAGTGGCTGGAAGCCTTTGCCGAGGCGGGTGCCGATCACATCACGATCCATCCCGAGGCCGGCCCGCACACGCACCGCACGCTGCAGACGATCCGCTCTCTGGGCAAGAAAGCGGGCGTGGTGCTCAACCCGGGCACGCCGGAAAGCGTGCTCGAATACCTGATCGACATGGTCGACCTGGTGCTGGTGATGAGCGTCAATCCGGGCTTCGGCGGGCAGAGTTTCATCGACAGCCAGCTGCGCAAGATCGAGGCGATCCGGACAATGATCGACGCGACCGGGCGGGACATCTGGCTGGAGGTCGATGGCGGGGTGGATGCGGAAACGGCGCCACGCTGCGTTGCCGCCGGGGCCGATGTGCTGGTCGCGGGGTCGGCCACCTTCAAGGGAGGCTCCGATTGCTACGCCGCCAATATCGCAAGATTGAAGGGCAGGGAGAGCTGATGGTCGAACGGGTGGGGCATGGTCCGGTAGAGAGCGCGCAGGACGACGCGCATGAAGAGGTGCCCGATCGTGAGGAACGCGCCGCGCGCCAGCTGATCATGACGCTGGCGGACAAGCCCGAGCCGACCGCGCTGAGTGCGCCGGAAGACCCGCCCGCTCCGCTCCCCATGGCATCCGCCGAAACCCCGCCCGCGTCTCGCGATATCCCACAGGTCGAAGTTCTAGCCCCGTCGCGTGCGCTGGTTCCGCAGGAAATCGGCGCGCCGCGGGTGAGTGCGGGCGAGCGGCTGGTCCGGATCGCCTATGCCGCCGGCATCCGCGGGCGGCTGATCACCTCGCCGCTGTCGAAGCCCGCCAAGCGCCGCGTGCTCGCGACCGTCACGCCTCCGCTGCCGGGCGATCGGGCGGCGGGCGTGGCGCTACGCGCGGGGCATTTCCTGGTCCACGGCGTCAAGCTGCCGATCGCCCAGCTCGATTTCAAGAACGGCACCCGGCTGGCCCCACCACTGGAGCGCACGGTGCATTCCTATCTGTGGCTGCGCGATCTGGCGGGCTCGGGCGCACGCCCGCAGGTGGAGGCGACCGCGCTGCGCATCCACCGCATGTGGCTTGATGCCTTCGCCATGCCCGGCAAGGGCCCGGCGTGGGAGGTCGAGGCGGTCGGCAGACGGCTCCTTTCATGGCTGGTCCACGCACCGCTGCTCCTGTCGAACAAGGCGGTGCGCGGGCGCACGCTCGTCGCGCTCGACAAGGCGTCCGACTGGCTCGACTCTCATGTCGCAAAGGCGCCCGACCGGGAGGCCGAGATTCACGCCTGGGCCGGGCTGGTCGCCGCAGGGCTTCTGCTGCCCGAGGGCAAGCCGCGCCGCCTCTATGCCGAAGCCGGGCTGGCCCGCGCGCTGGGCGATTTCGTGGGCGAGGATGGCGGCGTCCAGTCGCGCAGCCCGCTCGCGCAGATGGATATGCTCGAACTGCTGACCGAGCTGGCCGCCTGCTATCGCGCGATGAAGATCGAGCCGCCCAAATTCGTCGGCACGGTGTCCGAACTGCTGGTCCCGCCGCTGCTCGCGGTGATGCACGGCGAGGTTGGGCTCGGCAACTGGCAGGGTGCGGGCGCGGTGGCTTCGGAACGGGTCGCCGAGCTGATCGGCGCGACCGGCGTGCGCACCCGTCCGCTGAAAGAGCCGCGCGGCTGGGGCTATCACCGGGCGCATGCGGGCAAGACCGTGCTGCAGTTCGATGCGGCCCCGCCGCCACTGGCGCGTTACGCGCGTTCGGGCTGCGCCTCGACCCTTGCCTTCGAACTGTCCTGTGCAGGCCAGCGCCTGATCGTCAATTGCGGCGGCGCGGCGTGGGCCGGTGGGCAGGTGCCCGCCCGGATCGAGCAGGGGCTGCGCGCCACTGCAGCGCACTCCACGCTGGTCCTCGAAGACGTCAACTCGACCGCGATCCTGATCAAGGGCAAGCTCGGTTCGGGCGTAGGCGAGGTCGAGGTCGACCGGCGCACGGTCGGCGGAACGCGCGGTGGCGCGACCCGGATCGAGGCGACGCATGACGGCTATGCCGGGCGCTTCGGCCTCAACCACAAGCGCGTGCTGGTGCTGCGCGAGGATGGCACGGAGCTGGCCGGCGAAGACGTGCTGCTGCCTGCGAGCAAGCGTGGCAAGCGCGGCAAGGTGGGCTATGCGATCCGTTTCCACCTCGGCCCGGGGATCCTCGCGCGGCTGTCCGAAGACCGCAAGGGCGCAGGACTCGCACTGCCCGACGGTTCGCACTGGCAATTCCGCGTGGCGGGTGAATATACGGGCACGCTCTCGATCGAAGACAGCCTCTTCGTCGACGGGCAGGGTCGGCCGCAGCCGATCCAGCAGCTCGTATTGCAGGGGATGACTCCGCGCAGCGGCGGCAGCTTCGCCTGGCTGTTCAAGAAGATGGGATAACACGTGACTGACATCGCTATCCGCAGGGCTCTCCTTTCGGTTTCCGACAAGGAGGGATTGCCCCAGCTTGGCCGCGCCCTCGCCGACCGGGGCGTGGAACTCGTATCCACCGGTGGCACCGCAAGGGCGCTGCGCGAAGCGGGGCTTGAGGTGCGCGATGTCTCCGATCTGACGGGCTTCCCTGAGATGATGGACGGGCGGGTCAAGACACTTCACCCCAAGGTCCATGGGGGGCTGCTCGCATTGCGCGATAACGAGGATCACGTCGCCTCGATGCAGGAACACGATATCGGCGCGATCGATCTGGTGGTGGTCAATCTCTACCCGTTCGAAGCGACCGTGGCGAAGGGCTCCGAGCGGCCCGAGGTTATCGAGAATATCGACATCGGCGGGCCTTCGATGGTCCGCTCGGCAGCGAAGAACCACCAGTTCGTCACCATCCTCACCGATCCGGCGGACTACCCCACGCTGATCGCGGAGCTGGAAAGCGGCCATGGCGGCACCAGCCTCGATTTCCGTCGCAAGATGGCGGCCAAGGCCTTCGCCGCGACCGCCGCCTATGACGCGATGATCAGCCAGTGGTTCGCCTTTGCCGACCAGCAGCAGCAATTTCCCGACTACCTTTCGGTCGGGGGCAAGGCACCTACCGTGCTGCGCTATGGCGAGAACCCGCACCAGCAGGCCGCGCTCTATACGCCGACCGGGCCGCACGCGCAGGGCATCGCGCAGGCCGAGCAGCTGCAGGGCAAAGAGCTGAGTTACAACAACTACAACGACGCCGACGCCGCGCTGGAACTGTGCGCGGAATTCGCGGGGCAGGAGCCTGCGGTGGTGATCGTCAAGCACGCCAACCCCTGCGGCGTGGCCCAGCGTGGCACGCTGATCGATGCGTGGAACGAAGCACTCGCCTGCGACAGCGTGTCGGCCTTTGGCGGGATCGTCGCGGTCAACCGCGAGCTCGACGGCGAGACCGCGCGCGCGATCTGCGATATCTTCACCGAAGTCGTGATCGCGCCCAGCGTCAGCGACGAGGCGCGCGAGGCCTTCGCCAAGAAGAAGAACCTGCGCCTGCTGACCGTGGGCGACCTGCCCGATCCGCGGCGCGAGGGGCTCAGCGTCAAGCCGATCACCGGCGGGCTGCTGGTGCAGAGCCGCGACAATGCGACCATTTCGACCGATGATCTGAAAGTCGTGACGACGCGCGAACCGACGCAGCGGGAGCTGAAGGACTGCCTGTTCGCATGGACCGTGGCGCGCCACGTCAAGTCCAATGCGATCGTCTATGCCAGGGATGGCGCGACCGCAGGGATTGGCGCGGGCCAGATGAACCGCCGCGATTCGAGCCGGATCGCCGCGATCAAGGCCGCCGAAGCCGCCGAGAAATACGGCTGGGCAGAGCCGCGCACCGTCGGCAGCGCGGTCGCCTCCGATGCGTTCTTCCCCTTCGCCGACGGCCTGCTGGCCGCAGCCGAGGCGGGCGCGACCGCCATCATCCAGCCGGGCGGCTCGATGCGGGACCAGGAAGTGATCGACGCCGCGAACGAGGCGGGTCTGGCGATGGTTTTCACCGCAATGCGCCACTTCCGCCACTGATCCGACCTGCCGGGGGCATGCCCCGTCGCAGGCCTTGCACGGTTAGCCGTCGCTCTTCGTCGAATTCAGCGCGACGACAGGGATGCATCCCTACATCCACTGCACACGTAGCTATCCCGAGACACCAACGAGCAGGCCCATGAAGTTCTTCAGTTCCGACCTCTTCCGCCATTTCGGCATCGGCTTCGGCTTTGGCGCCGTTGCCCTGCTGCTGATCCGTTTCGACGGTGTCGAAGGCCTCGCGCTGGGGCTTTTCTGATGGCCGCACGCCGCCCAAGCCTTGCCTCGGGCATGCTCGGCCTGCTGGTCGCGGGATCGCTCGCGCTCGCCGGGTGCGGCCAGGCGATGGCGGCGGAAAACCATGTCCGCGCGCCGATTGCCCAGACGAAGGCAAAGGAAAGCGGGCTCAAGACCGCGATCTTCGCGGGTGGCTGCTTCTGGGGTGTCGAGGCGGTGTTCAGCCACGTCAAGGGCGTGAAGAGCGCGGTTGCCGGCTATCATGGCGGGACCAAGCGCCAGGCCGATTACAAGCTCGTCTCCAGCGGGGTGACCGACCATGTCGAGGCGGTGAAGATCACCTATGATCCCGCGCAGATCCGTTACGACCAGCTGCTGCGCATCTTCTTCTCGGTGGTCGCGGACCCGACCCTGCGCAACCGGCAGGGGCCGGATCGGGGCGCGCAGTATAATGCGGAACTCGCCCCGACCTCGACCGAGCAGTCGCGGGTGGCCAAGGCCTATCTCGCGCAGATGAAACGCTCCGGCGTGTGGGACAAGCCGATCGTGACCGATATCGTGCGTGCGCAGGCCTTCTATCCGGCGGAGGATTACCACCAGAACTTCGCGCTCAAGAACCCGCGCCACGGATATATCTTGCGCTGGGATGCGCCCAAGGTTGCCGCGCTCAAGGAATTCTATCCGGCGGTCTATCGCGCGAGTTTTCTGAAGGACTGAGGCCGGTCATCACGCTCGAGCTGGAAAGCTGCCCCGGGGCACGCTATCTTGTCAGCCATGGCAAGCGCACACCGACATACGCACAAGGAACACGAGGGCGAGGCCCTTGCCGAGGCCGCGAAACGTTCGCTCGAAGAACAGGGCGAACGCTGGACCGGCATGCGCGCCGAAGTGTTCGACGAACTGGCCAAGCATACCCGGCCCGTCTCGGCCTATGATATTGCCGAAAACCTCAGCAAGCAGCGCGGAAGCCGGGTTGCGCCCAACAGCGTGTACCGCATTCTCGACATCTTCGTGCGCGGCAATCTCGCCAATAGAATCGAGAGCGCGAACGCCTTCCTCGTCAATTCGCACCCCGGGTGCCGCCACGACTGCATTTTTCTGATCTGCGACGATTGCGGCGCGGCGGACCATATTGATGACGACCGGATTACCGGTGCCCTGCGCGAAGCGGGCCGCGATGCAGGCTATTCAGACGTGCGCCCGGTGATCGAACTGCGCGGGTTGTGCGCGGAATGCAGCCGCTGAGCCGTCGACCCACCTACGAAGCGCTTTGAATCGACAAGCCGAAAGCGGGAGTCTAGACATCGACGTCATGTCTGAACGTCCCGATACACCCCTGCTCGATCAGGTTAATCTTCCCGCCGACCTCCGGAAACTCGAACGCGAGAAATTGCGCCAGCTGGCCGACGAGCTGCGGGCGGAAATGATCGACGCGGTCGGGACCACCGGGGGGCACCTGGGTTCCGGGCTCGGCGTGGTCGAGCTGACCGTGGCGATCCACTACATCTTCAACACGCCCGAAGACCGTCTGATCTGGGACGTTGGCCACCAGTGCTACCCGCACAAGATCCTGACCGGTCGACGCGACCGCATCCGCAGCCTGCGCCAGGGCGGCGGGCTGTCGGGCTTCACCAAGCGGTCCGAGAGCGAATACGACCCCTTCGGCGCGGCGCATTCCTCTACCTCGATCTCCGCCGGGATCGGGTTTGCGATGGCGAACAAGCTGCAGGACAAGCCGGGCCGCGCGATCGCGGTGATCGGCGATGGCGCGATGAGCGCAGGCATGGCCTATGAGGCGATGAACAATGCAGAGCAGGCGGGCAACCGGCTGGTCGTGATCCTGAACGACAATGACATGTCGATCGCGCCGCCGGTCGGCGGCCTGTCCGCCTATCTCGCACGCGTCGTCTCCAGCGGCGAATATCTCGGCCTGCGCACGCTGGCCTCCAAGGTTGCCAAGAAGATGAGCCGCCGCGTGCACTCCTCGCTCGGCAAGGCGGAGGAATTCACCCGCGGCATGGTGACCGGCGGGACCTTGTTCGAGGAACTGGGCTTCTACTATGTCGGCCCGATCGACGGGCATAATCTGGAGCACCTGATCCCGGTGCTGGAGAATGTTCGCGATAGCGAACAGGGCCCGGTGCTGATCCATGTCGTGACCGAGAAGGGCAAGGGCTACAAGTTCGCGGAGGAAAGCGCGGACAAGTACCACGGCGTGTCCAAGTTCGACGTCATCACCGGCGAACAGAAGAAGTCGAAGGGCGGGCCGCCCAACTACCAGAACGTGTTCGGCGAAACGCTCGCCAAGCTGGCCGAAACGGACGAGCGGATCGTCGCGATCACCGCCGCGATGCCGAGCGGCACGGGCGTCGACAAGTTCGCGCAGGCGCACCCGACGCGGACCTTCGATGTCGGCATTGCCGAACAGCACGGGGTGACTTTCGCGGCAGGTCTCGCCGCGCAGGGGATGCGGCCCTTCGCCGCGATCTATTCGACCTTCCTCCAGCGCGCCTACGACCAGGTGGTCCACGACGTCGCGATCCAGAACCTGCCGGTCCGCTTCGCGATCGACCGCGCGGGGCTGGTCGGCGCCGACGGCTGCACGCACGCCGGATCGTTCGACGTCACCTATCTGGCGACGCTGCCCAATTTCGTGGTGATGGCCGCCGCCGACGAGGCGGAGCTGGCGCACATGACCTACACCGCCGCGGAGTACGACGAGGGCCCCATCGCCTTCCGCTATCCGCGCGGGAGCGGCACCGGCGTTGAGATTCCCGAGACGCTGGAGAAGCTCGCGATCGGCAAGGGCCGGATCGTGAAAGAGGGCACCAAGGTCGCGATCCTCTCGCTCGGCACACGGCTGGGCGAGGCGCTCGACGCGGCCGAACAACTGGAGGCGAAGGGCCTATCGACTACCGTGGCCGACATGCGCTTCGCCAAGCCGCTCGACAATGCGCTGATAGAAAAGGCGATGCGCGAGCATGAGGTGGTGCTGACGATCGAGGAAGCGGCGATCGGCGGGCTCGGCGCGCACGTGCTGACCTTTGCCAGCGATTCCGGTCTGCTCGACGAAGGGCTGAAAATCCGCACCATGCGGCTGCCCGATACCTTTCAGGACCACGACGATCCGAAGAAGCAGTACGACGAGGCCGGTCTCAACGCGCCCGACATCGTCGACGCGGTGCTCGCCGCGCTGCGGCACAATTCGGCGGGCGTCGAAGAGGCGCGGGCCTAAAGCGAAAAATGGTGGCGGCGCTCGGCGAACTTACCGACCGGGAGCGCGCCATCCTCGGCCTGCTTGCCGAAGGGCACACCGTCAAAAGCGCGATAGCGCATACCGGCGATAGCGAAGCGGCGGCGAACGAGCTGCTGCGCAGCGCCCGGCGTAAGCTTGGCGTGGCCAGCAGCCGCGAAGCTGCGCGGATCTACGCCGCCCAGAAAAATCGTGACGAAATTTCCGTGATGGACGGGGCCGCCCCGCGGCGGTCAGGACCATGGCCGTTCATCATTGGAGGCATCATCGTGGCACTTTCCCTTCTGATAATCCTGATGGCGTCCGGGATCCTCTCGACCGGCGATAAGGCCCCGGCCGCTCCGCAAGTGGTATCGAGCAGCCCGGCCAACGGCAGCGAAATCGAGCCCGGGCCTTTCGTCCTGTCGGTCACGTTTGATCGCGAAATGCGGCGCCACAGCTACAGCTTTGCGACCGGGCCCGAGAATGCGCCGCCACAGTGCGATGGTTCGGTGTGCGTTTCCGACGATGGCAGGACCTTCTCGATGGATTGCGTGGCCTCGCCAGGAGAGCAGCATGTGATCTGGGCGAACCACGGCCAGTTCATGGCGTTCCGCTCCGCCGAAACCGGCATGCCGGCCATGCCGTACCGGATCGTATTTTCGTCCA
The DNA here is from genome assembly GCA_963972905.1 of uncultured Erythrobacteraceae bacterium. GTDB lineage: Bacteria > Pseudomonadota > Alphaproteobacteria > Sphingomonadales > Sphingomonadaceae > Alteriqipengyuania. The sequence goes on from CAXAXQ010000001.1 coordinate 53,958, forward strand.
GGCCCTGAGCTTCCGGACGACGCTGTTGGGGCCGCGCCGAGCCACCAACCGGCGGGGATCGAACGGGCGCAGGGGGCCTGGCTGAAAAGTCGAGGCGGGCAAGTGATTTGTATTTGACCGACCTTTCCGGTGGAAGGCGCACAGCCTTGCGCTGACCGGCGCCTCCGGGGAGACGGTTGGATGAGTGATATCCAGTATGTTGTCGAGGATGGTTCGCGGACTCTGGTGCCCACGCCGCCGCCGCCCGATGCCAATTATATCTGCGGAATCGGAGACCGCTTCCAGCTTGCCATGCCGGATGGCGCACCAGTCGTCTTCTACAAGCTCACTCGGTCTTGTGTTCGGGGACGGCAGTTTCGCGTTTCAAGTATCGGCACTGAGCAACTATCCCATGTAGATCTTGGACTTCGCACCCCGATGGCACTTTTCTGCACCAATATCAGCGGCGATATCGTCGGGTTCGGGTCGGCAGGTGCGTTCGTGGCGCTGGGCAAGAGCGATGGCACCTTCGGCGCGCGGGAGCAGGCGCTCGAAGCGTTCGGGGCGGACGACAGTGCGGGCGGGTGGAGCAGCAATGATCGCTTCCCGCGCATCGTCGCCGATGTCGACGGCGACGGCCACGCAGACCTGATCGGGTTCGGTGCCGACGGAACCTTCGTATCGCTGAGCAACGACATCGCGGTGTTCTAGCACACGCGGCTGCACTCCGGCCTAGCGGTTTACGAACCGGCGGACAGCGCGCTAGGCAGGCGCATGTCCGTTCTCGACCATAGCGCCACTGGCGCAATCGCCACGCTGACCCTCACCCGGCCGGAGAGCATGAATGCTCTCGGTCAGGCGGGGGACGGCGAGGCCTTTGCGGCTGCCTGCGAAGCGATCAATGCCGACAGTACCATCCGCTGCGCGATCCTGACCGGCGCGGGGCGGGCGTTCTCCGCTGGCGGCGATGTGAAGGCGATGCAGAACCGCACCGGCAATTTCGCAGGATCGCCGGTAACCATCGCCGACGGCTATCGCGACAATATCCACCGCATCCTGCGCGCGCTGTACGGCCTGCGCGTTCCGCTGATCGCGGCGATCAACGGCCCGGCAATCGGCCTCGGCTGCGATCTCGCCTGTCTGGCCGACATGCGCATCGCGAGCAGCAGCGCAAAGTTCGGCGTGACCTTTCTCAAGCTAGGCCTCGTCCCGGGCGACGGCGGCACCTGGCTGCTGCCGCGCGTGATCGGCGATGCGCGCGCGGCGGAGCTGTTCTTCACCGGCGATGTGATTGATGCGGCCACCGCGCAGAAATGGGGCCTGGTCAGCCGTGTTGTCGAGCCCGATGCGCTGATGGACGAGGCACAGGCCCTCGCCACAAAGGTGGCGGCGATGCCGCCCGCCGCGCTGCGCCAGACCAAGATGCTGCTGCGCCAGTCGCGCGGGCTTACCTACGACAGCGCGCTCGAACTCGCGGCCAATACACAGGGGCTGATGCACCACACCGCGGACCACGCAGAAGGCGTCGCCGCGCTGCTTGAAAAGCGCGGGCCCGATTTCAAGGGCGAGTAATGGTCGAACTTCTCGGGATGCCCGCGTGGCTGGCGGGCACGCTGTTCGTGGGCGCCGGGCTTGCTATCTGGTTTGCAGTCGGCTTCCTGGCCTTGAGACGCGCTTACAAACGCCTCGCCGACAAGCGTCCCAGTCCCGACCACGAGACGTTCCTCGAGATGCTCGGAACCGATGTGGATCGCGAGGTTGCAGAATGGGTCTGGGAGACGCTCATCTGCTACTACCAGCCGCCTGTCATGCCGCACCCTGACGATCACCTGATTGACGATGCGAAAATCGATGGCGATGATATCAATATGGACTGGATTCCTCGGTTCATCGCCGAGATGGGAATGGAGCCCGGACTATGGCCCAAGGCCTGGCCTGGCTGGCCGCAGGAGTGGGACCTGAAAGTGCGCAATTTCGCCCGCCACCTGCAACATGGGCGTGAGCTATTGGGCTAGATCCAGCGCCACACCCCTGCATCCATCGTGTGCCACCAGGTCGCGCCCAGCCAGATCGCGCCACCGCCGATCCACGGCACGAACCCGACCGAAAAGATCTGCCCGAAGCGCGGCCAGTAGCTGGTCTTCTCCTGCCACTGCCGCCACGCATCCCCCATCAGCACCTCTTTCTTGCGGTCCTGCAGATGCGCGCCGATTAGCGCGAGCGCCCCTATGGCGAGCGCGACCACCACGGTCCGCGACGTCGGTGCGGCGATCAGGTGCGCGAGTGCCCATAGTGCAAAGCCCCACATCATCGGGTGACGGGTCACCTTGAAGACCCCCGATGGCGCTTGCAGCGCGGCCTTCTCGGCACCCGGAGCGGGTAGCGCGGGGTTGCCGATCAGCGACCCGGCGAACAGCACCAGCGCCAGCAGCGTGAGGATGCTCGCCACTACCCACACGCCATCGCCATAGCCGCCCCACAGCGGAACGTCTGCGGGCGTGGCGACGAAGGCGAAATACATCCACGCGATCGTCGCGAAGCTCACCAGCGAATAGGCGATCATGAAACCGCCATCGCCCAGCATGCGAACCATCGGGGCCCGCAAGGGATGCGACATGATGAAATGGGTGCCGACGAATGCGATGCTTGCTGCAATCAGCGAAATCAGCGGGTCGTTCATCACCATCTCTCCTGCGCGAATGCGGTTATTCGATAGCGAGCAGTTCCACCTTGAAGACCAGCGTCGCATTGCCCGGGATCGGGCCCTTGCCGACCGGACCATAGGCAAGGTCTGCAGGGGCGTAGAGTTCGATCGTATCGCCCACTCCCATCTCGGGAATTGCGAGCTGCCATGCCTTCACCAGCCGCGCGAGCGGGAAGGTCGGAGGTTCGCCGCGATCATAGGAGCTGTCGAACTGCGTCCCGTCGAGCAGGCGCCCGGCGTAGTGCACGGTCACCGTGTCTTCGACCGTAGGCTTGGGCCCACTGCCGTCACCGGCAATGCGACGCCACTTGAGGCCGCCGGGCAACACCTGCCAGCCATCCTGTGCCTTCAGCTCCGCAATCGCGAGCTGTTGCTGGTTGTGCCAGGCCAGATCATGCACGGGCTGTTCGGACGCATCGTCATCCTGCGCGACGGCCGCGCAGGGCAGCGCCAGCGCCGCAAGGGCGAGCGCGACCTTCACCAGTCGTAAGCCTGCGGCAGATCGGCTTCGTTCAGATCGCGATAGCGTTCGCGCAGGCCCGACTGGTGGGTGTCGGTCGGTTGGCGGACGCCGTCGATGAACACGGCTTCGGGCACCGTGCCCACCTCCAGCGGGTCGCCATCCCAGATCACCACATCGGCGGCGGCGTTCTGGCTAAGCGTGCCCAGCCGCCCACCAAAGCCGGAAATGCGCGCGGGGATCGAGGTGATGGTCGCCAGCGCCTCACCCCAGGTGAGGCCGGTTGCACCGGGCAACCGCGACAGCGCGACGAGGTTGCCCGCATACTGGCGCGCGTTGCGCGGCTGTTCGCCGGTGCCGCCGCTCATCCGGCCGATCGCGACGGTGACGCCCGCATCGCGCATCCGCCCGATATTGCTCTGCGTCGCGGCGAGCTGGTCGAACCCGGTCGGCAGATCGTCGAGCGGGTCGGCGATCACCGGCACGTTGGCGGCGGCGATCTCGTCCGCAACCAGCCAGCCCTCGCTCGCGCCAAGCAGGACGAGGTCGAGACGGGGGAAGCCGCGCTTGAGCCGGATCGCCTCGCGAATGTCGGAGGCACGCTCCGCGACCACATATAGCGGCTGCTCGCCGCGCACGACCGGGACCAGCGCCGCCGCATCGAAGCGGGTCAGCAGCACGTCGCCCGCACGCTCGCTGTCGCGGCCCGAGAGGCGCGGGTCGAGCGGAACATCGTCGCCGAAGCTGGTGTCTGCGGGGCGTGCGGTCGCCGCCCCGATGGCCGCACGATCGCCGTAGGATTGCGCCTCGCGCAGGGCATTGCGCAGCAGCGCGTGGGCGCTGGTGCGGCTGCCGCCCGAAATGCGCGCCCCGGTTTCGCCCAGATCGACGATCTGGAACGCACGCGGACGGGTTACCATTTCGGGATCGGCACCCAGATCGATTACCGCACCCTGGCCACCGAATATCGAGGCGGAGGGGCGGGTGGAGACGCTGGCCCGGGTGATCCCGTCGGCCCGCGCAACCAGCACATCCTGCGAATTGGGGTTGAGCGCGGTCGATGCGTCGAGCGCGGCGCTGAAAGGCGAGTTGCCCGCCGCGATATCATTGCTCTCGCTGACCCCGTCGACATCGGAGAGGCCAAGGTCGGTGACCGCGGAGAAGATGCCCGGGGTCACCCACTTTCCGGTGCCGTCGATCACTTCGCCGCCTGCCGGCGCGGTGACGCCCACGCCCGCCGCAACGATCCGTCCATCGCGGACCACAACGGTGGCGTTCTCGACCGGTTCGGATCCGTCGCCGGTGGCGACGGTGGCGTTGGTGATGGTGAAGTCCTGCGCGGCGGCAGGGGCGACCAGCGCGAGCGCGGCGGCGCCGCCAAGAAGAGCCAGGCGGATCATTTCACGTCTCCCGCACCGGGCTGTCCGAGTTCGAAATCGCTCACCGGGCGGCGGCTGCGGTCGAGCGCGTCGTACAGCAGCGCGCCATCGACCCAGACCTTCTCGGGCCGCGAATAGACGCTCAGCGGGTCGCCGTTCCACAGCACCACGTCGGCCATCTTGCCGGGTTCGAGGCTGCCGGTCATTGCGTCGATGCCCATCGCCTTGGCGGCGTTGAGCGTGAACCAGCCGACCACGTCCGCATCGGGAATGTCGAGCCCCATGCGCCGCCCTGCGGCCTGCGCCTTGGCGGCTTCCTGGTTCAATCGCTGGATGCCGTTCTCGTCGTCCGAGTGGATCACCACGCAGGCGCCCGACTTCCACAGCAGCGCGGCATTCTCGCGTATGCCATCGTAGCTTTCCATCTTGAACCCGTACCAGTCGGCCCAGATCGCGCTGCACACGTCGTTTTCGCGCAGCAGGTCGGCGATCTTGTAGCTTTCGACCGCGTGGTGGAAGGCGGTGACCTTGTAGCCCATCTCCTTGGCCATATCCATCACCAGCGCCATCTCGTCTGCGCGGTAGCAGTGGTTGTGGATCAGGATGTCGCCGTCCAGCACCCCCGCCAGCGTCTCCTTGGCGAGATCGCGCTTGGAGCGATCGCCATCGGCATAGGCGCGCGCGTCGAGCCACATCTGCCGGTTGACCGCGAAGTTGCCCATCCGGGTGGAGGGCATGCGCCCGCGCCCGCCATAGACGCGCTTGGGGTTCTCCCCGCAGGCCATCTTCATGCCATAGGGCGCGCCGGGGAACTTCATCCCCTGCACGGTGCGAGAGGCGACGTTCTTGAGCGTGACCGAACGCCCGCCGGTCAGGTTGGCGGAACCGGGCAGGATCTGCAGCGCGGTGACCCCGCCATTGGCGAGCGCGCGGCTGAAGCCCGGGTCCTGCGGCCAGACCGAGTGTTCGGCCCATACTTCGGGCGTGGTCGGGCTGGTCGCCTCGTTCCCGTCGCTGTGCGCCTGGACGGAGGGGGTGGGGTAGTCGCCGAGGTGCGAGTGGATGTCGATCACGCCGGGGGTGACGAACTTGCCCGTCCCGTCGATCACGTCGTAGCCGTCGGTGGGCAGATCGGTGCCCACCTGAACCACCTCGCCATCGCGCAGCAGCACGGTCGCATTGTCGAACCGGCTACCCGTCCCGTCGAACACGGTCGCGCCGACCAGTGCGGTCGGGCGACCGGGGTAGCGCTGGTAGGTGGAGGCGTAGGGAGTGACTCCATCCGCGCCGGCCTTGGGCGAGGTCGCCGACGCGCTGCGCGTCTCGCCCCCCGTGCCGCCATTCATCCCGGTACAGGCCCCCAGCGCGAGTGCGCAGGCCGTTGCGATCAGTGTCCGTCCGCGCATGGTTTACCCCCCTTTACGCCAACTTAGTTGGTCGGTCGCGTGGCCGGGTGGATACCCGCGCCCTGCGCTTCGCCCGGGCCTTCGCGCTGGCCTTCCAGATCGTCGCCGACATCGTCGTCGCGAAGCGTGTCGAGATGCATCAGCTTCTTCACCAGCGGGCTGACGAGAACCACGAAGATGCCAATCCCTGCGGCCACGAGGCCCATCTGCCAGTAAACGGCAAGCGCGCCTTCACGGGTAATCTCCCCGCCTTCACCGCCTTCGCCCATCAGCGTGCCCATGAAACCGGCAACGTAGTTGCCGCCCGCAGTTCCGAAGAAGAATGCGGCCATCATCAGGCTGGCCATGTGGCGAACCGACAGGCGGTTGATTGCCGAGAGGCCGACCGGGCTGAGGCACAGCTCGCCGGTGGTCGACAGCAGGTAGAACAGGAAGATGAAGAGCACGGGGACGAGCGCCTCCGCACCCGTAGCGTTCGCGCCCCATACCAGCACAATGAAGGCGAGGCCCATCTGCACGATCCCGAGGCCCATCTTGGCGTAGGTATTGGGCTCCCAGCCACGCTTGCCGAGGAACTGCCACAATCCGGCGAAGAGCGGCCCGAGCAGGATGATGTAAATCGGGTTGATCGACTGGAACAGCGAGGTCGGCACGCCCTGACGATCGACGAAGCGATCGGTGAACAGGTTCACCGAGCCGCCTGCCTGCTCGAAGAGGCCCCAGAACAGGGGCATCAGCAGGATGATGAAGATCATCGCAAACACCCGGTCGCGCGCGTCGTTGCGCGACTTGCCCGCTTCCATGACGCAAGCCGCGACCACCAGAAGGAGACCGAGGGCACCGCCGATACCGCCAAAGACATAGCCCGCATCGCCCATGATCCACAGGATCGCCGCCGTCACGAGGAGAACGGCCACGCCACCGAAGAACACCGGTTTGGTCGATCCGGCGCTGACCACGCCATTATTGTTCTCGAGGCGGTAGAGCGCCTGCTGCAGCACGTAGCCGAGCAGCAGAATGCCGGAAGCGAGAAGGATCCAGCCGACCGCTTCCTGGAACTGGATGAGCGCCCAGATAACTGCCACGCCGACAAGTCCGACGACGTAAAGCAGCCATTCAAGCTTGATGCCCGCGACCTTGGAGGCGAGCCGTTCCAGCGAGGGCGGTTCGCCCTGGCCGCGCAGCAGCGGCTTGCCAAGTACGAAGACGACGAGGCCCAGCAGCATGCCGATACCCGCCGCGCCGAAGCCATAGGCCCAGCCGATGGTTTCGCCCAGGTAACCGGCGATAATCGTACCCGCCGCCGCGCCGAGGTTAATCCCGATATAGAAGATCGTGTAGGCCGAGTCGCGGCGCACGTCGGTGCGCGGATAGAGTTGGCCGACGATCACGGAGATGTTGGCTTTCAGGAAGCCCGAGCCGACGATGATCAGCGCCAAGGCGAGCCAGAAGATGTTGAGCGCGGGATCATTGGCGTAGCCAGACCCGTCACCCTCGAACGCCATGAAGAAGTGACCTGCCGTTAGCAGGACCGCGCCGAACAGCACGGCCTTGCGCTGACCCAGATAGCGGTCGGCGAGCCAGCCGCCGAGCACCGGGGTGATGTAGACGAGGCTGGTATAGGCCCCGTAGATCAGGCTCGCGCCGCCATCGGAATAGAGCCAGTGCTTGACGAGATAGAGCACCAGCAGGGCGCGCATCCCGTAGTAGGAGAAGCGCTCCCACATTTCGGCGAAGAACAGGACGTAAAGGCCCTTGGGATGGCCCATAACCTCTTCCTTGGGCCGGGTGATGGCAAGCGCGCCGACCACCAGAAACGCTGTCAGGATTACGGCAGCGATCGCGGCGATCCAGTCGCCCTCGTTCCACAAAGCCATGTCTTTCATGTAGTTGCTTCCCCGAAGAATCTGTCGGGCCGCCTCTGCTCCGGCCCTTTATGGCGCGCACCCTAGCGTGCAAAACCGCCGTGTGAAGCCCAAGTGACGCCTACGTGCCTGATTCTGCGCTGAACAAGCTGGAACCGCGCGGCGCGCGGGAACCTTGACCCGACCCGCTGTGTTATGTCACTGAACCACCATGGCAAATACCGGCCCCACCTCTCAGCGACCCGTCTACCTGCGCCTGCGCGATGTGATCGCGGCGCAGATCATGGATGGCGTGTTCGCGGAAGGGGAGATGCTTCCGTCGGTCCGCGCCTTCGCGGCCGAGTACGGGGCCAACCCGCTGACCGTGGCCAAGGCCTTCCAGCAATTTCAGACCGATGGCCTGATCGCGGTGCGCCGCGGGGTCGGCATGTATGTGTGCGAGGGCGCGGCGGAGAAGCTGCGCACGGCGGAACGGAAGAGCTTTCTGCAAGAGGAATGGCCCGCGATCCACGAACGGCTGGACCGGCTGGGCCTGTCGGCGCGCGAATTGCTGGACTCCGCCGACGCGTGATCCCCGGGCATCTGAGTCGCGCGCACGCCTCGGCATGCTAAAATTCACATTTATCATGTTGGTGCATTGCAAAATCGAACCGGCTTTGCCACGAAGGCTTCCTCATAGGGTCATCGAATTTGAAGAGCCGGGACGCATTCGCGGAGGAACCGGCCCGGCACGCTTTAACGGGAGGCGCGAGGCATGATCAGATCCGAGCTTTTGCAGAAGCTTGCTCAGGACAACCCCGAATTGCGCGCCCAGGAAATCGAGCAGGTCGTCGATATCTTTTTCGAGGAAATCGCCCAGCGCCTGGCCGAGGGTGGGCGGATCGAACTGCGCGGTTTCGGTGCCTTTTCGACCCGCGAGCGCGAAGCGCGCACCGGGCGCAACCCGCGCACCGGTGAAGCGGTCGAAGTGCCGGCCAAGCGCGTGCCCTACTTCAAGCCGGGTAAGGAAATGCGCAACGCGCTGAACCCCGACTGAGGGGCCGCCGTCGCTCTCGCCATTGCTGTGAATCGAGTCTATTCGCGCAACCTTCGGCTGCGCGGGTGTGGCGGAATGGTAGACGCCGGGGACTTAAAATCCCCTGTCCTCTGGACGTGCGGGTTCGAGTCCCGCCACCCGCACCACGCGGCAGGCGACTGTCCTGCGGGACGAGGTCTTGCCCTCTCCATGCGCATGTCGCACAGGCCCGCACATGACCCGGGAAACATGGCTCAACCGCGCAATCCGCCTGATCGAAGCGGACTATAACCGCTCCTCCGACACGCACCTCATCCGCGTACCGCTGCCGCATTGCCGGGGGATCGAGCTGTATCTGAAGGACGAAAGCTCGCACCCGACGGGAAGCCTCAAGCACAGGCTTGCCCGGTCGCTGTTCCTTTACGGCTTGTGCAACGGCTGGATCGGGGAGGGCACGACGCTGATCGAGGCGTCTTCCGGCTCGACCGCCGTGTCCGAAGCCTACTTCGCCAAGTTGCTGGACCTGCCGTTCATCGCGGTGGTGCCTGCGAGCACCGCCGAAGCGAAGCTGGAGCAGATTCGGTTCTACGGCGGCCGGATCCATCCGGTCGACGATCCGGGCATGGTCTACGCGGAATCGGAGCGGCTCGCAGCGGAAACCGGCGGCCACTATCTCGACCAGTTTACCTACGCCGAGCGGGCGACCGACTGGCGTGGCAACAACAACATCGCGCAGAGCATCTTCTCTCAGCTGAGCGAGGAGGATCACCCTAACCCCGCGTGGATCGTCTGCGGCGCGGGCACCGGCGGGACCTCGGCCACGCTGGGCCGCTACATCCGTTACCAGCGCCGCCCGACGCGCCTGTGCGTGGCCGATCCGGCAGGCTCGGTCTTCCATCGCCACTATGCCGACCGCGCGGTCGAGACGCTTGACGGTCGCTGCGAATGCCGGATCGAAGGGATCGGGCGCGCACGGGTCGAGCCCAGCTTCGTGCCCGGCGTGATCGACCGGATGATCGCGGTATCGGATGCCAACTCGATCGGCGCGATGTTCGCGCTGTCGAAGACGTTGGGGCGCAAGGTCGGCGGATCGACCGGGACCAACCTGTTCGCCTGCCTCCAGCTGATCGAGGAAATGGCCTCCGCCGGGCAGACCGGCAGCATCGTGACGCTGCTGTGCGATGATGGCGCACGCTACGCCTCGACCTATTACAGCGAGGAATGGCTGGCCGAATGGGGCGGGGACTGGCGCCCGGCGTACGAGCGGATGCTCGAAATCCTCGAATAGGGCACCCGCGCGGCCAAGCCTTTCGTTTACGGCTCCCTAACCAATTTCCTTCACTCCCCGGTCAAGCGAACAGCAACCGGGGGGTCCGATGACCGAAGCGAACCGACCAGCTCTCAATGTCCCGTCACTCGATGTTGACGTGGCGATCATCGGTGCAGGCCCCGCAGGGCTCACCGCAGGCTACCTGCTGACCAGGGCAGGCAAGAGCGTGGCTATCATCGAGAAGGACGAGACCTACGTCGGCGGCATCAGCCGCACCGTGGAGCACGAGGGCTATCGATTCGACATCGGCGGGCACCGCTTCTTTTCCAAATCGCAGCAGGTCGTCGACCTGTGGAACGAGATTTTGCCCGACGACTTCATCGAGCGCCCACGGATGAGCCGCATCTATTACGAGGGCAAGTTCTACTCCTACCCGCTGCGCGCCTTCGAGGCGCTGCGCAACCTCGGCCTGTGGCGCTCCACCATATGCATGGCGAGCTACCTGTGGGCGCGCGTCTTTCCCAACCGCAAGGTGAAAAGCTTCGAGGACTGGACGCAGAACCAGTTCGGCAAGAAGCTCTATTCGATCTTCTTCAAGACCTACACCGAGAAGGTGTGGGGCATGCCCTGCGACGAAATGAGCGCGGACTGGGCGGCACAGCGCATCAAAGGCCTCTCGCTGATGGGCGCGGTGGTCGACGGCGTGAAACGCAGCCTCGGCCTCAACAGGAAACCCAATGACGGGATGCAGGCCAAGACGCTGCTGGAGAGCTTCCGCTATCCGCGCCAGGGCCCCGGCATGATGTGGGAGGCCGCGCGCGACAAGATTATCGCCAGCGGCCGGGGCCAGGTCATCATGGGCCACGGCCTCGAACAGCTCGCCAGCGACGGCGAAGGCGGCTGGCGGATGAGCGCGGTGGGCAAGGACGGATCGAAGATCGTCGTCAACGCCGCGCACGCAATCAGCTCTGCGCCGATGCGCGAGCTGGGCGCGCGGCTCCATCCGCTGCCCGAGACCAGCTGGAACGGCAGCAAGCTGCGCTACCGCGACTTCTTGACCGTCGCGCTGATGGTCGAAGGCGAAGACCTGTTTCCCGACAACTGGATCTACATCCACGACAGCAAGGTGAAGGTCGGCCGTGTGCAGAACTTCCGCAGCTGGTCGCCCGAGATGATCCCGGACGAGAGCATGGCCTGCGTCGGCCTCGAATATTTCTGTTTCGAAGGCGACGGGCTGTGGTCGATGGACGATGCCGACCTGATCGAGCTTGCGACCACCGAGATGAAGGTGCTCGGCCTGCTCGATCCACGTAAGGTCAAGGGCGGGGCGGTCGTGCGACAGGAAAAAGCCTATCCGGTTTATGACGAGGACTACGCCGCCAATGTCGCCGCGATGCGCGGCGAGCTGGAGGCGAAGTACCCGACGCTGCACCTGGTCGGGCGTAACGGCATGCACCGTTACAACAACCAGGATCACGCGATGATGACCGCGATGCTGACGGTCGAGAACATTCTCGCCGACGCACGCATCTACGACATCTGGTGCGTCAACGAGGATGCCGAATACCACGAAGCGGGCGACGAGGGTGCCGACAAGGCATTGCCCGCCCGAGAGAATGGCCTCGAGGTGACCGAGGATCAGGCCGCTGCGCTCAATTCGATGCGCGACGTGCCGACCCGCATCGTCGAGGATGGCAAAAGCGACGCCGACAAGCGCCGCGCCGCCTGACGGGACCGGGAAGGGGCACGCACATGCAGGCCATGCTGCACCGGCTGATCGATCTGACGATCCTGCGCTACCTGCTCGCAAGCGTAGGGGCGCTGGCGGTCGACATCGGCGCCTTCCTCGGCCTCATGGCGCTGGGTCTCGCCGCGACGCCTGCGTCGGCGGCAGGTTATACGCTGGGCATTCTCGCCCACTGGCTGCTGTCGAGCCGCGCGGTCTTTACCGGACGTGTTGCCCAGGCCGGGATCGCACGCACGCGCCAGAAGGTGCTGTTCGTCGTCTCCGCGCTCGCCGGGCTCGCGCTGACCACCGGCATTGTTGCTTCGGCGCAGGCACTCTCGCTCGACCCGCGCGCGGGCAAGCTGGTTGCGATCGTGCTCAGCTTCGCGCTCACCTGGTGGCTGCGCAACGTGGTGGTGTTTCGTGCGCTCGCCTAGTGCGGGCACAAGCCTGCCGCGCGGAATCTTCGCGGATGTGCCGCATATCGTGCGGCTGTGGGCGATGCTTGCGCTGGTGCTGCTGCTGGTATCGGCAGGACGCATCGCGCACTGGCAGTTCCCCGACCCCGACGATATCCTGCGCCTCGTGCAGGTGCGCGATCTGCTGGGCGGGCAGGGCTGGTTCGATCTCGACCAGCACCGGATCGATCCGCTACGCGAGGTTCCGATGCACTGGTCGCGGTTGGTCGACCTGCCGCTTGCCCTGGTGATCGGCGCGCTGACTCCGCTGGTGGGGCAGGGTGCCGCCGAAGGCGCCGCGCTGATTGCGGTGCCGCTGCTGACCCTGCTGGTCGCGATGGCGTTCGTCGCGCCGGTCGCGATCCGCCTGTTCGGGCGCGAGACCGGGGGCTGGGCGGTGCTGGTCGCGGGAATGATGCCGCTTCTCTCCTATCAATTCCAGCCGCTCAGGATCGACCACCACGGCTGGCAGATTGCGTGCTTCGCCGCTGCGTTCTGGGGCCTGTCCCAAGGCGACGGGCGGCGTGGGCCGATCGTCGCGGGACTTGCGATGGCGAGTGGCCTGATGATTTCCATCGAGGGGCTGCCGCTGGCTGCACTGGTGGGCGCGATCCTGGCCCTGCGCTGGCTGCGCGATCCGTCGACGCGCCTTGACCTGACCCATTACCTGCAGGCGCTCGCAGGCGGGCTGATCGTGCTCTATCTCGCGACCCGGGGATGGCCGCATGCCGCGCAATATTGCGACGCGATCACTCCGGCGCATCTCGGATTTTTCCTGGTCGTCGCGCTTGGCACCAGTGCGCTCGGCCATGCACGCCCGCTGCCCCCGTTGGCGGTACTCGGCGCGCTGGGAGCGATTGGCGCGGGCGGTATCGCGCTGTTCGGCGCAGCCTCGCCCGGTTGCCTGACCACGCCGTTCGGCTTGCTCGACCCGCTGGTTCACGATTACTGGTACGTCAACGTTATCGAGGGGCGCCCGGTATGGGATCAGACCGCCACGATCATCCCGGCGCTACTCCAGCTCGCGCTCGCCTTCGCGGTTGCGGTGCGGCTGTGGCTGCGCGCTCCGCTGCCACAGCGCGCGCAGCTGGGCGAGTTCGTGCTGCTGTTTGCAGGCACGCTGGCGCTCGGCCTGCTGGTTTCGCGCTCGCTCGCCTTTGCATCGCTGCTGGCGACGGTTCCGCTGGCGTGGCTGCTGGGAGAGGCGCTGCACCGCCTGCGCACCGCGCGAAAGGCAGTCCCCAAGATCGCGGTCGGCGTGGCGACGCTGCTCGCGCTGCTGCCGATGGCACCGGTCGCGCTGGCGGAGAACCTTGCCTCGACCGCGCCGCCGGCACCGCGCCTCACCGCGCAGGTCGGCGGCGAGGCCGTCGGCACGCAGGCCGCCGGTATCGTCGAGAGCTCATGCGACCTGCAGGCCAGCGCCGCGCGCCTGAATGCATTGCCGCGCGGCACGGTGTTCGCCCCGCTCGACATCGGGCCGAGCGTGCTGCTCGAAACAAAGCACGATGTCATTGCGACCGGCCACCACCGCGCCGAGGCGGCGATGCACGATGTGATCGGCGCATTTCTGGTCGAGCCCAAGGTCTCGCGCAGGATCCTGCGCAGCTACGGCGCGGATTATCTGGTGCTGTGCGACGATCTGGCCGAGCCCGATCTCTACGCCCGGCGCGGCGGCAGCCGCAGCTTTGCCGCGCGGCTGCTGGCGGATGATGCGCCGCACTGGCTGGAGAAGCTCGAAACCGGCGCGCCCGCAAGCTTCCGCGTCTGGAAAGTGCGCGACTAGGCGGGTGTGAAGTCCAGCGCGACGCCGTTGAGGCAGTGGCGCTTGCCGGTCGGCCTCGGGCCGTCGTTGAAGATATGCCCCAGATGCCCGCCGCAGCGCGCGCAATGCACTTCGGTGCGGGGCACGCCGATCTTGTAATCGGTGGAGGTGCCCACCGCGCCGCTTTGGATCGGCTGCCAGAAGCTGGGCCAGCCCGTGCCGCTGTCGTATTTGTGCTTCGATGAATAGACCGGGTTGCCGCAACCGGCGCACGCGAAGGTGCCGGCGCGCTTTTCCTTGTCGAGCGGAGAGCTGAAGGCGCGCTCGGTGCCTTCCTGCCGCAGCACGTAGAATTCGGCCTTGGTCAGGCGCTTGCGCCATTCCGCTTCGCTGCGGCTGACGGGGAAGCTCTTCGCCTCGGCGCTGCGCCCGCAGGCGACCAGCGCGAGACTGGCGACACCGCCTCCAAACAGGGCGAGTGCGGAGCGGCGATTGGCGGTCGATCGGGTCATGGCATCATTCTCTCGCATAGCGTGCATGTAGGGACGCTGAAGGAGATACGAAGCCCGCGCCGCGCCGGATGCGCCACCTTGCTAGAACTCGGTCACCTCGACCTCGAGCTTGCGGAAGCCCTCGACGAAGTTCGCCCGCACCCGCTGCACATCGCCCGCGACATGCACCCGCAGCCGCCGCTTGTGCATCTCTTCCAGCAGCACGCGCAATTGCAGCTCGGCAAGCCGCGCGCCCACGCAGCGGTGAATGCCATAGCCAAAGGCGAGGTGCCGCCGCGCGTTCTTGCGGGTGATGTCGAGCTTTTCGGCATCCTCGAACACGCTCTCGTCCCGATTGGCGGAATTGTACCACAGCAGCACCTTGTCGCCTGCCGCGATGTTCTGGCCGAACAGCTCGGTATCCTGCGTCGCGGTGCGGCGCATGTGCTTCAAGGGCGTCTGGTAACGGATGCATTCCTGCACCGCGTTGGGGATCAGGCTGGCGTCTTCCTCGAACAGTTTGCGCTGGTCGGGGAA
The DNA here is from genome assembly GCA_963972905.1 of uncultured Erythrobacteraceae bacterium. Classification (GTDB taxonomy): domain Bacteria; phylum Pseudomonadota; class Alphaproteobacteria; order Sphingomonadales; family Sphingomonadaceae; genus Alteriqipengyuania. The sequence goes on from CAXAXQ010000001.1 coordinate 69,013, forward strand.
GCGGTCGAGCGCGTGGACGATCCCGCTCATGGTGTTGCGCGTGGTGTCGTTGCCGCCGACGATCAGCAGCACCAGATTGCCCATGAATTCCTGCGGCTCCATCTGGTTCATCGCGGGGGAGTGGATCATCCGGCTGATCAGGTCGGGCGCTTCGCCCTTCTGCGCACGCTCGGCCCACAGCAGCTGGAAATAGGCCGCCATCTCGCGCAACATTGCGCGCCGGGTCTCGTCCAGCGCACGCACGGTGGCCAGCTCGGTATCGCCCGCCCAGTCGGACCAGTGAGTCAGCAGGTCGCGGTCGTCCCACGGGAAGTCGAACAAGATCGCCAGCATGCCCGTGGTCAGCGGGATGGAGACCGTGTTGACCCAGTCGAAAACCTGCCCACGCGGCAGCGCGTCCAGCGTTTCGCCGGTGCGCTGGCGGATGTCATCTTCCAGCCGCCTCATTTCCGCCGGGGTGAAGGCGGGGGCCACGGTCTTGCGCTGGCCGGTATGCTTGGGCCGGTCCATCGCGATGAACATCGGCAGCCGCATGCGCTCTTCTTCGGGAATTTCGTCGAGCTCGTCGAGGATGGTGATGCCGCCATATTCCCAGCTCGAAGAGAATATCTCGGGCAGTGCCTCGGTATGCTGGATCGCCTTGTGGCCGACCACCGACCAGTAGGGGCCGAAGGGGCTTTCGGGGATGTGGTGCACCGGGCCTGCCGCGCGCATCTCCTTGAAGATCGGCTCCCACCGATTCTCGGAATAGATGTCGCTGCGGCTGGTATCCCACTTGTGCGGATGCGGTGGGCGCGTGTCCGGATTGGCCGCGTAGTGCGCCTCCAGCGCTTCATGCGGGCTGGGCGAACGGCTCCACTGGTGCGTGCCGGCGGGGGATTGGGCGGTGGTAGCCATTGGGCATTCCTCTCTCGCGTCCGGCGCACCTGCATGGGCGCACCGTGACGGACAAGCATCCTGCCCAACCTTCGGCTCAAGTCAAGGTAGGTTCCTAATCAGGACTGATTGGAGGTACTGCCGAACAGCCCCAGCAGGCCCTTTCGCCCCGCGCCCTTCTCGCGCCCGGCAGTGCCCGACTTGAGCACCTTGGCGCGGAACAGGCTGGCGCCGATCTTCACGAAGATCGCGACCCACAGTACCTGCCACGCGATCGCGGCGAGGTGCCACCACAGCACGCCTTCCTTCGCGGCGCGCGCGACCATCATGTACGGGCTCGACAGCGGGAAGATCGCGGCGAAGATCTCCAGCGCGGAACCGGGCTGGCCGACCGCGAAATTGGCGAGGAAGAAGATCAGCAGCTGCAGGATCGTGGCCGGCATGCTGACCGTCTGCACGTCGCGCACCGTGGGCGCGAGCGAGCCGACCGTGAGGAAGACCGAGCCGATCAGCAGATAGGCCATCGCGAAATAGATCACGAACAGCGCGAAGAACAGCGGCCAGCCGACCGCAGGCGGGGGGATCACCGGCAGCGCGCTTGCGCCCAGCAGCAGGATCACGCCCGCCGCAGTGCCCCACACGACCAGCCCGACCAGGCTGACGCCGAGCATCGCGAACAGCTTGCCCACGAACACCGCGTCCATCGGGATCGCCGCAGCGAGAATCTCGATGATCTTGTTGCCCTTCTCCTCGGCGAGGTTGGACAGCACCATCCCGGCGAGGAAGATCGTGAGCATGAACAGCATGACGATGCCCGCACGCGCGGTCGCGTCCTGCGCGGTCTGGCGGTTGATCGCGCCGTCGGTCATGTCGATCTCGATCTTCGCCTGCGGGATCGCTTCGCCGCGCGCCGCGCCGACCATGATGGCGACTTCGCCCTCCCACCGTTCGACGTCTTCCTTCGGTCCGGTCAGCAGCGGATCGGTTAGGCTGCCCGAGAGCACGCCGAGCAGATTGCGGTCCTCATCCTCCAGCAGCGCGCGCGGATCGGCCCCGTCGGCCCGATCGACCAGCGAAATCTCCGGCATCCCGACCAGCGGTTCCAGCTCGTCGCGCGCCTGTTCGATCGCCGCATTGGCATCCGGCGCAAACGCGATGGCGAGCTGCGGATCGTCCGCGCTGTCCGCCGCCATCGCGCCGACATAGCCGCCGCCTGCAGAGATGCCGAGGAAGAACAGCGGGCCGATCAGGAACAGCAGGAACACCTTGCTGAACACGATCGCGGTGAAATCGCGCCGGGCGATGACCCATGCGGCCTGCCACAGGGACAGACGTGCCGAACTGCTCATGCCGCAATCTCCTGCGCGGGTGCGTCGCTTCGCATCGCCTCGGCTGCGGCCTCGCCCGCGATCTGGACGAAGGCATCGTGCAGGCCTGCGCGCTCGATCGAGAGAGAGCGGATGCCCGCATCGCCTTCGATCAGCGCGCGCAGCAGCGGCTCGATCCCGCTTTCGGGCAGTTCGAACACCCATGCACCGCCATCGCGGGTGGCGCTGGCGGGCAGGGCATCGCGCCACGCCCCGCTCTCGTTCTTCGTCTCCAGCCGCACCTGCGGCGGCAGTCGGTCGCGCGCGACCTCGACCGATCCGGCATAGGGCACCTGCCCGCCCGCGATGATCGCGACATCGCTGCACAGGCGTTCTGCGTGGTGGATCACGTGGGTGGAGAAGATCACCGTCGTGCCATCCTCCGCCAGCTGGCGGATCAATCCTTCGAGCTTGCCCTGGTTGATCGCGTCGAGGCCGGAAAACGGCTCGTCCAGAATTACCAGTTCGGGCCGATGGACCAGCGTGCCGAGCAGCTGGACGGTCTGCGCCATGCCCTTGGACAGTTCCTTGATCTTCTTGTCGACCGCGTGGCCGAGGCCGTATTCCTCCATCATCGCAATGCCGCGCTTGTGGCCCTCGGCCCTCGGCAGGCCGCGCAAGCTGCCCATGAAGGCGATCGCATCGGGCGCTTTCATCGCCGGGTAGAGCCCGCGCTCTTCGGGCAGGTAGCCGATCCGCCGGGCGATGCGCTGCGGGCGATCCTCCCCGAAGATGCGGCGCACGCCTTCGTCGGGGTCGATGATCCCCAGGATCATCCGCAGAGTGGTCGTCTTGCCCGCGCCGTTGGGGCCCAGGATGCCGTAGATCGCGCCGCGCGGCACGGTCAGGTCCACGCCCTTCACCGCCAGCGTATTGCCGAACCGCTTCACCAGTCCGCGCGCCTCGATCGCATAATCGTGGCTTTCGAAAGGTTTGTCGGCGGGTTTGTCGCTTGGCGGCGCTTGGTCTAGCAAGTTGGTCATCGCCGTGGAGCGTGCCGTGGTCTGCATCAAGGAGCAAGCCCGTCGATGAGCGAACGCTCTGAAATCGACCAACTGCAAATCGATCTCGTCGAAAAGGCGCGCGAGCTGGGCTTTGCCAGCATCGGCTTTGCCGACGCGCACGACGATCCGCGCATGGCCGAGCGGCTGTCTGCATGGCTGGAGGCGGGGCATCACGGGTCGATGGGGTGGATGGAGCGCGATCCGTCGGTGCGCAGTGGGCCGCGAGGCATGTGGCCCGAGGCGCGCAGCGTGATCGCGCTGGGCGCGAACTATGCCCCGGCCGAGGATCCGTTGCTGGCCGCGCAGCCTGAGGACCGCGCGCGCATATCGGTCTATGCGCAGGGGCAGGATTATCACGACGTTCTCAAGAAGGCGCTCAAGGCGCTCGCCCGCTGGCTGGTCGCGGAAACGGACAAACGCGGGCTGGGCGAGACGCGGATGAAGCTGTTCGTCGACACCGCGCCGGTGATGGAAAAGCCGCTGGCGCAGCGCGCGGGGCTGGGCTGGCAGGGCAAGCACACCAACCTCGTCAGCATGGATCACGGCAGCTGGCTGTTCCTCGCCGCGGTCTACACCACGCTGCCTTTCGAGCCCGACGGGCCGCACGAAGACCGCTGCGGATCGTGCCGCGCGTGCCAGGATGCGTGCCCGACCAACGCCTTCCCCCATGCCTACACCATCGATGCGCGGCGCTGCATCTCCTACCTCACGATCGAGCATTCGGGGCCGATCCCCGAGGAATTTCGCGAGGCGATGGGCAACCGCATCTATGGCTGCGACGATTGCCTGAGCGTGTGCCCGTGGAACAAGTTCGCCCAGAGCGGGGCGGCCAACCGTGCCTTCCTGCCACGCGCCGAACTGGCACGCCCGCGCCTTGCCGACCTGTTGCAGCTGGACGATGCGGGCTTTCGGGCGCTGTTCAGCAAGTCGCCGATCAAGCGGATCGGGCGGGATCGCTTCGTGAGGAACTGCCTGATCGCTGCGGGCAATAGCGGTGAGGGCGCGCTGCTGGCGCAGGTCGAGCCGCTGCTGAGCGATGCCGATCCGGTGGTGGCGGAAGCGGCGCAATGGGCGCGCGAGCGGCTTCAACCCTCCGGCTTAACGTCGCCCCGGACTTGATCCGGGGTCCCGCTTTCTTCCGACGCCGTGCCCGAAGAAGAAGCACTGCCCCGGATCAAGTCCGGGGCGACGCGCTGTTTAGGTCAGTCTAAATCAGGCTTTTCAGCGCAACCTCGGGTTCGGCGAGCGCGCCCGGATCGGGCTCGCTGCGCGCTTCGATCAGCCGCCGCCCCTGCGCATAGTCGCGCGTGCAGTTGACGCAGTCGAGCGCAACCACCCGGCCTTCGCGCAGATATACGATCGAAAAGCTGCGGCTGTCCGGGTCGCCGCGCAGCACCGTATCGTCGTCGTCGCGGGAGAAGCCGACCGTCTGCAGCTTCAGATCGTACTGGTTGGACCAGAACCACGGGACCGTGTTGTACGCCTCGGGTTCGCCGGTGATGTGCCGGGCCGCGGTGTTGGCCATGTCGGTCGCGTTCTGGACCGATTCGAGGCGGATCACGCGGTTGTCTGCGTAAGGGTTGGAATGCGCCGCACAGTCGCCGATCGCGTAGGTATCGTCGAGCGTGGTGCGGCAGAAATCGTCGACATCCACGCCGTTGGTGCCCGCCGCGCCCGCCGCCAGCAGCGGGCCGACTGCGGGGACGATGCCGATCCCGGCGATCACCAGATCGGCTTCCAGCTCGCTGCGGTTGCCATCGCCCGATTTGATCGCCACCGCGCGCACCCGGCCCTGATCGTCGCCCAGCAGGCATTCGACATTGTGGTCCAGCAGCAGCTCCACGCCCTGCCGGCGGTGCTCGGTCTCGTAGAAACCGGACAGGTCGGGCCCTGCCACACGATTGAGCACGCGGCCCTCGCGCTCGATTACCGTCACCGGGAGGCCGAGCTTGCGGAAAACCGCCGCCGCTTCCAGCCCGATATAGCCGCCGCCGATCACCGCGACATGTTTGACCCCGCCGCCCAGCTGCGCGCGAATCCGGTCGACATCGCCGCGCGTGCGGATCGAATGGACACCGTCCAGATCCGCGCCGTCGCACGGCAGGCGGCGCGGATCGCCGCCCGCAGCCCAGATCAGCGTGTGATAGTCGAGCTTGCTGCCATCGCCCAGTTCGGCCGAGCGCGCCTGTGGATCAATCGCGACCACCGCAGTACGCGTGCGGATGTCGATCTTGCGATCAGCCCAGAAGCTTTCCGGGCGGATCAGGATCTTCTCGAAGGGACGTTCGCCTGCGAGGTAATCCTTGGACAGCGGCGGGCGCTCGTAGGGCGGAAAAGCTTCGCGGGTCGCGATTATGATGCGGCCTTCGAACCCGCGCTGCCTCAGCGCCAGCGCGGCCTGCGCGCCACCGTGCCCGCCGCCCACGATCAGGACATCCGCAAAGCTCATCGCGTCCCTCTCTCCTTACCGGCTCAGCAGGTTGCGCGCCTGGCTGGCGATCTGCGCCAGCGTGGCAGGGGCGACCGGGTTCTGGGCCTGCGCGCGGCGGATGATGGAGCGGAACTGGCGCACCGCCGCCTCGTGCCGTTCGAGCCATGCGCCGACGATCGCCGCCGGATCGCCCGCCTGTTCGTCTGCGAGATCGTCCTGCGCGAACATGCGGCGCAGGAATTCCAGTCGCATGTGCTGGAAATCTCGGGCGAGCCCGGCAACCAGCAGACGGTCCCACACGTCGGACGGGCTCATCAGCGCGGCGGTGCCCTGTGCCCAGTCGAGGCCCAGTTCGCCGCCCAGATCGGTGAACGCCCGGGCAAGCTCGCGCGGGTCCACGTCGAGATCCTTGGCGAGCTTGGCGAGGCCGATCCCGCCGTCCAGATCGAACAGATGGGCGACCGCCGCAGCGATGTCCTCGGGCGCACCGGCCTTGGCGAAATCGGCGCGCATCCGGGCAGAGCGCTGGCGGCTTTCCGCCCCCAAGAGGTTGACCGTGCCCTGCGACAATATGTCGAGCGTGGGCCGCAGATCTTCGACGATCGCGCTGGGGCTGGCGGTGTCGCCGCATACCCGGATCGCGTCGGCCATCTGGATGCGCATTGCCATCGCCACCCGGTCGAACAGGTTGAGGCGCGCGTCTTCGGGCATCTCGGCCTCGTCGAGCGCTTCCCAGATCGCGGTCACGTCGAACAGGCGGTCGGCGGTGACGAAGGCGCTGGCGACCTCGTGCAGGCTGACGCCCTCTTCCTCGGCCAGTTCGAACGGATGGACCATGCCCATCCGGTTGACGATCCGGTTGGCCAGCGCGGTCGCGATGATCTCGTTGCGGAGGCGGTGCTGGCGGATCTGTTCGGCAAAGCGGGTCCGCAGCGGAGTGGGGAACGCCGTGAACAGCGTGCTTTCCATCTCCGGATCGCTGGTCAGGCTGCCTGCCTCGATCGCATCCTGCAGGGTCAGCTTGCTGCTCGACAGCAGCACCGCGAGTTCGGGGCGGGTGAGGCCGATGCCCTCGCCCGCGCGGCGGGTGAAGGCCTCGTTCTCGCCGATGCCTTCGGTCCGCCGGTCGAGCATGCCGGCATCTTCCAGCGTCTCGATCAGGCGGATGGTCGATGCGGTCGCCTGCTCGCCACCCTGTTCGGCGATCGACACGGCGAGCGCCTGGAGGCGATTGTCTTCGAGCACGATTGCCGCGACCTCCGCGGTCATTTCGGAGAGCAGCGTGTTGCGCTCTTCCTCCGACAATTCGCCCGCGCGGCGCGCGGCGGCGAGCGCGATCTTGATGTTGACCTCGTTGTCCGAGCAGTCGACGCCCGCCGAATTGTCGATGAAGTCGGTGTTGAGCCGCCCGCCATTCAGCGCGAATTCGATCCGCCCCGCCTGCGTGACGCCAAGGTTGGCACCTTCGCCGATCACCTTCACCCGCAGGTCTTCGCCATTGACGCGCAGCGCGTCGTTGGCGGGGTCGCCGACCTGGATGTTGTTCTCCTTCTCGGCCTTCACATAGGTGCCGATGCCGCCGAACCAGAGGAGGTCGGCAGGCGCCTTGAGGATCGCGGAGATCAGCGTTTCGGGGTCGAATTCGGACTGGTCGACGCCCAGTGCGGAGCGCGCTTCCTGCGACAGGGTGATCGACTTCTCCGTGCGCGGGTACACCCCGCCGCCCTTCGAGATCAGCTCCTTGGCATAATCGTCCCAGCTTGAGCGCGGCAGGTGAAACATGCGCTTGCGCTCCTGCCAGCTTGCCTCGGGGTCGGGATCGGGATCGATGAAGATGTGCCGATGGTCGAACGCGGCGACCAGCCGGATGGTCTTGGACAGCAGCATGCCATTGCCGAACACGTCGCCCGACATATCGCCGCAGCCGACCACCTTTACCGGCTCGCTCTGCACGTCGACGCCCATCTCGCGGAAGTGCCGCTGGACGGAAACCCACGCGCCGCGCGCGGTGATCCCCATCGCCTTGTGGTCGTAGCCGTGGCTGCCACCGCTGGCGAAGGCATCGTCGAGCCAGAAATCCGCGCTTTCCGCGATCGCGTTGGCCACGTCGGAGAAGCTCGCCGTGCCCTTGTCCGCCGCAACCACGAAATAGGGGTCCGCATCGTCGAGGATGCGGATCCCGTCGGGATGAACAACATCGTCCTCGACGATGTTGTCGGTGATCGACAGCAGCGAGCGGATGAAGACCTGGTAGCTCGCCTTGCCCTCGGCAGCCCAGCCATCGCGATCATGCGCGGGGTCGGGCAGCTGCTTGGGATAGAAGCCGCCCTTCGCGCCGGTCGGCACGATCACCGCGTTCTTGACCCGCTGCGCCTTCATCAGGCCCAGGATTTCGGTGCGGAAGTCGTCGCGCCGGTCGGACCAGCGCAGGCCGCCGCGCGCGACCGGGCCGGCACGCAGGTGAATGCCTTCGACCCGGCGCGAATAGACGAAGATCTCGCGATAGGGGATCGGCTTGGGCAGGCCCGGCACCTTTTCCGAATCGAACTTGAACGACTGCGCGATCCCCGGATGCAGCGCGAACGCATTGGTCCGCAGCATCGCCTCGATCACGCTGCGGTAAAGCCGCAGCAGCCGGTCGTCGTTGATCGCCGCGACGTTCTGCAACCCGTCCTTGATCGCGCCCTGCGCAGCCTTCTCGGCTGCCTTGCGTTCGCTCTCGAATGCGGGATCGTGCCGGGCGACGAACAGGTCGATCAGCGCGCGGGTGACATCGGGCGCTTTCGCCAGCGCATCGACCACGGTGTAGATCGTGAAGCTCATCCCGGTCTGGCGCAGATAGCGATAGATCGCGCGCAGCCACTCCGCCTCGCGCGCATCCAGTCCCACGCTCAGCACCAGGCGGTTGAACGCATCGTCCTCTGCATGGCCGTTGAGCACCGCCGCGATCGCGGTTTCGATCGGCGCGGCGCGGTCGAACAGGTCGGCCGGTTCCACTCCGGGGCCCAGGTCGCAGTTGAAATCGTGAATTGCACCCAGCGCGCCGCCGTCCAGCAGAGTGGGCACTTCGCTGATCGTCTTGAGCCCGAAGTTCTCCAGCGCGGGCACGGCTTCGGAGAGCGGCAGCGTGCCTTCGTGCTGGTATATCTTGAGGCGCAGGTTGCCGCCGTGCTGGGCCTCGCTGCGGCGCAGGCGGACGCCGCGTTCGTCGGACGCGTCATCGCCATCGTCGGCATCGCCCGCGTGGCTCGCCAGATCGCGCATCCGCGCAATGTCGAGCGCGGCCTCGCCCGCGCCGCTATCGGCGCGGTAGAAGCTCGGGAAATTGTCCGCGTAACGCTGTGCCAGCGATTGCGCATCCTTTCCGTCGAAAGCCCTGGCCAGCTCTGTCTCGACCGCTTCGGACCAGCCGCGCAGCATTTCCTGCACGCGGGCCTGCATGTCTTCCTCGCGATAGGCCGTGGTACTTTCGCGGAAATCGAGCACGAAGCGCAGCAGCGCGAGCGCGCCGCCTTCGATCTCCACGCTCCAGTCGAGCAGGCTCGAGCCGGTCTGATCCTCCAGCAGGGCCTGGATCTGCAGCCGCACCTCGGTCGACATCATGTCGCGCGGAAGCCACACGAAGGCGAACAGGTGCCGCGCCAGCGGTGCCTCGACCACCGCCACCCGGGGGCGGGGGCGATCGTTGAGCGTCATGGTGGTGGTCGCGATCCGGCGCACGTCCTCGTCGCGGAAGCCGATCAGCAGGTCGTGCGGCAGCGCGGTCAGCGCGTGGACCAGCGCCTTGCCCGCATGGCCGCCCGGATCGAATTCGAGCTGATCCATCAGCTCGCCCAGCTGGCGGCGCAGGCGCGGCACTGCGTGCGGATCGGTTGTCAGCGCGGCGCTGGTCCAGATCCCTGCATGGATCGAGATCGCCACGGTCCTGCCCTCGGCGCCGCCGCCTTCGCGGATAGGCACCAGAAACAGGTCCAGCGGCACCCGGCGGTGGACGTTGGACACGCGGTTGGCCTTGACGATCAGCGGCATCCGCGCGGTCGCGTTGGCGGGATCGTCGAACCAGTCGAACGCACGCGCGTAGGACTGGTCGGCGAGGATCTCGCGCGCGCTGGCGCGACAGATGCCGAGCGTGTTTTCCTCGCGCCCGTCGGCATGGCGGACCAGATGGCCCAGCTGGGTCAGCATCCCGCCGCTCAGCCATTCGAGCAGCGCGGCGCCTTCCTTGTCGGCAAGGTTGGCCGCGTCGTGCTGCATCGCCTTGCGCAACGGCTCCCAGTCGGCGACCGCGGCGCGCACATCTGCCAGCGTGGCGGTGAGCGCCTGCTCCAGCTCGCCCCGCACCTCGTCGTCGGCATGATCGGTTTCGAGGAAGATCATCGATTCGCGCGGGGCGTTGCCGCCCTTGCCGGGAAGGTCTTCCAGCTTGCCTTGCGCGTCGCGCTCGACCCGCAGGACGGGGTGGACCAGCCGGTCGATCGAGAGGCCGAACTCGGCGACCTGCGCGGAGATCGAATCGACCAGAAACGGCATGTCGTCGTTGACCAGCGCCAGGCGCAGCTTGCGGCGGGTGCCGGATTCGACGCTGGTGATCGCGATGGCAGGCTCGCCCGGCTGACGGCACGCGGCGGTTTCCAGCACCAGCGACGCGGCGGCTTCGATCTCGCCCTCGTCAAACGGGCGGTCGACCGGCAGCAGCGATTCGCGCATCCGCGTGGCCAGTTGCTGCAACAAGTCGGCTTCGGACTGCCTGTGGTCGGCTGCCATGTATCGGTCCTGTCTTCCGCGCCCGGCTTTGCCGGGACATTGGTTGTGCATCAGTGCCGTTGCGGCACTGCCTCTCCATCGCCGCCGTTAGAAGGTCGCACGGGTGCCCGCAAGGATCGCGGCATCGATCATGCGGCCAGCAGATGCTGCCCGACGGTGGCCAGCAGCCGTGCGACGTCTTCGGGGCGCGACAGGCGATGGTCGCCATCCTTTACCAGCTGAACCAGTACCTTGTCGGAATCGAGCCGCTCGGCGAGCTGCAGGCTGGTCTCCCACGGCACGTCCGCATCGGCCTGTCCTTGCAGCAGAGTGACGGGGCAGGTGAGCGGGATCGGCGCGCCCAGCAGCAGGTGCTGGCGCGCATCGGCCCAGAACCCGGCATGCGTCGGGGTCGGTTCGGGGCCATAGGGATTGTCTTCCAGCACCGTCTCTCCGCGCGCCAGCTGCGCCTTCTGCGCGTCGTCATATCCCCACTCGATAAAGTCGGGGGCGGCGGCAATGCCGACCATTCCGGCCAGCCTATCCGGGGATTGGGATGCAAGCTTCAGTGCGACCAGCAGCATCAGCCAGCCGCCCATCGACGATCCGACCAGCACCACCGGCCCGCTCAGCTTTGCCTCGATCAGCGCGAGCACCTCGTCGCGCCAGCGGCTGAGCGTGCCATCGGCGAAGTCGCCGTCCGACTCGCCGCAGCCCGAATAGTCGAGCAGCAGGCAGGTGCGATCGTTCGCCCGCGCCCAGTCGAACAGTGCACTCGCCTTCGACCCTGCCATGTCGGACATGTAACCGGGCAGGAACACGATCGAGGGCGCTCCGCCGGTCGGGGAGGCTTCGGTCAGGCGATAGGCGATCCGCCGCCCGTCCGGCATTGCATGATAGTCGCTCATCCGCGTGGAGGTACGGGCGGGGCAGGGGCCTGTCCATCGCGAGAGCGCGCCATGGCGGTGCATTGGCGCGGGATTTTCCTACTCGCCCGCGACGGGCTAGCAATCGGTCGATGCCCCTTTCGCGCGCCTCCGCTGCCATTCTCCCGCCCTTTTGCGGCTGTTGCGAGCGGGGGCCGGTTTTTCGCCTTTGGACAGTGTCTCAGGTGTGTCAGACGTGGCCGGTCTGCGACAAGCCGTGTCTCGGATGTTTCACGAAGCCGGTCTAGGCGGATGCCATGTCGAACCTCCTCGCCCCTCCCCCCGCCAGCGGCAATGCCCGCTCCGCCCTCTCGCTCGATCGCCGCAGCCTGCTTGCGGGCGGCATCATGGGGGCCGGTCTGGTCGCCCTGCCGCTCTCCGCACAGGTTGGCGGCAAAGGCTTCACCAGCGGCATTGCCAGCGGCGAACCGAGCCAGGATGGCGTGTTGCTGTGGACCCGCTTCGTCGGGTCGAACGAGGCGAAGCTGGCGTGGCAGGTGAGCGACAGTGCCGAGTTCACCCGCGTGCTGGCGGAGGGCGAGACGGTTGCCACCCCAGCGAAGGACTGGTGCGCCAAGGCGCAGGTCAGCGGGCTCGATCCGGACTCATGGTACTACTACCGCTTCATCGGGCCCGACGGCTCGCGCTCTGCCGTCGGTCGCACGCGCACCCTGCCGCAGGGGCCGACCGGCCGGTTCCGGCTGGGCGTGTTCTCGTGCTCCAACCTCGGCTTCGGCTATTTCAACGCCTATGGCCATGCGGCCGAGGCCAACGACCTCGATCTGCTGGTCCACCTTGGCGACTATTACTACGAATACGACCTCGGCCATTACCCGGACCCGGACCAGATCGTGCCGGGTCGCAGAATTGCGCCCGAGAACGAGATCGTGCAGCTGGCCGATTACCGCCTGCGCCACGCGACCTATCGCGCCGATCCGGACCTGCAGCGACTGACCCAGCTCTACCCGATGATCCTGGTGTGGGACGATCACGAGACCGCGAACGATTCGTGGGAAGGCGGCGCGCAGAACCACCAGCCCGAAACCGAAGGGCCGTGGGACGCGCGCAAGGCCGCCGCGATGCGCGCCTATCGCGAGTGGCTGCCGGTGTCGGACGATCCATGGAAGGCCTATCAGGTGGGCGATCTGGCCACGCTGTTCCGGCTGGAAACGAGGCTGACCGCGCGATCGCAGCAGCTCGATGTCGCCAAGGTGCTGGCGGGCAAGTCCACGCCGGACGCAATGATGGCCGCGCTCAGGGCATTCCACGATGGCGCATGGGCCGATCCTGCGCGCCAGATGATGGGCGCGGCGCAGGAGGCATGGCTGGCCGACGGGCTCAAGGCCTCGACCCGCAGCGGCACGCGCTGGCAGGTGCTGGTGCAGCAGGTGCTGATGGGCAATCTCAGCACGCCGACCGGGCTGGCGGACGCGCTGCCCAGTTCTATGCCCGATGCGCTGCGCCAGCGGCTGATGGCAGGCGCGATGGCGTCTTCTGCGGGCATCCCGTTCAACATGGACGCGTGGGACGGCTATCCCGCCGCGCGCAAGCGAATGTTCGACGCAGCGCTGGCCGCCGATGCCAATCTGGTGGCGCTGGCGGGCGACACGCATAATGGCTGGGCGTTCGACCTCGCTCAGGACGGGACGCCGGTGGGGGTCGAGTTCGGCGTGTCTTCCGTGACCTCGCCCGGGTTCGAAGGCTATCTGCCGCAGATCCCGACGCAGTATCTGGAGCGCGCGCTGGTCGATGCCAACCCGCAGTTGCAATGGGCGGACACCTCTCGGCGCGGCTACATGGCGGTCGAGCTGACCCCGCAGGCGGCGAGCTGCGAATGGCGCTTCGTCTCGGGCGTGCGCCAGCGCGGGACCGCTCTGGGCGGTACGCACACCATGGCGAGCGCGCTCGGGTCGAACACGCTCACGCAAGGCTGAGGGGTGGCTATTCGCGGATGAAGATCTCCTCGATCGTGAGGCCGAACACCTCGGCGATCTGGAAGGCGAGGGGGAGCGAGGGGTCGTAGCGACCGGTCTCGATCGCGTTGACGCTCTGGCGGCTGACGCCCAGTTCGTCGGCCAATGCCTGCTGGCTCCAGCTGCGTTCGGCGCGCAGGACCTTGAGGCGGTTTTTCATCCGGAACACTCCCCGCTGTCGCCCGTCGTCGCTTTGTTGACGAGCCCCCCTGCCGCGAGGCCGAGGCACCAGATCGGGAAGATGAAGAACACCGGCAGGCGCGGCACGGTGGAGAAAAGCTCGATCAAGCCCCATCCGCCCGATATGCCGAGGGTCAGCGCCGTGGCGACCAGCGCCTTTCGTGTTTCGAGCATCCGCAGATACTCATCCTCCATTGCGAACAGATAACGGCCCATGTTCCAGATCCAGCCGAGTACGATCAGACCCGGCAGCAGGGCGAGGGCGATTACCGACGGGCTTGGCGCGGCATCGTCCGGGATGAAGGCCGATGCCAGCGCGACAGAGGCAAGGTAGGCTGCTGTCAGAATAAGATGGACGCGGATGTAACGCGCCTTAGCTGGCGAATTCTGGGTCATGAACTGATCTTTCCGAGGTGGAATGTGTGCCGGCATGGTGCCCCGGCTGCCGGGCGAGTGAGAGGGTGACGGTAGCGGCCGTGCAGCTAGTCATCGCTGCGTTGCTCCATGCTCTGCCACGCCTGGCCCAGCCCCATGCCGAAAGCCCAGATCGGCACTGCCCACCAGCCCGGAACGTGCGGCACCAGCTCGAAGGTTTCGAGGAAACCCCAGAAGCTGCCGACCGCAAGGACGAAGCCCAGCCCGACCAGCGAGGCCATGATCGCGCGGTGGCGCAGGTACTCGTCCTGCTCCTCTGCGATGTAGCGGCCCATCACGTAGATCATCGCGAGGATCGGCGCGATCGGCAGCATCGCGAGCACCCATGTGACGCCGGTCGACGGGTCGAGGTTGCGGAACACCCACATCGCGATCCCGAGGCCGAGGACATAGGCGACCGATGTCGCCATGATTCCGGTGGTATAGCGCCGCGCGGCGCTGCTGGCGACCGGGCCACAGCCACCCCTGCGGTTCGCCATGATCGATCGGAACACGACGAACATAAGGGCGAAGGGAATGATCGCGAGGATGTACGCCGTCGTCGGATTGATCGCCTCTGCCCACTTGAGGCCAAGGATCGCGGCCCCCGTGCCCAGCATCAGGCCACCCCACAGGCCGGTCCGCGACGAGCGCGTGTCAGCGGCGGTCATGCGCGGCTCGCGCAGCGCGGGCGGGTTGCGAATGCGCCGATCGTGCCGACCGCAAGTGCAGGCATTACCATCACCAGCGTTTCGGCGGTGGATGCGGGGATCAGATCGCTCCGCCCCAGAACTGCGATGCCGACGATCGCCGCGGCCCAGCCGAGGGCGAGCGGTACGGGAGAGATGAACTTGCGTGCCATGGTCAAGGGTCCTTTCTTCTATGGAAAGGTAACTTGTCAATCCTTGAGCGCATTGTCAAGCACGCTTTGCATCGAGGCAAGCGTACTTGCCATTTTGCGGTCTGGACCGCCCGCAAAACCGCGCTATATCTTTCTAAATGGCCAAATTGATCGCCACGACTACGACCACCACGACCTCGGGCAACCGGGGGCGTTCGGTCGCGGTCTGACACGCGATCGTCGCCACCCGGGTTCGGGTGGCAATGCGCCAGCTTCCCGAACCTGCACAATTCGTCGCGGCGCGGCAGGACTGAGATGCGCTATTACATCGATACCGAATTCAACGGCAACGGCGGGCAGCTGCTCAGCATTGCGCTGGTGCGGGAGGACGGCGCGCATTTCTACGAAGTGCTGCACGCGCACGAGCTGGTTGTGCCGTGGGTGAAGGAACACGTAGTCCCGTATTTCGGGCAGGAGCCGGTCGCCCGTCTGCAAGCGGTCAAGACAATGCAGAAGTTCCTTCGCAAGGATGCCGGACCTCACGTCTTCATCGCCGACTGGCCCGAGGATCTGGTCCACTTCAACACCATGCTGCTGCGCGATCACGGCAAGCGCAACGATCCCCTGCAATTCGCCTGCCTGCTGCTGCACCTGCCCGGCTTCAGCACTGCCGGAGCCAGCGAGATCCCTCACAACGCGCTCGCCGACGCGCAGGCGCTGGCGGCCTATATCGAAGGCAATTTGTCGGGCGAACGCAGCGGCATGGGCAAAGCGGACCTGACCCTGCTTCGCAATACCTGCGGTGAGAGCACCGTTGCCTAGCGGCGCCGCGCCGACCATAGGCGACCCATCCCATTCTCCCGAACACTGCTCGGACGAAAGCACGATACGATGACCGAACTGCTCAAGATCAGCCTGCCCGATGGCTCCGTTCGCGAGATGCCGGAAGGATCGACTCCTGCGGATGTCGCCGCCGCGATCGGCCCCGGTCTCGCCAAGGCGGCGCTCGCAGCGCGCGTCGATGGCGAATTGCGCGATATCAACCGGCCCTTCGAAGGCGACGCGCAGCTTGCGCTGGTGACCAGCAAGGATGTCGACGAGGCGCTGGAGCTGGCCCGGCACGACTACGCGCACGTGCTCGCCGAAGCGGTGCAGAACCTGTTCCCCGGAACGCAGATCACCTTCGGTCCCGCGACCGACGACGGCTTCTACTACGATTTCGCGCCCGCGGAAGGGCGCGGCGCCTTCACCGAAGAAGACCTGCCGAAAATCGAGGAGGAGATGCGCCGGATCATCGCCGCCGACACCCCGCTCGAGCGTGAAGTGTGGACCCGCACCCAGCTGATCCAGTGGTTCAAGGACCACGGAGAGAGCTTCAAGGCCGAATGGGCCGCCGAGCTTCCCGAGGGCGAGGAACTGACCATCTATCGCCAGGGCGACTGGCTGGACATGTGTCGCGGGCCGCATCTCGCCAGCACCGGCAAGCTCGACCCGCAGGCGTTCAAGCTGACGCGCGTTTCGGGTGCCTACTGGCGCGGCGACCAGAAGAACGCGATGCTCAGCCGCATCTACGGCACCGGCTGGCTCAACAAGAAGCAGCTGAACGAGCATCTCCATCGGCTGGAAGAGGCAGGCAAGCGCGACCACCGCAAGCTGGGCCGCGAGATGGACCTGTTCCACTTGCAGGAAGAGGCGCATGGCAGCGTCTTCTGGCATCCGCAGGGCTACAAGATCTGGCGTCAGCTGGAGGCCTACATGCGCCGCAAGATGGACGGTGCTGGCTACCGCGAGATCAAGACCCCGCAGGTGATGGACGCGCGCCAGTGGGAGCAGTCGGGCCACTGGGGCAAGTATCGCGAAAACATGTTCGTCATTCCCGACGAGGTCCCCAATATCGAGGACGAGGGCGATCTGGTCTCCAAGGACGCCGACTGGATGGCGCTGAAGCCGATGAACTGCCCCGCGCACGTCCTCGTCTTCAAGCAGGGCATCACGTCGTACCGCGACCTGCCGATCCGGCTGGGCGAAATGGGCTGCTGCCACCGCAACGAACCGCACGGCGCGCTGCACGGCCTCATGCGCGTTCGCCAGTTCACGCAGGACGATGCGCATATCTTCTGCACCGAGAAACAGGTGGTCGAGGAAGTCCGCGCTTTCTGCAAGCTGGCCGATGCCGTCTACCAGGATTTCGGCTTCAAATACGCGATCAAGCTGGCGCTGCGGCCCGAGAAGCGGCTGGGCTCCGATGCCGACTGGGACAAGGCCGAGCAGGAACTGCGCGATGCCGTGCGCGACGCGGGCATGATGAACGAGGAGTACGGCTGGGAAGAGCTGCCGGGGGAAGGCGCGTTCTATGCGCCCAAGCTCGAATGGCACCTGACCGACGCGATCGGGCGCACCTGGCAGGTCGGCACGATCCAAGGCGACCGCGTGCTGCCCGAGCGGCTCGACGCGAGCTACATCGGCGAGGATGGCGAGAAGCACCGCCCGGTGATGCTCCACCGTGCGATCTTCGGTTCCTACGAGCGGTTCATCGGCATCCTGATCGAGCATTTCGCAGGGAAGCTGCCGCTGTGGCTTGCGCCCACTCAAGCCGTGGTCGCGACCATCGTTTCGGATGCGGACGATTATGCCAACGAAGCGCTGGCCAAGCTGCGTGCCGCAGGCATTCGTGCCGAGTCCGACCTTCGCAACGAGAAGATCAACTACAAGGTGCGTGAGCATAGCCTCGCGAAGGTCCCGCACCTGCTGGTGGTCGGCAAGCGCGAGGCGGAGGAGGGCACCGTCGCGATCCGTACGCTGGGCGAGAAGGAGCAGCGTGTGATGTCGCTCGACGAAGCGATCGCGATGTTGCGCGAAGGCGCGACCCCGCCAGACCTGCGCGGCTGAGGTCTTGGAACTCTTCGCCGGTTTCACCTGGCTGCAGCTTGCAGTCGCGCTGGGCACGGGGCTCACGGCCGCGTTCATTCGCGGGCTGGCGGGGTTCGGGCTTGCGATCCTGCTTGTGCCGGTGCTTGCTCTGACGCTGACCCCGGTCGAGGCAGTGCTGACCACCAATGTGGTCGCGCTGCTGATCGGTGGGCTTGAACTCCCGCGCCTGCTGCGCGAGGCGGAGCGCAGCGTGTGGACGATCATCTTCCTGGTCCTGCTGACCACGCTGCCGGGCCTTGCGCTGCTCGCCGCGACCCCGCCGAACCTTGCCCGCCTGCTGATCGCGCTGGTCGCGCTCTCCGCCTTTGTCGCGATGCTCTTCCCGGTCCGCGAGCCGGAGCGGCCCGGCATGGTGACCACCGGACTGACCGGCGTGGCGACCGGCATTCTGACAGGCTTCGCCGGGATGCCCGGCCCGCCGGTGGTGCCCTATTACGTCGGGCGCGCGATTCCGCGGCAGATGGCCAAGAGCTCGATGATCCTGATCTTCACCTTCGCCGCGGCGATAGGGATCGGATCAGGTGTTGCGCTCGGGCGGATGGAATGGCGGTTGGCGCTGCTGGGCGCGATGCTGCTGCCGGTCGTAATCCTCGGCACATGGCTGGGGCGCAAGGCGGACGGGCACGTGTCCGACCGCGCGTGGCGGATCTTCGTGGGTGTGGTGCTGGCCGCAGCAGCGCTGGCCGCGCTGCTCAAGCTGGTTGTCTGACCGTTCCTAGCCGAACGGGACGAAGCGTTCCGCCGCAATCAGCGCGATCGCGCAGGCCGATACGATGATCGTGCGGGCTGCGGAAAGCGCGTCGAACCGGCGGGCGATGGCGATGGAGCGGGTCATGCATGCAAGCTTGGCCCTGCCGGGTTAACAAAGCCCTACCGCGTCGGGGCGCCGGGCATCTGCATGCTGGCGCAGTGGAAGCCTCCGCCGCCCGCCAGCACCGCGCGCATCGGCAGGCCGATGGCGGTCCGGTCGGGAAAGAGCGCGTCGATAGCGGATACCGCCTCGGCATCCTGCGGCACGCCAAAGGTCGGCACCGCGACGATTGCATTGAGAATCGCAAAATTGGCATAGCTTGCCGGTTCGACGAACGGCCCGCGGCTGATCCGCCCGGGCGAGGGGATCGGTGCAATGGTCAGCCCTGCGGCTTCGAGCCGGGCCGTGGCATCAGCATAGACCCCTGCATTGGGATCGTCGCTGCCGAAGGGTTCTGCCAGCGCGACCGTGCCCGGCGCGACGAACCGCGCAAGATTGTCGACATGGCCATCGGTATGGTCGTTGAGCAGCCCGTCGCCCAGCCACACCACACGTTCGAGCCCCAGATCGCAGGCCAGCCGCTGCTCGATCTGCTCGCGGCTCAGCGCGGGGTTGCGATTGGGGTTGAGCAGACATTGCTCGGTAGTCAGGACCGTGCCCTGTCCGTCGGTGTCGATCGCCCCGCCTTCGAGAATCCAGTCGGGTCGGTCGAGCGGCAGGCCCTCATCCGCCGCCAGTTCGGCCCCGATCGCCTCGTCGCCCGCCATCAGGTACTTGCCGCCCCAGCCGTTGAAGCCGGGGCGCACCGCGCGGCGTGTGGTGCCCGCGAAGCCGGTCAGCGGGCCGGTGTCGCGCAGCCAGACATCGCCATAGGTCCGCCGTTCGAGGCTGACAGCGCCCGTCACCAGCGCCTTCGCGCGCGCCTCGTTCGCGGCATCGCGGACCAGCAGGCGGACTTCCTGCCCGCTCTCGGCAACCGCGTTGGCGAAGCCTGCGATCTCCTCCTGCGCGGGGGCGAGCGCGTCGCCCCACTCAGCGGGATCATGCGGAAAGCCGATCCACAGCCAGTCCTGCGGCTCCCATTCTGCGGGGAGCCGCATTCTGCGCACCTGCCCTTGGGTCACGACCCGATCAGCAACCTGCGTTGGTGGCGGCGCAGCTCTCGTCACGGACGCCACGAAATTCGTCGCCTTCCACCCAGTTGGGCCAGCTGGTCGACATCGCCATCATCCGGCCGAGACGGTAGTAGAGCTGCAGGTCGGCCATCACGCCCGACCAGTCCCAACTCTCGTCGAACTCGTCCTTGGGGCCGTGGTAACGGTTGTCGCGATAGTCCTTCGCGACTGCCGCCCCGGCTTCGCGCCCACCGTCGACCAAATCTTCGCCGCCGTCGAGATAGAGCATCGGGACGCCCTGCTTGGCGAAGGGGAAGTGGTCGGACCGGTAGTAGTAACCCGCTTCCGGATTGGGATTGTCGGTCGCGATCCGGCCATCGCTATCGAGCGCGGCCTTGAGGAACTCATCGAGCTGCGACTTGCCCGGGCCAACCACGGTCACATCGCGCGCAGGGCCGGCGATCAGGAAGGCGTCCATGTTGACCCCGCCAACCGTCTGGTCGAGCGGGAAGACAGGGTTTTGCGCATAATAGGTCGAGCCGAGCAGGCCCTGCTCCTCTGCGGTAACCGCCAGGAACACCATGCTTCGATCCGCCGCGCCCGCCTTCGCCTGCGCTTCGGCCAGCGCGACCAGCGCTGCGGTGCCGGTGGCATTGTCGACCGCTCCGTTGCAGATGTCGTCGCCATCATCGGCGGGCGTACACCGGCCAAGGTGATCCCAGTGCGCGGTGTAGAGCACGTATTCCTCGGGCCGCTTGGTGCCCGGCAGAATGCCGATCACGTTCTGCGACATGTATTCACGGGCTTCGTTGGCGAAGCTGGTCGACGCCTCCACGCCCAGCGGCACCGCGTTGAAACCCTTCTTGCGCGCAGCTTCCTTCAGCTTGGCGAGATCCTTGCCCGCCGAGGTGAATATCTGCTTCGCGACATCGTCCTGGATCCAGCCGTTCATCTGCGTCAGCGGGGGCGCATTCTCGCCGCGCTGGGGATAGGCCTGCGGGCCGGACCAGCTGCTTTCGACGACGTTCCACCCGTAGGAGGCAGGCTCGGTCTCGTGGATGATCAGCGCGCCGGCGGCGCCCTGCCGGGCGGCCTCTTCGAACTTGTAGGTCCAGCGCCCGTAATAGGTCATCGCCTTGCCGTTGAACGGGCCTTCGAGGTCTTCAGCCCCGAAGTCGGGATCATTGACGAGGATGACCGCGGTCTTCCCCTTCATGTCCAGCCCTTCGTAATCGTTCCACCCGCGCTCGGGCGCGTTGATGCCGTAACCGACGAACACCAGCTCGCTGTTGTTGATGCGCGTGCGCGGGGTCTCGCGATAGCTCACCCCGACCCAGTCCTTGCCATAGTCGAACGCCATCCCGCCGTTCTCGCCGCCGGTGATCGACAGCGGCGCGAAATCGCTGCCCGTGATCTCGACCAGCGGCACGTCCTGTGTCCACTTGCCGTCGTTGCCGGGCTGCAGGCCGGCGGCCTCGAACCGCTGCTTGAGCAGTTCGACGGTCTTCTCCTCGCCTTCGCTGCCGGGCATGCGGCCCTCGAACTCGTCGGACGACAGCTCGCGGGTAACGTCGACCATCGTCTTTTCGGATATGTTGCCATCGGCAATCTCGGGAATGTCCAGCGCGTCGTCGTTACCTTCCGAACCGGACAGGACGGCGGCATCGCAACCGGCAAGGGTAAGCGCGGCAGCCGCCACGAAAAGAATGCGTTTCATCTCAGGTTCTCCGGGGAGTTCGCTTCGGCGCGCTTGTTGCAAACTGTGCGCCGCAGGGCAAGCGAGTGGGCAGACACAGTCTGCTTGCCACCGCCGGGGGCAACGGGCAGGGCGCACCAATGGCTGGCGAATGGCAATCCGCGATCGACCGGGCGAAGAGCAACGCGCCCTTCCTTGCGCGCAGCCTCGAACGCCTGCCCGAGCTTGCGGCCCTGCTGATGAGCGGCGATCTCGATGCTGCATTCGATTACTGCGCGCGCGCGGGCGATGGCGCGGAAATCGGCGTTGCCCTGCGACGCGAGCGGCTGGCCCTCGCGCTGACGCTGGCGATCGGCGATCTGGCCGGGGTGCTGTCGCTGGACGAGGTGATGGCGCGCCTGTCCGCCTTTGCCGATCGCTCGCTCGACCGCGCGATCGCAGAGGCCGCGCGCGCGCGCACGACGATGGACAGTGTCGACGGGTTCTTCGCGCTCGCGCTGGGCAAGCATGGCGCGGGCGAGCTCAACTACAGTTCGGATATCGACCCGATCCTGCTGTTCGATCCCGCGGTCCTCGCGCATGGCGAACGCTCGTCGCCGGCGGAAACGGCGCAGCGCATGGCGCGCGATATCGTTCGCCTGCTCGCCGATCATACCGCGGAAGGCTATGTCTTCCGTGTCGACCTGCGGCTGCGCCCGGCGGCGGAGGTCACCCCGCTCGCGGTGTCGGTCAACGCAGCAGCCTCGCATTACGAGAGCGCGGCGCTGGCGTGGGAACGCGCGGCGTTCATTCGCGCGCGGTCGGCGGCGGGCGATATCGAACGGGGCGAGCGGTTTCTGGCCAGCATCCGCTCCTTCGTCTGGCGACGGAGCGTGGATTTCGGCGCGATCGACGACATTGCCCAGCTGCGTGTGCGGATTCGCGAGGCCTATGGCGGCGAGCCGAAGCTTGGCCCCGGGTTCGATCTCAAGCGCGGGCGGGGTGGCATTCGCGAGATCGAGTTCTTCGCCCAGACCCACCAGCTGATCCACGGCGGTCGACTTCCCCGACTGCGCAGCAGTGACACGCGTGCCGCGCTGCACGCGCTCGCCCGCGCGGATATCGTCGAGCAGGAGGTCGCAACCCAGCTGGCCGATGCCTACGCCCGGCTGCGGGTGGTCGAACACCGCATCCAGATGATGGAAGACCGGCAGACCCACACGGTCCCCGAAGGCGACGCGCTCGAGCGTCTTGCGCATCTCGACGGATTTGCCGACGGCGCTGACCTGCTGGCCGACCTCGAACCGCATATGAGCGCCGCTGCGCAAGCTTTCGACCGGCTGCTGGAAGCGAGCGAGACGGGGGCCGCCAAGCAGCGACCGGTGCGCGAACTGGTTGCGGCAAGCCCGCTGGCGCACGGATCGGCTATGGCGGACCGGGTCTCCGGCTGGCTCGACGGGCGCTATCGCGCGCTGCGCAGCACGGACGCGCAAAATGCATTCCGCCGCATCCTGCCGCCCTTGCTAGACTCGCTGGCCCAGTCCGCCGAACCCGATCGCGCGACCGTGCGGCTGGAACGATTGCTGGAAGCGCTGCCCAGCGGGATCAACCTGTTCCGGTTGCTGGAGGCCCGCCCGGCATTGCTCGACCAGTTGCTATCGATCATCACGCTCGCTCCGCCGCTGGCCAATGATCTCGCGCTGCGCCCGGCCCTGTTCGATGCGCTGATCGATCGCTCCGCGCTCGACCTGCCCGAAAGCGTTCCCACGCTGCGCCGCCGGATGATGCGGGCCGAGCCGCAGGGCAATTACGAGGCGCTGCTCGACCGGATCAGGGTGGTCACGGGAGAACAGCGGTTCGCGCTCGGCGTGCAGCTGATCGGCGGGGTGCACGATCCGCTGGAGATCGCCACCGGTTTCGCCACCGTGGCCGAGGCTGCGCTGCAGGCCGCGCTCGACGGGACGGTAGCGGAATATGCCCGGACCCACGGAAGTATCGCCGACAGCGAGATGGTGATCCTCGGACTCGGGCGGCTTGGCGGCGAGGCGCTGACCCATGCCTCCGACCTCGACATCATCTACCTGTTTACCGGCGATCACGCGGCGCAAAGCGACGGCGAGCGTCCGCTCGGCGCGACCCGTTATTACAATCGCCTCGCCCAGCGGGTGAGCGTGGCGATGAGCGTCCCGACTGCCGAGGGGCCGCTCTACGAGATCGATACCCGGTTGCGCCCGCAGGGTACGCAGGGGCCGCTGGCGGTGAGCGTGGAGAGCTTCGCGCGCTACCAGCGCGAATCGGCCTGGACCTGGGAGCATATGGCACTGGCGCGTGCCCGCGTGGTCGCAGGCTCCTTTTCCGCGCGCGCGCAGGTGGATGAGATTATCCGCGAGGTGCTGCGCGCGCCGCGCGATCCGGTCACGCTGCGACAGGACATCCTGAAAATGCGCGGGGACATGGCGGGGCACAAGCCGGCCAAGGGCCCGCTCGACGCGAAGCTGCTGCGCGGCGGGCTGGTCGATATCGAGTTCATCCTCCATTTCATTCAGCTGCGCGACCGCGTCGCACTCGACCCGCGGCTGGGGAAAGTGTGCGAGACGCTGGTCCACGCGGGCACGCTGACGCACCAATTCGCCGAGGCGCACAATTTCCTCACGCGGCTGATCGTCGCCGCGCGGCTGCTCGCGCCCGATCTCGCGGTTCCACAGGGGGCGTCGGGAGAGGCGCTGGCCCGGGCGTGCGGGTGCGAGGATATTGATGCGGTCTTGCGCAAGGTGGCCGAGGCGCGGCAGGAAGTTGCGCGAACCTGGCAGGCGATATTCGACGAGAAACTGGAGATCGACCGATGAGTGTAACCGAAGGCGACCCGATGCCCGACATTGCGATGGTGCGGCACGACGGCGAAAGCGTGCAGCCGTCCGACTATCGCGGTCGCAAGCTGGTGCTGTTCTTCTACCCTAAGGACAACACCCCCGGCTGCACCACCGAGGCGAAGGATTTCTCCGCCTTGAAAGACGAGTTCGACGCTGCGGGCTGCGCGTTGCTCGGCATCAGCAAGGATTCGACCAAAAAGCACCAGAACTTCATCGCCAAGCACGACCTGACGGTCGATCTGGCGACCGACGCAGAGGAAGGCGGGCTGTCCGACGAACTGGGGGTGTGGGCGGAGAAGAAGATGTACGGCAAGACCTTCATGGGCATGGTCCGCAGCACCTATCTGCTCGACGAGCAGGGCAAGGTTGCGCGCATCTGGCCCAAGGTGAAGGTCGCCGGGCACGCCGAAGACGTGCTCGCCGCAATCAAGGCGCTCTGAATCGATGCAGGCGGATGCGGTACAAAAGGCTCCGCATTCGCTTGACCGCAGGCAGGTCAGTGTGACGAGCCGCGCAAGGCGTTTCGTCGCAGCTCACGGAGAATCGCGCGATTCCCGCAGAAAAGCAGCGCCTCTGGTGCGTTAACCATCTATTTTCGGGGTGGGTAAGGCGCCGTTTAAACGACTCAGCGTGCAATGCAGCCGTTCCGTCGCGCAGACCATAAGACCCGCTTGGCAAGTTAACCGGGTCCCGCCTATCAAACTAAACATACAAGGGCGGGAACGGTTCCCGTCATCTTTTAGGGGTCTCGGCGGGTCTTACGGATCGAAGATACGCCAGGGATCGGAACGAGCAGAGCTGCCAGCTCTGCCGCCGACAGAGGGACGGATATTTTGCTGACCACTGATCGCTTTTTCCTGCGCGCCAGCCTCGTATGCGGTGCCGCATTCGCTATCGCCGCCACTCCCGCACAGGCCAACAGCAGCAGCGCCGCCGCTGCGGTTGATGTCTCCGACGCCGCCGAACAGGCGCAGAGCCCGCTCGGCAATGGCGATGCGCAGTTCCGCCAGCTGTTCGCCAGCTGGCAGACGCTGGACGTGGAACGGACCACCCCGGCGGTGGCCATCCCGACCGTTTCGGTTCCCTCGCGGATGCCGCTTGAAAATGCCCGCGTGTCCAGCGGTTACGGCATGCGTGACCACCCGGTTCTGCGCAAGCGCGCCAACCACAAGGGTATCGACCTCGCCGCGCCGAGCGGCACGCCGATCTATGCCACTGCCGACGGCACGATCGAACGCGCGAACTGGTTCAGCAGCTACGGCAACTACATCCAGATCGGCCACGGCAATGCGATCGAGACGCGCTATGCGCACCTCTCGCGGATCATCGTCGCCGACGGTCAGAAGGTCCGCAAGGGCGACCTGATCGGCTATGTCGGCTCGACCGGTCGTTCCACCGGCCCGCACCTCCACTACGAAGTCCGCATCGACGGCCGCGCCGTCGACCCGCGCCCCTTCATGGTCGAGACCGAGGCTCAGGAAGCCTTCCGTCTCGCGATGGGCCCGGGTGGCATGGGCGGCGGCGACGAGGAAGAATAAGGCTTCGGCTTCTTCCAAAACCCAGTTTTACGAAAAGGCGGTGCTGCGGCGCCGCCTTTTTTCTTGCGTGTCCCCGGCGCATTCGAAAGACTGCGCGGCGGGAGAGAAATATGCATCCGATAACACATGCCGCGGCGCGGCCGGACCACGCCGCGATCATCAATGCCACGTCCGGTGAACAGGTCACCTATGGCGAGCTGGAGGCCTTCGCCAACCGCATGGCCCGCTGGCTGCGCGCACAGGGCGTCGGGCAACGCACCAGCGTTGGCCTGCTGCTGGAGAACCGCCCGCTCTATCTCGAAATCGTATGGTCGACGCAGCGAATGGGCGCGATGCTGGTGCCGATCTCGACCCGGCTGACCGCGCCGGAGATCGCCTATATCCTCGCCGATGCGGAGTGCACGCTGCTGCTGACCTCTCCCGCCTATGCCGAGGTGACGCAGGAGCTGGCACGGATCGCGCCCGATCTGCGGATCGTCGATGTCGATGGCGATGCATTCGGGCAGGAAATCGCGGCTCAGTCTGCCGAGGCGATCGAGAATCCGGTGCCGGGCCAGTACATGCTCTACTCCTCGGGGACGACCGGCCGACCCAAGGGGATCGTCCCGCCCCCGCCGCCGAGCGAGGATATCACCGCGCCCAATCCGCTGGTCGGCCTCGCGATGATGGGCGTGGGCATGCCGAGCGATGGCAGCATGGTCTATCTCTCGCCCGCGCCGCTCTATCATGCTGCGCCGCTTGGCTGGTGTACCACCGCCCACCGGCTGGGCGGGACGGTGGTCATCATGGAGAAGTTCACCCCCGAGGCTGCGCTGGCCGCGATCGAGAAATATCGCGTGACCGACAGCCAGTGGGTGCCGACCCACTTCGTGCGCATGCTCAAGCTGCCCGAGGAAGAGCGGACCCGCTACGACCTGTCCAGCCACGCCCGCGCGATCCATGCCGCCGCGCCGTGTCCGGTGCCGATCAAGCAGGCGATGATCGAGTGGTGGGGGCCGATCATCCAGGAATATTACGCCGGTTCGGAAGGTATCGGCTTCTCGCTGGTGAAGAGCGAGGAATGGCTCACCAAGCCCGGCACGGTTGGCCGGATGCTCTACGGCAAGGCGCATGTGTGCGGGCCCGATGGCAGCGAGCTGGGCCCGGGTGAAACGGGCCTGCTGTTCTTCGAGAACGAGACCTTGCCGACCTATCACAAGGACCCGGACAAGACTGCCGGCGCGATGCACGAACGCGGGTGGATGACGCTGGGCGATATCGGCCATATCGATGAGGACGGCTTTATCTTCCTGACCGACCGCAAGAGCCACATGATCATCTCGGGCGGGGTCAATATCTACCCGCAGGAGATCGAGAACCTGCTGGTCGCGCACCCGCAAGTGCTCGACGCGGCGGTGATCGGCGCGCCCGATCCCGATCTGGGCGAGCGGGTGGTCGCGGTGATCCAGCCGGTCGATATGGCGCAGGCCGGCGAAGCTTTCGAGCAGACGCTGCGCGACTATCTGGAACCGCAGCTAAGCCGCGTCAAAATGCCGCGTCAGTTCGATTTCCGGCCCGAGCTTCCGCGCGAGGACAACGGCAAGCTCTACAAGCGCGAACTGCGCGACGAATATCGCACGGCGGCCGAAGGGGTCGCAGGGTGACACGTCTCGCCCAAGTGTCACCCTCCGTTAGCAGAAGCTAAATAGCGGTGAAGGCGCGCTTTTCTCCCGATCCGGTCAGAGCAGGGCGACATATCGGATGTTTTTGCACGGCTCAGGCGCTCTACCGGTCGCCCGGCAGGCGCAAGGGGAGGATGGACGGTATGAAAGATCCGATTTCGCTCTACCAAAGCACCTTAAGGTAGGAAAATCATCGGAGCTGCCGCGCCCGTGACGCGGGATTTCTACGCCTTGAGCAGGCGCTCCGCGATCGCGCGAACTTCGTCGCCCATGTCGGGGCGTTGCAGCGCGAGAGCCAGCGTCGCCTCCACGAAGCCGGTCTTGCTGCCGCAATCGTAGCGGGCGCCGTCGAAGGTGACCGCGTGGAACGGCTGGTTGCCGATCATCTTGGCCATCGCGTCGGTCAGCTGAATCTCGCCGCCTGCGCCCTTGCCCTGCGTTTCCAGTACGCGCATCACCTCGGGCTGGAGAATATAGCGGCCCGAGATGATCTTGTTCGACGGGGCTTCGGCGACCGAGGGCTTTTCGACCAGGCCCTTCACCTCGGTCAGGGTGCCATCTTCCTTGCCCGGATCGATCACGCCGTAGCTCGATACGCTTGTCCGCGGCACTTCGAGCACGCTGATCACGTTTCCGCCGACCTTCTCGTAGGCATCGACCATCTGCTTCATGCAGCCCGTCCCGCCCTCGTTCCCGATCATCAGTTCGTCGGGCAGGAAGATCGCGAAGGGATCGTCGCCGACGATCGCGCGTGCGCACCAGATCGCGTGGCCCAGCCCCAGCGGCACCTGCTGGCGCACGGTGATGATGTCGCCCGGGGTGGCGCGGGTCGAATCGAGGATCGAGAGATCCTTGCCCCGCTCCTCCATCGTCTGCTCGAGCTCGAAAGCGATGTCGAAATGCTCGACGATCGCGGTCTTGCCGCGCCCGGTTACGAAGATCATCTGTTCGATCCCCGCCTCCCGCGCCTCGTCCACCGCGTACTGGATCAGCGGGCGATCCACGATCGCCAGCATTTCCTTGGGGATCGCCTTGGTCGCCGGAAGGAAGCGGGTGCCGAGGCCGGCAACGGGGAAAACGGCTTTGCGGATCGGTTTGTGCGCCATGAGGCAGGGGTATGCGGATGCCTCGCGGGTCGGTCAATGGCGCGCCGTCGAAGCTCACAATGGTTAGGAGCCGGGGCAGGCGCGCCGCTGCGGCTTGTGTTGGCGCGCGCGACCGCTACACGCTCGAAGGATGGACAAACTACGCATTATCGGAGGGCAAAGGCTCTCCGGCACGATCCCGATTTCCGGTGCCAAGAACTCCGCTCTCACGCTGATTCCCTGCGCGCTGCTGACCGACGAACCGCTCACGCTGCGCAATTTGCCGCGTCTGGCCGATATCGACGGCTTTCAGCACCTGATGACGCAGTTCGGGGTGGCGGTGAACATCGCAGGCACGCGGCCGGAGGATTTCGGCCGGGTGGTGACCTTCGAGGCGACGCGGCTGACCTCGACCACCGCGCCCTATGATCTGGTGCGCAAGATGCGTGCCTCGATCCTGGTGCTCGGGCCGATGCTTGCGCGCGCTGGCGTCGCGACCGTGTCGCAGCCGGGCGGCTGTGCGATCGGCAACCGCCCGATCGACCTGCATCTTTCAGCGCTCGAAGCGCTCGGCGCGGAAATCGAGATGGCGCAGGGCTATGTCCGCGCGCATGCCCCAGATGGAGGGCTGCCGGGCGGTGAATTCGACTTCCCAGTCGTGTCTGTCGGCGCGACCGAGAACGCGCTGATGGCGGCGGTGCTCGCCAATGGCACCTCGACCCTGCGCAACGCCGCGCGCGAGCCGGAAATCATCGACCTGTGCAACCTGCTGGTCGCGATGGGCGCGGAGATCGAGAATATCGGCCAGTCCGACCTCGTCATCCACGGCGTAAAGCGGTTGAACGGCGCAACCTACAAGGTGATGGCCGACCGGATCGAGGCAGGCTCCTACGCCTGCGCCGCGGCGATCACCGGGGGCGAGGCGCGGCTGGAGGGGGCCAAGGCCGACGATATGTCCGCCACGCTCCATGCACTGCGCAATATCGGCGTACATGTCGAAAGCGATGCCAAGGGCGTGAACATCGCAGCCGATGGCAAGCTGAAGGCGGTCAACCTCTCGACCGCGCCCTATCCGGGCCTTGCGACCGACATGCAGGCCCAGCTGATGGCGCTGCTGACCGTGGCCGAGGGCACCAGTGTGCTGACCGAAACGATCTTCGAAAACCGTTACATGCACGTGCCCGAACTGAGCCGTATGGGCGCGAATATCGAAGTGTCGGGGCGGACCGCGATCGTTCAGGGCCAGCCGGGCCTGACCGGCGCGGAAGTGATGGCGACCGACCTGCGCGCCTCGATGAGCCTGGTGATCGCCGCGCTCGCTGCGCAGGGCGAGACGCAGATCCGCCGGATCTATCACCTCGACCGCGGATACGAGCGGCTGGAAGAGAAGCTGCAGGCGATCGGCGCACAGATCGAGCGGGTCGGCGACGATTAACGTCAATCTGCTGGACCCAAACCCGTTCTCCCACGTTCGCCAAGTAAGAACATTATTGGAGACGTGACATGGGTTTGATTCGAACCGCAATTCTCGGTGGCTTGGGCTATCTTGGCTACAAGGCCTACAAGAACCACAAAGACGAGAACGGCGTCGCCTTTGCCGACGGCCAGCCGAGCGGCGGGGTGCGTAACGCCGGCTCCTCCGCTACGGCGACCAAGGGCGACAAGATGAGCCGGACGGACGAGGCGCTCGACGAGACCTTCCCGGCAAGCGACGCGACCGCGAAATATTGACCGCGTTAACAGGGCGGGGGCGCTAGTTCGCGTCTCCGCCTTTTAGCTGCGCGACCAGATATTGCCGGATCGCGCTGGCCAAGCCGGTCGGCTCGTCTGCATGGAGCCGCTCGACATCTACCTGCGCCACGATCGCGTTGATCGGAACGCCGCGCGCGCGGGCCGCGTCGCGCAACATGTTCCAGAAAACAGGCTCCAGCGTGATGCTGGTCTTGTGGCCTGCGACCTCCACCGATCGCTTGACGGGCGGATGATACTTCACGGCGCTTCCTCGCCCCCGGCGGGATCATGCGTTTGCGCTGCTTCCCACTGCCGCCAGATTTTCTCGGCGATCGAATCCAGTGGCACCCAGTGACCGCCTCCTTTCAGATTGATGCGCGTGACGTTGGCGCCGCCGGCTTGCTCCAGTTGCTCGGCCATACGCAGGTCGATGGTCTCGTCCTTGGTGCCGTGCAGCAGCAGGATCGGCTCGCTCACCCGGGTTATCGTCTCCAGATTATCGTATTTCTCGGTCACGAAGGGGCGCAGCAGTGCGGGTGCCGCATCCCTGAGGCTGCTGAACGCGCCCAAGGTGGCGATCCCCGCCACATCGTACCGCGTGGCCATTTCAAGCGCGACCGCACCGCCGAGCGAGAAGCCGAAGAGGTAGGTCCGGGCATCGGGCTGCAGCTCCCGCGCTTTAGCGATCCAGGCTTCTGCATCGCGATAGATGCCGGTTTCGGACGGCTTGCCGGGATTATCGCCGAACCCGCGATAGGAGGCGACCAGCACCCCGCGCCCGCCGACACGCAGCGGCTCGGCACGTACCGCCATGACGAGGTGGTTGTACGAATTGCCGTGGAACACGACGACGATCTGGTTCACGCCCTCGTCCGGCGGCCAGTAGGCCCCCTCCAGCGTCAAACCGTTTGCGGTTTGGGTGGAGATCGTCCGTGGCGGCTCGCCCCGGAATTCTATCTGGGTATCGGCGAGCGCGACCGGCTCGTAGACCCGGGTGGACACCGGCCCCCCCGATGCTGACGTCCCCACCGAGATCGCGCCGAGGCCAAGCAGGCTCAGGGCCAACACACGCAGAACCCGCAATCGCATGGCCGAACCCTTCGTCATCGCGATCCGAAAACCCGGAAGTGCAGCGCAGGCTCTTGTGCGGAACATCTCAAGCGCGGGTGGCAGGCCATTGGTTCGGTGTGCGCGGTGTTTGCGGCAAGAGCAATCCCCGGGCGGAGCAGAGACGCTGGACCCCCAAGAATTTGTGGTGTCTGGAAACCATTCGGCGGCCTAGATAAATCCCGTGATGCATGAGGGGCTCCAAGCGCTTACCGAAAAGGAAAAGCAGGCACTGCGCCTGATGCTTCGCGGCCATGACGCGAAGTCGATCGCGCGCAAGCTCGACCGTTCGGTTCATACCGTGAACGATCGCCTGCGCGCCGCCCGGCGCAAGCTTTCGGTCACCAGCAGCCGGGAGGCGGCGCGAATTCTGCTCGAGGATGAAGGCCCCGAAATCCTTGGGCACAATCCTTTGGGGGAAGTCCGTGCGGCGGATAGCCCCGATACCTCCGATCCATCGAACGGGCGCCATCCCGGTGCCCGGGCCGCCAGCAAGCTGCGCGGTTGGATAATCGGAGGATGTATTCTCATGTCGCTCATACTTGCACTCGCCCTCGCCGCTGCGATGGCCGATCGACAGCCCATGCCGGACAGCCCGCCTGAACAGGTGGCACTCGATCACGCGACCGAGGACGCGGCGCGCGCATGGCTGGCCCTGGTAGACGCAAGCGACTGGAGCGCCAGTTTCGCCGCGGCGGGCAAGCAGTTTCAGGAGCAGAACACGGTCGCGGGGTGGGAGGCTGCCTCGCAAGCGGCACGGGTTCCGCTGGGCGCGGTGATCGGGCGTGAGGCGATCGCCTATCAGTCGGTCAACGCTCCGCCGCACGGCTATCGCGTGGTCCAGTTCCGGAGCGATTTTGCAAACCGCAAAGACGTGACCGAATCGGTGACTCTCGAGCAGGAGGACGGCGGCGGCGGCTGGAAGGTCGTCGGCTATTTCATCGATTGAAGCGGATGCGGGCGCGTCGTCGCGGCGCGCCCGCGCACCCTCAATACATGTGCTGTCCGCCATTGATGCTCATGGTCGATCCGGTGACGAAGGCGCCATCGTCGGCGGTAAGGAAGGCGACGCCGCGCGCGATCTCCTCCGCTTGGCCGAGCCGTCCGACGGGGATCTTGGCAACGATCTTGCCCAGCACCTCTTCGGGGACGGCGGCGACCATGTCGGTATCGATATAGCCGGGCGCGATCGCGTTGACCGTGATGCCGAAGCGCGCGCCTTCCTGCGCGAGCGCCTTGGTGAAGCCGTGGATGCCGGACTTGGCAGCGGCATAATTCACCTGGCCGTACTGGCCCGCCTGCCCGTTGATCGAGCCGATATTGACGATCCGCCCCCACTTGCCTTCGCGCATGCCGGGAAAGCAGGCCTTGGCCATGTTGAAGCAGCCGCCCAGATTGACGCGCATCACCTCGTTCCAGTCGTCGAAGCTCATCTTGGCCAGCGTGCCGTCGCGGGTGATCCCGGCATTATTGACCAGAATCTCGACATGGCCGTGATTCTCGGTGATTCGCGAAACGTTTTCGAGGCAGGCCTCGTGGTCGCCAACGTCCCACTTCATCACGGCAATTTCGGTGCGGGTCGCAAACTCCTGTGCGCGCTCGTCATTGCCTGCGTAATTGGCGATGACCGTTCGGCCCTGTTCTTTCAGCGCGAGGCTGATCGCTTCGCCAATACCCCGGGTTCCACCCGTCACCACAGCGACACGTGCCATTCTCTCTCTCCCCTGTATTTCTTATCTTATTCGCGCAGACGTAGCCCACCCGCGGCGGCGGGCAAAGCAAAACAGATGGGAGAGAGAGTTGTGCGCAGCGTCGCGTGCGCGAGAATCAGCCGGGCGTCAGAAGCGCAGCTGCGTTCCGATGTAGACCGACTGGCTGTCTTCCGCACCATTGGTCAGCGGCGAAAGCCGGTCGCTCTCGTCCGACAGGCGGACGCCTGCGGTCACGTCGAAATTGCGCGTGACGCGGTAGGCACCGCCAAGGTCGACTTCGCGATCGCTGCGACCGTCGAGGGTGCGCGAGGTGCGACCGTGCATGCGGTCCTGATCGATCGAGACACGCGGCTGGAAGCGGCTCGGCTCTTCCTTCGCGCCTCTCGAGGGACGGAATTCGGCGAGATCGGGCACCGAGATGCGCGATACGGACTTGGGCAGTTCGGCCGAAGGTTTCGCGAAGCTCTGGTATCCACGGGCGACGCCGAGGTCGAAAGCGGAGGGCGCGATCGCGATATCGCGGCGGCCGGGCTCCCGCCGGGCCGATTCGATCGCCGAGCGCACCGAAACGGCGCGCGCCACGTCACTGTCGACCCGCACGGCCACGGTCACAAAGCGATCGGCGATCGTCTTGCCCGCAGCAGGAGTAAAGGGGAGCGGCTGCTGACGGGCGGCATAGCGTTCGGCGACCCGGCGGGCGAGCGCGGGATCGACCGAGGCGGGCGTGAAACGCCCTGCGTTCTCGTCGTTCGCGCCGACAAGCGTTGGCCCGGTTGCCTCTGCCAGAGCGACGCCAGCCATCGGAATCGCGACAAGCGCCAGCGCACCGCCCATGGCGGGTGCGATCAGCTTGCGCAGTCCTGAGGCGACCTTCACGCTCATAAATCCCACTCTAGCGCCGCACCATTTGCGGCCAGATGAACAGTTACCAAAGCTCTCGCACCGGCGACTGGTTCCCCCGAATGATAGGCAAGGGCTCCTGCAGGTGCCAGCTTTTCCACAAGGCCCGACCCACTTGCACCGCAGGTGTTGCATGCGGCACACAATCGCCAACCGGGTTCATGATCCGTAAAGCCGCGCGGCGCTGCTTTGCGCGGCAAGGCAGGCGCGCACTTGCTGCGCCCGTTGCGCGGCGATAGAGGCTACACACGCGCGGTCTGCCGACCGATCCGTACGCCATTCTCATGGGCCCCTGGCGATATTCCTTGGGCCAGTTTCAGTGGAAAGCCAGCACAGATGATCCAGCGCCGCTCCTCGACCCGTTCCGCCTCCACCGCGATTCGCTGTGGCCTGCTCGCCGGTGCGTGCGCCACGCTCGCCGCCTGCGCGGGCGGTGGGAACGAACTGCCCGATCCCGATCTGGCGGCAAGCCAGGTGACCACGATCGGGGTCAATTCCTACCTCTGGCGCGCGAGCCTCGAAGCAATCAGCTTTGCGCCGCTGCTGCAGGCCGACAGCGCGGGCGGGGTGATCGTGACCGACTGGTACGCCAATCCCGAAAATCCGAGCGAGCGCGTCAAGCTGACCATTTCCATCCTCGACCAGGATCTGCGCGCCGATGCGCTGCGGGTGGCTGCCAGCCGCCAGGTCAACCAGGGCGGCAACTGGGTTGATGCGCCGGTGCAGGCCGCGACCGTGCAGAAACTGGAAGACATCATTCTGACCAAGGCGCGCGAACTGCGCCGCCAGGCGATTTCGAGCTGATCCGCCTGTTTCGCGAAAAGACGTACCTATGAACGACACGCGCTTCGACCCGTCGAGTGCCGACGGGCGCTGGCAGAAGGCCTGGGACCAGGCCGAGTGCTTCCGTGCGGACAGCGACAGCGATCGGCCCAAGAGCTACGTGCTCGAAATGTTTCCCTACCCTTCGGGGCGGATCCATATCGGGCACGTGCGCAACTACACGATGGGCGACGTGCTTGCGCGCTACAAGGCGATGCGCGGGCACGAAGTGCTCCACCCGATGGGGTGGGATGCGTTCGGCATGCCGGCGGAAAACGCGGCGATGGAAAAGGGCGTCCACCCGGGCAAGTGGACCCGCGAAAACATCGAATCGATGAAGGCCCAGCTCAAACGGCTGGGCTTCGCGCTCGACTGGAGCCGCGAGCTCGCCACCTGTGAACCCGATTACTACGGGCACGAGCAGGCGCTGTTCATCGACCTGTTCGAGGCAGGGCTGGTCTATCGCAAGGAAAGCGAGGTCAACTGGGACCCCGTCGACCAGACCGTGCTCGCCAACGAGCAGGTGATCGACGGCCGGGGCTGGCGTTCCGGCGCAGAGGTCGAGAAGCGCAAGCTTGCCCAGTGGTTCCTCAAGATCACCGATTTCGCCGAAGAGCTGCTCGATGGGCTCGAAAGCCTCGACAAGTGGCCCGACAAGGTTCGGCTGATGCAGGAAAACTGGATCGGGAAGAGCCGCGGCCTGCAGCTCGCGTTCGATCTCTCGGACGGCGGGCGGGTGGAAGTCTATTCGACCCGGCCCGACACGATCTACGGGGCCAGTTTCGTTGCCGTCGCGCCCGATCATTCGATCGCGCAGGCGGTTGCCGCAAAGGATACAGGCGCGGCGGCCTTTATCGAGGAATGCAAGCGCGGCGGGACCACTGCCGCCGATCTCGAGACCGCCGAGAAGAAGGGCTATCTGACCGGCCTGACCGCGCGCCACCCGCTGCTGGGTGACGAGCTGCCGCTGTTCATCGCCAACTTCGTGCTGATGGATTACGGCACCGGCGCGGTCATGGGCGTGCCGGGCCACGACCAGCGCGATTTCGACTTCGCGCGCAAATACGATCTGCCGATCCTGCGCGTGGTCGGTATCAGCGCCGCCGATGCGGATCGTCCCCTGGGCTCGAACGCGGAGCCGGGCGAGGGCGTGCTGGTCAATTCCGGCCCGCTCGACGGGATGGATGTCGATAGCGCCAAGCAGTGGGTCATCGACCGGGCGGAACACGAGGGCTGGGGCGAGGGCAAAACGGTCTGGCGCCTGCGCGACTGGGGCGTTTCGCGCCAGCGCTACTGGGGGACGCCGATCCCCTTCGTCCATTGCGAGGCCTGCGGCGTCGTGCCGGTGCGCAAGGCCGATCTGCCGGTGACCCTGCCCGAAGATATCGACTTCGAGACCCCGGGCAATCCGCTTGCGCGGCATGCTAGCTGGAAAAACGTCAGCTGCCCCCAATGCGGCGGCGCTGCGGTGCGCGAGACCGACACGCTCGACACCTTCGTCGATTCCTCCTGGTATTTCCTGCGCTTCGCCAGCCAGCCCGCGGATCGCCCGTTCGATCCGCAAGAGGTCGCCAAGTGGCTGCCGGTGGAACAGTATATAGGCGGGATCGAGCATGCGATCCTGCACCTGCTCTACGCCCGCTTCTGGACCCGTGCACTGGCGCGGCTGGGCATGGTCGAGTTCACCGAGCCCTTCGCCAGCCTGTTCACCCAAGGCATGGTTACGCACGAAACCTATTTCCGGCGCGAGCCCGAGTCGGGCCGAATGGTCTATTTCGCGCCCGAGGAAATTGCGCGCGACGGCAAGAGCGCGGTGCTGAAGGAAGACGGCTTCCCGGTCAGCATCGGGCGCGTGGTCAAGATGTCCAAGTCCAAGCGCAACGTGGTCGATCCCGATACCATCATCGCGCAATATGGCGCAGATGCGGTCCGCTGGTTCATGCTGTCGGACAGCCCGCCCGAACGCGACCTGCCGTGGTCCGAAAGCGGCATCGAAGGCTGCGCGCGCTTCGTCCAGCGCGTGTGGCGGCTGGTCGGGGAACATGATCCGGCAGCGCAGGGCGAGGATGCCGATCTGGCGCGCAAGACCGCGCGCAGCGTGCACGATGTCGCCGAAACGATCGAGGCGCTGCATTTCAACAAGGCGGTCGCCAAGCTGTACGAACTGGTCGCCGCAATCGAGAAGGCGGAGCCTTCGGCCACCCGCACCCAGGCGATCCAGACGCTGTTCCGGCTCGTTGCGCCGATGATGCCGCACCTGGCCGAAGAGGCGTGGCATTCCATCGGCCAGCAGGGCCTCATCGCGAACGCGCCGTGGCCAGAGGTCGACGAAAGCCTGCTGGTCGAGGACGAGGTGACCATCGCGGTTCAGCACAAGGGCAAGCTGCGCGATACGCTGACCGTGCCCAAGGGCGCATCGAAGGAGACGCTGGAGGAACTGGCGCTGGCCAGCGACAAGGTTCAGCGCTCGCTCGACGGGGCCGAGATTCGCAAGATCATTGTGGTGCCCGATCGCTTGGTGAATATCGTCACGTGATGCGATTCGCGTTTGCCCTTCTCGCCCTGCTCGCGCTCTCGGCCTGCGGGCTCCAGCCGATCTATGCCGGGGCGAACGGCAAGGCTGCGGTTGCCGAACTTTCGGCGATCGAGGTCGCGCCGATCGAGGGCCGGGACGGCTGGCTGGTCTCGACCGCGCTGGAAGACCGCCTGTCGATCGGCCCGGCAGGCCAGTCCCCGCGCTATCGCCTCGATGTCCTGCTCGACGACGAGCTGGGCAGTCTCGGCCTGCTGAGCGACGAAACCGTCAGCCGCGAACGGCGCACTCTGCGCGCCAGGTATCAGTTGGTCGACCTGTCGAGCGGGGCAATCCTGCTCGATTCGACCGCCGGGTCCGATGCCGGGATCGACGTCGTATCGAGCGACTACGCGACGATTGCCGCCGAACGTGCTGCGCTGGAGCGGCTGGCGCAGGTCGTCGCCGACCAGATCGTGACGCGAGTCTCGCTGACGCTGCGCGCGCAAGACTGAGGCGCGCGGACGCATGGCGGCGGCGCGTCAGCAATCCCTCAAGGCCAATCAGAACACCTTCGGCCGGGTCGCAGGGCAGGCGGCGCGCGAGTGCCACACCTTCTTCCTGTGCGGGCCGGACGAGAGCGCCGCTTCCGCCGCAGCCGCGACGATCGCGGGCAATCTCGCGGATGCGGGCGAGCGGGTCGATCTGTCCGGCGCCGAACTGCGCCGCGATCCGGTGAGGCTGGCAGACGAGGCGCGCTCTTCCTCGCTGTTCGGCGATGCGCGGCACATCCTGGTCCGCGCGACCGGCGAGGAAGCACATGATGCGCTCAAGCTGCATCTGGAGGCCGAGGGAGAGGCTTGCCCGGTGCTGGTGGTCGCCGCCAACGCGACCGACAAGTCGCGCAGCGCGAAGCTGATCGCAGGTGCGAAGGGCACGCTGGTTGCGATGTTCTATCCCCCCAATCTGGGCGACATGGCCAACACGGTGCGCGATCTGGCTGATCGGGCGGGGTTGCGGCTTGGCGGCGATCTCGCGCAGCGGATCGCCCGTGCCTCCGGCCTCGACCGGCGGCTGGCCGAGGCCGAGGTCGAGAAGCTGGCGCTATACCTCGATGCGGCGCCCGATACGCCCAAGACCGCCGATGCCGCCGCGTGGGACGCGATCGGCGCGTCGAGCGAGGAGGATGGCTTCATGCCGCTGGTCAACGCCGCGCTGAGTGGCCACGCCAAGCGGCTTCCCGGCGAGCTTGCGCGGCTGCACACGCTCGCGCTGAACCCGGTCGGGGTGGCCTTGGCGTTCGAGCGGCGTGCAGCCCAGCTTGCCCAGCTTTCCGCACGGATGCGCCCGGGCGAGGATGTCGGCTCTTTCGTCGATGCGCAAAAGCGCGCGCGGCGGATCTTCTTCAAGGACGAGCGCGATCTGGCCGAACAGCTGCGGATCTGGCGTGGTCGGCGGCTCGATCGGCTGGTGTCGCGCCTGACCGCGCTGCATCAGGCGCTGCTCGCCAACAGCCAGCAGGCCGAACTTCTCCTGAGCCAGGAAATCGCCTGGATCGCGCGAGTCGCCTCGCGTTGATGCGAGGCGGTGCCGGCCCGCGGCGGGAGTGCGGGCTGGGGCCGTAGTTACAGGAAAATCAGTCTTCCGGGACCGAGAAGGAGCCGGTCACCCGGCCCCCGCCATCAGATCCGCCGGCCCCGTCCACGCTGGAAAGCCCGGTGCGCAGATCGATCGTCAGGCGCCCGCCATTGAGCGTGTCCGATCCCCGCTTCAGCCGGACATTGCCGGTCATGGTGATCACGCGCCGGTTGAAATCGTACACCGCCACATTGCCGCGAGCGCTCTCGCTGCCGCGGGTCACGGTGACGCCGCCGGTCGCGGAAATGCGCTGGATGCTGAGCGATCCGGCGTCCGAATAGTCGACGATCGTATTTGCCGAGGTCATCCGCAGGTCGGCCTGTTCGATCACAACATTGCCCGACAGGACCACGCGGTTCTGCCGGTCCTGCAGCTCGATCCGGTTGGCGGCATAATCGACCGGTGCGTTGGAATTATGCGCGGCGATCGCCTGTGCGTGCAGCTGGATACCGGTGATCGAACACGCGGCCAGCACGAAACCGGCCACGCCCGAGCGCGCAGCCAGTCGATAATTTTGGCGGATGAGGCGCGGGATCACTGCATGGTCTCCAATCGGCCCGGCACCATGCGCAGCCGGGCATTGCCGTCAAGGGTAATCGTGCGGGTCTCCAGATCGACCCGCAGGGTGTCGGCCGAGAAGGTGCCCGCGGGCACGGCGCCCGATACGCCTTCGTCACCCACCAGAGTCTGGTCGCGCAGGTCGACCGAAACGCCGCGCGCGACCAGGTTGTAGCCATCGGCCGCACGCAGGACGATCGGGCCGTTCACATCGAGCAGTTCGTCGGAGATCCTGTATGCGCCGCCCTCTGCACGCAGCTGGGCGGGGCCACCCTGCAGCAGGATCCGGGCGATAACCTCGTCCAGCCGCACGATCCCTTCCTTGCTCGACTTCTGGACCGCCTCGCGCGCGGTCAGCGAGAACGGGCGTCCCTGATTGTCGGACCCGCGATAGGTCGCGTTGTCGATCCTCATGCGCTCGTCGATTTCCTGCACCTTGTCGCGATCGAGCACGAAAGACACTTCGTCGCGCGGCGAGAACGGTGCGATCACGAGGAAGGCAACGATCACGCCCGTCGCCATCGGCAGCGCGACCGCGAGGATCCTGATCAGGCGGTCGTGAAACCCGCCGGGCGCGGCCTGGCGTTGCCGCCCGCGGCGCTGCCGACTCGCCTCGCTCGTTTCTTCCACGTGATCGTGCTGCATGATGGGCTCAGACCCTAGCGGGCCTTACTCGTGGCTGAAGATGTCGGTGTCGGGCCAGCCGACAATGTCCAGCCGGGCGCGGGTCGGCAGGAAGTCGAAACATGCCTGCGCGATTTCGGTCCGCCCCTCGCGCGCCAGCCGCTCGACGAAAATGTCGCGTAGCCGGTGGAGGTAG
Source organism: uncultured Erythrobacteraceae bacterium (assembly GCA_963972905.1). Classification (GTDB taxonomy): domain Bacteria; phylum Pseudomonadota; class Alphaproteobacteria; order Sphingomonadales; family Sphingomonadaceae; genus Alteriqipengyuania. Next base: position 109,194 of record CAXAXQ010000001.1, read on the forward strand.
CGCACGTCGGAGGCGGCATATTCGCGCTGCGCATCGTTGATCTTGGGCGCACCCCAGTCGGAGCTCTGCTGCTGCTTGGAGATATCCTCGCCCAGCAGTTCGCTGACCAGCATCTTGAGCCCGTGGCGGTCGGTATAGGTGCGGGTCAGCTTGCTGGCGATCTTGGTGCAGAACACCGGGGCGGCGGTGACGCCAAGCCAGTATTCGATCGCTGCGAGATCGAAGCGGCCGAAGTGATACAGCTTGGTCCGCGCGGGATCGGCGAGGACCGCCTTGAGATTGGGCGCATCGAAGCTGCTGTCGACGCCGAAGCGGACCAGATGTTCGTCGCCCTTGCCATCGCTGATCTGTACGAGGCACAATCGGTCGCGCCGGGTGATGAGACCCATGGTCTCGGTATCGACCGCCACCGCGCCATCGGCGAGCACGCCCTCGGGCAGGTCTTCCTCGTGAAAATATACGGCCATGGAAAACTTTCTTCGTCTGGTGCCAGCCCGCCCCTTGCCCGCTCCCTAGGCATATTGGGGAAAGAGGGGAAGGGCATCTGGCCTCTGCGCCCCCGGGGCAATAGCGAGGGGCCATGGGTCAGGATCTACCCGATAGCTGGCAAGACACGCTGGCCCCGGTTCTCGCAACGCCAGAGGCGCGGCAGCTGGGCGGGTTCCTGCGCGCCGAGGACGCGGCGGGCAAGGCGATTTATCCGCCGCAGGGCTGCCGCTTGCGCGCGCTCGAGCTGACCCCGCTGGACGCGGTCAAGGTCGTGATTCTGGGGCAGGACCCGTATCACGGGCCGGGGCAGGCGATGGGGCTGAGCTTTTCGGTGCCGGACGGCCTGAAACACCCACCCTCGTTGCGGAATATCTTCAGGGAACTGGCGGATGACTGCGGCGTCGCACCGCCCGCATCGGGTGACCTGACGCCGTGGGCACAGCGCGGCGTGCTGCTGCTCAACAACACGCTGACCGTGGAAGCGGGTAATGCGGGCAGCCATGCGGGGCGCGGGTGGGACGCGATCACCGATGCCTGCGTCGCGGCGGTGGCGGCGCGCGAACAGCCGGCGGTGTTCATCCTGTGGGGCAGCCATGCGCAGAAAAAGGCATCACGAATTGCAGAGCTGAACGAGCCAACGCGCCACTGCGTGATTCGCTCGCCGCATCCCAGCCCGCTGTCCGCGCATCGCGGGTTTTTCGGCTCCAAGCCGTTCAGCCGCGCCAATGCGTTTCTGGAACAGGTCGGCCTCGGCCCGGTCGACTGGCGGCTCGACTAGTCGCCCAGAGAGCCGTCAGGCCACGTCGTCGAGTCGGGTCAGGCGGTCCAGCGCCACGCGCAGCGCGCGGTCGATGTCGCTCTCGTCGGGTACGGTCCTTGCTGCCAGCGCCGATTCGTGGCGATGCGCGCCGGTGCGCGGCGGGGTGCTGTGGTGCCGTTGCGCTTCGGCCTCACCCTGCAAGGCGCGAGCGAGACGTTCAACCAGTTCGGCGACTCCAAGCTCCTGCAATGTCGGTTCCTCGGAACGCGGTTCGTGCCATGCCGGGGGCGGAGGTGGCGCGGAGGGGGGCGACATCCTCAGCTCGATAGGCGTGAGGTCCAGGGGGGGCTCCGCCTGCGGCGCGGGCGCGAAAGACAGCGGTTGGGCAGCGGGCGCTTCTTCCCGGCGCGGCTCTGCGTCCTCCGGCTCTTCCTTCGACACGAAATCGGCGAAGGGGTTGTAGCGCGAGGGCTGCGGGACGGGCGTGGGCTTCGCGATTTCCTGCTCGACCGGCCAGACGTCGTCGCTCTCGTCGTCCGAGGGCGCATCAGCGTCAAAAACCTGCGGATTGTGCCCGGGCAGGGGCGCAGGTTCTTCCTGCGCAGCATCCTCGGCCTCGGCGGCGGGGTTCTCCGCTTCGTGGCTACCCGAATCGCTCCAGGCCGAGGCGAAATAGGGATCGTCGATCGGCGGGCCGATCTCGTCCGTCAGGTCGTAGTCGGCGGGTTGCGGGGCCGGGTCGTGGCGCTCCTGTTCGGCGGCCACCTCATCATCGTCCTCTTCTTCTACGCCGCGCACCATGCCGAGCGCGGCGCGAATGTCGAGCGGAGGACGCGTCTTGGTCTTGCGGGGCTTTGCCTGATCTGCCCTGGCTTTGCGGGGCGGGCGCGCAGGTTCGGCCCTGGCTTCGATAGAGCGGGGTGCCCGGTCATCATCGCTGCGCACACGGCTGGCGATGAACAGGCCCAGCAGCAGGCCGAGACCGGCACCGGCCATGGCGAATACGAGACGGGTATTGGGGCCGAATGGAGGCTCGCCGGAAAAGGCCGCCTCGAACAATACGGGAGGCAGCAGCAGGCAGCCGCCGCCGAACAGCGCGGCGAACCACAGGCCGACGATGACGACGAAAGCCGTACTCTGCGTAAATCCGGCACCTTTGCCGGTTGGTGTCTGTGCGGTGTGATCGCTCTCGGTCACCCTGCTTTTCCTCTATCGCGTGCCGCCCTGGCTGGCGCGGGCTCTCCCAGCGGGAACTGCCCACGCCGCGCCTTCGGGCGACCGATCCAAAGGCCTGCCTAGCAGGCGATGGTAAACGGCTTGATAACGCTGGGCATTTATCGCCCAGTCGCGTTCGAACGCAACATACTTGCTGGCCCTTTCGCGGATCGCGGGCCACTCGTCCTGCCGATCGAGCATGTCGCCGAGTACTGCAGCCAATGCGTGCGGGTCGTCGGCGGGGAACAGCGTCCCGGTCTGCCCGTGATCGATCAGTTCCTTGTGCCCGCCGACATCCGAGGCGGCGACAATTCGCCCCTGCGCCATCGCTTCCAGAGGCTTCAGCGGAGTGACCAGCTCGGTCAGGCGGCTGCGCTTGCGCGGAAAGGCGAGAATGTCGATCAGCGAATAGTAGTCGGTCACCTCGTCATGCGGGACGCGGCCGGCGAAGATGATCGAGTCGCGTGCGCTCGATGCGTCCGCCTGCGCGCGCAGAGCGGCTTCGTCGGGCCCTCCGCCAACCAATAGCAACCGGGCCTCCGGATGGCGGCTTCTCAGCGCGGGCAGCGCGGCGATCAGATCGTCGAGCCCTTCGTAAGGGTAGAAACTGCCGATGAAACCGATCACCGGGCCGTCGCGCACGCCGAGTCGGGTGGCGAGGGTAGTATTGCGCGGGGCAGGATCGCCGAACTGGGTCAGGTCGACCGCATTGGGCGAAATCCCGATCTTGTCAGTTGAGAAGCCGCGCCCGACCAGATCGCTGCGCAGCCCTTGGCAGATCGTGAACGCGGCATCCGCGCGGGCCACGACATGGTTTTCGAGCATCCGGGTCAGACGGTATTTGACCGAGCCTTCGCGCCCGGTCCCGTTGGAGACCGCTGCGTCCTCCCAGAAGGCGCGAATCTCGTAAACCACTGGAATGCCGAGCTTGTTACCCGCCCGGACTGCGGCAAGGCCGCACAGCGCGGGGGAATGCGCGTGGAGCACGTCGGGTCGCCATTCGCGCGCTAGCTGAACGATTCCGTCGGCCTGCGCCTGCACCTCGCGCCACTCGCCGATTAGCGGCAGGCCGCCTGCCGCACCCTCGCTGCGATGAAAGGTGAGGCCTTCGCAGGTTTCCTCCTGCGGGCCGGCGGCGCTGTGGCGCGGGCCGGTGAGGCCGCGCACGTCCAGCCCGGCCGCCAGCTGCGCGCGCATGATGGCGCGGGTGCGGAAGGCGTAACCGCTGTGCAGCGGCAACGAATGATCGAGGACGTGAAGAACGCGCATGGCAGGTGGTGCCTAACGCGGTGTCCTTAACGCCGCGTCAACTCGGCGCTGATAGCGCGGCACCCGGATGGCCCGGAAACGTCCGTGCCCGCAGCCTGCCCGATGGGAGCATTCACGCCGTGATCGACCTGGCCGTCATCGTTTCGATCCACGGGCTGCTGCTGCTGGCCGCCTATCGGCTGATGCTGCGCGACGATCTCGACGAAGATCCGCTGCTCGACGCGGGAGCCGATGGTGACGGGGCGGCATGACCGACCTGTTCCTCCTCGGTTTTTTCGGCCTTTTCCTGCTGTTCGGGCTCAAGCGCCCGTTCCTGTGGGTCTGCGCCTATCTCTATGTCGATATCCTAGCCCCGCAAAAGATGGGCTTCGGCATCATCACCAGCGTGCCGGTTTCGCTGATCGCCTTCGCGGCGGCCTTCGGTGGCTGGCTGCTGATGGACAAGAAGGCCCGTCCAACCTTCACCTTTCGCCAGGGGCTGCTGCTGTTCCTGCTGGTGTGGAGCTGGTTCACGCTGCAGGGGGCCGAGTTCACCGAGCCCGCGCTCGCCAAGTGGGACTGGGTGTGGAAGACGCTGGTGTTCGCGGTTTTCCTGCCGTTCACCGTGACCACCAAGCTGCGCTTCGAAGCCGCCGCGCTGGTTATGGTGCTGACGGCAGGCGCGATCATCATTTCGGGCGGGATCAAGACCGTGTTCGGCGGCGGCGGCTACGGCACGCTGTCGCTGTTCGTGAACGACAATAGCGGGATCTACGAAAGCTCCACGATCTCGACCGTGGCGATCGCGATCATTCCGCTGATCTACTGGTTCACCCGCTACGGGACGATTTTTCCCCCCAGCCTGCCGGTCAAGATCTTCGCGGCCTGCCTGGCAGGCGCGTGCCTGCTGATCCCGATCGGGACCGAGGCGCGCACGGGCCTTTTGTGCATCGCGATGCTCGGCCTGCTGATCCTGCGCGAAAGTCGCCACAAGCTGCTGCTGGCGGTCGGCGGAGTGCTGCTGTGCGTCGCCGCATTCCCGTTTCTGCCGCAATCCTATGCTGATCGCATGGCGACGATGATGACCGCCGAAGAGGACGAAAGCGCCTCGACCCGGATGGCGGTGTGGGAATGGACGATCGATTACACGAAGGACCGGCCGCTGGGCGGCGGCTTCGAAGCCTATCGCGCCAACAGCTTCACCTACCGCATGCCGCAGACCTCGGGCGAAGGGAACATGACCACCACCCGCTACGAGAAGGTGGTCGACGAAGGGCGCGCCTATCACTCGGCAATCTTCGAGATGCTTGGCGAACAGGGCTGGCCGGGGCTGATCGCCTGGCTGCTGCTACAGGCGCTGGGCCTGTTGCAGATGGAACTGGTCCGGCGGCGCATGCGCAGGCGGGCCGATCCGCGCGTGGCCTGGCTCGGCCATCTCGCCATCGCGCTGCAATATGCGCAGTTGATCTATCTGGTCGGCGCGCTGTTCCAGGGGATCGCGTGGCAGCCCTTTATCATGATGCTGGCCGGGCTCCAGATCGCGCTGGCGATCTATGCGAAGCGCTATGATTCGCCGCAGGGCGCCACCGTGGGAGAGCGGTTGGCCGCGCAGCGGCGCGCCGCCGCTCCCGATGCCGTAGCGACAGGCCCGGCTCCATTGCGCTAGCGCCCGGCATCCGGCATGGAGCGCGCACAAATCCACGCAAAGGAGAGGCGCGCATGAGCCCGCAGGATATCGCTGCAAAGGTCGGCGAACAGATCGGCACCAGCCCCTGGGTCGAGATCAGCCAGGAACGGATCAACCAGTTCGCGGAAGCGACGGGCGATCACCAGTTCATCCACGTGAACGAGGAAGCAGCCAAGATGACGCCGTTCGGCGGCACCATCGCCCACGGCTTCCTGACGCTGTCGATGATCCCTTTTCTCAGCGCCGAGGCCGACCTGCCCAAGCCCGACGGGATCAAGATGGCGGTCAACTACGGCGGCAACAAGACGCGCTTCATCAACCCGGTGCGGAGCGGCAAGAAGATCCGTGGCCACTGGAAGCTGCTCGAAATGACCGAGAAGCGCCCGGGCCAGTGGCAGCAGACGGTCGAAATCACGATCGAGATCGAAGGCGAGGAAAAGCCCGCCCTGATCTGCGAATGGATGACGATGTTCTTCGTCTAGGAATCGAACGGGAGCCCCGGCGCAAGCTGGGGCTTTCTTCCAGACAGGCAGCATTCAATAACGAGGTGCCAGCCTTGGCTGGGCCTCAGTCAGAGGACCAAATTCATGACCCGTAGCGCAGTTATCGTATCCACTGCCCGCACCGCCATCGGCCGCGCCTATAAGGGCGGCTTCAACAACACCAAGGGCGCAACGCTCGGCTCATACTCGCTCGCCCCGGCGATCGAGCGGGCCAAGATCGAGGCCGGCGAAATCAACGACGTCATCTGGGGCGCCGCGCTCCAGCAGGGTGCGCAGGCGGGTAACCTCGGCCGTCAGGTCGCGCTGCGCGCCGGTTGCCCGATCTCGGTTTCGGGCATGACCATCGACCGCCAGTGCTCCTCGGGCCTGATGGCGATCTCGACCGCTGCGAAGCAGATCATCGTCGACAATATGGATATCGTCGCGGGCGGCGGTCAGGAATCGATCAGCCTCGTCCAGACCCCGGAAATGCGCGTGATGCCCGATCCCGAGCTGATGGCGATGCACAACGCGGTCTACATGCCGATGCTGCAGACGGCCGAAACCGTTGCCAAGCGTTACGGCATCGACCGCGACGCGCAGGACGAATATGCACTGCGTTCGCAGCAGCGCACCGCCGCCGCGCAGGAAGCAGGCAAGTTCGACGACGAGATCGTGCCGGTCACCGTCACCATGAAGGTGAAGGACAAGGAAACCGGCGAAGTTTCCGATCAGGAGGTCACCGTCGCCAAGGATGAGGGCAACCGCCCCAGCACCACGCTGGAAGGCCTGCAGTCGCTCAACCCCGTGATGGGCCCCGAGAGCACGATCACTGCAGGTAACGCCAGCCAGCTGTCCGACGGTTCGTCCGCCAGCATCCTGATGGAAGAAAAGCTCGCCGAGAAGCGCGGGCTGACCCCGCTTGGCCGTTATGTCGGCATGGCGGTTGCGGGCACCGAGCCCGACGAGATGGGCATCGGCCCGGTCTTCGCGATTCCCGCCGTGCTCGAACGTACCGGCCTCAAGATGAGCGATATCGGGTTGTGGGAACTGAACGAAGCCTTCGCGGTGCAGGTGCTGTACTGCCGCGACAAGCTCGGCATCGATAACGCCAAGCTCAACGTCAACGGCGGCTCGATCTCGATCGGCCACCCCTATGGCATGACCGGCGCACGCTGCGTCGGCCACGCGCTGATCGAAGGCAAGCGTCGCGGCGCGAAGTATATCTGCGTCACCATGTGCGTCGGTGGCGGCATGGGCGCTGCGGGGATTTTCGAGGTCCTCTGATCCACGTATAACGGAGACTGACATGGCTGGACGGTGGCCCGCGCTCGATTTCGAGGCCGAGAAATCGGTTTACGCCACCGTCCACGCCTATCTCCAGGTGATCGGCAAGCTGCCGACCCGCGCGCTGCCGTGGTGCAACCATAGCTGGCATATCGCCATGCTGGTCGTGCCGACCGGCTTTCGCACTTACCCGGTGCAGACCGACGCGGGCGAGGCCGAGATCCTGCTCGATTGCCTCGCCTCGCGCGTGGTCCTGACGACATCGGACGGGCGCGAGCGGTCTTTGGCCCTCACCGGCCAGAGCGTCGCCGCCTTCCACGCCGAGCTGAGCGGCCTGCTGCGCAATGCGGGCATCGCCACGTCGATCGATGGCGGTCCCAACGAGGTCGAAGAGGCGATCCCTTTCGCAAAAGACGTGGCCCCGCGCGAGTGGCATCGTGACACGGTCGGGCGGCTCCATCGCGCATTCGCCGACGCGGCGCGGGTGATGTTCAGCTTTCGCACCAGCTTTGTCGGCAAGTCGAGCCCGGTGCACCTGTTCTGGGGCAGCTTCGATCTTGCGGTCACGCGCTTCTCGGGCCGCGAAGCGCCGCTCCACCCGGGCGGCTTTCCCAACCTGCCCGACGAAGTCACGCGCGAGGCCTACAGCCACGAGGTCGCTAGCTTTGGCTTCTGGCCCGGCGGTGGCGCGGTCGAGGAAGCGGCGTTCTACGCCTATGGCTACCCCACACCCGAAGGCCTGGCCGAGGGGACGATCGCGCCCGATGCGGCACACTGGCACACCGATCTGGGCGAATTCGTGCTGCCTTACGCGGCGGTACGTGCTGCCGACGATCCCGACGCGGCGTTGCTCGAATTTCTCGAAAGTGCCTATCGCGCGGTCGCCACGCGCGGCGATTGGGATCGCGCTGCGCTCGACATCCCGCTCGGCCGGTTTGGCGAGCCCTACGACCTGACGGCGCACCGGCGGCGCTGAACAACCCTTTGCGCGCGCGGCTTCGGCAAATGTGCTAGGCTGGCCTCATGGGCATCATCGAACTCCTTGGCCTAGCAGGCAGTGTCAGCCTGCTCTCGGGCTGGCGGCTCTACGCAACGATCCTGATCACCGGGCTCGCCATGCGGACCGGCTGGGTGCCGCTGCCCGAACAGTTGCAGGTGCTCGACGTGCTTGCCAATCCATGGGTGCTGGGCGTCGCAGGCGTCGGCGCGATCATGGAATTCCTCGCCGACAAGGTCATGTGGCTCGATTCGATCTGGGACGCGGTCCATTCGCTGATCCGCCCGGTCGGGGGTGCGCTGCTGGCGCTCGCGATCGTCGATCCGTCCGATCCTGCCTGGCAGGTCATCGCCTTCCTGCTCGGCGGCGGCGCGGCCTTCGCCGCGCACGCGGGCAAGGCGAGCGCGCGCGCCGCGATCAACACCAGCCCCGAACCGGTCAGCAATGTCGTGGTCTCGACCGCGGAAGACGTTGCCACCGTCGGGCTGCTGGCGCTGGCCTTCGCCAATCCGGTGATCGCGGCGGTCATCGCCGCCGTCCTGCTGGTGCTCAGCATCGTGCTGATCGTGGTCGTGGGGCGAACCGTAAGGCGCTTTCTCAAACGAACGCCAAAGCCCGACGCTGCCTAGCGCCTTGGCAGCCGACCCGGCTTAGCCATTCTCGGCCATGAACTTCTCGACCACCGGGGCGATCTTGGTGCGCCACTTGCTGCCGTTGAAGATGCCGTAGTGGCCTGCGCCCTCGGCCAGGTAGTAGCGCTTCTTCTTGTCCGACAGGTTGCGCGCCAGCGGCAGTGCGGCCTTGGTCTGGCCGATCCCCGAAATATCGTCGCGCTCCCCCTCGACCGCGAGCAGCGCGGTGGTGGTAATATCGCCCAGGTCGACCACCTTGCCGCGATGCTCCAATTCGTTGTTGGGCAGCGAGTGCTTCTGGAACACCTCTTCCACCGTCTGGAGGTAAAACTCCGCGGTCATGTCGCAAACGCTGCGATATTCCTCGTAGAAATCCTTGGTCAGCTGGGCGCTGTCGTCATCCCCAGAGACGAGGTGCTTGTACATCTCGTAATGGCTCAGCATGTGGCCGCCCAGGTTCATGCTCATGAAGCTCGCCAGCTGCATGAAGCCGGGATAAACGCGTCGCCCGCTGCCCGCGTACTGGGCAGGCACAGTGGCGATCACGTTCTGACGGAACCAGCTGAGCGGCCGCTTCATCGCCATGTCGTTGACGGTGGTGGGGCTTTCGCGCGTGTCGATCGGCCCGCCCATCATGGTCAGCGTTTTGGGCGACGCCTTGTCCTTCGCGCCGTTCATCAGCGCGGTCGCGGCAAGCGCGGGGACCGAGGGCTGGCACACCGCGATCATGTGCGCGGCCTTGCCGTCGTTGCGTGATGCGATTTCCTGAAGGAATTCGACGATGTAATCGATGTAAGCGTCGAGGTCGAAGCGTCCTTCGCTGAGCGAGATGTCGCGCGCATCGTGCCAGTCGGTGATGTAGACTTCGGAGTTTTCGATCATCCGTTCGACCGTGCCGCGCAGCAGCGTGGCGAAGTGCCCGCTCATCGGGGCCACGATCAGAACCGCAGGTGCGTCGTCGGGCAGGTTTGCACGGCGGAAGCGCTTGAGATCGCCGAAGGCGCGGTGCAGCACCAGCGTTTCGGACACCGGATCGGGTTTGCCCTTCACGGTGACGCTCTCGATGTCGAAATCCGGCTTGCCGCGTCGGATCGTCGCATGGGCGAAAACTTCCAGTGCGGACCCGGCGATCGGTCCGATACCGGTATAGGCCATCGGGTTGCGCGGATTGGTCAGCAATTCGGAGCCGATCGAGGCCATGGCGCTGGCGCTGTTGAGCCAGGCGGCCTGCAGTTCGTAGGCGTGATAGAGCACGGGGGGCCTCTTCGATCAGTGTAGGGGCGAAAATCGCCTCCAGGTTGGGCAATAGCCTGCCCGGGTTAATGCCGTTGTGCAACGCACAATGTAATATAGGCAACGTACGAGGTGGATGAGGTGTCCATCGACCGTGGATTTCCTGCAGCCGCGCGGCTAGGCGGGGCGCACATGGCTCGCGAAGATCAGACTCACAAAGGCCGGCGCCGCCGGGGTGGCAATAGGGACGACGGGGCCGGCCTGCCCAAGGCACGTTCTCTGGCGCCTTTGCGCATGGTTTATCGCGAGGCGGCACGCTACCCGCGCGAGATCGCCTTTGCCGCCGCCGCGCTGATCACCACTGCCGCTGCGACGCTGGCAATCCCCTGGCGGTTCAAGGTGATCGTCGACGATGCCTTCAGTGGCGGTGCGGGGGCCGAGCAGATCGCGCACGCCTTCGAGTACCTGCTGATGATCGTCCTCGTGCTCGGCATCGGCACCGCGCTGCGGTTCTATTTCGTCAGCTGGCTGGGCGAGCGGGTGGTCGCCAATATCCGGTTGAAGGTGCAGGAGAACCTCCTGCGCCAGTCGCCGAGTTTCTACGAGGAGAACAGTCCGAAGGAAATCTCCAGCCGGATGACCTCGGACACCGCGATCATCGAAACGGTGGTGGGCTCGACGGTTTCGGTCGCGTTGCGCAACAGCCTCACCGCGATCGGCGGCATCCTGTTTCTACTCTATCTCGCACCGTCGCTGAGCTTGGGGTTGCTGATCGGGATTCCGCTGGTGCTCGCGCCGATCGTGTTCTTCGGGCGCAAGATCCGCACCGTCTCCCGCTCGAACCAAGACCGGGTCGCCGATGTCGGCGCCTACGTCACCGAAGTGTTGAGCGCGATGCCGATCGTCCAGAGCTTCGGCCAGGAAGCGCGCGAGGGCCAACGCTTCGCCGGCGTGGTCGAGCGGACCTTCGACAGCGCCAAAAGCCGCATACTGTTGCGCGCAGCGATGACCTCGATCGTGATCGTGCTGATCTTCGGCGGGATCACCATGGTCATGTGGCGCGGCGCGCTCGCGGTGTCGGAAGGCATCATCACCGGCGGCACGATCACCGCCTTCGTCATCACCGGCGGGCTGGTGGCGGGCGCCTTCGGGTCGCTGACCGAGGTTTATGGCGATCTGCTGCGCGGCGCGGGCGCGGCGGACCGGCTGGCCGAACTGCTGCAGGCAGAGCCGGCCATCGCACCGCCTGGCAAACCGCAGCCGCTGCCGGTTCCGGCGCGCGGCAGTCTGTCGTTCCGCAATGTCAGCTTCACCTATCCCTCGCGCCCCGGCGAGCCCGTCATCGAAGACCTGACGCTGGAAGTAGAACCGGGGGAAACCGTCGCGCTGGTCGGTCCGTCGGGCGCAGGCAAGTCCACGCTCTTCATGCTCGCCCAGCGGTTCTACGACCCGCAAGAGGGCACGATCCGGCTGGACGGGATCGCCCTGCCGAGCGCCGATCCGGCGGAAATCCGCGAGCGGATGGCCTTTGTCCCGCAGATCGGTACGCTGTTTTCCGGCAATGCGCGCGACAATCTGCGGTACGGCCGGTGGGACGCGAGCGACGAGGAAATCTGGGAGGCCGCGCGCCTCGCCAATGCCGCCGATTTCATCGAGGCACTGCCGCAGGGACTCGACACCAATCTGGGCGAGGACGGCACGCGCCTGTCCGGCGGGCAGCAGCAGCGACTCGCGATCGCCCGGGCGATCCTGCGCGATTCGCCGATCCTTCTGCTGGATGAAGCCACCAGCGCGCTCGACGCGCAGAGCGAGCGGCTGGTGCAGGAAGCGCTCGCCCATGTGATGCGCGGGCGGACCACGCTGGTGATCGCGCACCGGCTCGCCACCGTACGCGAGGCGGACCGGATCGTGGTGATGGACGGCGGCCGGATCGTGCAGCAGGGCACCCATTCCGAACTGGTCGCACGCGGCGGGCTCTACGCGCAGCTCGCCAAACTGCAATTCGACGCACCGCGCAGCGGAGCCGCGTGATCCGCCCAATCGACGAGCGACACACTCCGCCCGACGAGCGTCGCTGTGCCTGACACGCAGGAGCGTATGACGGCACCATGCGCAATCCGTCGTTCATTGCGGGCGGCGATAGAAGCAAATCTTTGAACAAGGGGCATAATCATGATCCGAACCTTCCTTGCTACCACCGCCAGCATTGCTGCGCTGGCGATCGCCGCACCCGCCGCCGCCCATGATGGCGACACGCCCGACGGGATCGAGATGCTGTTGCAGGACAATGGCTCGAACGAGGGCGAGAGCGCCACGCCAACGATGAGCTTCGGCGATTGGGGCGTCGACACCTCGCTGCTGTCCGACACGATCGATCCGGGCGACGACTTCTTCGCCTACGTCAACCAGAAGTGGCTCGATGCAAACCCGCTGCCGCCCGAATACAGCCGCTTCGGCGCATTCAATCTGCTGCGCGAGAAGTCGACCAGCGATGTGAACGCTCTTGTCGACAGCCTGCTCAAGAAGCCTGCAGCCCAGCTGACGTCGGACGAAAAACGCATTGTCGACGCCTATAATTCCTACTTCGACACCGACGCGATCAATGCCGCCGGTCTCGCGCCCGCGCAGCCTTTTCTCGACAAGATCCGCGATGCGAGCACGCTGGCGGAACTCGCCACGCTGTGGGGCACCCCGGGCTATTCCTCGCCGATGGGTGGCGGAGTCAGCGTCGATTCGAAAGAGCCGACCCGCTATTCGGTCTATGTCGGATCGGGCGGCCTCGGCCTCCCGGATCGCGACTACTATCTCGACGAGTCGGACAAGGGCCGCGAGATCCAGGCCAAGTATCGCGAATACCTGACCTTCCTTCTGACCGAAGCTGGCTACGACGATCCTGCGGCAATGGCCCAGTCGGTGTATGATTTCGAAGACGGCATTGCCCGCAAGGTCTCCTGGGACCGCGCGACGCGCCGCAACCGCGACCTGACCTACAACGCGCTGACCCCCGAAGAGCTCGGCGCTCTCGCCGGGGGCTTCCCGCTGACCGCACTGATGACCGCGAGCGGCTTTGCAGATACCGACCGTTTCATCGTCGGCGATCTGCCGCCCAGCCTTGAACAGGCGAAGGAACTGGGCCTGACCGAGGAAACGCTCGACAAGATCGGCGGCGGCACGCCTGCCCTGATGGAGCTGGCGGTGAACACTCCGGTCGAAGTGCTGCAGGCCTGGACGATCAAGGAATTCCTCGAAAACAACGCGTCGGTCCTGCCCTCACGCTTCGACGAGGCGGATTTCGCCTTCTACGGCAAGGTGCTGCAGGGCACGCCCGAACAGCGCCCCCGGTGGAAGCGGGCGATCGGCGAGACCGAAGGTCTGCTCGGCGAGCTGCTCGGCAAATCCTACGTCGCGGAGTATTTTCCGGCCGAGAACAAGGCCGCGATGGAAGAGCTGGTGTCCAACCTACGTGTCGCGCTGCGCCAGTCGATCGGGGAGATCGACTGGATGGGCGAGGCGACCAAGGAAGAAGCGCTCGACAAGCTCGACAGCTTCGATCCCAAGATCGGCTATCGCGACAACCTGGAAACCTACCAGGGGCTGACCATCGCCCCGGGCGATCCGATCGCCAACCGGATGGCTGCAGCCCGCTGGCAGTGGAAGGACAACCTTTCCAAGCTGGGTGGCCCGATCGACCGGACCGAGTGGTTCATGCTGCCCCAGACGGTCAACGCCTACTACAACTCGACCAAGAACGAGATCGTCTTCCCCGCCGCGATCCTGCAGCAGCCGTTCTTCGCGCTGAGCAATGATCCGGCAGTGAACTATGGCGGGATCGGCGGCGTGATCGGCCACGAAATGGGCCATGGTTTCGATGACCAGGGCTCCAAGTCCGACGGCACGGGCATGCTGCGCAACTGGTGGACCGATGCCGATCGCGAAGCCTTCGAGGCGCTGACCAATGCGCTGGTCGCCCAGTACGACCAGTTCTGCCCGCTCGACGATGGCGAGACCTGCGTGAACGGGCGCCTGACGCTGGGCGAGAATATCGGCGACCTCGGCGGGCTCAGCCTCGCCTATCGCGCCTACAAGCTCAGCCTGAACGGCAAGGAGGACAAGGTGATCGACGGGCTGACCGGCGACCAGCGCTTCTTCCTCGCCTGGGGGCAGGTGTGGCGCAGCCAGCAGCGCGAGGAAGCTGCCCGGCAGCGGCTGCTGACCGATCCGCACAGCCCGGAAGAGTTCCGCGTCAACGGCATCGTGCGCAACATGGACGCCTGGTATGACGCGTTCGACGTGAGCCCGGAAGACGACCTGTACCTGCCGCCCGAAGAGCGGATCAGCATCTGGTAAGCGGGCATAAGCCTGTCATCCTGACACTGGGGGGCCGCGCGAGCTTGACTTGCGCGGCCCCTTGTCTTTGAGCGTATCGCCCATGGACACAATCGTCACCGCGATCCTTCTCGGCATCCTCGAAGGCCTGACCGAGTTCCTGCCGGTCTCCTCGACCGGTCACCTGATCCTCGCGCAGGCGTGGTTCGGCTACGACCCGGCGCTATGGCGGCAGTACAACATCATCATCCAGCTGGGCGCGATCCTGGCCGTGGTGGTGACCTATTTCAAAACCTTCTGGACGATGGGCACCGGCCTGCTGCGCGGCGAGCGCAAGGCGATCCTGTTCGTGCGCAACATCCTGCTGGCCTTCCTGCCCGCAGCGGTGATCGGCCTGCTGATCCTCGACGTGATCGATGCGATGCTGGAAAGCCCCGCAGTCGTCGCGACCGCGCTGATCGTCGGCGGGATCGCGATCCTGGTGCTCGAAAAGGCGATCCCCCCGCGCGAGGAGCAGGGGGTGGAGGCGCTTTCGTGGAAGGCAGCGATCGGCATCGGCTTCGTCCAGTGCCTCGCCATGATCCCCGGCACCAGCCGCTCGGGCGCGACCATCATGGGCGCGCTCGCGATGGGCGTGGGGCGAAAGACCGCCGCCGAGTTCTCGTTCTTCCTCGCGGTGCCGACCATGCTCGGCGCATCGGTGGTCAAGATCTTTCAGGAGCCCGAGCTGCTCGCAGGCACCGCCACAATCGGCTGGACCCACATTGCGCTGGGCTTCATCGCGAGCTTCCTGGTCGCGCTGGTCGTGGTGCGCGCTTTTGTCGCCTATGTCAGCAAGCGGGGCTTCGCGCCCTTCGCGTGGTACCGCATTGTGATCGGTTCGGTCACGCTGATCTGGCTCTTCGCGCTGTAGGCAATCGGAGCGTTTGCCCCCGCTCCGACGTCAAACGCGCGGGTTGCCGCGGGCGCAGCCGGTAAACAGGCGGGAACCAAGCCCGGGCTCGACTGTTCGACAAAAACAGAGAAACCTAACTTTTGTTGAAATCGAGCAATGGGCTTTTTGATACTCATCTGTAGCGGCGGCGTCATCGGCTGGATCGTCGCGCTTGTCACCGGCGCCGATGATGCCCGCGCGGCCTGGCTGCGAATCGCGGCGGGGGCTGGCGCCACAGTGGTGTCGGGCATGGCTGTCAGCGAGGCGTCGCTGATCGAGTCTCTGGGCGCCAGCGCTTTGCTCGTCGCAATTGCTATCGGCCTGGCAGTGCTCGCAATTGTGTCATTGGCGGCATCGCGCGCCCGCCGCTGATCCGCAGAATACTGCATATCACATCCTGATTGAGGCAAATTCAGGGTATCCGTGTGGCAAAAACGTGGCTATGCGGAACTCCCATTCAATCTAGGGGAAGAATCATGAAGACCACTTTCAAAGCCGCTCTGATCGCATCGACCGTCGTTCTGGGCCTGGGCGTTGCTGCTTGCGGCGAAACCGCCGAAGAAACGACCACCGAAGACACCATGGCTGAAGACACCATGGCGACCGACGACGCGATGGCCGAAGACGCGATGGCGACCGAAGCGACCGACGATGCGATGGCCGAAGACACCATGGCTGCCGACGCCGCCGACGAAACGATGACCGAAGAAGAAACCACCGACGAAACCGCTACTGCGGAATAATCGGGTTTCATCCGTCGGATGAATTCGACCGGCCCCGAAGCGATTCGGGGCCGGTTTTTGTTTGTCTAAAGGGTGCCCGCGCTCAGGCGCGCGGTGCCGGCGGGACCCTAGACGGGCCGCGCGCTGCTGCCGCGCCCGCCGCGCAGCAGGTATTCCTGCGTGCCGACATTGACCACATTGTCCACGTCGATCACCGCCGAATTGGCGTAGGTGAAGGACGGCGGCAGCTTCTGGTAGAGCGTCTCGAAATCGCGCTCGACCGTCTTGCGGTACAGATCCTCGAAACTTTCGATCACGAAATAGGTCGGCTGCAGGTCCGAGATCACATAATCAGTCCGCATCACCCGATCGACGTTGAGCATGATCCGGTTGGGGCTTTCCGCCTCGACCGAGAACACTGCCTCGGTCGGGCCTGACAGGATCCCGGCGCCATAGGCGCGCAGATCATTGTCCTGTTCCATGATCAGCCCGAATTCGACCGTATACCAGTACAGCGCACCGAGCGCCTTCAACCGGTTGTGCTTCATCGCGCGCCAGCCAGCGCGGCCATATTCCTGCATGTAATCGGCGAACACCGGATTGGTCAGCATGGGCACGTGGCCGAAAACATCGTGGAACACATCGGGCTCCTGGATGTAGTCGAATGTCTCGCGCGTGCGGATGAAGTTGCCTGCGGGAAAGCGCCGGTTGGCGAGGTGCCAGAAGAAAATGTGATCGGGGATCAGCATCGGCACGGGCACCACGCTCCACCCGGTCAGCTTGTCGAGCGACTCGGACAGCTCACCGAACTCGGGCACGCCGCCCGCGCCAAGGTCGAGCCGTTCCAGCCCTTCCAGAAACGCGGTGGCCGCGCGTCCGGGGAGCACCTCCATCTGGCGCGCGAACAGATCGTCCCAGATTCTGTCGTCGTCGCTGTCGTATTCGGTCTGCTTGGGCTCCAGCCAGTCTTCCCCGACGTGCTCCGGGCGCTTGAGCGGCGCTGTGAAAACGTCGTCGGGCATGACGGGCTTCTGCGAAAAATCGGGTTTGCGTTCGAGTACTGCGTCCATGCCCGTGCAGATAGCACTTCGCGCGTAACGAAACAATTTATGCCGATTTTAACGACGAACCGGGTTGAAATCAGCGCTCGGCGTGGGCCGTGGTCAGCACCGTGCCTGCAGCATTCAGCGCGGCCAGTTCCAACGTGCTTCCCTGGTCCCGAACAGCTAGGTGCAGGGTGTCTCCCGCGATCGCGGGCGAGCGCGCCGAGAAACCGAAGGAGCCAACCGGGCCCGCGACCTCTGCGGCCAATTGCAAAAGCAGCGTCGCGATCAGCGGCCCGTGAACCACCGGCCCGCGATAGCGCTCCACCTCGCTTGCATAGGGCGTATCATAGTGGATCCGGTGGGTGTTGAAGGTGAGCGCGGAGAAGCGGAACAGCAGCGCCTCGGACGGTGCGAGCGTCTGTACCCGGTCCCACGCCTTCGGATCGAACAGCTTTTCTCCCACCGCCGGCGGCACCAGGGGCGCATCGGGCGCGGCAGCCTCGCGATAGACGAGCGTCTGCCGTTCGCGGATCGCGGGTTCGCCATTCGCGGCAATCTCGTGCACCAGCTCCAGAAAGGCGAGGCGCCCGCTGCGCCCCTCCTTTTCCGAAAGGCTGACCACGCGGCTGAGCTTGTCGATCCGGTCGCCGAGCATCAACGGGCGCAGGAATTCGATCTCGCTGCCTGCCCACATCCGGCGCGGCAGGTCGATCGGGGGGTAGAGGTTCGCGGGTTCGTCGCTGCGGGCGGGATGCCCGTCATCACCCAGCATGGCGGTCGGGGCTTGCGGGGTGCACAGGGCAAAGTGAATGCCCTGTGGCATCGCCGCCCCTTCGGGCGCAGTCAGGTCGAGCGTCGCGAGCCAGCGTGCCGCAAGCGACTCGTCGAGCCGCTCCGCTGCGCGCGCTTCGCGCCCGATCCAGTCGGACCAGTCGCTGGC
Organism: uncultured Erythrobacteraceae bacterium; assembly: GCA_963972905.1. Classification (GTDB taxonomy): domain Bacteria; phylum Pseudomonadota; class Alphaproteobacteria; order Sphingomonadales; family Sphingomonadaceae; genus Alteriqipengyuania. The sequence continues at coordinate 127,192 of CAXAXQ010000001.1, forward strand.
CATCAGACCGCGCGTTCGAATAGCGCGGCGAGGCCCTGTCCGCCGCCGATGCACATCGTTTCCAGCGCGAAGCGCCCCTGTCGCCGATGCAGCTCGTGCGCCATGTCGGCGAGGATGCGCACGCCCGTGGCCCCGATCGGATGGCCCAGCGAGATACCCGATCCATTGACGTTGAGCATATCGCGCCGACTGTCGCCCTCGCTCCAGTTCCAGCCCTTGAGCACGGCGAGTACCTGCGGCGCAAACGCCTCGTTCAGCTCGACCAGATCGATATCGTCCCAGCCCTTGCCGCTGCGGGCGAACAGGCGCTGCGTCGCGGGCACCGGGCCGATTCCCATCCGGGCCGGATCGCAGCCCGCAGCGGCCCAGCTGTCGAACCATAGCATCGGCTCGAGGCCCAGCTCGGCTAGCTTGTCCTCCGCGACCACCAGGCACGCGGCGGCAGCATCGTTCTGCTGGCTGGCATTGCCTGCGGTGACGATCCCGTCCTTCTCGATCGCGCGCAGGCTACCGAGCGTTTCCATCGAGGCATCGGGGCGAAACCCCTCGTCGCGGTCGAAGCGGATCGGGTCCTTCCGGCGCTGCGGCACATCGACCGGCACTAGCTGCGCATCGAACTTGCCTGCGTCCCACGCAGCCGCCGCTTTCTGATGCGATGCGACCGCGTATTCGTCGGCCGCCTCGCGGGAAATGTCGTAGTCCTTGGCCAAGTTTTCCGCCGTCTCGATCATGCCCGAGATGACCCCGAACCGTTCGATCGGCTGGCTCATCAACCGCCCGCGCGTCAGCCGGTCGTAGAGCGAGAGGTCGCCCATCTTCGCACCGTGACGTGCCTTGGTGGTGTAATGCTCGACATTGGACATCGACTCGACGCCGCCCGCCAGCACGCAGTCCGCGGCGCCGGTCTGGACCATCATCGCGGCCTCGATCACCGCCTGCAGGCCCGAGCCGCAGCGCCGGTCGAGCTGGAAGCCCGGTGTTTCGATCGGCAGGCCCGCGGCGAGCCACGACCAGCGCCCGATCGCAGGCGCTTCGCCGCTGCCATAGCCTTGCGCGAACACCACATCGTCCACCCGCGACGGATCGACGCCAGAACCTTCGACCAGCGCCTTGATCATGATCGCCGCAAGCGGCCCGGCCTCCAGCGGGGTCAGCGTGCCGAGGAACCGTCCGACCGGAGTGCGCAACGGGGAGACGATCGCGGCGCGGCGCAATTCGCTCATGCCTGGCCCCCGGCGGCGAAGTTGCGCAGCATGTTCTTGGCGATCACCAGCTGCATGATCTGGCTGGTGCCTTCGTAGATGCGGTAGATGCGGCTGTCGCGGAAGAAGCGTTCCGCCTCGTATTCCGCCAGATAGCCCGCGCCGCCGTGGATCTGCACGCAGCGGTCCGCCACGCGCCCGCACATCTCGGACGCGAACAGCTTGGTGCTGGCGGCGGGCAGCAGCGAGGGCTCGCCCGCGTCGACCTTGGCGCAGGCATCCTTGAGCATGCATTCCGACGCGTAAATCTCCGCCTCGCTGTCCGCGAGCATCGCCTGGATCAGCTGGAACTGGCTGATCGGCTCGCCGAACGCCTTGCGCTCCAGCGCGTATTTCATCGCCGTGTCGAGAATGCGCCGCGCATAGCCCGCGCTCGCCGCCGCGACCGACAGACGCCCGTTGTCGAGGCTCATCATCGCGGTGCGGAAGCCCTGGCCTTCCTCGCCGCCGAGCAGCGCGTCGCCATCGACGTGCACATCGTCGAGATAGATGTCGGCGATCTGGCTACCTTCCTGGCCCATCTTCTTGTCGGGCTTGCCGACCGTCACGCCCGCCTTCTCCATGTCGACGAGGAAGGCGCTGACATGCGCGTTCTTGGGCAGCGCTTCCTTGCTGGTGCGCGCCATGATCAGGCCCAGCTTCGCGAAGGGCGCGTTGGTGATGTAGCGCTTGGAGCCGTTGAGGATGTAGCCGTTGCCGTCCTTCACCGCAGTGGTCTGCATCGCTGCGGAATCGGAGCCGCTCCCGGGCTCGGTCAGGCCGAAACAGGCGATCTCGCCCGCGGCGAGGCGCGGCAGCCACTCCGCCTTCTGCGCCTCGGTGCCCGAATTCTTCAGCGCGGTGCACACCATCCCGAGGTTGATCGAGGTGATCGAACGATAGGCGGGCAGCGCGTAGGACAACACACGGATCGTCTCGACATATTGCGAGGTGTTCATTCCCGCGCCGCCGTATTCCTCCGGCATGGTCAGGCCGAACAGCCCCATCTCGCGCATCTCGTCGAGAATCTCTGCGGGAATCGCGTTGGCTGCGATCACGTCCTTTTCGGCGGGGATCAGCCGTTCGTGAACGTAGCGCCAAAGCTGATCGATAAACTGGCCGAAAACCTCGGCATCCATTCCCGACATGATTATCCCTTGTCTTTTTATCGCGGGAGTAAAGCCGGGGCGGCCCGTCGCGCGGGCCACCCCGGGCATACTCAGTTTTCGGTCTGCATGTTCTGCAGTTCGGCCTGGATGTCGGCGGCGGCCGCTTCGGCAGCCTCGGCATCGCTCTGCATCTTTTCGCGTTCGGCTTCGGCGCGTTCTTCGGCGGTCGGGCCTTCGGTAGCCGGGGCGGGCAGCGGCGCTTCGGACATGGCCGAGTCGTCTTCGATCGGTTCGTCGGCGACGCCGCTCATCGCGTCGTCGGCGACGACCTCGACATCTTCGGCAACGACTTCGTCGCTCGCGTCGTTCGAATCGCCACAGGCGGCCAGCGCCAGCGCACTCGCGCCGATCACCCCAGCAAGCCCCATCCGGGTCGTGAATTTCATGTACGAATCCTCCGTTGGAATATGCCGCGCAGGGCGGCAGGCATGCGCCGCGCGCGCTGGCGCAAACTAAGCAGAGGTGCGTGCCCGGGGCAAAGGGAAATGCGGCCCGTGCCGCACGCAAAGGCTTTGCGGCTTGTTAACCATTCCATCCTACGCCTGTCGCCCATGACCCACGAACGCGACCGCTCCAGCCCGCCCTTTCTCGACCGGCCCGTGCTTGGCCGACCGTCGATGCTCTTCGCCGGGCTCGTCGCTGCGGCGGCGATTGCGCTGATCCCGTTGGCCGCGCTGATGGCGCAGACGCCCAACCCGCCGTTCGTCGTGGTCGAGACCAGTCGCGGCTACCCCACGTTGCAGGCCGCAGTCGATGCGATCGGATCGGGCGAGGGCAGCATCGCCATCTCGCCGGGCACCTATCGCCAGTGCGCCGTGCAGCAGGCGGGCAGGATCGCTTTTCTCGCAACCGAGCCGGGCAGCGCCGAGTTCACCGGCACCGCCTGCGAAGGCAAGGCGGCGCTGGTGCTGCGCGGCGCGGAGGCCAGCGTTTCGGGCCTGATCTTCAGCAATATCGCGGTAGCGGACGGTAATGGCGCGGGCATCCGCCAGGAAGGGGGCACGCTGACCGTCGCCAATTCCTGGTTCCGCGACAGCCAGCAGGGTATCCTGACCGGCCATGACGACCGGATGCGGCTGGTGGTCGACCGATCCACCTTCACCCGGCTGGGCACGTGCGAGAATTCGGGCGGCTGCGCCCATTCGATCTATACCGGCGATATCGGCCACCTGCGCGTGACCCGCAGCCGGTTCGAACAGGGCACCGGCGGCCATTACGTGAAGGCGCGCGCGGCGATGGTTGAGATCGCGGCCTCCAGCTTCGACGATTCGAATGGCCGGGAAACCAACTACATGATCGACCTGCCGCAGGGCGCGCGCGGGCAGATCACCAATAACTGGTTCGTCCAGGGCGAGGACAAGGAGAACTACTCCGCGTTCATCGCGGTCGGTGCCGAAGAGCAGACCCACAGTTCGGACGGGCTGGTGATCGCGGGCAACGATGCGCGCTTCGTGCCTTCGCTGTCGCGCCAGTCGGCCTTCGTGGCGGACTGGACCGGGGCCAATCTCAGGATCGGCGACAACCGGCTGGGTGCCGGGCTCACGCCCTTCCAGCGGCGCTAGAGCTTGGAGGGCATCTCGCCGAAGGCCGGCGCGTAAGCGACCGTTCCCTTGGGGCGTGGGCCGTCTGCCAGCATGCGGACCTGGAAAAACTCGGGCGGAACTCCCGGCAGGATGAGGTCCGGATCGGGATGGAAACCGAACCGGGTATAATAGCCCGGATCGCCCAGCAGCACGATGCCCCTGGCGCCCATCTCAGCCATCCGGATGATACTCTGGCTTGCAAGATGCGCACCGATCCCTGTGCGTTGCCGCGTCGGCATCACCGAAATCGGCCCCGCCGCATACCAGTCTTGCGTCCCGTCGGAGATCGTGACCGGCGAGAACGCGAGATGGCCGATTACCGCCTCGTCCATATTGGTCGCCACCAGCGATGCCGCCAGGTGCCCGTCACGGCGCAAGGCGTCGACGATCTCCGGCTCGTTACCCTGCGCCCGCCGGGCCCGCGCAAAGGCAGCGCGGGTGAGGGCTCGGATCGCCGGGATGTCTTTTTCGACCTCTTCCCGGATGGTCGGCAACCTCATGGCAAGAGATGGCCGGAACGATCTCGTTTTGTCGCGAGATAGCGTGTGTTGTGGGGGTTGATGCCCGCGCTCAAGGGAACCCTTTCGACGATGGTGATGCCCGAATTCGCCAGCGCGGTAACCTTCGCGGGGTTGTTGGTCAGCAGGCGGATTCGTTGAATCCCCAAAAGTGAGAGCATGCGTCCCGCAATGGGAAAGTCTCTCGCTTCGTCGGGCAGGCCCAGCCTCAGGTTGGCTTCGACCGTGTCGTGCCCCTGATCCTGCAACTGGTAGGCGCGCAGCTTGTTGACGAGACCGATCCCGCGTCCCTCCTGCCGCAGGTAGAGTACCACGCCGTAACCGCCTTTGTCCGCTTCCTGCGCGAAGGTGGCCAGCGCCGCATCGAGCTGGGGGCCGCAATCGCACTTGAGGCTGCCGAACACATCGCCGGTCAGGCATTCGGAGTGGAGGCGCACCAGCGGCACCTGGTCGGCGTTCTGCCGCCCGATAATCAGCGCGGCATGTTCGCGTAGGTCTGCGGGCGAGCGGAAGACCGCGATCTCGGCCTGTTCGGCAGCGGCGGTCGGCAGGCGGGAGCGTGCCGCAATCCGCAGCGTATCGGGCGCCGAGAACGCGGCAAGATCGGCGGTCGTGACATAGAGCGGCTCTTCGCAAGGCGCCGGATCGATCATGAAGGCCGGCAGCACGCCCGCCCGCCGCGCGATTTCCAGCGCGGTCGCCGGCCACTCGGCTTCGGGCAGGGCAACCGCGCGGAAGGGGCCCTTCATCGGGTTTGCTAGGTCGAGCGCCGGGTCCGCCACCGCGCGTCCGAGATCGAGCGTGAACGGCTCGCTCCCCTCGATCAGGACGGGCGCATGGGGGACCGCAGCATCGCGCTGGTTGGCAAGCTTGAGTGTCTGCGCGCGTGCCGCCGCGATCAGCATCCGGGCGCCGGTCGCGTCCGGCTCTGCCGCGGTTTCGACCGGCAGCAGCGCGGGGCCATCATCGACCCGGATCGGCCAGCCATGGCGCAGGGCATCGATCGCCTGCGCCAGCGCGCGGGCGCTGCCGCCTGCGCGTTGCGCGCTCAGAGGTCGAACTCCGTGGTCAGCGGGACATGGTCCGAAGGCCGCTCCCAGTTCCGCGCTTCTTCCAGAATGGTGTGCCGCGTGGCCTGCTTCGCCAGTTCGGGGCTGGCCCACATGTGGTCGAGGCGGCGGCCCTTGTCGTTGGTCTGCCAGTTGGGATTGCGATAGCTCCACCAGCTGTAATAGCGCTCAGGCGCAGGGACATGCTCGCGCCCGATATCGGTCCACCCGTGCGCGTCCATGAAGCGTTGCAGCGCCTCGACCTCAATGGGCGTGTGGCTGATGACTTTCAGCAGCTGCTTGTGGCTCCACACGTCGCTTTCGAGCGGGGCGATATTGAAATCGCCCACGATCAGCGTCGGCTGGTCGACCGTGTCGGCCCAGCGCGTCATCCGTTCGAGGAAGTCGAGCTTCTGGCCGAACTTCGCGTTCACCTCGCGGTCGGGCACATCGCCGCCCGCGGGGACGTAGACATTCTCGATCACCATGCCCTGATGTGCGGGATCGGTCAGCTGCACGCCGATATGGCGCGCCTCGCCATTATCCTGCCAGTCGTGGCGGGAGAATTCCCTGAACGGCAGCCGGCTGACCGTGGCCACGCCGTGATAGCCCTTCTGCCCGTGAATCGCGATGTGATCGTAGCCGAGATCGCGAAACGCCTTGGCGGGGAATTGCTCCTCGACGCATTTGATCTCCTGCAGGCACAACACGTCGGGTGCGTGCTGGGTAAGAAACTGCTCGACCAGCGGCATGCGCAGGCGGACCGAGTTGATATTCCAGGTGGTGACAGAAACCATGGCGGCGGACTTAGGCGCGGGCTCCGGCCCCCGCAAGGCGCACGATTTGCGAGCCGCGACCGGTCGCACGCTTGTCTCATTCCTGCGCGAGGGGCATGGGAACGCCGATTCGGCCATTCGTTTCAGCCATTCGTTCGAGGGAGCCTGCCATGATCCGCCATTCCGCCCGCCCGCAGCGGCGCTGGGCCGCCGCCATCGCGCTGATCGCGCTGCCGCTGGCGGCGTGTAGCTCGACCACCAATTACTATGGCGCGGATCCGGCGGGGCAGCCCGCCGCGCCGGCGGAGCAGGGCGCAGTAGCGCAGGGCAAGGCGAAGAACGTGATCCTGTTCATCGGTGACGGGATGGGCATTTCCACGATCACCGCCGCGCGCATTCTGGCGGGCCAGCAAAGGGGCGAGACGGGCGAGGAGAATTCGCTCAGCTTCGAAAAGTTCGACAACGTCGCGCTGGTCAAGACCTACAATACCGATGCGCAGGTCGCCGACAGCGCGGGCACGGCGTCCGCGCTCAACACCGGCACGAAGACGAGGATCGGCGTGATCAACACCGCGCCCGATGTGCCGCGCGGCGATTGCGCCGCGGCGCAGGGCCATATGATGGAGACGGTCGCGCAAGAGGCGCTCGACCATGGCAAGGCGGTCGGCATCGTCAGCACTGCGCGGCTGACCCATGCGACTCCCGCTGCGGTCTATGGCCACAACCCCGATCGCAACTGGGAATCGGATGCCGACATGCCGGGCGAGCAGCAGGCGCTGGGTTGCACCGATTTCGCGCAGCAGCTGGTCGAATTCCCGTTCGAACTCGCGCTGGGCGGCGGATCGCGCAAGTTCCTGGGCACCGGTGAAGGTGGCGAGCGCAAGGACGCCGGGGCCAATCTGCCCGCCGAATGGGTCGCGCGCACGGGCGGTACCTTCGTGGCGGATACCCGGGCGATGCGCAAAGCGCCGCTCGACAAGCCGGTGCTGGGGCTCTTTTCGCCCAGCCACATGACCTACCAGCTCGACCGGGCCGCCGACACGAGCGAGCCGACTTTGACCGAGATGACCGCCGAAGCTCTGCGCCGCCTGTCCGGCGATTCGGACGGCTATTACCTGATGGTCGAGGGCGGTCGGATCGATCATGGCCACCACGCGGGCAAGGCCGGTTACGCGCTGGAGGAGACGATCGAGTTCGCCCGCGCGATCCAATATGCGGTCGACACCACCGATCCGGACGAAACGCTGATCCTGGTCACCGCCGACCACAGCCACGTGTTCACCATCGCGGGCTATCCCAAGCGGGGCAATCCGATCCTGGGCCTGGTTCATCCGCCCGCCAGCGGGGACGAGGATCATCCCGGTGCGGCCAATGACGAGCCGGTGATCGCGGCCGACGGACAGCCGTACACCACGCTCGGCTACGCCAACGGCCCAGGCGCGGTGAAGGGAGAGCGCGGCGAGCCGGAGACGGGCGCGCAAGCGCAACAGCAGTCGCTGGTGCCGCTTGGCTCCGAAACCCACGGAGGCGAGGATGTTGCGCTGTTCGCCACCGGCCCGGGATCGCAGCGGGTGCACGGTGTGATCGAGCAAAACGTCGTCGCGGATATCATGCGCAAGGCGTTCGGCTGGGAGGACTGAGCCATTTTCGCTCGCGGTGAGTGCGCTGGCGCGCACCACCTCCGCGGGGGGCGACCTGAAGGTCGGCGGCCGGTCGGCCTTGCCCTCGCCTTCGGCTCGCGTCTGGACCTGATTCGCTGGGTCGGCGCGTGCTCCTGCCCGCTGCCCGCTGCCCGCTGCCCGCTGCCCGTTGGCCACTGCCGCGGATTGCGGACACGGAAAACCCCCGCGCCGGGGGCTGTGGCACGGGGGTTCCTTACGCGCGTTCGTCACGCTTGCGACAAGGCCTGTGTTTGAAGGGAACCGCGGGGCAACAGGGGGGAAACCCGCTGGTTCATCAGGCCTTGTGGGATTCAAATTAGTGCGGGCCGCCTTGCTTCCCCATGAACGCGGCGGTCATTCGACCGCTCACACGGGGCATCGCTCGACGAACGGTTTACCGTGGCCGACGGGATGCGCGACGCGGGTCCTTATAGGTGAAGGTCCCGTCGCTGACCGACATGCCGTAACGCTGATTCGCCAGCCTCACGGTGGTGCGATTGCTCTGCGCGTCGAGCGAGACCCAGTTCGTCAGCTCCCACCCGCCCGGCGCGCTTGCCTTGCGCACGAAGATCAGCGTGATGACGCCGTATTCGGGCTTCTTGGGATCGCGCACCTCGACCGAGAGCACGTTGGGATTGCCGGTATTACGCAGCTTGCCGAATTTCTTGACGTCGCGATTGGGGTCCAGCAGCGCGCCCAGCGGCGAATTGCTGATCGGCCAGCGCTGCACCTGGTTGACCTCGTAATCGACCATGGTCAGCGACTTGCCGTTGGACACGATCAGCAGCGGCACGTCTTTGGAATATTCGAAGCGAATCTTGCCTGGCCGCTTCAGCGTCATCGTCCCGCGAACGGTCTGGCCGCTGCGGTCGGTCTGGGTGAAGCTGGCGCGCATCGTATCGATCCCGCGCAGCGCCGCGACCGCATCGTCCAGCGAGCCGCCCGCCTGCGCAAGCGCGGGGGCGGGCAGGGCGATGGTCGTTGCGGCGATCGGCGCACCGGCGATCAGGGCGATGCTGGCAAACCCGGCGAGCGGGCGGCGAAGTATTTTGTGAGTGGTCGTCATGACGGCCTCCGTAATGGTTTCGGAGTGAACCGCGCGTGAGCGTGCCGGTTCCGCCATTGTCAGACGAATCGGCAAAGGGAGGCCGCGAGCGGCTTCCCCACTCTTACTTGATCTTCGCTTCCTTGAACTCGACGTGCTTGCGCACGACGGGGTCGTATTTGCGGAAGGTCATCTTCTCGGTGATGTTCCGAGGATTCTTCTTGGTCACGTAATAGAAGCCGGTGTCCGCGGTCGACACGAGCTTGATCTTGACGGTTGCGGGCTTCGCCATAACTCAATCCTGCCAGTACAATGGCCCGGCCATCGGTAATTTACGATGTGCATCGGGTGAAAAAACAACAGGCGGCGCACGCGGCACCGCCCGATCGCACGCGCTATTGGCCGCGAGGCCCGGAAAAGTCAAGCGAGCAGTCGCCCTACCAGTCCTGACCGCCGGGCTTTCCGCGATTGGCCTTTACCTGCCCGCGCTCCTTCTTTGCCTTGAGCCGCTTCACCTTGCCCACGCGGTTGAGCCGGGTCTTCGCTCGCGGCTTGGGCCTGCGATGCGCCTCGCGCAGCAGTTCCTCCAGCTTCTCGCGCGCCAGCCCCCGATTCGCTTCCTGCGTGCGGTGCTCCCGCGCGACGATCAGGATGTCGCCCGAATCGGTCAGCCGGCTGCCCGCGACCTCGCCCAGCCGCCGGAATGCGAAGGGGGAGAGGCGCAGCTTGTAGGCGTTGACCCGTAGCTGCACCTCGGTGGCGACCTTGTTGGCGTTCTGCCCGCCTGGCCCCGAACCTGCGACGAAGCGTTCCTCCGCCAGCGCGTGCGCGCGAGAGATCAGGTCGTCAGGGAGCATCCGTGCTTTCAGCACCAATGCCGTCCGGGCCGAAGCCGAGCGCCTGGAAATCTGCCGGGAGCGGGCTGGTCGCGGCGATATCGGTCTTGCCCTCGCGCGCGACGGTCAATGTGCTGGCGTGCAGCATGGTGCGCGGCGCGCCCTGCTTCGTGCCGTAAACCGGGTCGCCGACCAGCGCGATGCCGATCCCGCTGGCGGCGTGGACGCGAATCTGGTGCGTGCGCCCGGTCGCGGGCCGAAACTCGACCAGTGCGCGCCCTTCGTGCGTCGCGACCACCCGCCATGCGGTGACCGAGGGCTTGCCCTTCTTCGCAGGGATCATCCGCCAGCCCTTCTCGGCGCTGCTGATCTTGGACAGCGCAAGTTCGACCACACCTTCCTCTTCGGCGGGAATCCCGGCGAGGATGCCGTGATAGACCTTGGTTACCTGCTGCGCCTCGAACGCGGCGGCGAAGCGCTTGTGCGCCTTGGCATTGCGCGCGAGCAGCAGGCAGCCGCTGGTATCCGTGTCGAGCCGGTGGACCGCGCTCGGCGGGCGCTGGAAGCCCAGTTTCAGCTGCTCGAGATGATCGTCGAGGCACGGCCCGCCCTTGCGCGGGCGGTCGATCGGCAGGCCTGCGGGCTTGTCGATCACCAGTGCCTCGCCGTCTTCGTAGAGGATCGGGATGGTCGTATCGGTCATGTCAGATCAGGGCTTTTCATATGAGTCTTGCGCGCATCAACCCGCGCAGGGCGTTGCCGATCCAGAACCCGTCTTCGAGGTCGTCGAGCGTGAGCTCGGCTTCGACCGCGCGGCCCTCGGCAATCAGCGATTCGCGAAACACCCCGGGCAGCAGGCCGAGCGCGCGGGGCGGGGTCGCCAGCACGCCGTCGCGGTCCACGAACACGCTGGTCCAGCTGCCTTCGGTGACCAGTCCGTCGTCGCGCACCAGCAGCGCCTCGTGCGCGTCCAGTTCCTGCGCGGCAGCCAGCGCATCGGCGTAGAACCCTCGGTCGGTGGTCTTGTGGCGCAGCCGCCAGTCGCCCGGATCGACCGGCATGGGCAGCGCGATACAGTCGAGCGGCTCGGTCGGCGTTTGGGGCAGCGGCGAAACCTCGATCGCGGTCGTGCCGGAGCGCGCGCAGCACAGCCGCACGCGCGCAGGATCGGCGAGGTCGAAGCACAGCGCCTGTATCTGATTGCGCGCCGCGTGCCGGTCGAACGCGAAGCCCAGTTCGTGCGCGCTGGCGGAAATCCGCGCCAGATGCCCTTCGAGCAGCGGGAGGCCCTCTTCGGGGTCGAACCGCATCGTCTCGATCAGATCGAAGGAGGGTGCGCGCGATTCCGGGCTGCTCGCGCGCGCGAAGCCTGCCTTGATCTGCGCCTCGCGCCATTCGCCGAGCGGCTCGCTGTCCGCGACGATCCCTGCGCCCACGCCCAGCACCGCGGTGCCATGACCGTTCTCGATCGGGGTCAGGCGCAGCGTGCGGATCGCGACGTTGAAGCTGGCGCTGCCATCGGCATCGAACGCGCCGATTGCGCCGCAATAGGGCCCGCGCGCATCGCGCTCCAGCCGGTCGATGATCTCCATCGCGCGGATCTTGGGCGCGCCGGTGATCGATCCGCTCGGGAACAGCGCGGCAACGATCTCGGCTAGCCCCGTGCCCGGCTTGAGCTGCGCGTGCACCGTGCTGACCATCTGGTGCACCGTGGGGAAACTCTCGACCTTGAACGGTTCTTCCACCCGCACCGATCCGGGCTCGGCAATGCGCGAGAGATCGTTGCGCATCAGATCGACGATCATCAGGTTCTCGGCGCGGTCCTTCTCGGAACTGGCCAGCTCTGCCGCCGCTGCCTCGTCCGCCTGCGCATCCCCATGCCGGGGCCGGGTGCCCTTCATCGGGCGCGCGGTCAGAACGCCATCCGCCAGTTCGAAGAACAGCTCGGGCGACAGGCTGACCACCGCGTGGCTGCCATCCCACACGACGCCGCCGTGCCCGGCCTTCGACGCCTTGCGCAGGCTCGCATAAAGCGCCAGCGGATCGCCCCGGAACGCGCCGGTCAGCGGCAGGGTGAGGTTGGCCTGGTAGATGTCGCCCGCCGAGATCCGATCCTGCAACGCGGCAAAGCGTTCCTGCCATTCGCCGGGCGAGATCGCCGGGTCGAGCGGGCCGAGCGTGGCCGGGCCGGGCGCACGCCGGGCCAGCCAGTCCTCGACTGCGTCTGCGGCGATTGCTTGCTCGTCCTCGAACAGGCCGAGCCAGACCAGCGGCCCCGCCGCACCGGTGCGCGCATTTGCCAATGGTTGCAGCTTCGGCTCCAGCGCGAGCCCCGCCTCGTAGGCGAAGTAGCCCGCCAGTGTGCCGCCGCGCTCCGCCTGCGCTGCCTGTGCGGCGGCGAGCGTTGCCTCGACCTCGTCCGGGCGCAGCGCGCGGAATATCTGGGCCGGCTTCTCGAACAGGCGCGCGCCGCCCTCTTGCGCAGTGCGCGCATCGTCGAGCAGGATGAAGGGGTCCGCCGTTGCCATTCGCGATCCGCTCTATCGAAGCGACCGCGAATTGGAACCACCTTGACGCTTCGCAGGTGCCCCGCGAAGACCGTCGAAGGACTGTGAGAGAAGGGTATCGGCGGCGTGAGCACGATTTTTCTGGGACGCAACCAGGATGGCGAGGCGCAGGAGCTGCGGCTCGACCGCGCGAACCGCCACGGGCTGATTGCTGGCGCGACCGGCACGGGCAAGACCGTGACCCTGCAGGGGCTGGCAGAGAGCTTCTCCGCCGCTGGCGTCCCCGTCTTCGTCGCCGACGTGAAGGGCGATCTTGCGGGGCTTGCCGTACCGGGCTCGGCCAAGTTCAAGCACGCCGACAAGCTGGAGGGCCGCGCCGCCGAACTGGGCATGGACGACTATGCCTACGCGGATTTCCCGGTAATCTTCTGGGATCTGTTCGGCGAGCAGGGCCATCCGGTGCGCACCACGATCTCCGAAATGGGCCCGTTGCTGCTCGCGCGGCTGCTCGACCTCAATGATACGCAGGAGGGCGTGCTCCAGATCGTTTTCCGCCACGCGGACGACAACGGCCTGCTGCTGCTCGATTTCGAGGACTTGCGCAGCATGCTCGCCTGGGCGGCGGAGCATACCGACGAAGTGTCGGGCCAGTATGGTCGCGTCACCAAGGCCTCGATCGGCGCTATCCAGCGCGCTCTGCTGACCTTCGAGAGCGAGGGTGCGGACCGGTTCTTCGGCGAGCCTGCGCTCGAGGTGGACGATCTGTTCCGCGTCGATGCCAGCGGGCGCGGGGTCATCAGCATCCTTGCGGCCGACAGGCTGATGCGCAGCCCCAAGCTCTACGCGACCTACCTGTTCTGGCTGCTCGCCGAACTGTTCGAAACGCTGCCCGAGGTGGGCGACCCGGAGAAACCCAAGCTCGTGTTCTTCTTCGACGAGGCGCACTTGCTGTTCGACGACACCCCCAAGGCGTTTCAGGACACGATCGAGACGGTCGTACGCCTGATCCGCTCCAAGGGCGTGGGCGTGTTCTTCGTCACCCAGAACCCGATCGACGTACCCGACGAGATCGCGGGCCAGATCGGCAACCGCGTCCAGCACGCTCTGCGCGCCTTCACCCCCCGCGATCAGAAGGCGATTCGGGCGGCCGCGCAGACCTTCCGGATCAATGTCGAGCTCGACGTGGGGAAGGCGATTACCGAGCTGAAGACGGGTGAAGCGCTGGTCTCCACGTTGGGCGAGGATGGCGCACCTTCGGTGGTGCAGCGCACGCTGATCAAGCCGCCGCAAAGCAGGCTCGGCACGCTGTCGCCCGGTGAACGTGCGGTAATCCTCGGCGCAAGCCCGCTGGCGGGAAAGTACGATAGCCCGGTGGACCGGGAGAGCGCGGCGGAGGTGATCGCGCAGAAGATGGTCGATGCCGCCGCGACCGCTGCCGAGGTCGAGGAGAAGGGCGAGGCGGAGGTCCGCAAGCGAGAGCGCAAGAGCACCAGCATCTGGGGCAAGGCGATCTCGCGCGGTACGAAGGTGGCGGCTGGCTCAGCCGCAGGGATGGCGGCGCGCACCGTGCTGGGCAAGAAATCGCGCGCCAACCCGATGGCCTCGGGCGTCACCTCGGCGGCGGGTTCGATCGCTACCGATCTGGCGGGGCCGGTGGTCGGCAGCTTCGTGCGCAACCTCGTCGGCGGGTTGATGCGTTAGGTATTGCGGTACCGGCCCGCATCCCCGCCCGGCCAACCCACAGGATACTGCCGATGGGTTGGCCGGGGGTGCTGGCTGGCGCCGTGCTAATCCGCCAAAGGCAGCCGCATCTCGGCGCGCAGACCGCCTTGCGGGCGGTTGGCGAGACGCAGCTCTCCGCCATGCTCGGCGAGGATCGCGCGGGTCAGCGTGAGGCCGAGTCCGGCACCGCCGGTCCCGCGATTGCGGCTCGCCTCGCCTCGCCGGAAGGGTTCGAGCATCGCGGCCATGTCTTCCTGCGGGATGCCCGGCCCTTCATCCTCGACCCCGATCACCGCCGTCCCGCCCTCGCGGGTGAGCGAGACCTGCGCAGTGCCGCCATAGCGCAGCGCATTCTCGATCAGGTTGCGCAATGCCCGGCGCAGCCATGTGACCTGCACCGGCGCAACGATCCGCTCGGTCCGCCCGATACCGACAGGCCGGTCCATATCCTCGAACTCCTCGACCACGCTTTCGACCAGTGCGGCAAGCTGGGTCGCCTCGGGCGGGTCTTTCGCGCGGCCGATGCGCGCGAGCGAGAGGATGTCGTCGAGCGAGCGGCGCAGATCCTCGATCACCTCGGCCATGCGTGCGCGCTGGGTCTTGTCGGGCACCGATTCGATGCGCACGCGCAGGGCGGCGAGCGGCGTTTTGAGATCGTGCCCGATCGCGCCGAGCATCACGTCCTTCTCGTCCAACAGGGCCCCGATCCGGTGTTCGAGCAGGTTATGCGCGGCGATCAGCCGGCTTACGTCTTCGGGCCCGCTTGACGGCAGCGGAGCGCGGGCCTCGTGCGTGTGGGCGAAGCTCTCCACCCGCTCGGTCAGGCGGGCGAGCGGGTGGGTGATCCGGCGCAGTACGAAATAGGTCGCGGCCAGCAGGACCAGGAACAGCAGCACGGTCTGCGCGGCGATCAGCCACAGCACGCCGCCTTCCAGCGCAGGGCGCAGCGCACGCGCGACGATCCAGCGGGTCTCGCCCGGCATGCGCAGCGCTGCGACCATCACCTCCCGCTCGTCGAGGCCGTCGCGCCAGCGGGCGCCGAAGCGCGGAAAGTCCTCCGCCACCGAGTCGAGCAGCGGATCGTCCGCCGCCGGGCGAATCGCGACCACCAGCGCTTCCGGGGCGATGCCCTGCCGCGCGAGTATCTCGCGCAGCTGCGCCTCCTCGCGCGGTGCGCGCCGCTCGCCGGGCAAGAGGGGCGAGGTATCGGATACCATGCCGGACAGCCGCGGGGGAAGGCCGCGCCGCCGCTCGCCCCTGCCGCGGCCGATGTCGATCCGCCCGTCGGGCCCCGCCCGGCGCAGCGCGCGGCGGATGTCGCGCGGCGAATCACTATCGCGGTTGACCATGCGCAGCAGGTGGAACGCGGCAGCATTGGCGGTAGCCGTGTCGCGCCGGTCCTGCGCTGCGCGGTACAGCAGCAGGCCCGAAACCGCCTGCCCGATCAGCAGCGTCACCGCGATGGCGAGCAGGCTCTGGCCCAGAAGACTACGGGGCAGGCTGTTCGGAAAAAACAGCGCCATGCTGGTCAGCCCGGCACCCGGGTGACATCGGCAGCGAAGCGATAGCCGCCGCCGCGCACGGTCTGGATGAAATGCGGATTGCGGCTGTCTTCCTCGATCTTGCGGCGCAGGCGGCTGACCTGATTGTCGACCGCGCGATCGAACAGGTGCGCCTCGCGGCCCTGGACCATGTCGAGCAGCCGATCGCGGTCGAGCACCGCGCGCGGGTGATCGAGAAAGGCGCGCAGCATGCGGAATTCGGCGGTCGAGATCGGGCTCACCGCGCCCTCGGGATCGGTCAGCCGCTGCTTGAGCGGATCGAGCCGCCAGCCTTCGAACAGATAGTGAGCATCCTCGCCCTCGTCTTCGGTCACCGCGCGGCCCGCGCGGCGCAGGACCGAGCGGATGCGCGCGACCAGTTCGCGCGGCTCGAACGGTTTGGTCACGTAATCGTCCGCGCCGATTTCCAGTCCGACGATCCGGTCGGTCGCCTCGCCCATCGCGGTCAGCAGGATCGTCGGCAGCTTCTGCGATTCTATCAGGTGACGGGTTAGCGAGAGGCCATCCTCGCCCGGCATCATGATGTCGACCAGCGCCAGGTCTGCCCGTGTTTCGCGCAGGATGCTGCGCGCGCTCGCCGCGCTGTCTGCCTCCAGCACCACGAACCCCTGGCCGACGAGGTAGTCGACCAGGGGTTCGCGCAAGGTGCGCTCGTCATCGACGAGCAGAATGGTGACGGCCGTGTCGGCTGCGTGCGCGGCCATCGTCATCGGGTTACTGGCCTGCGCGCTCGGCACGGCGCGCTTCGCGGCGCTCGGCCATCTGGGCACGCATCGCTTCATGAGCGGCCTTGCGTTCGGCCTGGGTCACGGTGCCGTTGCTATCTGCATCCGCGCGGTCGAACCGGGCCAGCGCATGGGCCTGGAACTCCTGCAGCGTCAGGCGACCGTCGCCATTGGCGTCTGCCCTGGCCATCATGCCGCCGCCACCGCGATTTGAGCCGCGCATCCCGCGGTGATGCTTGCCGCGCCCGCGACGTTCGCCCGCTTCGGCGCTCTGTCCGCGTTCGGCCATTCGCTGTGCACGCCGTTCCTGCCGGGCTTCACGCGCGGCTTCGCGTTCGGCCTTGCTGATCGCGCCGTTGCCGTCGGTGTCGAGGCTGGCGATCCGCTGTTCGCGGCGCAGTTCACGGTCGGCCAGGTCGAGCACGCCGTCGCTGTTCAGGTCCATCCGCTGGAAGCGCTCGGAAGCCTTCTGGGATACTTCGGCGCGGGTCATCGGGCCGGGGTTGCGGTCACCGGGTTGGGCCAGCGCGGCGGTGCCTGCGAGCAGCGAAATGCCTGCGAGGGCGAGAATGGGGGTTTTCATCGGGGGTGCTCCTGTTGGTGGAAGAGCTGCGAAACGGGCAGGGGGGGTGGGGGAGATCAAAAACCCGCCTCGCAGCTCATGACACCTCTTCTAACCGCATATTGTCGCGCAGGTTTGCCACGAACCGGCCGCTTTGTAACGGATTGTCGCAGGATTCGTGCCCCGTTCACACAGGCGCAAGGGCGAGGGGGCGGGGCACGGCTCTCGCAAGCGGTCTCAGCGCGGGCGGTGCTCGGTCCCGTCGCCCGCGGTGATGAACAGCGCACTCGCCTGTGTCTCGACATCGGCGGTGTGCCACACGCCCGGATCGTTGATCGCGTATTCCCCGGCGGTCAGCGTGACCTGCTCGACCCGCCCGTCTGCGAATTCCTGCGTCAGCGTGAGGGTGCCCGCCATGCACACCACCACCTCGTGCCCGCGCGGGTGCATTTCCCAGCTGTCCCAGCTCTGCGCAAAGGAATGCAGTGAAACTAGCCGGCCCTCGGCGCCATCGGCGGCGGTGCGCTGCGCATAATCTGCGTACCAGTCCATCCCGGTAAAGGGCGGCTGCGCTTGTGCAGTCGCTCCCAGGCCGAGATGGACCGGGCTTTCGGACAGGTTTCGCGCCCTAGCCATCCGCGGGTGCCATGCAGAAGGCGTTGAGCTTGTTGCCGTCGCGGTCGCGGAAATAGGAGGCGTAGAAGACCAGCCCGTTCTCGTCGGCCTCGCCGCGCGGGCCGGGCGCGCCCTCGTCGGTGCCGCCATTGGCCAGCGCGATCTCGTGCAGGCGATGGACCTGCGCTTTATCCTTCACCTCCAGCGCGACCATCGTGCCGTTGCCGACGCTGGCCTCGTTCCCGTCGAACGGCTTGGTCAGCGCCACGCCTGCGCCGCCGCCCATCTCGCCCCACGCGATGTAGCTGTCGAAGTCCATCATTCGGCCGACGCCCATTTCCTTGGCGATGGCATCGTAGAAGGGCGCGTTGCCCTGCAGGTCGTTGGTGCCCAGCGTAACGTAACCGATCATGTTCCATCCCTTTCGAGTCGCGACCCTCGAAGGGAGAACATTAAGGGAACATTTCGCGTCCTGCAAGGCACCTCCGACGGACCTCAGAGCGGCTGGGTATGCCGCTCCAGCCAGTCCGCCGCGCGATCGTCGCCCGTTTTGGCGACCTGCGAGCCGAGGATTTCACGGCAGCACGCGTGATAATGATCGACCCAGTCGCGCTCCTCCGGGGAAAGCAGATCGACGTCGATCAGCGCGCGGTCGAGCGGCACCCAGGTGAGGTTCTCGAACCCGAACCACGTTCCCTCGTCCGCGCCGTCGATTGCGCGTTCCTCGATCAGGATCAGGTTCTCGATCCGGATGCCGAATTCGCCTGCCTTGTAATAACCCGGCTCGTTCGAGCAGATCATGCCCGCCGCCAGAGGTTCGGTCGTGCCGCCCTGCGATCCGGTGGTCTTTGCGATCCGCTGCGGGCCCTCGTGCACGCCCAGCGCGCTGCCCACCCCGTGGCCGGTGCCATGCGCATAGTCGCAGCCGACCGCCCACAGGTGCTGTCGCGCGAGCGTATCGAGCTGGCCGCCGGTGGTCCCTTCGGGGAAGATCGCCTGGGCGATGGAGATATGCCCCTTCAAAACGCGGGTGAAGCGGTCCTTCATCTCCGCCGTGGGCTGCGCGCTACCATCTGCGCTGCGGACCCACACGGTGCGGGTGATGTCGGTCGTACCTGCGCCGCCATCGCCGATATACTGGCCGCCCGAATCGCACAGGAAGATGCTGCCCGGCGGGATCGTGATGTTGCTGTCTTCATCGACTTTGTAGTGCGGCAGCGCGGCATGGCCTGCGGCGGCCGAAATGGTATCGAACGAGGTATCCTTCAGCCCGCCGTCCACGCTGCGGAATTCGAGCAGCTTGGCCGCTGCGGTCAGCTCGTCGATTTTGCCCGAGGGTGCCTCGGCTTCGATCCAGGCGAGGAAGCGCGAGACCGCTGCGCCGTCGCGCGCCTGAGCATCGCGGTGGCCATCGACCTCGGCATCGTTCTTGATCGCGCGCGGCAGGATCGTGGGGTCGCGCGTCTCGACCACCTTCGCGCCGCCCTCTTCGAGCGCCTGCGCAATCGCGGCCACGCCATATTCGGGGTCGAGCGCGATCCGCTTGTCGCCGATTTCGCCCAGCGCGGTTTCGAACTCGCCGCGCGGACGGATGGAGACTGCATTGCCGAGATGCTGCTTCATCTCGGGCGAGACCTTGTTTTCGTCGATGAACAGCTGCGCGGTGCCGTCCTGATCGACCAGCGCGAAGGCCATCGCCACGGGGGTATGCGCGATGTCGGCCCCGCGAATGTTGAACGCCCAGCCGACCGAATCGAGCGCGCTCAGCACCACGCCGTCGAGCTTTTCCTTCGTCAGCCAGTCGGCAATTGCCGCGCGTTTTTCCTGCGCATTGCGGCCCGCGTGGGTGTCTTCATGAATCCGCGCGGGCGCATCGCTCTGCGCGGGCTGGTCCTGCCACACCGCGTCGATCGGGTTGCCGTCCACCGCGACCAGCTGCGCCCCGACCTTCTCGAGCGCAGTCTTGGTCGAGCGGACCCAGCCGGGCGTCGCGAGCCACGCGTCGTATCCGATCTTGGCGCCTTGTCCGGCATTCTCGGCGAGCCAGTTCGCCGGATTGTCCTTGGGTACGCCACGATATTCGAACAGGCGTTCCTCCACCTGGTCGCGCACCTGCACGGTGTAACGCCCGTCGACGAAGATCGCCGCCTTGTCCTGCAGCACCACCGCGCTGCCCGCCGATCCGCCGAAGCCGGTCAGCCAGCTGAGCCGCTGGGCATCTTCGCCGACATATTCGCTCATATGCGCGTCGGCGATGGGGACGCAGAACCCGTCCAGCCCGCGCTTCTTGAGCTCTTCGCGCAGGGCGGAAAGGCGGGCTTCGTGGGTCTGCATCAGCATTTGGTCGATCCTGTCATTTGTGAGTCTGGCAATATCCCTCGATCTGGGGTCATACCTCGCCAAAGCAAGCCTTTCAAAGCGGCGCGTCTTCGCGCAAGGAACGGCATTCACGGGGGGACCGAGACCAATGAGCAAGCTTTTTACCGCCGCAATCGCCTTGACCGCCCTCTCCCTGCCGGTCGGCGCAATGGCGCAATCCAACGGAGCCGACACCAGCGTGAGTGAACAGACGCCCACTTCCCCGCCCGTCGCCGAGCGGCGCGATTACACTTTCACCACCCACGGGATCACGCTCACCGATCCCTATCACTGGCTGAAGGACCAGTCCTACCCGACCGTCGATGACGAAGACGTGCTCGCCTACCTCAAGCAGGAGAACGCCTGGTTCGAAGCGCAGATGGCGCCGCACAAGGAACTGGTTGATGCGCTGTTCGAGGAGATGAAGGGCCGCATCAAGGAAGATGATTCCACGGTGCCGCAGAAGGATGGCGACTGGCTCTACTGGTCCGAATTCGAAGAGGGCAAGGAATACCGGCTGCACTATCGCAAGCCGGTTGGCGGAGGCGAAGCGCAGCTGCTGCTCGATGAGAACCAGCTGGCCGAGGGCAAGGACTACTTCCGCCTCGGCTCCTTCTCGATCAGCAAGGATGGGCGCTTCCTCGCCTACTCGGCGGACGACAACGGGTCCGAACGCTTCACCGCGCGGGTGAAGGATTTGCAGACCGGCGAGCTGCTGGACGATGTGATCCCCGAAACGCTGTCCGGCCTCACCTGGCTCGCGGGCGATACGATGATCGCCTACGGCAAGGCGAACGAGAACTGGCGCGTGGACAATGTCCGCCTGCACAAGCTTGGCACCGATGTGTCGGAAGACGTCGAGATCTTCCGCGAGGCGGACGAGGGCTTCCGCGTGGGCGCAGGCCTCTCCGCGCAGGAAGACTGGCTGGTGATCGGCACCGGCGACAACGAGACGAGCGAAGTCTGGCTGGTCCCTGCCGATAATCCCACCGGCGAGCAGACGCTGGTCAAGGCGCGGCAGAAGGGCGTCGAATACGACGTCGATGTGCGCGGCGATACGCTGTTCATCCACACCAACGACGATCACATCAATTTCCGCCTCGCCACCGCGCCGCTCGCCAGCCCCGGCGAGTGGACCACGCTGATCGCCGGGTCGGACGAATTCTACCTGACCGATTTCGAGCTGTTCAAGGATTTCTACGTCACCGAAGGGCGGCTCGCCGGGCTCGATCAGGTCCAGCTGCGCGCGTACGACGATGTGGACGACCTGACGCCGATCGCCTTTCCCGAGGCGAGCTTCGTCGCAGGGCTGTCGAACAATCCCGAATACGACATGCAGAAGCTGCGCCTGTCGTACCAGAGCATGGTCACGCCCGGATCGGTCTACGACTACGACGTGAAAACGGGCGCGCTCGAACTGCTCAAGCAGCAGGAAATCCCGAGCGGGTACGACGCGACCCAATACAAGACCGAACGGCTGACGATCACCGCGCGCGATGGCACGCAGGTGCCGGTCAGCGTGGTGATGCGCAAGGATCGCCCCGCAGGGGCGGGCCCGCTGCATCTCTATGCCTATGGCGCCTATGGCTATGCGGTGCCGCCGGGCTTCTCGACCAGCCGTCTGAGCCTCGTCGATCGCGGCATGGCCTATGCCATCGCACATATTCGTGGCGGTGACGATCTGGGCCGTCGCTGGTACCTGCAGGGCAAGCTGAACGAGCGGACCAATACGTTCGAGGATTTCGTCGATGTGGCGAAAGGCCTGATCGACGAAGGCTACACGAGCAAGGGCCAGATCAGCGCCAGCGGCGGCAGCGCCGGGGGCGAGCTGATGGGCGTGATCGTCAATACCGATCCCGACATCTGGGGCGCGGTGGTGGCCGATGTGCCCTTCGTCGACGTGCTCAACACCATGCTCGACAAGGACCTGCCGCTGACGCCCGGCGAATGGCCCGAGTGGGGCAATCCGATCGAGAGCAAGCAGGCCTTTGCCTACATGCTCAGCTACTCGCCCTATGATCAGGTGATCGCGCAGGACTATCCGCCGATGCTCGTCACCGCCGGATTGAACGACCCGCGCGTGACCTATTGGGAGCCTGCCAAGTGGGTCGCCAAGCTGCGCAACACCAAAACGGACGACAACACGCTGCTGCTCAAGACCAATATGGGCGCGGGCCACGGCGGCAAGTCGGGGCGGTTTGCTTCGCTGTATGAAACGGCGGAGGAATTCGCCTTCATCCTGACGCAGCTGGACGTGGTGGAGAGCCCCGCCGCAACCGAGGGAACCGACGCCGAATGACCATCAGAAACGTCGTCTTCGATGTCGGCAACGTGATCGTCCGGTGGGAGCCGGAGGCCATCACTGAGCTGGCCTTCGGCAAGGACCTCCCCCCCGGCATCACCAGCAAGGACCTGTTCGGCGGCGACATCTTCCGCGCGCTCAATCGCGGCGCGATGAGCCTGACCGAAACGCAGCGCATGTTCGGCGAACGCCACGGCTTCGACCGCAAAACCTGCGACCGGCTGGTCTCGGCCCTGTTCGAAAGCCTCCACCTGATCGAGGAAACCCCGCCGCTGATGCGCCGCCTGAAGGCGAGCGGCTACGGCATCTACGCGATCACCGATAATGTGCACGAGATCGTCGCCTACCTGCGCGGGCGTTACGATTTCTGGCCGCTGTTCGACGGCGCGTGCGTCTCTGCCGATCACTCCACGCTCAAGCCCGATCCGCGCATGTATACCTGGCTGACCGAGACCTACGATCTGAACCCTGCGGAATGCGTGTTCTTCGACGATCTGGAAAAGAACGTCGCGGGCGCAAAGGCGGTGGGGATGGAAAGCTTCGTCTTCACCACCACCGCGCAGGCTGAGGCGGATTTGCGGATTATCGGCGTCGACCCCGACCGCGCGCTGGAGGCCCAGTGAGGACAATGGCGTGAGCGAGAGCGACTGGGCCTTCGAACACGATGTCACCGCCGAGCCCGAGCATATCGACGAACTCGGCCATGTGAACAACGCTGTCTGGGTCAGCTGGATTCAGGACATCGCGGTCGCGCACTGGAACTCGATCGCGCCCGAGGAACACCGCGAGAAATACATCTGGGTCGTGAGTCGCCACGAGATCGACTATCGCGGCAACATCACAGCAGGCGAAACCGCGCAGGGCCGCACGCGTGTCTCCGGCGAACCGCGCGGCGCACGCTTCGACCGCGAAGTGCAGTTCGTCGACGGCGAGGGCAAGGTGCTGGTGTCGGCAATGACTCGCTGGGCCATGCTCGACCGCGAAACGATGCGCCCGGCGCGGATTACGGCAGAGATCGCGGCGCCGTTTCGGGTGGCACGCTGAGGGCTCGGCAGGTTCAAGAGAGGCTGCGAGGGTCAAGCCCTCCACATGGCCGGAGCTAACCGCAATGCGGTCCGAGTTCGCTGGTCTGGATTCGTCTAGGACTAGCTCGAAGCCCGATCCCTTACGCCCCCGCCACCATCTCCTCGCTCATTTCCCACAGACGTTCGGCGCTGTCTTCGTCGACCGCGTAGTGCTGCACTTTTCCGAAGCGGCTGGGGTGCTCGCTATCCGCCAGTTCGGCGATGTCGCAATCCTCGCAATATTCGCCGCCGCGGTCCTTCAGCGCGGGCGAGGTTGCGGCCCATAGCGTGGTCGAGGCGCCTTGCGTCACGCTCTTGAACATCTTGGCGGCTTGTTCGGACAGCTCGCCATCCTCGTTCATCCAGCCCAGTGCGGTCATTTCCTCGGTATCGAGGTGGCGTTGCAGCGGGGTCATGATCCCGCCGGGGTGGACCGCGAAGGCACGCGCGCCGTGCTTGGCCAACCGCGCGTTCATGCCCACGGCAAACAGAGCGTCGGCGGTCTTGGCCTGCCCGTAGGCCTGCCACTTGTCGTACTCGCCCGTTTCCCAGTTGGGATCGTCCCACCGGATATCGCTCAGCTTGTGCCCGGTGGAGGACAGCGCAACCACGCGCACGTCGCTGCCGGGCAGCGCGGCGGTCTTCTCCAGCAACGGCATCAGCGCCTGCGCCAGCGCGAAATGGCCGAGGTGGTTGACGCCGAACTGCTGTTCCCAGCCGGACCCCACGCGGGTGAGCGGGCAGGCCATGATCCCGGCATTGTTGACCAGCAGGTCGAGCCGGTCGTGCTGCGCCGCGAACTCGGCGGCGAAGGCGCGGACCGTGGCGAGGTCGGCGAGGTCCATCGCCATGATCGTGACGTCGCCAGCAACGTCCGCGAGATTGCCCACCGCCTTGGCATGGTCGCGCGCGGGCACGATCACTGTCGCGCCCGCCCCGGCGAGGCCGCGCACGGTTTCCACCCCGATGCCCGAATAGCCGCCGGTGACGATCGCGACCTTGCCGGAGAGATCGATGCCATCCAGCACCTCGTGCGGTTCGCTCGTCCGGCCGAAGCCCGAATTCACCGGTTGCTGGATGCCCATCGTCTCTCTCCCCTCAAGCTGTTGTCGTGTCAGGCAAGCGCCTTTTCGACCGGAACATATTCGTATCCGAGGTCTTCGGCGACCGCTTTGTACGTCACCTTGCCGTCCCACACGTTCAGCCCTTCGGCGAGGTACGGGTTGGCCCGCAGGGCCGCCTTCCAGCCATGGTCGGCGATCGCGAGCGCGTGCGGCAGGGTCACGTTATTGAGCGCGTAAGTGCTGGTCCGCGCGACCGCGCCGGGCATGTTGGCGACGCAGTAATGAACGATACCGTCGATCTTGTAGGTCGGGTTGTCATGGGTGGTCGGCTTGCTGGTTTCGAAGCAACCGCCCTGGTCGATCGCGACATCGACCAGGACCGAGCCTTGCTGCATGTCCTTGAGCTGTTCGCGGGTAACAAGCTTGGGTGCGGCTGCGCCGGGAATCAGCACTGCACCGATCACCAGATCGGCGGTCGACAGCGCATCTTGCAGATTGGCCGCATTGGAAAAGCGCGTGGCTGCACGCGCTTCGAAATGGGTGCCGAC
Organism: uncultured Erythrobacteraceae bacterium; assembly: GCA_963972905.1. Lineage (GTDB taxonomy): Bacteria > Pseudomonadota > Alphaproteobacteria > Sphingomonadales > Sphingomonadaceae > Alteriqipengyuania. Next base: position 152,099 of record CAXAXQ010000001.1, read on the forward strand.
CTTTTCCAGCACCTCGGGATCGCGGTCGAGGATGGTCACATCCGCGCCGAGGCCGACCGCCATCTGCGCGGCATTGAAGCCGACCACCCCGCCGCCGATCACCACGACCTTGCCAGGCATGACGCCCGGCACGCCGCCGAGCAGCACGCCGCGCCCGCCATGCGCCTTTTCCAGCGCATTGGCACCGGCCTGCACGCTCATCCGCCCGGCCACCTGGCTCATCGGCTTGAGCAGCGGGAGCTGCCCGCGCGGCCCGGTGACCGTTTCGTAGGCGATCGCGGTGACGCCCGCGTTGACCAGGTCGACGGTCTGTTCGCGGTCGGGCGCAAGGTGGAGGTAGGTGTACAGGATCTGGCCCTCGCGCAGCTTCTTGCGCTCACCCGCCTGCGGTTCCTTCACCTTCACCACCATCTCGCACTCGGCGAAGATCGGGTCCGGTCCGTCGACGATCCGCGCACCGGCGGCCATGTATTCCGCGTCCGTGGCGTCGATGCCGAGGCCGGCGCCGCTCTCGATCCACACCTCGTGGCCGTGGCGGGCCAGCTCGCCGGCGCTTTCGGGGGTCAGCCCGACCCGGTACTCGTGGTTCTTGATTTCCTTCGGGCATCCGATGCGCATGTGTGTGAAAAGCCTTTTTTCCGTTACGTCGCGCTCGTTAGGTTGGCGCGCGGTGAACGGCAAGGCAAAGCGGGCACGAGCGCGGCAGGGTGAGGATCGGCGATCGCCCCCGGCTCGGTCATATGAGTGTCACACTTGCGCTCTAGCCGTCCCGGCTTTGTAGGCCTTACCAATTTGAGAGAAAGGCGTTTCCCAATGAAGATCACGCATGTTCTGGCGATGGCGGCTGCGGCCGGCCTGATGCTGACCGGGTGCGACAGCAGCGGCGGCACCCGCGAATCGATCCGCGCGGTCGGCTCGTCCACCGTCTACCCCTTCGCCAAGCTGGTGTCGGAGAGCTTCTCTCGCTCCAATCCGGGCATGCGCTCTCCGCTGATCGAATCGACCGGCAGTGGGGGCGGCATCGCGCTGTTCTGCAAGGGCGTGGGCGCGGATACGCCCGACATGGCCAATGCCTCGCGCCGGATGAAGGTGAGCGAGTTCGAAACCTGCCAGGCGAACGGCGTGACCGACATCACCGAAATCCAGGTCGGGCTGGACGGGATTGCCTTTGCCAGCACGCAAGGCGGCATCATGATGAGCCTGACGCCCGAGACCGTGTACAAGGCGCTCGCCGCCAATCCCTACGGCAAGGAACAGACCAACGAGACCTGGGCCGATGTCGACCCCTCGCTGCCCGATACGCCGATCCTGGTCTACGGCCCGCCGTCCACCAGCGGCACGCGCGACGCGCTGAAGGAACTGGTGCTGACCGCGGGTTGCGAAACCGACCCGGCGATGAAAGCGCTGAAGGAAAGCGACGAGGATGCGTTCGAGCGGACCTGCACCGAAGTGCGCTCCGACGGCAAATATGTCGACCAGGGCGAGCAGGACAATCTGATCGTCCAGAAGATCCAGGGAAACAAGAACGCCGTGGGCATCTTCGGCTATTCCTATCTCGAAGAGAACGAGGGCAAGGTGCAGGGCCTGCCGATGAACGGGGTCGAGCCGACCTACGACAACATCGCCAGCTTCAAGTACCCCGGCGCGCGCCCGCTCTACCTGTACGTCAAGCTGGCGCACCTGCAGGCGATCCCCGGGCTGCAGGCCTATCTCGACCAGTGGATGGACATGTGGAACCGGGACGGGCCGCTGGCCAAGATCGGTCTGGTCGCGCTGCCCGCCGGCACGATGGAAGAAATGGCCGGGCGCATCAAACAGCACCCCAAGCTGACCGCCGCCGATCTCGAGAGCGACAGCGTGCTCGAGGCGGAGCGGGCCGAGGCGCAGGCCGCCAACAGCAAGCAGGGCGAAGCGGCCGAGTAAGGCCCCGGGCCACCCACCGCTAACCAAAAGGCCGCCCGCTCCAGATGAGCGTGGCGGCCTTTTCGTATGTCTTGTCGCGACGGGTCAGCTCTCGAGCCGCTCGTGCTGCGTGACCGTTTCGGGCCGTTGCGGCAGCAGCGTCACCAGCAGCACGATTGCTGCGGCGAGCCCGGCCGATGCCGCCAGTCGGCTCAGTTCGAGCCCGCCATGTACCACCGGCTTGTCCAGAAAATCGCCCACCACCGCGCCCAGCGGGCGGGTCAGGATGAAGGCCGACCAGAACAGCAGCGGCTTGGAGATACGGGTGGTGTAGTGCGCCAGTGCCACCAGCGCGAGCGCGCCGCCGAAGATGCCCGCTGCGCCCAGATAGCCCAGCGGCCCGTCCGCGACCCAGTCGCCAAGCGCGGTGCCCAGCGTCTGCGAGAAGGTGATCGTGATCCAGTAGAACAGCTCCGCCTCGCGAGTATGGATAGAGGCCGCCGAAATCCCGCCTAGCGTGCGATGCCAGGCGAACAGCGATGCGAGCACGAGCGAGAACAGCAGGATCGAGCCGTCCGGATAGCCGATGCCGAGCGATCGCGTCGCGAAGTCGGCCAGCGTGGTGCCCGCCGTGGTCGAGGCGATGATCGTCGCCCAGTAGAGCCAGGGATGAAACCGTTTGGCGCGGATCTGGAAGAAGGCGAGGATCGCCAGCGCCGCTCCGAAGATGGCGGTGCCCACGATATAGCCGTTCACACCCGACTGCCCTGCGCTGGCCGAGGTTTCGCCCAGCCAGCTCATGCTCACGGTGTCGCCCGCGGTCTCTCCCAGAGTGGTCGCAAGGATCTTGATGATCCAGAACCCAAGGGTGACCGCCGGCACCTTCGCTGCGGTTTCGATCATCTCGTCTCGCGTCATCTCGCCATCTCCATCTGCCCGGCCCGCTTCCGCGCCGTGGCGACAGGTTGGACGGCGGCGCGCCGGAATCTATAAGCACGCGCTTATGCGGCGCTGTTTCCGCATGTGCTTAGGAGGGTTGCGACCTTGCCCCAGACCCCGCGACAGGCCACGCGACCGGGACGAAACCAGCGCCGGGCCGCGCTTGCCGCCTCCGCCTTCGTGGCGCTGCAGGGGATCGCGGCACTCTATTTCCTCGGCGACGGGATCGACGACATCGCGGCGCAGATGCGCTCCGGCATTGGCGTCGAACCGATCATGGAATGTGTCATCGCCGTCGCCTTGCTCGCCGGCACCATCCTAGGGGCGCGCTACACGCAGCGGTTGCTGGCCGACGCCCGGCGCAGCGAACGGGCGCTGGGCATGGCACGCGGCGCGATGGCGCAGCTGATCGAGATGCGCTTTGCCGAATGGAACCTGACCCGTTCGGAAGGCGAGGTCGCGCTGTTCGCGATCAAGGGCAGCACGATCCCCGACATCGCACGCTTGCGCGGGAGTGCGGAAGGCACCGTGCGATCGCAACTCAGCCAGGTGTATGCCAAGGCCGGGGTCGCCAACCAGACGATGCTGCTGGCGCTGTTCCTCGACGACCTGATAGACCCGCTTGCAATGCCCGGCGAATGCGGGTGCACAGATTCGAAACAGCAGAGCGTGTGAGATCATGGAACCCAGCGAAACCCGGACCGAAGCCCATCCGGCCGTCGTCCTTGCCGTGATTCTCGCGGCGCTTCTCCAGTTTCTCACCACCTCGTTGCCAGCGCTGGGCATCGGCGATCCGATCGGCTCGCAGTCGAACGCTGTGCGCACGCTGATCACGCCTGCGGGTTGGGCATTCTCGATCTGGGGGCCGCTGTTTGCAGGGACGATCGTGTTCGCGATCTATCAGGCGCTGCCTTCACACCGGACGACCGCGCTGTTGGCGCACATACGCCTGCCGGCGGCGGGAGCCTTTCTCGGCAATGCGGTCTGGGCGCTCTATACCCAGTGCTATGGGCTGGGGGTGTTTTCAGTGGCGATCATAATGGCCACGCTGGCCTGCCTGATCGCGATCTACCGCGTGTTCGCCCGGTGGGAGCCGAAGTTCTCGACCGGGGAGCGGTGGTGCGCCGTGCTGCCCTTGAGCGCGCTGGCCGCGTGGCTGACGGCGGCCACCATCGTCAACATCGCCGCCACGCTGCTGTTCTACGGGGTCGATGGAGGAGAGGCCGCGCCGCTGATCTCTGCGCTGGTGGTGCTGACCGGCGGGATCATCGCTTGCCTCGCGCTCGCCAGGGGGCGGGGCAATCCGCTCTATGCCATCGTGTTCCTGTGGGCTTTGTCAGCGATCTACGCCGCCGGCGGCCAGCGCGCGGAGCCGGTCGCCATTGCAGCGGGTGTTGCGGCGGTGCTGGTGATTGTCGGCGCTGTGATCGGCCTGCGATCAGCTGGCCTCAAGCGCTGGTTCGGCGCGGCCTAGGCAGCTATTCGCCGCCCTCGCTGCGCCGCTTCTCGTCCTCGCGCGCGTGCATCTCCGCCCATAGCTTTTCCGTGCCCGCCTCGACCGAGCGGTTGACGTATTGCGAGGCGACCAGCCAGCCCTTGATCGGGCGCAGCGGTAGCAGGCAGCCCAGACTCATCAACGGCACCGCGACGGCCACAAGCAGCCATAGGGGCGGCTCAAGGGCAACCTGCACCCACACCATCAGGAACAGCAGCGGAAAGGCTACGAAGCATAGCGAGAAAAACGCCGGGCCATCATCTGGCGAGGCGAAGCGGTAATCCAGCCCGCACACATCGCACTTATCGCTGACCTTGAGCCAGGATTTGAACATCTTGCCCTTGCCACACCGCGGGCACAGGCCTTTCCAGCCGGCCTTGAAGACCCATGCGGCATGTTCGTTGATTTCGATCTTCATCTCTCGCCTTTCGGGCATTGTTCCTGGCAGCATCTCGGTAAGAAAGGCTTTTCCATCGCGCGGTGGCGCTTTGGGTTGCTCAGCGCAATCGCGATAACGTGCACGCCGATTGCACCACCCGCACGTGCCTTCGGGGGCGGCGCTGCAACGCTCGCCACGAGGGGGTCGGTGGCAGCTTGCCCTTTTGAGGACGGCAATTGGCCGCTGTCCTACACGCGTCGAGCCCGGTAACCTCTGCACAGCTCTTTCGCACCGTCGATATTCCCCGAGATCGCTCCTCTTAAGGGGGCGGGAGTTTCCCCCTTGGACAGTGTCTCAACACGACTACACATGCAGGAGCGACGCGCGCTCCGACCCGCGCGTTGGGCTCCATGCCAAGGGCGCCGCCGCTAGAGCGGGTTGCCGTCCTTGTCGCGGTAGACGTCGCGGCGGCCGACGTGGTTGGCGGGGCCGACCAGGCCTTCGCTCTCCATGCGTTCGATCCACTTGGCGGCGGTGTTGTAGCCCACGCCCATCTGGCGCTGGAGCCAGCTGCCGCTCGCCTTCTGGTTCTCGAACACGACCTGGCAGGCCTGCCGGTACTTGCGCTCTTCCGGATTGTCGCTGGCGGTCAGTTCGTCCTCGAAGGCGAAGCCGCCGCCGAAGCCGTCGGTCGGCTCTTCGGTGACCGCGTCGACATAGGCGGGCGATCCCTGCTGGCGCCAGTGCTGCGCCACGGCCTCCACTTCCTCGTCGCTGACGAACGGCCCGTGGACGCGGGTCAGGTTGCCGATATTGGGCTTGAACAGCATGTCGCCCTTGCCCAGCAGCGTTTCCGCGCCCTGCTCGCCCAGGATCGTGCGGCTGTCGATCCGGCTGGTCACCTTGAAGCTGATCCGGGTGGGCAGGTTGGCCTTGATGACGCCGGTGATGACGTCGACCGAGGGGCGCTGGGTGGCCATGATCAGGTGGATGCCCGCCGCGCGGCTCTTCTGTGTCAGGCGGCGGATGAGGATCTCGATGTCCTTGCCGACCACCGCCATCAGATCCGCGAGCTCGTCCACGATCACCACGATCAGCGGCAGCTCCTCGTAATCGAGCTCCTTCTCCTCGACGATCTCCTCGCCGGTTTCGGGATCGTAGCCGGTCTGGATGCGGCGCCCCAGCGGTTCACCCTTGGCCTTTGCCGAGCGCACGCGTTCGTTGAAGCCGGTGAGGTTGCGCGCGCCGACCTCGCTCATCTTGCGATAGCGCTGCTCCATCTCCTCGATTGTCCACTTGAGCGCGCGGATGGTCTTCTCCGGCTCGGTCACGACGGGCGAGAGGAGGTGGGGAATATCCTCGTAACTCTTAAGCTCCAGCACCTTGGGATCGACCATGATCAGGCGGCACTCGGCAGGCGTGAAGCGGTAGAGCAGCGAGAGGATGATCGTGTTGAGGCCGACCGACTTGCCGCTACCCGTGGTCCCCGCGACCAGCAGGTGCGGCATCGCGGCAAGGTCTGCGATCACGGGTTCGCCTGCGATGTCCTTGCCCAGGATGATCGGCAGGTCGCCCGGCGCATCGACGAAGTCTTCGCAGGCGGCCAGCTCCTTGAAGCCGACCATCTGGCGTTCGGCATTGGGCAGTTCGATGCCCATCACGGTCTTGCCCGGTATCGTGCTGACGCGCGCCGAAACCGCGCTCATGTTGCGGGCGATGTCTTCGGACAGGCCGATCACGCGGGCGGCTTTGGTGCCGGGGGCTGGCTCCAGCTCGTACATGGTCACCACCGGGCCGGTGCGCACGGCGGTGACTTCGCCCTTCACGTTGAAATCGTCGAGCACCGATTCGAGCAGGCGTGCATTTCGCTCCAGCGCCTGCCGGTCGAGCGGGACGATATTGGCATCGCCGCGGTCGGACAGCAGGTCGAGCCCGGGCAGTTCGAAATCGGCGAACATGTCCTTCTGCCGCGTGATCGCGTGGCCATCGGCCTTGCGCGGGGCGACCTTGGGGTCGACGATCTTCGGCGCGCGGCGGGCTGCGGCGGGCTCGGCAGCAGGCTCTTCCGCTGCGGGTTCGTCGACCGGGGCGCGCTTCGCGGTGCGCCGTTCCGGCCTGGGCCTGGCAGGAGCAGGCTCGGCCCGTTCGCGCTGCATCCGACGGGGCAGGCTGGGCAGGGTCAGCAGCCCGCGCCAGTCGATCGCAAAGACCCGCGCGACCAGCGTCGTCCCGATGGCCAGCAATACCAGCGCGACCGCCAGGATCAACCAGCCCGCCGCTGGGCCGACCAGCCGCGAAGCGAGCCCCTCGGTCAGGGTCGCGCCAAGCAGCCCGGTCAGTCCGCCGGCACCCGCAGGCAGCGCGATCGCCGCATCGGCGAAGGTCAGCGCGGCCACCGTGGAGAGCAGCGTCATCGCCAGCAGCAGCGCCGCCGCCGGGCGCCACCAGCGCGTGTGCCGCTCCACCGTCTGGTCCTCGTTCGCCGCACGCCACAGCCCGCGTGCGCCGATATAGAGCAGCGGCAGAGCGAGCACGCTGATCCAGCCGAACAGGAACAGCGCGCGCTCCGCCGCCCATGCGCCCGCGTTGCCCATCCAGTTGCCGATCGGCCCGTCGGGCGCGGCGGCGGTGGAGGGGCTGGGGTCGGTCTGGGTGTAGCTGATCAGCGACAGCGCGAGGAACAGCATCGCGCCCAGCAGGATCACCGCGCCGGTCATCTGCAGCGCGCGCTTGACCGACTGGCGCAGCGCGTCGCGCCAGTCGACCTGTTCGGTCGTAACGAGTGCCTTGCTGGCCATTGCGAAGTCTCCCGAGGGAAGGGCGGGGGGAATACGGGAACGCATCATGAATCCTCGGCCCGTACCGGGTCAAGGCTTTTGGGCCGTGCGGGTCTTGTTTGCGGGGCCTCAGGAAAGCCCGTCGATCGCTGCCCAGCGGGTGACGCCAAGGTCGTGGGCGCGTTCTGCCGTCATCCCGCCGAGCGCGATGACGGGCAGGCGGGTGCGCCGCGCGAGATCGTGGAAGCCCTCTGGTCCCAAAGCAGGTGCGCCGGGATGGCTGCGGGTGGCGAACACGGGGGAGATCATCACGGCATGCGCATCTGCGGCCTCGGCAGCGGCAAGTTCGGCGGCATCATGCGCGGTGGTGATGCGCAGCATATCCGCAGCATCGCCGAGCCTGCCGGGCGGGCCGTAGACGCCGTCCGCACCCCACGCGCGCGCCTCCGACGCGCGGTCGGACAGGATCAGGCGCAGACGTTTGCTGCGGCAAATGCTGCGCAGCATTTCAAACCGCTCCCGCCGTGCCACGCTGCCCAGATGGTAGTGCCGGAAGACGAGCGCGGAGCCTTCGGACAGACGCGCAAGCGCATCCTCCAGACCTGAGTCGTTGCGGGCATCGGACATCAGCCAGAGACGTGGCAGTTCTTCGGGTCGGGGCTGGATCGGCATGCTCCAGCCGCTATAGCGGCGCGCGATGGAAAGCGCAGCAGCCCTTAGGGACGTCGAAGAGCGGATCGCCCGCACCTGCAAGATCGCCAGGCGCGAGCGGGCAGAGGTGAACCTGATCGCCGTCAGCAAGACGCACCCGACCGAAAAGATCGAGCCGGTGCTGGAGGCAGGACATCGCGTTTTCGGCGAAAACCGGGTGCAGGAGGCGGGCGAGAAATGGCCCGCCCTGCGCGAGCGCTACTCCGATGTCGAACTGCACCTGATCGGCCAGCTGCAATCGAACAAGGCGGAAGATGCCGCCGCGCTGTTCGACGTGATCCACTCGCTCGACCGGCCAAGCCTGCTCAAAGCACTGGCAAAGGCCTACGACAAGCTGGGCAAGCGCGTGCCGTGCTTCATCCAGGTCGATGTCGGCGAGGAAGACCAGAAGGGCGGCTGCGCGATCGCCGACCTGCCCGCGCTGATCGAACAGGCGCGCGAGGCAGATATCCCGCTGCTCGGCCTGATGTGCATCCCCCCCGCCGACAAGGAACCCGCGCCGTTCTTCGCCCTGCTGGGCGAACTGGCGCGGCGGCACGAGCCGGAGCCCAGCGCGTGGGGCCTGAGCATGGGGATGAGCGGAGATTACGAGACGGCGATTATGCTGGGCGCAACGCACATACGCGTCGGGTCTGCACTGTTTGGGGCGCTTGGCTGAAGGGCGAACGGCAGCTTCTAGGCCGGTTGCAGACTGACCGGTTCCGAGGGCTCAAGCGTGAAAAGCCGCCGTTCGGCTAATTACCCGATTGCGGACGTTCGGCGAGAGGATTTTGATCAGCAGAAAGTGGGCCGATCGCAGACCGGCCGCTTCCGCAGTCTGAGCACAGGAAGCGGGCATTTGCTTAATCGGAAGCGGAATTGTCGGCCGCCAGAAACAGCAATTGACTAATTTTAGCTTTTACGCAATTATTGATTAGTTCTCGGGGGAGGATCTTGTCGATGTCAAAACAGATTCTTGTTACTGCCAGCGCAGTCGTGATTACGATTTGCTTGTCAACGCCCGCCTTGGCGCAAGAGCAGCATGCAACTCCGGCTTCCGATGGCAAAGTCGCAGACTGGCTTGAAGACCGACTGGGGAGAGTAATTGAAAGCTGCCTTGTGGGCCGAACCCGCATAAAGATGAAACGATCGGTTCGCGGATCGAAGACGGCAAGTCCAATACCGCAAGACCTTCTAGACTATGCCAGCACTCCTGGAAATCAAGAATACTGGCGCCTTGGATCAACAGGAGCTATCCGTCTTTTTGGAACAGTTTTGTCCAAGAATGACGTTGAGGGCGGTCGCGTTCCGACCGGGAACAAAAGACTATTATCAACAGATTTTGTAACGGTGTCTCGCGAGCTGCTTTTGCGCGGTAACATTAATTACCAAACTTATGAACAAAGCTGCACCGCAGCATTCTCAACGGCGATCAGTGTCGGCGGCGGACTAGATTCGAAAACCATTCGAGCTGCTGGCGAAGCAGCTACGACAGGCCGTGACTATAAGCGTGCCGACATCGCCGTTGGCACATTTGCTTCACCATTCACCGATGGCTGGAATGGCCCCCTTTCGACGTCTGCTCAAAAATTCCACGTCGCCTTGTTGTTTTGGGATTGGAGACGCCGCAACGAAAATGCCGATGGCTATTTGATTCCGCAATTCAGCGGCTACGCAATGCAAACCGCTACAAACAAGAAGCTCGATGTATCAGCTTCAGGTAATGCATCTGGCGGATTTGCTCTTCCTTTTCTCTCAGTGAAGGCGGAGGTCGAAGGCGAGTATAGCGATACCAGCGCGTTTGAATCTGAATTATTTGAGGCGATTGCTACTCAACGTATCTCGAGAAAGGTAGCCGATCACTTCGCACTCCCTTCTGAAGCCGATCTAATTGAAACAATTAAGGCAAATCAGAGTGTCAGTGCCTCCCACAATGGCGAGGGTGTTCTGATTGGTGGCCTTCGGCAGACGAGCTTCGTCGACGTCGACAATATGCCGAGCCTATTTTGCAAGAACCGATCCGACTATGAAATCACTGGGAGCTTGTCGTCACAGTTGTCTGTCGATTCGGTTGTCGATAAAAGTGAGGAAGGTTATTGTCGCTTCGTAGTTACCTATCTACCGACGCAAACCTCTGGCAGCGGAAGTGTAGATGTTCCATTCAACATTCATTTCCGCAAACAAAGCCTGCCCTCTGGCATGGCGGGTTTTGAGATAAAGGTCGAAGACCTTCAATATCAATGGGCGAACGTTCCAAAACTGCAGCCGGTTGCTAATCTTTTGACGCTTTACGCTCGGCAACCCTTTGGCGCGGGTATCGAGCAGTTAGTCTGGAGGTCGACCGGATCGATTGACGATCGCAATCTACTGACACCTGGCTTTGCCTCGGTCACGAACGCTCGTCTCCAAGATGGGTGCGCTGTCCCGAGGCTGGTGACAAAACCTGAGGTGGTGATGCAACTGAGCAACCGTCAATCTGGGAAGATCGACTACACGATGACGATCACTCTACGATTGGAGGCTCATCCCTCGAACAACCTTATGGATTCAACTCAACCGACGCAGGACTGTGCGTTGTCAGCGAATATTCAATACACAGTTGCAGGTGGCCGTCAGATCACCCGTCCGCTCGCCGACACAGTCAACTTACGGCTGCCCGCTCCGCCTCCTGAGACCATGAGTCTAGTCGAGGCTATAGAGCGCCAGCCTTAATGGGATAGCTCGACGAGGCCGATGGTCTGAGCCCGAAGTTTCTACCTGCCACGAGTAGAGCCTGGGCCGTTTTGATGCCCATCGCTGAGCGTATCGGTTTGCCGTTTGATCCCGGCCCGATCTCGGCCGGTTCGGTTCCCAGACTCTAGTGCGACCGGAAGTGATTGTAGACGTGCCGCCAAGCTTCCAACTCTTCGCGGGCATAGGCAAGGCTGTTGAAGGTCGTTTCGTTGAGACATTCGTGCCGCCAGCCGTGCATCGAAGCTCTCGATCGTAAGTGGCCACGCCATCCGCTTGAACACCGCTGCAGCAATCTCACGGCCGACGCGTGCGCCCGACATTGACGTATCAGCGTTCAGGCGCATGCAATCCCGACTGTAATCATCGATCACGGCGGAGATGCGGGGCCGCCGCCCGCAGACGAAGGCATCGTATACGAAGTCGAGGCTCCAGCGCTGGTTCGGCCCCTGTGGGATCGTCATCGGTGCAGGTGTGCCCAAGGCCCCGCTTGCGCTTGCCACGGCGGCGCACCTGTAGCCGGTCCTAGCGATAAGCCATCGGAACTTCTTGTGGTTCATGGTCCATCCTTCCCGGCACAGCAACCAGTGCAGACGCCGATAAGCGCGCCCGGTGGCGATGCGGCACCGGTGTGCACTTCCATTGCAAACTGGCGTGCCCAGACCGATTTGAAGTCGTGAGAACTTTAGAGTTACTGTGTCCGCTTTCGGGCGTCGCTGCTTTGAGCCTGAATGACCGAAACGGGGCGCAAACCCGCCATTCTCATTCCCACCCAGCACCCGCCCCGCGTTTTCCTACTCGCGCGCCCGGTGCTAGCGTCGTTGGCCCGCTCTTTCACATCGTGATCTGCGGCGTCTTCAGGCGCCCTTCTTCATACGCACTGCGATGTATGTGCTTCATCAACTTGCGTTTTGTGCAAGCGAGCGTCGCACCGGGCGTTCAGGCAGGCTCCAGCTCGGCCTGCATCTCGTCGCTTGCGGCGTCGGACAATGCGGCGCTTAGCGCTTCCAGCCGGCCGGGATCGGTGATCTTGTCGCCGGTCAGATCGGTCACGTAGAACGTGTCCGCCGCGCGCTCGCCGTAGTGGGTGATGTGCGCGGAGCGGATCATCACCTGCGCCTCGAACAGCGCACGCGCCAGCCGGTTGAGCAGCGCGGGCCGGTCGCGCGCGCCGACCTCGATCACGGTAAAGCGGTGCGAGGCGTCGTTGTCGAACGCGACGGAGGGCCGGACCTCGAACGCGCCCGCCCCGCGCCGGGGCAATGGGCGCTTGGCCAGCTTGGGCACGAGATGCACGCCGCCGGTCAGCCCGTCGGCAATGCTGCGCTCTATCCGGGCGAGCTGCTCGTCTTCTCCGAAGGGGCGGCCAAGCGGGTCCTGGACCAGGAAATTGTCGACCGCATAGCCGGTGCGCGTAGTGTGAATGCGCGCGTCGATGATGTTGCCGCCGACCAGATGGATCGCACCGGCGATCCGCATGAAGATGCCGGGATGGTCCGCGGCGATCACGGTGACCAGCGTTGCGCCGCGTTCATCGTCCGCCTCGCAATGGACCGACAGCGCCTCGCCCAGCTCGCGTGCGACCGTATATTGGACGATGTTGCGCGCCGCGATGTCCGGCGGTTCGGCAATCCAGTAAGGCGCAGTGAACAGGTTGCCGTGCGTGTCCATCAGCGCGGCCTTGTCGCCCAGTTCGCGGCGCACGGCGTCCTTCTTTGCGGTAACCCGTCCATCGCGTCCGCTGGTCACGTGACCCAGCCGGAGCCGCTCGTGCGACCGGTCGTAGAGTTCGCCCAGCAGCTGGCCCTTCCAGCTGTTCCAGGTACCCGGGCCCACCGCGCGGATATCGACCGCGGTCAAGATGGCGAGCTGGCGCAGGCGCTCCAGCGTCTGGACCTCGGCGACGAAATCCTCGACCGTCTTGGGGTCGGCGATGTCGCGCTTGAAGGCGGTGTGACTCATCAAGAGATGCTGCCGCACCATCCACGCAACTAGCGTGGTCTCTTCTTCGGTAAGGCCCAAGCGCGGGCACACCTTCTCCGCCACTTCGGCGCCCAGCACGGAATGGTCGCCCCCGCGCCCCTTGGCAATGTCGTGCAGCAGCGTGGCGACGAACAGCGCGCGGCGGCTTTTGAGGTGGTGGATTTCCTTGCTCGCGCGCGGATGCTCTTCCGACAGCGACCCTTTCTCGAGCCCGTTGAGGAAGCCGATCGCGCGGATGGTGTGCTCGTCCACCGTGTAGTGGTGATACATGTTGAACTGCATCTGCGCGTTGACCCGGCCGAAATCGGGCACGAACCGGCCGAACACGCCCGCCTCGTTCATCCAGCGCAGCACGGTTTCGGGGTCGTTGCGGCCACACAGAAGTTCGAGAAACAGCGCGTTGGCGCGCGGGCTCTCGCGGACCGCGTCGTTGATCAGGCCACTGTCCCGATCGGCCTGCCGCATCGTGCGCGGATCGATCTCCAGCTGTTCGGCTTCCGCGACCTGGAAGATTTCGATCAGGCGGATCGGGTCCTTGCGAAACCAGTCGTCGCCCGGCGCGGCGAGCTTGCCTGCAAAGGCCGTGTAGCCGCGCACCGTCCGCGGGCGCGCGTTGAACCCGGCGAGCAGCCCGCGCCGCGCACGCTTCTTCGCAAACTGCTCTTCCAGCTGGCCGAGGAACACGCCGGTCAGCGAGCCGACCCGTTTGGCTTGCAGGAAGTAGTACTGCATGAACCGCTCGACCGCGCTCTTGCCCTGCCGATCGGCGAAACTCATCCGCCCCGCGATTTCCTTTTGCAGGTCGAAGGTCAGGCGATCCTCGGCCCGGCCGGTGATCTCGTGGAGGTGGCAGCGTACTGCGAGCAGGAAGCCCTCGGCGCGGCGGAAGCTGCGGTATTCGGCCTTGGTGAACAGACCGGCATCGACCAGATCCGCCGCATCGCGGACCCGGTGGATATACTTGCCGATCCAGTACAGCGCCTGCAGGTCGCGCAGGCCGCCCTTGCCTTCCTTCACATTGGGTTCGACCACGTAGCGCGTGTCGCCCATCCGTTTGTGCCGGGCATCGCGCTCGCGCAGCTTGTCGGCGACAAACTGCCGCTCGGTTCCGTCCACCACCTCGGCATAGAAGCGCCGCCGCGCCTCTTCGTAAAGCGCTTCATCGCCCCACAGGTAACGGCACTCGAGCAGCGAGGTCAGGATCGTCCCGTCCGATTTCGACATCGACACGATATCGTCCACCGTGCGCACCGAATGGCCGACTGTCAGCCCCAGATCCCACATCAGGTAGAGAATCGCCTCGATCAGCTTGACCGTACGCGGATCGTCCGCGCGCTCGACGAAGAAGGCGATGTCGATGTCGGAATGCGGGGCCAGTTCCTCGCGCCCGTAGCCGCCTGCGGCGACCAGCGTGATCGCCCGCGCCCGCTCGCCTTGGGGCAGGGGGGCAAGCCGGTCGCTCGCGAAGTCGTGGATCAGCCGCAGCAGCTGGTCGATAAGGAAGCTTTGCCCGCCGCATTGCGCGTGCCCGGCGGACGGATGCTCGGCGAGCCTGCGCGAAAGCTCTGCCCGCCCGTTCTCCAGCGCCTTGCGCAGCAGGATGAGCACTGCCTCGCGCGCGCTGCGGCCATCGCCGCCCGCCTCGCCGATCGTTTCACCGATCTTCTGGGCGAGCTTGCGCCGGTCGACGATGGCGCGCTGGTTGGAGAGGGGTGGAGCGCTCAAGCCGCAGCGAAGTCCTTGCTGTAGTGCTCGCGCAGCGCCTTGCGGTCGATCTTCTGCGTGCCGAGCCGGGGCAGGCTGTCATGCTCCTGCCAGATATGGGCGGGCCGCTTGAACGGCGGGAGCTGCTTTTCGAGGAAGGCGGCAAGCTCCGCCTCGCTCAGGCTCGCGCCGTCGCGGGTCAGGTAGACCACGCCGACGATTTCGCCATAGCGATTATCGGGCAGGCCGAAGACCGAGCACTCGGCAACGTCGTCATGCGCGTAGATCGCCTCCTCCACCTCGAGGCAGCTGATGTTCTCGCCGCCGCGGATGATGATGTCCTTCTTGCGGTCGACAATGAACAGGTAACCGTCCTCGTCCAGCCGGCCGAGGTCACCGGTGCGGAAATACATGTCGTCGGTGAAGGCTTCCTGCGTCGCCTCGCGATTGTTCCAGTAGCCGAGGAAGTTGGCGACCGTACGGATCGAAACCTCGCCCACCTCGCCGGTCGGCAGCTTGTTGCCGGCATCGTCCAGAATCGCGAGATCGACCAGCGGGCGGCTGGCCTTGCCGGTGCTGGTCGGCTTGGCGAGATAGTTCTCGTTGAAATTGCCGCAGCCGATCGCGTTGGTTTCGGTCAGACCATAGCCGAGCAGCGGGAAGCCGCCCGGAAAGGCCTTGTGGATCTTCTCCACGTGGTCGGTCGGGCGCGGCGCGCCGCCAGCAGCGAAGGATGTGCAGGTCGAGGTATCGTATTTCGCGCGGTCCGGATGGGTCGCCAACTCGTAGCTCATCAGCGGCACGCCGGTGAAATAGGTCACCTTTTCGGCTTCGATCAGCCGCAGCGCCTCGGTCGCGTCCCACTTCTTCATCAGCACCAGCTTGCGGCCCAGGGCGAAGCTTTGCAGGAAGACCGGAATTTCGCCGGTCACGTGGAACAGCGGCACCGCGACCAGGGCGCAGGGCTGCGCCGAGGGGGCTTCGCCCTTCCCCGAAAGGTAGGTGAGCGCCATCAGGCTCTGGATGACATAGCTCATCGTGCCGTGGACCACGCCGCGGTGGTCCGAAAAAGCACCCTTGGAGCGGCCGGTCGAACCCGAGGTGTACAGCAGCGTTGCGTAATCATCCGGCCCCAGTTCGGGCAGGGGCGTTGCAGCGGGGTCGCCCCATACTGCTTCCAGGCCGTCGGCCGGATTGCAGTCATGCTTGAGCGGGACGATCTGCGCGCCGTGCGTCGTGCCTTCGAGCCGTTCGGCCCGCTTGCGATCGGCCAGCACGATCCGGCAGCCGACCATCTTCAGCGCGTCGGCCATTTCCTCGCCGGTCGAAAATCCGTTGACCAGCGCGGCGCATCCGCCCGCCATGGTGATCCCCATGTAGGCGACGATCCAGTTGGCCGAGTTGCGCGCGGCGATCCCGATCCGGTCGCCCTTGATCAGCTTGTGCCGCGCCAGCAGCCCGGCCGCGACGTGGCGCGCGGCATCGTAGGCTTCGCCAAAGGTCAGTCGACAACCATCATCGACGAGGAATTCGGTGTCCTTATGCTCGTTGCAGTAGTGCGCGAAATAATGCGCCAGGCTGGGCGGGGCGTTCTTGAACGCCGGCATGGCAACGCCGTTGCGGGTGAACGGCACGGTCTCCGCCGGGCCGCCGGGCGCAACCAGCCCGTCCATGATGGTATCCAGCGTATTGTCGAGCTCGGTCGCCATTGATTTCCTCTCTCCGGGTGGCGCGCCGACCGCTGTGGCCGTGCGCGCAATGTCCTTTTTTCTGACATCCGCCTGTGCCAATGCAAGCCGCGTTGGCGCAAGGCGGGATCGTTCGGGCGCATCTCTAAGGGGTCGATGGAATGCTGTCACTACTGGCAGAAGCTGCAAACCAGCCGATTTACTGGTCGGACCTTGGCCTTACGCCGGGAATCGATCTCGGTTTCTTCACCCTGCGGTGGTACTCGCTCGCCTATATCGCGGGGATTGTCCTCGCCTATTGGCACCTGTCGCGGATGATCAAGGCGCCCGGCACGCCGATGAATCAGGCCCATGTCGATGATCTGCTGTTCTACTGCACGCTGGGCGTGATCTTTGGCGGACGGCTGGGTTACGCGATCTTCTATCGCCCCGAGCTGTTCGTCGATTTCAGCCATGAAGGCTGGATGCCGTGGGGCCTGCTGCGCCTGTGGGACGGCGGGATGAGCTTCCACGGCGGAGTGATCGGCGTGGTTCTGGCCTTGCTGTGGGTCAGCTATCGCAACAATCTCAACTGGCTGCGTGTGTCGGATTACATCGCGGTCAACGTGCCCTTCGGCATGTTCTTCGGACGGCTTGCCAACTTCGTGAACGGAGAGCTGTGGGGCCGTCCCACCGACGTGCCATGGGCGATGGTCTTCCCGTCGGACCCCAGCCAGCTCGCGCGTCACCCCAGCCAGCTCTACCAGGCGGGGCTGGAGGGGCTGGCGATGATGGCGATCATGCTGTCGCTGTTCTGGCTGACCAAGGCAAGGTGGAAGCCGGGGCTGCTGGTCGGCGTGTTTACCGCCGGGATCGCGACCGCGCGCTTCATCAACGAGTTCTTCCGCCAGCCCGATGCCCAGCTGACCGAATTCGCGATGCGGACCGGGCTGTCGATGGGCCAGTGGCTGAGCATTCCGATGATCCTCGTTGGGATCGCGGTGATCGTCTATGCCATGAGGAACAAGGCGGGCCGCGTGGATACCCCCGTGGCGAGCGAATCCTGACCGACAGCGGTGTACGCAGCGATCTGGGCGATCGGTTCCGGCGGCTGATCGCGACGCACGGGCCCATGCCGGTCGCGCGCTTCATGGGGGAGAGCAACGCGCACTATTATGCTGCGCGCGATCCGCTGGGCAGCGCGGGTGATTTCACCACTGCGCCCGAGATCAGCCAGATGTTCGGTGAACTGGTCGGGCTGTGGCTGGCCGATATCTGGACTCGCGCGGGCCGACCGCCCGATGCGATTTATGCAGAGCTGGGGCCGGGGCGGGGCACTCTGGCGAAAGACGCGCTGCGCAGCATGGCGCGCTTCGGCCTGCGCCCGCAAGTCCACTTCGTCGAAGGATCGCCGCCGTTGCGCGCGCTGCAGGCCGCAGCCGTGGCCGGTGCACGCTTCCACGATGATCCCACCACGCTGCCCGAAGGCCGCCCGCTGCTGCTGGTGGCGAACGAGTTCTTCGACGCACTGCCGGTCCGCCAGCTGGTTCAGACCGAGAAGGGTTGGCGCGAGCGGATGGTCGGGCTTGGCCAGGACGATGCTTTCGTGTTCGTCGCGGGCGACCAGCCGATGGACAGCGCGGTGCCCGACCAGTGGGCAGGGGCGCCGACGGGCACAATTCTGGAAACCTGCCCGGCAGGCGCGGCGATCCTGCAAGATATCGCGGGGCGGCTTGCGGCGCAGGGCGGAACGGCGCTGGTGATCGATTACGGCCATCTCGTCCCCCGCACCGGCTCCACCTTGCAGGCGATCGCGCGGCATGAAAAGGTCGATCCGCTGGCGATGCCGGGCGCGGCGGACCTGACCGCGCATGTCGATTTTGCTGCGCTGGCCGAGGTTGCCCAGCGCGAAGGGGCGCGGGTGCTAGGCTCGGCTACGCAGGGCGCGCTCCTGTCCGCGTTGGGGATAGACGCACGCGCGGCGGCGCTCGCGCGGGCCGCCCCTCATCGCGCGGATGAGATCGAGACCGCGCGCCATCGCCTGGTCTCGGGCGAGCAGATGGGCGACCTGTTCAAGGTGCTGGCGGTGGCGCATCCCGACTGGCCGATGGGCGCAGGGCTGGCCTAGCCCTTCAGCCTGCGGAACACCGATCGCTGATAAGGGTTTGGCCATCATGAAAAGACTCCTCCCCGCGATGCTCGCAGGTGCCGCCGGTCTGGCCGCGCTCGCCGTTCCCGCCCTTGCCGCCGACCCGATTGGCGGGCGATGGGTGACCGAGGACAAGGACGCGGTCGTCACAATCGGCAATTGTGGCGGTAGCGTGTGCGGCAAGATCTCCAAATTTCTCGAAACCCCTCCCGGAGGGGTCGATCAGCGCGACATCAACAACCCGGACAAAGCGCTGCGCAGCCGCAAGCTGATGGGCCTGCCGGTGCTGACCGGCTTCAAGCAGGATGGCGACAAATGGCGCGGCGAAATCTACGATCCGAAGTCGGGCAAGACCTACCGCTCCGTGATCCAGCGCAAGGGTGCCAACAGGCTCGAGGTGAAAGGCTGCGTGACCGTCTTGTGCCAGACGCAGGTGTGGACGCGGCCCTGACCTGACTGATCGTCGACGCGAGCCGGCTAGTCCACCCCAAACGCCTCTATTCCAGCCCGACCTCTTCCGCGAGCCAGCGCGCCGCCTCGCGCGGGGTCTTCTTCTCGCCATCGGTGCGATCGACCGAGAAGTTCGCTTCGCGCATCGCCTCGACATTGATCGTGCCCAGAAGCGGGCGAAGCGCGGCGATCAGGCGTTCGTCGTTCGCCCGTTCAGGCGAGAGGATGATCAGCGTGTCGTAGCTGGGCAGCGCCTCGCGCGGGTCTTCGAGCACGCGCAGGCGATCTGCGGCGATCCGCCCGTCGGAGGTATAGGCGGCGATCACGTCTGCTTCGCCCGAGCGCAGCGCGTCGTACATGAAGGTGGGTGAGAAATTGCGCTGGTTGGCGAATTTCAGGCCATAGGCATCGCGCACCGCGAACCATTCGGGCCGCTCGAACCATTCCGGATCGCCGCCCGCCACCAGCCGGGGGGCTGCGCGCGCCAGATCCTCGATCGTGCGAATGCCCAGCTCGCTTGCGCGATCTTCGCGCATTGCAAAGGCATAGGCGTTTTCGAACCCCAGCTTGCCGAGCACACGCGTGCCTTGCACCTCGCGCTCCCATTTCTGGATCGCTTCGTACATCGCATCGCGGCCCGGATTGTCGGTCCGCTTCATCTGGTTGGCCCAGATAGTGCCGGTATAGTCGAAATAGATGTCGATCGACCCATCGGCGACGGCCTGCGCGACCACGGCCGATCCCAGCCCTTCGCGATATTCGACATTATAGCCCGCTTCTTCCAGCTGCTTGCCCACCAGCCGGCCGAGGATCAGCTGTTCGGAGAACTGCTTGGTCCCGATGACGATCGTCTCGCGCCCGTCGTTGCGGCTCCAGTCGACCTGGCTGACGAAGGCCGCCGCAACCCCGATGGCGACCGCGATTGCGCCGCCCAGCCACAGGCGCCGGTCGCGCCGACGGAAGCCCGCCTCGATCGTACCGAGCAGCGCGTCGGCGATAATCGCCAGCCCGGCGCTGGCGATGCACCCGGCCAGCACCAGCGACCAGTTCTGCGTCTGCAGCCCGGCGAAGATCGGATCGCCGAGGCTCGGCTGGCCGATGGTGGTGGACAGTGTCGCTGCGCCGATGGTCCACACGGCGGCAGTGCGGATACCCGCCATGATATAGGGCGCGGTGAGCGGCGCCTCGACCAGCCGCAGCCTCTGCCAGAAGTTCATCCCCACGCCGTCGGCTGCCTCGATCACCCCGGGGTCGAGATTGGCCTGCGCGGTCACCGCGTTGCGCAGGATCGGCAGCAGCGCATAAAGCGCCAGCGCGAGCAGCGCGGGCAGAAAGCCGAGCGTTGGAAGATCTTCGCCGAAGACCGCGCGCAGGCTGAGCAGGATCGGGAAAAAGAGCGCCAGCAGGGCGAGCGCCGGGATCGTCTGGACGAGGCTCGCGAAGCCAAGCGCGCCGCGCGCTACCGCCTGGCTGCGGCTCGCCCACACCGCCAGCGGCAGCGCGACCGCGATGCCCAGGCCGATCGCGCAAGCGGCCAGGATCACATGCTCGGCGAGCACTCCGCCAAGCCCCATCAGTGCGGTCCACACGCCGCTCACTTTTCCAGCTCCTTGAGCCGTTCCGCCTGGTGCCGCGGAACCGCGACCAGCCCCTGTGCAACCTCTCCGCCGCCGCCGCTGGCGAGCGATTGCGGGGTCTCGTCGGCGACGATCCTGCCCGCATCCATCACCAGCACACGGTCGGCGAGGATCAGCGCCTCGGCCATGTCGTGCGTAACCATCAGCGTGGTCAGTTCGAGCCGGTCGTGCAGGTCGCGCACGCGGGTGCCCAGCGCGTCGCGGGTGACGGGATCGAGCGCGCCGAACGGCTCGTCCATCAGCAACAGGTCCGGATCGCCTGCCAGCGCGCGGGCCACGCCGACGCGTTGTTGCTGGCCGCCCGAGAGTTCTTCGGGCAGGCGGCTGGCCATCGCGGGGTCGAGATCGACCAGTTCGAGCAGCTCGCCGATCCGCTCCCGGCTCAGCGTGTCGCCGACCAGTCGCGGGCCGATTGCGATGTTTTCGCCCACGCGCATATGCGGGAACAGGCCGATCCGCTGGAAGACATAACCCATCTGGCGGCGCATCGCGGTCGCATCTCGCGTGGTGACGTCTTCCCCGCCCAGCAACACGCGCCCGGTGGTGGGTTCGACCAGCCGGTTGATCGTTTTGAGCAGGGTCGACTTGCCGGAGCCCGACGCGCCGACCAGCGCGACAAAGCTGCCGGGCTCGATCGTCAGGTCGATCCCTGCCAGCGCTTCGGTGGTGTCATAGCGTTTGGTGACGCCGTCGAACGTGAGCGATGCTGCCATGCGGCCGGACGCTATCCCGCCAGCGCGACAAGCGACAGGTCGAGCACCACCGACAGGCCGTCGTCGCTCCATTGGCGGTCGATCCGCCCCTGCATTTGCCCCTCGACACTCATCTTCAGAAGGCGCGAGCCGAAGCCTTCGCCGCCGGTGTCTTGCCGGGTGACGCCGGGCTCGTGCCATTCGATCCGCAGCATGTCGTGATCGGCTTGCGAGATGCTGACCGAGACCGTGCCATGATCGCCGGACAGAAGACCGTATTTAGCGGAATTGGTCGCCAGTTCGTGGAATACCAGCGACAGCGGGGTGGCGGCGCGCGCCTGGATCGTGGGGTTGGAACCCGACACGACGACTCGCTGCTCCCGGTCCGAGTTATAGGGCGCGAAGATCTGATCGAGCAGGCCGTGCAGAGTGTTTTCGCGGACCATGCCGGTGGGTGCGACGAATTCGTGCGCCCGGCCGAGCGCGCCGATCTTGTCGGTCATCTCTTGCGCGAAATAGCGCAGGTCCGGATCGCGCCGGGCCGACAGCGTAATCAGGCTGGAGACCACCGCGAAGATGTTCTTTATCCGGTGCGACAATTCACGTGCCAGCAGGTCGCGACTTTCGGAGAGGCGGTGTGCATCATCGATATCGATGATCGTGCCGACCCATCGCCAGCGGCCATTGCCCAGCTGGATCGGCACCGCGCGGCTCAGTGCCCAGCGGTATGATCCGTCGGCCAGCCGCAGCCGCCATTCGTCGTCGAACACGCGCTTGTGCTGCACTGCTGCCTCGAACTTGGCGATGGTCCGCCCGAAATCCTCGGGGTGAATATGCGACTCCCAGCCTGCGGTGGAGCGCGGAGGTTCGGCTCCGGTCACTTCGGCCCAGCGGGCATTGAAGAAATCGAAGGTTAGATCCTCGTCGGCCGACCACGCGATCCCCGGCACCGAATCGAGCACCAGGTTGAGCATCCGCGCGCGTTCCTTCGCCTGGTCGCGCGAGCGCAGCGCCTCTCGCTCGTTGACGAAACGGCGCACGGCGGAACGAGCGAGCACGCGCAGCCCCTCGCGCTGCAATTCGTTCAGACCTTCGGGATGCGGTTCAGTGTCGATCACGCAAAGCGCGCCCAGCTCGGTCCCGTCCTCGGTCACCAGCGGAGCGCCGGCGTAAAAGCGCAGGTGCGTCTCGCCCGTGACCAGCTCGTTGTCGGCGAAGCGCGGGTCTTGCGTGGCGTCGGGTACCACGAACAGCTCGTCTCCCTGCATCGCATGAGCGCAGAAACTGACCGAGCGCGGGGTCTCGTTGCTTTCCAGCCCGTGACGAGCGAGGAAGCGCTGGCGGCGTTCCTCTACGATGGTGACGCTGGCGTTTGGCGTGCCACAAAGTTTGGCGGCAAAGGCTGCGATCGATTCGAGCTCGAAATCGTCTTCCAGCGAATCGATACCGAAAGGCGCGAGCTCGCGCGCGCGGTCCTGCGGCGCATTGGTCGCAGCATCCGGACGATTGGCGCCCGCGCTGGTGGTTTCGAGTAGTGTGTCCATGATCCCGTCAGCGACAGGATATAACCATAAGCAATGGTTCCGCCACCAAAGGTTTAGATCGCATGATATTTGTTAAACCTGGCAGGCCGGTTTGCGGGGGCTCGCGGGATTGCTATGCGCACCCGCAAACAGAAGGATACCCCCATGCGCGCAACCCCTGAATTCGACTTCCAGCTTGGCGAAAGCGCGGAGATGATCCGCGAGACCGTAGGCCGCTTCGCCGACGAGCAGATCGCCCCGCTGGCCGAAAAGATCGACCGCGAGGACTGGTTTCCCAAGGACGCGCTGTGGGCGCAGATGGGCGAGCTGGGCCTGCACGGGATCACCGTCGATCCCGAAGATGGCGGGCTTGGCCTCGGCTATCTCGAACATGTGATAGCGGTCGAGGAAGTGAGCCGGGCGAGCGCATCGCTCGGCCTCAGCTACGGCGCGCATTCCAATCTGTGCATCAACCAGATCCGTCGCTGGGGCAACGAGGAGCAGAAGGCTAAATATCTGCCCGGCCTGATTTCGGGCGAGCATGTCGGCTCGCTGGCGATGAGCGAGGCAAGCGCCGGATCGGACGTCGTCTCGATGAAGCTCAAGGCGGAAGCCGTCGATGGCGGCTACCGCCTGAACGGGACCAAGTTCTGGATCACTAACGCGCCCTACGCCGATACGCTGGTGGTCTATGCCAAGACCGACAGCGAGGCCGGATCGCGCGGCATCACCGCCTTCCTGATAGAGAAGGGCGACGACGGCTTCTCCATCGGCCAGAAGATCGAGAAGGTCGGCATGCGCGGCTCGCCGACGAGCGAGCTGGTGTTCGACGACTGCTTCGTGCCCGAGGACCGCGTGATGGGCCCGGTCGGCGGCGGTGTGGGCGTGCTGATGAGCGGGCTGGATTACGAGCGCGTGGTGCTCTCCGGCATTCAGCTGGGCATCATGCAGGCCTGCCTCGACACGGTGATCCCCTATCTTCGCGAGCGGACCCAGTTCGGCAAGCCTATCGGCAGCTTCCAGCTGATGCAGGCCAAGGTGGCGGACATGTACGTCGCGCTGCAATCGGCGCGCGCCTACACCTACGCGGTGGCCAAGGCGTGCGATGCGGACAACACGACCCGCTTCGATGCGGCGGGCGTTATCCTGCTGTCGAGCGAGAACGCCTTCCGCGTCGCGGCGGAAAGCGTGCAGGCGCTGGGCGGCGCTGGCTACACGCTCGACTGGCCGGTGGAACGCTACATGCGCGATGCCAAGCTGCTCGACATTGGTGCGGGCACGAACGAAATCCGGCGGATGCTGATCGGCCGCGAACTGATTGGAGCCGCAGGGTGAGCAGCGACGAAGACTACGTCTACGACGAGGAAAGCGGCGAATGGATGCCCGCTTCCGAACTTGCCGCCAAGCAGGCCTCTGCCGACACGGTCGAAGTGCGCGATGCGGTGGGCAACCTGCTGGCGGATGGCGACCAGGTTACGCTGATCAAGGATCTGGAGGTCAAGGGCGCAGGCCAGACGCTGAAGCAGGGCACGCTGATCAAGTCGATCCGCCTGACCGGCGACCCGCAGGAGATCGACTGCAAATACCCCGGCATCAAGGGCCTCGTCCTGCGCGCCGAGTTCGTGAAGAAGCGGTGATGTTCGGCCCGCCGCTGGGGGCTAGCCCGGCTGGCGTTCCAGCGGCTTGGCCATCTTCATCAGCGGCACCTTGATCCCGTCCACGTCGGCAATGGCGGGTTCGATCTCGGCATAGCCGCAGGCGGCATAGAGCGGGCGCCCGCTCATCGTGGCCATCAGCTCGACTGTGCGAAATCCTTCTGCGGCCGCCCGCGCTTCGCATTCGTCCAGAATTGCGCGACCGATCCCGCGCCGCGCGTGGTCAGGGTGGGTGTACATCGCCCGCACGCGGGCCGCGTCGCGTGCCGGATCGAGCAGGGCTTCGTTGCGCAGGCTCGTGCTGTGGTCGCCGCCATACAGCGTTGCGCGTCTGCTCCACCCGCCGCAGCCGACCGGGGTGCTGTCATCCTCGACCACCAGATAGGTGCCATCGCTCACCAGCTGGGTGTCGAGCCCCATGACCGCGCGGCTGGCAACTACCTGCTCGGGTGAGAGGAAGCCCGATTGCAACTGCTCGATCGCGAGGTCCATTATCGCCTTGAGGGCGGGAATATCGGCTGCGGTGGCGGTGCGGATCGTCAGGCTGGGGACCATGACGTGGCCCATTGCACAGACGGTCGCCGTGGGAAAACATCACACGAACTTTTCAGCGCGCTGCCGAGCCGCTAGGCCCCGCTCCATGACCGCACCCGTACTCACCTCAATGCTCGACCGCGAAGCGCCCGATGCCAAGGCGCGCTTCGATCATAACAAGGCGCTGGCGCAGGAGCTGCGCGAAAAGGTCGCGGAAGCGGCGCTGGGCGGCAGCGAGAAGCATCGCGAGCGGCATGTCTCGCGTGGCAAGCTGCTCCCGCGCGAGCGGGTCGAGCGATTGCTCGATCCCGGCTCGCCCTTCCTCGAAATCGGCCAGCTCGCCGCCAACGGGATGTACGAAGGCGACGTCAACGGCGCTTCGATGATTTGCGGCGTCGGTCGCGTGTCCGGGCGGCAGGTGATGATCGTGTGCAATGATCCGACCGTGAAGGGTGGCTCCTACTACCCGATGACGGTCAAGAAGCATCTGCGCGCGCAGGAAATCGCGCAGGAAAATCGCCTGCCGTGCATCTATCTGGTCGACAGCGGCGGGGCGAACCTGCCCTACCAGGCCGAAGTTTTTCCGGACAAAGAGCATTTCGGCCGCATCTTCTTCAACCAGGCGCAGATGAGCAGCCTGGGCATCCCGCAGATCGCCTGCGTGATGGGCAGCTGCACTGCGGGCGGTGCCTATGTGCCCGCGATGAGCGACGAGAGCGTGATCGTGCGCAATCAGGGCACGATCTTCCTCGCCGGGCCGCCGCTGGTGAAGGCCGCGACGGGTGAGGAAATCACCGCCGAGGATCTGGGCGGGGGAGATCTCCATGCAAAGAAATCGGGCGTGGTCGATCATCTGGCCGAGAACGACGAACACGCGCTGACCATCGTGCGCGATATCGTGTCGCACCTTGGCGAAAACACCGGCGCGGCGCGCGACATCGCGATCCAGGAGCCGGTACCGCCGAAATACGATGCCGAGGATCTCTACGCGCTGATCCCCGATGACGTGCGCGCACCCTACGACGTGCACGAAGTGATTGCGCGGCTGACGGACGGCAGCGAGTTTCACGAGTTCAAGAAGGACTATGGCAGCTCGCTGGTATGCGGCTTCGCGCATATATGGGGCACGCCGGTCGCCATTCTGGCCAATAACGGCGTTCTGTTCTCCGAGAGCGCGGTCAAAGGCGCGCACTTTATCGAACTCGCCTGCCAGCGCCGCATCCCGCTACTGTTCCTGCAGAACATCTCCGGCTTCATGGTCGGCGGCAAGTACGAGGCGGAAGGCATCGCCAAGCACGGCGCGAAGCTGGTCACTGCCGTGGCCACCGCCAGCGTGCCCAAGGTCACGATCCTGATCGGCGGCAGCTTCGGCGCGGGCAACTACGGCATGGCGGGCCGCGCCTATTCCCCGCGCTTCCTGTTCAGCTGGCCCAACAGCCGCATCTCCGTGATGGGCGGCGAGCAGGCGGCGAGCGTGCTTGCAACCGTCCACCGCGATGCGGACTCATGGTCCGACGAACAGGCCGAGGAATTCAAGGCTCCGATCCGTCAGAAATACGAAGACGAGGGAAATCCCTACTACGCCACCGCGCGGCTGTGGGACGATGGGGTGATCGACCCGGTCCAGACCCGCGACGTGCTCGGCCTTGCCTTCTCCGCCTGCCTCGAAGCGCCGATTGCGGACAAGCCGCAGTTCGGCGTGTTCAGGATGTAGGCGTCATTTGCCCCGCCCGCACGTGGGGTTGGTCGACGCGCCACGCGGCTTCGACGCGGGCAGCTTGACGCGTCCTAGTATGCGGTGTGCTTTCGGGCAGGCCACGTCGGGGGACACAATGGCGACTATCGTGAAGCAGATCGGGCTGACGCTGGTGATCGTGATCCTGTGCGTGATCCTGCACGAAGCGGGACACCTGCTGGCGGCCAAGGCGCTGGGCTACGACGCGGTGGTCCGGATCAACAGCGTGTCGACCGTCGGCGGAGCCGCGAACTGGCGGGACGCAGCGATTGTCGATGCCGCGGGGCCGCTGGTCACCGTGCTGCTGGCCATCACGGGCCTGGCGCTGAGCGGCCGAGGAGGCAGCAGGCTTCGCCCCACCATCGTGTTCGCCGCGCTCATGATGCGCCTGCTCGCCACCTTGGTGAGCGTGCAGGCGCCCAACGACGAGGCACGGATCGGCGAGGCGCTGGGGCTGGGAACATGGACTATCCCGGCAATTATCGTCGGATTGCTGGCCATCATGATGGCGGTTTCGGCGCGCCGGTCCGGCGTCGGCTGGAGATGGCTGTTCGGCTCGTGGATCGGTGCCTCGATCGGGTTTACGCTGATCGTGTTCGGCGAGCCTCTTCTGCCTGCGATCACCGTCTGACCGCTAGTCGATCACGGTAATCCGGTCGGTTGCGGGCAGCGCGCGCACGCCCTCTCCATCGAGGTAGGCCTCGGTTGCGTCGAGATCGACCGGGCCGGTCACCGCATCGGTCCCTTGCGCGAAGATATCGAACCCGTCGCCGCCGGTGGCGAGGAAGCTGTTCATCGTCACGCGGTAGCTTGCCGCCGGGTCGATCGGCTGGCCGTTCAGCGTGGCCGAGACGAAGCGATAGGTATCGCCATCACGCGCGAGCGTCTGGCGAAAGCCTTCTGAGCCGGAGAAGATCGTGCTGCCATCCTCGCGGAACTGGCTGCGCAGCAGCGCGAGCAGCTGTGCGCCGGTGAAGCTCTTGGTGATCAGCGTGTTGCCGAAGGGCTGGACGGTATAGATCTGCCCGAAGGTGAGGGTGCCGCTTTCGTCCGGCACCAAGTCGCCGCGAATGCCGCCGGGATTCATCAGCGCGATCTGCGCGCCCGCATTGCGTGTCGCGGCGAGCTGCGAATCGGCGACCAGATTGCCCAGCGCATGCTCGAGCCCATCCTTGCGAGCTGCGCCCGAAAGCTTGCCCACGGGGCGCGTTTCGGCTTCCTTTGCGGCCTCGGCATAGCGGGCGACATAGGCGGCGATGTCTTCGCGCGGTGCCGGGCTCACAATGCCGTCGCGCGCTACGCTATCATCGCTGGCAATCACCAGATTGCGGGCGTCGCGCGCGATCACCCGGCCCGCCGCCGGATCGATGGTCAGCGTGATGTCGGTCAGCATCTGGCCGCCCCACGCCGCACTGGTGACCAGCATGGGGCGTGCCGGGTCGACGGTCGAATAATCGCACACATAGGGACGATGCGTGTGGCCCGAGATGACAACATCGATGCCCGGGTTCAGCCGGTCGAGAATTTCGCGAAGCGGGCCCGAGATTGCCGCGCAACCGAATACCGTCTGCTGATCGTCGGGTGCGAGGCCCTGATGGATCGCCACCACCACCGCGTCGGCGCCCTTCGCATCGAGGTCCGCCGCCGCCGCATTGATCGTGTCCGCCTCGTCGGCGAAGGTCAGCCCCGCAATGCCTTCGGGCGTGACGAGATTGGGCGTGCCTTCCAGCGTCAGGCCGATGATGCCGATCCCAACCTGCCGCTCGCCCGCGCCGAAGCGGCGGATGGCGGTGCCGGGGAACAGCGTGCCGTCCTGCGAAATCCCTGGCGCGGCAAGCACGTTGGCAGCCAGGAAGCCGAATTGCGCGCCCGCATAGTCCGGTTCCACCGCGCAGGGCTCGCGCAGAGTCAGCTTCTCGCAGCCACCCTCGGCAAGCCGCTTCAATTCGCGCCAGCCGCGGTCGAACTCGTGATTGCCGACCGCGTTGAAGTCGAGCCCGATGCGATTCATCGCGCCCACGGTCGGCTCGTCGAGGAACAGCGAGGAGACCAGCGGGCTCGCGCTGATGAGGTCGCCAGCCGAGATCACCAGCGTGTTTTCGTGCCGCGCGCGCAGGGTGTCGATCGCGGTGGCGAGATACGCCGCGCCGCCTGCCTGCACCTGCGTCGCGTCGTCCACCTCGAGCGCCCGCTGCACCGGCTGCAGGTTGCCGTGAAAATCGTTGAGCCCGATGATACCGATGGTCACCGGCTCGCTAGCGGTCCCCTGAGCGGAGGGGACGGTGGCGCATGCGCCCAACGACAGGGCGAGCAGGGCGGCGAATGTATTGCGTGCGATCATGCTTCGGCGTTGCTCCGCTCAGGTTGCAAGTTCAAGAACCCAAATGCGCTTTGGCAGGTGGCCATCGCGTCAGAGCGCCTGCCCGCAGGCCTGCCCACTCGCCCAGGCCCACTGGAAATTGTACCCGCCGAGCCAGCCGGTCACGTCGACCGCTTCGCCGATCGCGAACAGGCCGGGGACCTTCTTGGCCTCCATCGTCTGGGAGGAAAGTTCGACGGTGGAGATGCCGCCTGCCGTCACTTCGGCCTTGGCGAAGCCTTCTGTGCCGTTGGGATGGAATTGCCACCCGCGCAGCCGTTCCTCCGCCTCAACAAGCGCCTTGTCGGAGAGGCCCTGGAGCGGGCCGGACAGGCTGAGGCGTTCTGCCAGCGTGACCGCGAGTCGCTCGGGCAGATGCTCGCGCAGGACCTGCGCCATGCTCGCCTGCGGGGTCTTCGCCTTGCGCTCGCTTAGCCAGCGGGGGGCGAGATCGGGCAGGAAGTCGATCCGCAGCACCTCGCCATGCCGCCAGTAGGAACTCGCCTGGAGGATCGCGGGGCCCGAGAGGCCCTTGTGCGTCAGCAGCGCCGCCTCGCGGAATTTCGCAGCCGTTTTCCCTTGCCCGGCGCTGGCCTCGACCGGGGCGGAGACGCCCGACAGTTCGCGGAACAGCACGTCTTCCCCGCCCAGCGTCAGCGGGACGAGCGCGGGGCGCGGCTCGACCACCTTGAGGCCGAACTGCCGGGCCAGATCATAGGCGAATCCGGTTGCGCCCATTTTCGGGATCGACGGGCCGCCCGTGGCGATGACCAGCGCACGCGCGTGGTGGGTTTCGCCGTGCGCTTCGACCATGAAGCCTGCCTCGTCGCGGGCCATCTGGCCGATTTCCTGACCCGTGCGAATCTCGACGCCGCCCTTTTCGCACTCGGCCAGCAGCAGATCGACGATCTGGCGCGCAGACCCGTCGCAGAACAGCTGGCCGAGCGTCTTTTCGTGCCACGCAATCCCGTGCCGCTCGACCAGATCGAGGAAATCGCGTGGCGTGTAGCGGGCCAGCGCAGACTTGGCGAAATGGCGATTGGCGGACAGATAGTTCTCCGGGCCCGCGCCCAGATTGGTGAAATTGCACCGCCCGCCGCCCGAGATCAGGATCTTCTTGCCCACCGCGTCGGCCTTTTCCAGCACCAGCACGCGCCGTCCGCGCCGGCCAGCGACGGCCGCGCAGAACAGCCCGGCGGCGCCGCCACCAAGGATGATTGCATCATGATCCATGGACCAGCGCCGTGGACCTTCGCCGCGCACATGTCGAGCAGGCGCGGTAGGGACTGGGGCGCGCAACGTCCTATCCGGAGACGGTGCGTTTCGCGCGCGCGACATTGCGCAGGATCCGGTGCAACCGCGATCAATGCAACCGGCACCCCCGCCCAGCGCCCAGCGCTACCACCATCTCGACGCTGCGCGGGCGCTGTTCATGCTGCTGGGCATTCCCTTCCATGCGAGCCTTGCCTTCGCGGGCGGGCATTGGCTGGTGATGAGCGGAACGCGCGATCCCCTGCTTGCCATCATCCCACCTTTGCTGAGCGATTTCCGCATGCCCGGGTTTTTCCTGATCGCCGGGTTCTTCGCCGCCATGCTGCTGGAGCGCCGCTCTCGTAGAGAGTGGCTGAAGGGCCGGGTGGAGCGCCTCGGCGTTCCGCTGCTGACCGGGATGGCGATCATCCTGCCGCTGCAGGCGGCGATGCTCTGGTATGCTCCGCGAGAGATGGTCGATCCTGCCGCGGCTGCCCATCCGCTGGCGCATCTGTGGTTCCTTCCAACGCTGCTCGTCCTGTGCGTGCTGCTGGCGGCGGTGTGGCCGCTGGTCACCCGCGCCAGGGCGTCGGCCGCCCCCCCGGTGATCGCATTGGCCGCAGGACTGGCGGTCTACGAGCTGGGCCTGGTCGTGGCCGAGCATCTGCTCCACAGCGATCTGAGCTTCGTCGGCGGATATGTGGACCTCGGTACGATGGCGATCTTCCTGCCCTTCTTTGCGCTGGGGGTCGCGCTGCGCCGGTCGCCCGCCTTGTGGAACCGCTTTGCCAGATTCGATCCGGCGGTCGCGATCATCGGGGCGATCGCGCTGGTGCTGCATATCGGCCTGTGGGAGGACCGCTCGACGATCGGGATGGCGCTCGACATTCTGTTCGACGGCCTGTCGTCTGTGTGTCTCGTGCAGACCATCCTCGCGCTGTTGCTGCGGCTGTTCAGCAAGCCTTCGGCGCGGATCGACCGGATGGTCGATGCCTCTTTCACGATTTACCTGCTGCACCATCCGGTGGTGGTGGGGCTGGCGATCCTGAGCCTCACCGCCGCTGTCCCGCCGTTGCTGGCGTGGGTCGCAATCTGCATTGCCGCTTTTGTACTGCCTTACGCCGCTCACCGCCTGCTGCGGCACAGCCCGCTGGCGCTGTGGCTGCTCAACGGCGTGCGCCCGCAGCAGCGCGGCTGGGGCCTGCTGGTGGGCGCGCGCGAGGGCGCACCCGCCTGACGCAGGTCAGATTTCGAGATTGGCGACGTTCAGGGCCCCAAGCGAAGCCGATGTCTGACGCTGGTCAGATATCGAGATTGGCGACGTTCAGCGCATTGTCCTGAATGAACTCGCGCCGGGTTTCGACCACGTCGCCCATCAGGCGGCTGAAGATCTCGTCCGTCACGTCGGCATCCTCGATCTTCACCTGCAACAGCGCGCGGTTGTCCGCATCGAGTGTGGTCTCCCACAATTGCTCGGCGTTCATTTCGCCAAGGCCCTTGTAGCGCTGCACCGACAGGCCCTTGCGGCCCGCGGCGATCACCGCGTCGAACAGCTGTGTCGGGCGGATGATCGTGCCCTGACCTGCGGTGGCCGAGCGATCGGGCGTGCCGCCGTCATCCTCGCTGTCGGGTTCGGGAGCATCCTCGACCGCGCTCGGCTTCACCAGCTTGGCTGCGCTTTCATAGGCGTCGAGGTTTTCGGCGGCGACCTTGTGCAGCTTGCGCGCTTCCGCGCTTTCGAGGAATTTCTCCTCGATCAGGTGGCTGTCGGTCACTCCGCGCCACAGGCGGTTGATCATGATGCCCCCATCGGGCGATCGCTCGCCGCTCCACTTGGCTTCAGTGTCGCCCATCTGGAGGCGCGCGGCTGCACGATCGAGCGCGTCGCTCGCCGCCAGATTCTCCGGGTCGAACGCGCCTGCCATCGCCAGAGTCTCGACAATCTCGGTTTCGTACTTGCGCGGCGCATAGGCGAGCAGGTTGCGCATCCGCAGCGCGTGATCGACCAGCGCGGAAAGGTCCGCCCCGGCACGTACGCCGGTTACGCTGTCGAGCACGCGGTCCTGCAGCCCTTCGGCGACGAGATAGCGGTCGAGCGCACGCTCGTCCTTCAAATAGACCTCGCTGCGCCCGCGCGCGACCTTGTAGAGCGGCGGCTGGGCGATGAAGAGATGTCCTGCCTTGATGATCTCGGGCATCTGGCGGTGGAAGAAGGTCAGCAGCAGCGTGCGGATATGCGCGCCATCCACGTCGGCGTCGGTCATGATGACGATCTTGTGGTAGCGCAGCTTTTCGAGGTTGAAATCGTCGCGGATGCCGGTGCCCATCGCCTGGATCAGCGTGCCGACTTCCTTCGATGAAATGATCCGGTCGAACCGCGCGCGCTCCACGTTCAGGATCTTGCCCTTGAGCGGCAAAATCGCCTGCGTCTTGCGGTCGCGCCCCTGCTTTGCCGAACCGCCTGCCGAATCGCCCTCGACGAGGAAGAGTTCGCACTTGCTCGGATCGCGTTCCTGGCAGTCGGCCAGTTTGCCCGGCAACGAAGCGACGCTCATCGCGCCCTTGCGGCTCATCTCGCGGGCGCGCTTTGCGGCTTCGCGCGCGGCGGCGGCATCGACGATCTTCTGGACGATGGTCTTCGCGTGGTTGGGGTTCTCCTCCAGCCACTCGGACATCTTGTCGCCCATCAGGCTTTCCAGCGGAGAGCGGACTTCGGACGAAACCAGCTTGTCCTTCGTCTGGCTGGAGAATTTGGGGTCGGGCAGCTTGACCGAAACGATCGCGGTCAGTCCTTCGCGCATGTCTTCGCCCGAGAGCGAGACTTTCTCTTTCTTCAGCAGGCCCGAGGAGGCCGCGTAGTTGTTGAGCGTGCGGGTCAGCGCGGTGCGGAAGGCCGCCAGGTGCGTGCCCCCGTCGCGCTGCGGGATATTGTTCGTAAAGGCGAGCACGTTTTCGTAATACGAATCATTCCATTCGAGCGCGACATCGATGCCGATCCCGTCCTTCTCTGCCGAGACGGAAATGGGCTCGGGAATCAGTGCCGCCTTGTTGCGGTCGAGATAGTTGACGAACGCCGCGATCCCGCCTTCGTAGAACAGGTCATGCTCCTGCACGTCCTCGCCCCGGCGGTCGCGCAGCAGGATGTGCACGCCCGAATTGAGGAAGGCGAGCTCGCGATAACGATGCTCGAGCTTCTCGAAATCGAACTCGGTGACGTTCTTGAACGTTTCCTCGCTGGCCTTGAAGGTGACGCGCGTGCCCTTCTTCAGGCCGTTCTCGTCGCCTTCCGATTCGACCGGCGGCGCATCGCCGCGCACTTCGAGGCTGTTCACGGCATCGCCATGCTCGAAGCGCATCCAGTGCTCCTTGCCGTCGCGCCAGATGACCAGTTCGAGCCATTCGGACAGCGCGTTGACCACCGACACGCCCACGCCGTGCAGCCCGCCCGAAACCTTGTAGGCATTGTCGTCGCTGGTGTTCTCGAACTTACCGCCCGCGTGCAGCTGGGTCATGATGACCTCTGCGGCGGAGACGCCTTCGCCCTTGTGCATGTCCACCGGAATGCCGCGGCCATTATCTTCCACAGAGACGCTGCCATCGGGGTTGAGCTCGATCAAGACGAGGTCGCAATGGCCCGCCAGCGCCTCGTCGATCGCATTGTCCGACACCTCGAACACCATGTGGTGCAGGCCCGATCCGTCGTCGGTATCGCCGATATACATGCCGGGGCGTTTGCGAACCGCGTCGAGGCCCTTGAGCACCTTGATCGAATCCGCACCATATTCGCCGGTATTCCGGTTATTCTTCGTGTTCTCGTCCATCGGGCGAATATAGGCGCGGATGGCCCGATTCCCAAACCTTTCGGCAAGGAAAAACACGGCTTTTCCCCGAGGTGCGCAGTGCCGGGCGGGCACTTTGCGCGGCCAGAGGCGTAAGTGCGGTGATGATGATGACGCTGATCGTGGTCGCGGTTGTCTCGGGAGCGCTGCTGCTCGGCGCTGGCTGGGGGCTTTACGCACCGCTGAACAAGAAGACCGAGGGGTTCCTGATCGCGCTCGCCGGGGGCGCGCTGCTGCTGTCGGTCACCAGCGAACTGATCCAGCCCTCGATAGAGCGCGGCTCGCTCGCCATTGGCGCACTGGCCGTGCTGGCAGGGGCGGGCGTGTTCACGTTGGCCGACTGGCTGGTGAAGGAAAAATGGGGCGGTGGCTCGGGCGGCGGGCTGCTGGCTGCCATCACGCTCGACGGAATTCCTGAAAACCTCGCACTGGGCGTTGCGCTGATCGGCGCGGGGCCGATGGAGGTCGCCGCGCTGGCCGGATCGATCCTGCTGTCCAACCTGCCCGAAGCAGCGGGCGGCGCAAAGGAGATGCGCGGCGAGGGCCGTTCCAAGGCCAAGATCTTCGCGCTGTGGGCGGGCACCGCCGTGCTGCTTTCCGCAGCGGCGATTGCGGGCAACCTGCTGCTAGAGGGCGCGAGCCAGACGCATCTCGGCGCAATTCGCTGCTTCGCCGCGGGGGCGGTGATCGCGAGCCTCGCGATCGAGGTCTTCCCGCAGGCCTTCAAGGAAGACGATTACTGGGCCGGGATCGCCACTGCGATCGGCGCGGTACTCGCCTTCCTGCTCGGCTCGCTTGGCGGAGGAGGCTGAGCGATTGACGTAGCGGAAGGCCTGCCCCATCCGCGCTCCATGCTCTCTGTACTCGACATCTTCCGGATCGGCATCGGCCCGTCCTCCTCGCACACGGTCGGCCCCATGCGGATCGCCCGGCGTTTCGTCCGCGTCCTCGAAAAGGCGGGCGATTTGTCACGGGTCGGGCGGGTGGCGGTAGAGCTGCAGGGATCGCTTGCGCTCACCGGGGTGGGGCACGGCACGGTCGATGCGACCATTCTGGGCCTTGCCGACTTTCGCCCCGAACGAACCGACCCCGACGAGGCGGCGCGCGCGCTGGCGGGCATTCGCGAGAACAAGCGGTTGAAGCTGGGCGACAGGCAGGAAATCGCTTTCGATCCGCAGGCTGATATCGATCTGGCAGGCCACGTCATCCCCGATCTGCACCCCAATGGCATGGTCCTGCGCGCCTATGATTCTGCGGGCAAGCTGCTGCGCGAGGGCACCTATTTCTCCACCGGCGGCGGTTTCGTCGCGTCGGAAGCGCAGCTCAAGAAGCCGCCGAAAGACGATCGGGTGAAGGCCGGGGCCAAGGTGCCCCATCCCTTCGGTTCGGCAGCCGAGCTGCTGGCGCTGTGCGATGCGCACGACCTGTCTGTCGCGGAGTTGATCCTCGCCAACGAGGACGCGATGCGCCCGCGCGAGGAGACGGTCGCCGGGCTCGACCGGATCGCGCAGGCGATGGACGGGTGCATCGATCGCGGGCTGACCCAGCGCGGCATCCTGCCCGGCGGCCTCAAGGTGCAGCGCCGCGCGCCCGATCTGTGGGACAAGCTTTCCGGCAACCCCCTCTCGAACGAGCGCGAGCAGCTATTCGACTGGCTCAACTGCTATGCGATGGCGGTGAACGAGGAGAACGCCGCCGGGGGCCGCGTGGTCACCGCGCCCACCAATGGCGCAGCTGGAATCATCCCCGCCGTGATCCGCTTCTATTGCAAGACCGCCGATGACGAGGATTGCGCCGAGAAGCGGCGGCTGTTCCTGCTCACCGCAGGTGCGGTCGGCCTGCTTTACAAGCAGCGGGCGAGCATTTCGGGCGCGGAGATGGGCTGTCAGGGAGAGGTCGGGGTAGCCTGTTCGATGGCGGCAGGCGGGCTCGCCGCGCTATGGGGCGCGACGCCGCATCAGGTCGCCAGCGCGGCGGAGATCGGGATGGAGCACAACCTCGGCCTGACCTGCGATCCGGTCGGCGGGCTGGTCCAGGTGCCGTGCATCGAAAGGAACGCGATCGGCGCGGTCAAGGCGGTCAACGCCGCGCGCCTCGCGCTGCATCGGACCGGCGCGGAAAGCTGCGTCAGTCTCGACCAGGTGATCGAGACCATGCGCCAGACCGGGCTCGACATGTCGAGCAAGTACAAGGAGACGAGCCAGGGCGGGCTCGCGGTGAATGTGGTCGAGTGCTGAACAGACGCGCTGCGCCATAATTCCCCGCCTATTGGGTTCTTAAAATTTCGAGTTCTTTCAATAAAGTCGGATTTATATTATAAAGACCCTCTCCACAGAGGGGGCTAAGTAATGAAACCTATTCTTTGTGCGGTAGTGCTGGCGGCGACAGCGCTCGGCGGGTGTACACATGTGGCCCGCGATCTGCGCCATCCTGGGGGCGCGATCGGCGGAGTTCTCGACGATCGCATGTTCGACGCCAGCAAGTCGAAACAGCTGGTTCTGCTGCGCTACGCGATCTTGTCCGCAATGGTGGCCAGGGGCGGCACGGTCTATGCGAGGGACAAGCGCGAAGCAGATGCCTATGTCGATTACATGGTGAATACGGCTGAGGAAATTAACATCCTCGCCGGTCACATCTACGCATATGAGAAAGCTGACGGAAGGTTTCGTCTTGCTTGCGCCTTGAGGCATGCTGATCCCGGTTTCACAACCGATCCCAAAGCCTATGCCGCTCCCGAGAGTCTAACGAGCGCACAATTCGCGGCGTTTCAAACGGTGATCGAAAAGGCCGCGGATCAGCATGACGACGGGCAAGACGAGCTTCCACCGGAAAGATCCGACCAGTACGGTTGCCTGACCTATCAGGTGAATTTCGAGTCGGACCTCCCCATGATGGAGAAACGGCTTTTCCGCCTGGCAATGGCGGCTCTTCCGCAGAAGGAGGCCAAGCGGTTTCTCGATTACGTCACCAAGGGCGATATCGTCGGCGCGGTCATTTCCGCTTTCGGTTTTACCACCAAATCGCTCGATGGCCTGCATAGCGGAGCGGCGGTGCATCGCACCGGTCTGGAACTCACCGCACTTCAGTTCAACGATGGCGTGAAACCACATGTCGTCGATCGAAAAGAGCATTGCGTCCAAAACCTGCACAAGTTGACGGTGTACGAGGCCAGCGCTTGCATGGGTCTTCCCACCGATACTCTGTGGGTCGGCAAGCACGATCAGCGAGGGGATTATATTCCCGAGGTAAACGCCCAGGTGTTCGAGGCACTCATGCGCAACATGCGCGATTCCTGCCGCATGATACCTCTCAGTCTCGAAGACGATGAAACTACCCTGAGAGACACGAGAAATAACCGCATAGACGACTGCAACAGCATAGAGTTCATTCCGCGCGCCCGGTGGCAGACAGATGCGCAGGTCGAGGAAAACCGGCGGTACTTCCACGCAGAATGGGCGGCTGGCGAAAAGGACTAGGCATATTTGTGAAAAGGCCCGCGTGCCCTGAGGAGCACGCGGGCCTTGAGATCCCCTTGGAGAGAAGGGACCGCCCTCGCGGCAATGCCAAGCCCGCTTGGGGCGCATCAGCCTAGAGGAAAAATTGGCCGACGGGGATCTTAGGGGGGGGAGAGGTCGATCCACCGCCGGCTCGAGAGGAGAAATAATCTTACACCCTACTTTATGAAAGTGAGAAAACACGCAAGGCAGTACAGTTTTTTGCAACTGGTGGCTTGGGTTTGCCTAAGGGCATTTTCAGGCTGTGCGCGGGCATCAATATTGCTTTTGCATCAGGTTTTCGGAAATGTTGTAGATGAGAGCCAGGTCCGACCCCGTGCAACTCGTTGTCTGAAGCCTCGCGGGCACCGCTGCGTCGCCCGCTGGACAGGCGGCGGGGCAGCACTTACCGCGCGGCCATGCAGCCAGACCATCTTCCCGATTCCATCCTCATCGTCGATTTCGGCAGCCAGGTGACCCAGTTGATCGCGCGCCGCGTGCGTGAGGCAGGCGTCTATTCCGAGATTGCACCGTTCACGCAGGCCGAAGAGGCGTTCCATCGGATGAAGCCCAAGGGCATCATCCTCTCAGGCTCGCCCGCCAGCGTGTGCGACGAAGGCAGCCCGCGCGCGCCGCAGGTGCTGTTCGACTCGGGGCTACCGATCCTCGGCATCTGTTATGGCCAGCAGGTCATGACGACGCAGCTCGGCGGCGAGGTGAAGCCGGGGCACGAGACGGGCGAAGGCGGCGAATTCGGCCGTGCCTTCCTGACCGTGACCGAGCCCTGCGTATTGTTCGAAGGCCTGTGGGAAGTCGGCGAGCGGCACCAGGTCTGGATGAGCCACGGCGACAAGGTCACGCAATTCGCCGAAGGTTTCCGCATCGTCGCCACCAGCGATGGGGCTCCGTTTGCGCTGATCGCCGACGATGCTCGCCGCTATTACGGCACGCAGTTCCACCCGGAGGTGTTCCACACCCCCGACGGCGCAAAGCTGCTCGCCAATTTCGCGCGCCATGTCTGCGGCCTGTCGGGCGATTGGACCATGGCCGAATACCGCGCCACCAAGATTGCCGAGATCCGCGAACAGGTGCGTGATGCAAAGGTCATCTGCGGCCTTAGCGGCGGCGTCGATTCCTCGGTTGCCGCAATCCTGATCCACGAAGCGATCGGCGAGCAGCTGACCTGCGTCTTCGTCGACCACGGCCTGTTGCGGCTGGGCGAGCGCGAGCAGGTCGAGACGATGTTCCGCGACCACTACAACATC
The DNA here is from genome assembly GCA_963972905.1 of uncultured Erythrobacteraceae bacterium. GTDB lineage: Bacteria > Pseudomonadota > Alphaproteobacteria > Sphingomonadales > Sphingomonadaceae > Alteriqipengyuania. The sequence goes on from CAXAXQ010000001.1 coordinate 190,948, forward strand.
CCGCTGGTGGTGGTGGATGCCGAAGAGCGCTTCATGGCCGGCCTCGATGGCGTCAGCGACCCCGAGAAAAAGCGCAAGTTCATCGGCGGCGAATTCATCAACGTGTTCGAGGAAGAAGCGAAAAAAATCGGCGGGGCGGACTTCCTCGCGCAAGGCACGCTCTACCCCGACGTGATCGAAAGCGTGTCCTTCACCGGCGGACCGAGCGTCACGATCAAGTCGCATCACAATGTCGGCGGCCTGCCCGAACGCATGAACATGAAGCTGGTCGAACCCTTGCGCGAATTGTTCAAGGACGAGGTCCGCGATCTGGGCCGCGAACTGGGCCTGCCCGACATGTTCGTCGGCCGGCACCCGTTCCCCGGCCCCGGCCTCGCGATCCGCATTCCGGGCGAGGTCACCAAGGAGCGGTGCGACATCCTGCGCAAGGCGGACGCGATCTACCTCGAGGAGATCCGCAATGCAGGGCTGTACGATGCGATCTGGCAGGCCTTTGCCGTGCTGTTGCCGGTGAAGACCGTCGGCGTGATGGGCGACGGGCGCACCTATGACAGCGTGTGTGCCTTACGCGCCGTGACCAGTACCGACGGAATGACGGCGGACGTCTACCCGTTCGACGGGGCCTTCCTCAGCCGCGTGGCAACCCGCATCGTCAACGAGGTGCGCGGCATCAACCGCGTGGTCTACGATTACACGAGCAAGCCGCCCGGCACGATCGAGTGGGAATAGCAACGGGCGCGGCATAAGGCGGGAGACTCCCATCAGCGGCACCCTTCGCCTCATCGTCAAGGATTACGGCTGGATTCATACCTCGCTCGGCCTGGTGGGGAACGTGATGTTCTTCGTCGGCAGTGTGTTCTTCCTTCTGGCCTTCGATTCTTACCAGACGCTGGGCGTGTGGCTGTTCATCATCGGGTCGTTCCTGATGATGATCGGTGCGCTGGGCGAACTGGGCGTGAAGGTCATCGAGCGACGGGATCGACACGCCGGACAGGCGGAACGCTAAGCTCCGACGTCGCGTTGTGATCGGCGGAACCGCGCTTCTTCCGCGAGGCGCATCCCGATCATCTGCCGGAGCTTTTATGACCAACGCCCACGCGCCGCTGCTTGCCGCGCTCGACCTTCCCGAGTTCACCACCGCCAATCGCGTATGGATGGCACCGCTGACCCGCAGCCGCTCGACCGCGCGCGACTGCGAACAGACGCCGCTCCACGCGCTCTATTATGCGCAGCGGGCCAGCGCCGGGTTGATCGTGTCCGAAGCGACGCAAATCAGCCACGAAGGGCAAGGCTACGCCTGGACGCCCGGGATTTTCACCGATGGGCAGGTCGAAAGCTGGAAGCTGGTGACCAATGCGGTCCACAATGCGGGTGGGCGGATCTTCTGCCAGCTGTGGCATGTCGGCGCGATCAGCCATCAGGTGTTCCAGCCCGAAGGCCGCGCGCCCGTTTCGGCCAGCGCCTGGACGCCCGAAGGTGAAGCGTTCGTCGGCGATCGGCTGGCAGAGGGGCCGACGGCGCCCTTCCCCGAAGCACGCGCCTTGCCGACCGACGAAATCCCGCGCCTGATCGAAGATTACCGCCATGCCGCCCGCTGCGCGGCGCGGGCCGGGTTCGACGGGGTGGAGGTCCATTCTGCCAACGGATATCTGCTCGACCAGTTTTTGCGCAGCAGCACCAACCAGCGCGACGACGATTACGGCGGCTCGCTCGAAAACCGCCTGCGCCTGCTCGACGAGGTTGTCGCCGCAGTAACCGACGAATTGCCTGCCGGCCGCGTGGGCGTGCGCCTTTCGCCGATGGGCGGACCGGGCGGCTCCTCCGACGCGAAGCCCGAAGAAACCTACCCCGCTGCGGCCGCAAAGCTTGCCGGCCGCGGGCTCGCCTACCTTCATGTCGTCCGCCCGAACGGACATACGGGCAGCGGCGGCTCCGACGAGGGCAATGATATCGTCAAGGACATGCGCAAGCGGTTCGACGGTGTCTTCGTCGCGAATGGTGAATTCACGACCGAGGAAGCGGTGCAATGGGTCGAGGAAGGCCATGCGGACGCGGTCGCATTCGGTCGCCTGTTCATCGCCAACCCCGATCTTCCGGCACGGATCGCAGCGGATGGCCCTTACACCGAAGCGGACGAGGATACGTTCTACGGCGGCGGTGCTGAGGGCTATGTCGATTATCCCACGCTCGATCAGGTGTCGGACCCGCTGGTGCCGCCCCAATAAGCGTCAGCGGCGGTCGATCCGCATCGGCCCCCCGACGATCACGGGTGTGTTAATCGGCTAATACTCCTCAGCGTGGCTTTCTTGAACGGTGTGCAGTGCACCGGCTGCGGAGATCGACCCGATGAGACGTTCCCTGACACTTGCGACAGCGCTGCTCGCTACGGTTACGGCGAGCAGTGCGCTCTCGGCAGAATATGCCGAAGCGGTGCTAACCCTCGACAGCCGGATCGTCTCTCAGACGCATGGCGAGCAAGACGCAGCGGCGCTGTACGAGGCGGGGTCGATCGGCAAGTTCGCCTGCACGATTGCGAATCTGCGGCTGGCAGATCGCGGTATGCTCTCGCTCGATGATACGGTCGGCAGCCTGCTGCCGCAATTCGCCGAGTCCGCGATCGGGCCGATCACTTTGCGCCAGGTCATGGCCAGCCGCAGCGGCATCGCCGATGGCCTGATGCCCGCTTTCCGCAGCGATCCACGCAGCGTGATGGCGACCCCCGATGCGACTACCGCGATCGAGCGCTTTGCGACCGGCCCGCTGGCGTTCGATCCGGGCACGCAATGGTCTTACGACCTCGTGAACTGGATCGTGGTGCAAGCGGTGCTGGAAGACGTCTCCGGTCTTGCGATCGCGCCGCTGCTCGAACGTGAGGTGCTGCGACCGGCGGGGATGGATGACAGCCGCATCTTCCTTGGCCGGGTGGGCAAGGGCGGCGCGGTTCCGGCGAGCGAGGCACCCCCTCTGCCGCGCTTCCTGACCTGCGCGGGCGGGCTTGCCACGACACCGACCGACCTGCTGGCACTGGCCCGCTACCCCCATAATGGCGGCGTCGGCGAGGCGAGCCTTGCGGAACTGACCAGAGTACACACGCCAGACGAGGGTTACACTCTGGGCGGGCGCTTCATGCGCAATGATGATGGCCAACCTCTCAGCTGGCAGAGCGGCAGTAATGGCGCGTACAAATCGCTCGTCACCTATGACCCGGCCAGTGATACCGGATTTGCTGCGATGACCGCCAGCGGCGACTCCGCGGAGATCGAAGCCGCTCGCGACGCGTGGATGGAATAGCCTCGGCACCAGATTGCGGAGGAACACGACAGAACCGATCCACGCCTTGCTGCGTTGCCCGGGTAAACCCCCGAAGCAACGGAGCAATCCCATGAAAGCCGTAAAGGTCCGCAATCCCGCCAGTCTCGACAGTCTCGAGGTCGTCAATATCGACAATCCCGGTGATCCCGGCCCGGGCGAAGTGCGGGTGAAGCTGCACGCCTCCTCACTCAACTTCCATGATTATGCGGTTGTCGCAGGCATGATCCCGGCCGACGACGGGCGCATCCCGCTGTCCGACGGCGCTGGCGAGATCGAGGCGGTGGGCGAGGGCGTCGAGGAATTCGCGGTCGGCGACTGCGTGATGTCGGTCTTTTTCCCTGAGTGGCAGGACGGCCGCCCGCCGCTGGGCAGCTTCGAGACGACGCCGGGCGACGGGATCGACGGTTTTGCCTGCGAGAGCGTGGTGAAGCCCGCGCATGCATTCACCCGGATGCCCGTCAATCTTGACTATGCGCAGGCCGCGTGCCTGCCGTGTGCCGGGCTGACCGCGTGGCGCGCGCTGATGGAGGATGGCAACCTGCAGGCCGGCCAGACCGTGCTGCTCGAAGGGACCGGCGGCGTCTCGATCTTCGCGCTCAGGATCGCCAAGGCGGCGGGCGCGCGGGTGATCATCACCTCCAGCTCGGACGAGAAGCTGGCCAGGGCGCGCGAACTGGGCGCCGATCACATGATCAACTACAAAAGCACCGATGACTGGGGCGACGAGGCGTTCGACTGGTCGCGCGGCGGCGTCGACCATGTGGTCGAGGTCGGCGGGCCGGGCACGGTCAACCAGGCTATTTCGGCGATCCGTCCGGGTGGGCATATCCACCTGATCGGCGTGCTCACAGGGCAGAAGGGCGAGGTCGAGACCGCCGCGCTGATGCGCAAGATGGGGCGGCTGCAGGGGCTGACCGTCGGAAGCCACGCGATGCAGCTTCGGCTGATCGCGGCGATCGAGGCCGCAGGGATAGAGCCAGTGATCTCCGACCGTTTTGCGCTGGCCGATCTGGCCGATGCCTTTCGCCACGAGCAGGACCAGAAGCACTTCGGCAAGATCGCGATCGACATCTGACGCGGCTCAAAGATCCGCGCGGATTTGATCGGCATCAATGATCTTGCGGGCCACCCGCCGTATCGAGGCATCATGGCCATCAATGGGGGAGCCGCATGATGTTTCGAATAACGCTGATCCTGTTGCCGATCGTAGCGACCTCTCTGATGGGTATGGCGGTGATCGCGGTTCTCTCCTTGGACATGCAGGCCGGGTGGCAGCCGATCGCGCTCGCCTCGGCGGCGGGTTTCATCGTCGCGATCCCGGTATCATGGTTCATCGGCCGAAAGATCGTCGCCAAGACGGGACTGGGTAGCTGACGTTGACCGGCGCGGGCACCGACGCGGGCGCTTGCCGTTCGCGCGAGGGCCAGCCTATGCCGGGGTAATGCAGCTTCCCCTTGGCGATGACCCGCGCACCCAGACGCTGCGCCAGCTCCAGCCGCGGCTGATCCAGCGTTTCGGGCGCATCGAGCGCGCGCCGAGGGAGCGCCGCGCCCCCGAATGGGTGCTGGTGCAGGGCGTGATCGGCGCGCGCACGCGATCGGAAATTTCCAACGCTGCGACCGACCGGCTGCTGGCCGAATATGGCAGTTGGGAAGTGGTAGCCGAGGCGCCGCTGGAAGAGCTGCAGGCAGCTCTGGCCACTCAGACCTACCCCAATGTCGCGGGGGAGCGGCTGAAGGCGTGCCTTGCCGATCTGGTCGCGCGGCGCGGCGCGGTCGACCTTTTGCATCTCGAACCGATGGAAACCGATGCGGCGATGGTCTGGCTGGAGCAATTGCCCGGGGTCGGGCGCAAGATCGCTGCAGGCGTGGTCAACGCCTCCACGCTCGACCGCCAGGCGATGGTGCTCGATTCGCATCACCGCCGGGTGCTCCAGCGGATGGGGCTGGTGCCGCAAAAAGCCGATACCGCGCGAGCCTATGCCGCGATCATGCCAGCCCTGCCGCCCGAATGGAGCGCCGCCGATTACGACGAGCATCACCTGCTGATGAAAGAGGTCGGTCGCGCCTTCTGTCGCCCGTCCAGCATGGCCTGCGCGCAGTGCCCGGCGCAGGCGCTGTGCGATACCGGGCGTGTGGGGGCGGATTAGCGGCAGGAGTACCGCTCGCGTGAAAAAGGGCCGCCCGGATCCCTCCGAACGGCCCTTTTTAGCGGCCGATGGGGGGCGGCCTAGCTGCCGCGCTCGACCCGCTTGTAGGGGATGAAGTCGGTCAGGAACACATTGCCCGAATAGAAATTACCGGTCGGGGTGCGGGTGGTCACGATGTCGCTGCGGCACAGGTTGATGCCCTGCCGGCGCACGACCAGATAGTCGTCGTCGTCCAGCTGCTCGGGGTTCTGCGTGTAATTGACGTAGAGCGTGCCGCCGCTGTCGTAGACGATCGCGGTGCCGTCGATGATCTTCGTGCTGCGCACCGGACGGGCCATGATGCATTTCTGCGGCTGGCCCGCCTCGCGCCCTTCGAGCATCTTGGCGAGCTTTTCCTCGCCGGTCGGCTTTTCGGCGAGCGCGGGGGTGCTGGCGACAGCCAGTGCGGCAAGCAGGGGGATGGCAAAGCGATGGGTCATGGCGATATCCTCGGCAAAGTCCTTCGGAAGATGCGCTTTTCGCACACCCTGCCTGAACAACGCCTGAGAATCGGGCCTGAGAATCGGGCCTGATAATCTCGCATGCTCCCGGCGAGCCCTGCTGCCGGGTCGCTCTGCCGGTATTTGGGGGGGGGGCCTAGGGGTGCCCCGGGTCCGCGCCTTCGGAAATATCGCGCAGCCCGCTCTGATCCACTCCGTCGGCCGGCCCGCCTTCGAGCACGAAGCGGCGGTCGCAATAGCCGCAATCGACATAGCCATGCTCGTCGATTTCGAGATAGACCTTCGGATGGCCGAGCGCGGCGGGCTTGTAGTTCGCTCCCGTACGGATGTCGGTCGCGCCATCGCACCAGACGCGGCGGGTGGTTACCTTGGAGATTTCGGGCGGAGGCGGCATGATCGACATAGGTGCAGCGCATATCTTCGTGCTCGCCGCTCGGCAAGAGGATGGGGCCAAGAGGATGCGCGCAAGAGGGCCTGCGCAAAGCGGTGGCCAAGCGTGGCGATGCGTTTTAGGGCGGCGGCATGGAAAACCGGCCCGCAATATCGATCGACAATCTGACCAAGCGCTACGCCCCCGCCAAGGGGGAGAGCGAGGGCAAGCTGGCCCTCAAAGGCGTCAGCTTCGATGTGCCGCAAGGCGGGATATTCGGCCTGCTCGGCCCCAATGGCGCGGGCAAGTCCACGCTGATCAACATCCTTGCCGGGCTGGTCACGCGGACCAGCGGCAGCGCGCAAATCTGGGGCTTCGATATTGCGAAAAACCCACGCAATGCCAAGCGCGCGATCGGTATCGTGCCGCAGGAAATCGTGTTCGACCCGTTCTTTACCCCGTTCGAGGTACTGGAGAATCAGGGTGGCTTCTACGGCATCCCCAAGGCCGAGCGCCGCAGCGAGGAACTGCTGAAGGCGGTCCACCTGTGGGACAAGCGCGATGCCTATGCCCGCACGCTGTCGGGGGGCATGAAGCGCCGCCTGCTGATCGCCAAGGCGATGGTGCATTCCCCGCCGATCCTGGTGCTGGACGAGCCGACCGCAGGCGTAGATGTCGAGCTGCGGCGCCAGCTGTGGGAACTGGTCACCCAGCTGAACAAGGAGGGCGTGACCGTGGTCCTCACCACGCACTACCTAGAAGAGGCCGAGCAGCTGTGCGACCGGATCGCGATCATCAACCATGGCGAGCTGATCGCCAACAAGCCGACCCGCGAGCTGGTCAGCATGGCGCGCGAGAAGATCATCCGGCTGGAGGTCGACAAGCCGCTGGCGGGCGCTCTGATGGACCCGGCCTTCACCCGGTCCGAAGTCACCGCGCCGCGCACGCTGGAGGTCACCTACGACCGCGACAGGATGACCGCGGGCCAGGTGCTGACGATCGTGCAGGGCCACGGCTACGCAATTCAGGATGTCTCGACATTGGAGCCGGACCTCGAAGATGTCTTTGTTCAGCTCACCGGCACAGGGCAGGACCGCTAGAGCTGTGCTTTGCAAGCATCATAGGCACGCATTGCTTCGGCCTTTAGGTTCGATGGGGGAGCTGTCGTCGCAAGGAAGCTGCCTTCGCTGGACTTCGCCGTGACGCGTTGGCTAAAAAGTATTGCCGTTGCTTCGTCAGGAGAAATCTTGCTGGACAAAACCCAGTGATCGGCTGTGTTCGGGTGCGGCTTGATTTCCATGTCCAGATCCAGTTCGAAACTCGCCGAACCGCTCGACAACTCAAGCCGGATGTTCTGGCGGAATGATGGAGCATTCGGATTGATCGGCGTAAATATCATAACGTTGGATGCGCCCGATCCGGTTTGCGCGATCATCAGCATGGTAACGCCAGGCTGCGTAAATTGCGCGATCTGGCACTCGATCCCGGCCGCCTTCCGCACGTTCATCATGTACCCGCCTTCGACCTCCTGGAACAGTGTCTGTGGTTCCGTGGGTGAAGTTTCTGCGGATGCCGCTGTGGCAGCGACAGCAGCGAGCAATGCGATTCCGTTCCAGGCTTTCATGGCTGCATCCTTCTCAGCGTTACATCTTCGCAAAATACGAGCAGAGCCGTGATATGCGGCATCTGCACCCATTCAATTGACAATGGCTGTTAGGCCAAGTGGCCTCTGCGCAAGAATATGCCGCCTAGCCGCTGAAGAGTTGCATCTGCTGGCTCCAGCGTGCCGCGTCATGGCTTCGATCATGAATAGGGCCCCGGGAACCGCGGTAGCCTGCGCGAAAAGCGCGATATTTTGAAAATCGGATGGGGTCTTTGCGAGGTCGGCCAGGTACTCACCATCGTGCAGGGGCACGGCTATGCGATTCAGGATGTCTCGACCCTCGAGCCCGATCTGGAAGACGTGTTCGTCAGCCTGACCGGAGCGGGGTAAGAAGCTGACTTTGCGCCACTTCGCCCGCAAAACTTGACCACTGCGCGATAACCATTGGTCAATGACCAGCCGCTAAAACAATGGCATGGCACGCTTGCCACTTCTGTATCGGGTGCGGCCTTTATGGCTGCGTCAGGCTTTCTTCCTGATCGCGCTGGCATGTGCCGTTTCCGGCGGACAGGCTAGCGCCTGCCTTGGAAGCGCCGATCCGGATATCGCCCGGCTCGAAATCGCAGTCGGGCGCAATCCCCTCGCCGCGGTCGACAGGATCGCGGAGGCGATTGCGAAGACCGATCCGGCCAACAAGCGCCGCCTTGCCGAATTGTACATCGTGCAGGCCAAGGCGCTGATGATGGGCGGGGGCGAACCGGCGCCCGCGCTCAAAAAGGCGCGCAATGCGGCCAGCACGCTCGGTCCAGGCGATCCGGTCAGCATCTTCCTGCGGATGAACCAATATAGCGATCTGCCCGAAGGCCCCGCAAAGCGCGCAGTGCTTGCGTCCCTAGTGCGCGACTATCAGGCGCTGCCCGAGGCGAGCAGCGCGAAGACCTGCCGCGCAATCGATCTGGCCTACAACCATTCCTACCAGGAAAAGCCGCGCGAAGCCTTCATGTTCGCCTCGCAGGCCTATCTCAACAGCGCCGACGACAAGGCCTCGGTTGCGCGGGCGGAGGCGGCCTCCGTGCTCGCCTATCTTGTCTCGAACGGGCATGATTTCGACTATGCGAGACGGCTGCATTCCGAAGCGCTCGCGGTCCAGCTGAAGCTGGGGATGAGCGACCTTGCCGCGAACGAATTGCTGATGCGCGGCTATACCAAGCTCAACGACGGGGACTGGAACGGCGCGGTCGCCGATTTCAGGGCTTCGACAAAGCAGGCGCGTAGCTACGGCAACCGCTACGCGGTCGATTACGCGCTGCTCGGCGTGTGTCAGGCTGCGTTCGAGGGGGGCAGGATCACCGATGCGACCCGGGAATGCGAGCGGGCCTATCAGAGCCTGGGGAAACCGGGCGAGGCGATGGCGCTGCCGGCCACCGCGCTGATGGCGAAGCTGCTGGTCGATCGCGGCGATCCGGCGCGGGCGCTCTCGATAATCGACCAGGTGATCGCTAAGGGCAGGCAGGAAAACGCCTCCGACGACTGGGTGCTGGCGCTGGAAACCCGTGCGCAGGCGCTTTCGGCCCTCGGCCGCAACGCGCAGGCCTTCCAGCAGATGCACGAGGCGAGCGAGGCTGCGCGAAACTATCGCGACACCGAGATGCGCAGCGGAGCGGCCGCATTGCAGGCGCGCTTCCAGACCCGCGAGCTGCAGAATCGCCTCGCCGAGGAAGAGCGGGCGAGCAGCACCCGCCTGCGGCTCGCGATCGCGGTGATTGCGGGCTCCACCACCACGCTGATCCTGCTCGGTACGCTGATCTTCTTCCTCCTGCGGCACCGCCGCCGCTTCCGCCGCCTTGCGATGACCGACCCGCTGACCGGGCTGGCCAATCGCCGCGCGACGCTGGAGCGGATGAACGCCACGCTGCCCGGCACGGGTGCCTCGCAACCGCGCGCGTCGTTCGCGCTGCTCGATATCGACCACTTCAAATCGTGCAACGACACCTTCGGCCACGATGCGGGCGATCGGGTGCTCAACCAGTTCGCCCGGGTGGTGGAGCGTTGCCTGCGCCCGACCGACATCGTCGGGCGCTGGGGCGGAGAGGAGTTCCTCGTCATTTTGCCCGCAACCGGGCTGAAGGATGCCCGCGACATCATCGAACGGGTCCGTAGCGAGGCCGCGCTGGAGGAGTTCGATTTCGCACCCGGTTACCGGTTGCGGTTCAGCGCGGGAATCGCGATGCCGAGCGAGGCGGGTGGTCTCACCGACGCGTGCATCAAACTCGCCGACCGGCGTCTCTATGCGGCAAAGCATAATGGCCGGAATCGAACCTGTATCGATGCGGGCATAGCATGGGCCGGACCTCCCGCGCCGTCCCACCCACCCGCAAGCGACGAGGCCGGGCCTTCCTCGAATCCTGCGAGGGCCGCGTGACGAGCGCCCGGTCGCGCCGGGGCTGCTGCTAGGTCGTTGTTTCAGGCGGCAGGGCGAGCCGTGCTATCGAATCGCGGTTCATCTCGATCAGCCAGGTCTCCGGCTGGCCGGTGATCCAGATCGTCCATCCGAAATCGAGCAGCAGGTCGAGATTGGCGATTGCATCGTTTGCCATCAGCGCCACGTCGGTTTCGAGACCGGTATCGTAGCCGAACCGGATCGTGGTACCGGGGCCGGTCGCCCGAGCAATCATCCTGCCGATCACATCGACCCGCTTTTGCGCGGTCAGGCTGCCGTCGGGATCGTCCTCGTCGCTGAGCCAGCAGTGGTCGATATCGGCGGGCTCGGGGCAATCGGGCCACCACACGCCATTGCCCGCGATCCGGATAAAAGGCGGCGTCCAGATCCCGTCGAAGCGCGCCTCGTACGGGACTCCGCGCTCCGCCAGGCGCGGGATGATGGTGCCCTCTACCTTGGGCGGTGGCGGGGTCGCCTTCAGCGCCGCGCGCCGTTCTTCCAGCTGCTTTCGCTTTCCCGGATCCATGGGTGTTTGCACACCGCGAACCGGGCGCGATCAAGCGAAAAGTACCCGCGTGGCAGGCCTAGCCGTCCAGCGACCAGTGCGAGGGCAGGCTGGCGAGGCATTCGCCCATTGCCGCGATGGTCCGGTCGCGCGCGACACCGTCGAACTTGACCAACACCGCCGCGCTTTCGTCGTTCGGTCTGGTCAGCAGGAAACCGCCGGTCTTCTGCAAATCGTCGAAATCGATCTGCAGAGCGTTGAGGGATGACGCGTATTCGAAGATGCCCGGCCCCTTCTCCGTCTTGATGAAGGCCTTGCGATCGGTGACGATCCCGTCAGGCGTCAGGCGCCTGAAATCGAACTGTTCGGCATTGGCCCCGACATCTGCCGTTGTCATCATGTACAGCTGGCTCGTGATCGTCGTCTGACCGATCAGGAGCGTGACGGCGGTCTTGTCCGCCTCGTTCCCGAACAGCATCGTACAGGTCGTCCCCGTGCGGCTGACCTTCGCGAATTCGGCCCCGTCCTTAAACTGAAGGAGTACCTCCTCGGCAGGCTGCTGCGCACTTGCCGCCGATGCGGCGATGGCGAGGCTCGCGAAGAGTGCGGCGAAAAGCTTGCTGGACATTGATGCGATCCCCGGTGGTGTCGGTCTATCTTCGCTTCACCCAATCCCTTCTTGCTTGTCCAATGACAAAAGCCGTCATAGCTGCATCGGATATGACACAGCAAAGCGCGCAACATGATGTCCTCGTGATCGGCTCGGGCGCGGCGGGCCTCACCGCGGCGCTGGCCCTTGCCGGAGAGAAGAAGGTGCTGGTGCTGGCCAAGGGCACGCTCACCGGTGGCAGCACCGCGTGGGCGCAGGGCGGGATCGCTGCCGTGCTCGACGCGGGCGACACCTTCGAGGATCATATCCGCGATACGATGGTCGCGGGCGCGGGGCTTAACGATCGCGAGACGGTCGAATTCGTGATCGAGCGCGCGCCGCACGCGATCGACCGGCTGATCGAGCTGGGCGTGCCATTTAACAAAGAAAGCGGCGCGCTGCACCTCACGCGTGAGGGCGGGCACTCGCACCGGCGGATCGTGCATGTTAACGACGCGACCGGCTGGGCGGTCCAGTCCGCGCTGCTGAAGGCGGCCGAGGACAATCCCAACATCACCCTGCTTCCGGGCCGCACCTGCGTCGACCTGATCACCGGGCGGCACGAGCTGCGATACTCGGGCGCGGGGCAGGTGTGGGGCGCCTATGCGCTGAACGAGGAGACGGGCGAGGTCGAGGCGCATGTCGCGCGCGCGACCGTGCTCGCGGCGGGCGGGGCGGGGCGCTGCTACCTATTCTCCACCGCGCCGCGCGGCGCGACGGGTGACGGGATCGCGATGGCGTGGCGCGGCGGCGCGCGCGTAGCCAACATGGAAATGATGCAGTTCCACCCGACCTGCCTCTACAACCTGGAGGTCAAGAACTTCCTCGTGACCGAGGCAGTGCGGGGCGAGGGCGGGCGGCTCTACAACCCGCGCACGGGCAAGCGGTTCATGGAGTTCTACGATCCCGAACGGCTGGAGCTGGCCCCCCGTGATGTCGTGGCGAGGGCGATCGACGCCGAGATCAAGCGCTTCGGGCTCGACTATGTCCATCTCGACATCAGTCACCAGCCGCCCGAGTTCGTGAAGGAGCATTTCCCCACGATCCACGAGAAGCTGATGGGCCTCGGCATCGACATGACCACCGGACCGATTCCGGTGGTGCCCGCGCAGCACTATACCTGCGGCGGAGTGCTGGTGGACCTCTATGCCCGCACCGACCTGCCCGGCCTGTGGGCGGCGGGCGAATGTATCGAGAGCGGGCTGCACGGGGCCAACCGTCTCGCGTCGAACTCGCTGCTCGAATGCTTCGTCTTCGGCGAGGCTGCGGCGCGGGATATCCTGTCGATGTGGGACGAGCTCGATGCCCCGCCTCAAATCCGCCCGTGGGACGCCAGCCGGGTGACCGATTCGGACGAAGAGGTGATTATCAAGCAGAACTGGACCGAGATCCGCCGCTTCATGTGGAACTATGTCGGGATCGTGCGCACGACCAAACGGCTCGAACGTGCGGCGAATCGCATCCGCCTGCTGCAGTCCGAGATCGACGATTACTACGGCAGCTTCCGCGTGACGACCGATCTGATCGAACTGCGCAACCTGGTCCAGGCGGCAGAGCTGATCGTGCGCTGCGCGCTCGAACGCAAGGAAAGCAGGGGGCTGCACTTCACCCTCGACCATCCCCGAACGGACAGCATCGCGCGCGATACGGTGCTGCTACCGCGTTGAGTCTCATAACAATTGCTAATTATGGCTAAATCACGGCGCTGAGCCATTGGTGGGGTGTGCCGCCCACCGGGGCGGAAGCAACAGAAGGACGCACCCCATGAAGAAGATCGCAATTCTCGCCGCCCTGCCCGCCGCCGCCCTCGCGCTGAGCGCCTGCGGCGAAGACAGTGCCGTCGAAGAGCAGGGCGACATGCTCGAAGAGCGCGCCGATGCGGTGGAAGATTACGGCGATGATCAGGCCGCCGCTCTCGAAGAGCAGGCCGACGAAGCGCCGACCGATGCCCAGGAAGATGCGCTGAATGCGCGCGCCGAGGAAATCGACGACATTGGCGACGAGCGGGCCGACGCGCTCAACGAACGCGCCGACGAAATGGAATAGAGCTGCACGCCTTATTCGCCGGGTTTTTCCGGCATCGGGCCTCCGCCAGCAATGGCGGGGGCCTTTTTCGTGACCGTTTCAGGCACCGCGTGGGAGTTTTTGCGGTGGGATTTTCGCAAAGCGGGGGCTGCTAGCGCACGGGCGGGCCAAGCTGAATCCACCTAGCGGTTTTTACCCACAGTTTGGTTGTGCGGGGCCACCCCTCCCGAATCGGCGCGCCCGGTGCTTTTGTCGACTCGTCCAGACCCTTTGGCGGCCCGTCCCATGGTTTTTTGCGATGCCCCACCCTTGCGCCGCCCGGCCCGCTGATTCATGTTTGATGTCCCTCGCGATCCGCACGCGATGCGGACAGCGGTCCGGTCGACGTGCAGCAGGGTTCTCGCGAAGGGTGCGTGATAGTGCGGGCAAGATCCGCCAAGGCACGGTTTAGGAAACAGCATGGGGCGTCACGACGGCGCACCATTCGGGCAATGCGTTAGGGGCGAGCTATGGAATTCAGCACTGGCGAGGCCGATATTTCCACCATGGGCGAAGACACGGCGCGCCCCCAAGGCAAGACGACGGCTGGCAAGGCCACCGGCGGCAAAGGGCACAAGGGTGCAAATGCATCCGGCAAGGCCCAGAAAAAGGCAGTTACGATGGACAAGGATGATCGCGGCTCGGGCGAACTGGTCGCCGAAGCCACCGCAGAGGCGATGGCCAAGGCGGTTGCGGCGAGCGCCGCCGACACCTCCGACAGCAAGAAGGTCAACCCGCGCCGGTTCGACGTGGTCACCGATAATGCGCGCGATGCGAACCTGACCGAGTTCGGCAAGGAAACGCTGGAAGACCGCTATCTGCTGCCGGGCGAATCCTATCAGGACCTGTTCGCCCGCGTCGCCGATGCCTATGCCGACGATCAGGCGCACGCGCAGCGCCTTTACGACTACATCTCGAAACTGTGGTTCATGCCCGCGACTCCGGTGCTGTCGAACGGCGGCACCCATCGCGGCCTGCCGATTTCATGTTACCTCAACTCGGTCGAAGACAGTCTCAACGGCATCGTTGACACCTGGAACGAGAACGTGTGGCTCGCCTCCAAGGGTGGCGGGATCGGCACCTACTGGGGCAATGTGCGCGGGATCGGCGAGCCGGTCGGCCTCAACGGCAAGACCAGCGGGATCATCCCCTTCGTCCGCGTGATGGACAGTCTGACGCTGGCAATCTCGCAGGGCTCGCTGCGGCGTGGCTCGGCGGCGTGCTATATCGACATTTGCCATCCCGAGATCGAGGAATTCCTCGAAATCCGGAAGCCCAGCGGCGATTTCAACCGCAAGGCCTTGAACCTCCACCACGGCGTTCTCGTCACCGACGAGTTCATGGAAAAGGTCCGCGCGGGCGAAGAATTCGACCTCGTCTCCCCGCGTGACGGTTCGGTCCGCAAGACGGTCGACGCGCGCAGCCTGTTCCAGAAGCTGGTCGAAACGCGCCTGGCCACGGGTGAACCCTACATCGTGTTCTCCGACACGGTGAACAACATGATGCCCAAGCATCACCGCGATCTGGGCCTCAAGGTCTCGACCTCGAACCTGTGCAGCGAAATCACCCTGCCAACGGGCCGCGACCACCTCGGCAACGACCGTACGGCGGTGTGCTGTCTCAGCTCGCTCAACCTCGAAAAGTGGGACGAGTGGAACGGCGACAAGCAGTTCATCGAGGATGTGATGCGCATGCTCGACAACGTGCTGCAGGATTACATCGACCGCGCGCCGCCCGAGATGGCGCGGGCCAAGTATTCCGCATCGCGCGAACGCTCGGTCGGCATGGGCGTGATGGGCTTCCACTCGTTCCTCCAGTCGAAGAACCTGCCGCTCGAAGGGCCGATGGCCAAGGCGTGGAACATCAAGATGTTCCAGCACATCAGCACCGCCGCCAACGAAGCCTCGATGATGCTCGCGCACGAGCGGGGCCCGTGCCCCGACGCGGAGGAAATGGGCGCGATGGAGCGGTTCAGCTGCAAGATGGCGATCGCGCCGACCGCGTCGATCAGCATCATCTGCGGCGGCACCTCCGCCTGCATCGAGCCGATCCCGGCGAACATCTATACCCACAAGACGCTGTCGGGCAGCTTCGTGGTCAAGAACCCCTACCTGCAGGAACTGCTGGCGAAGAAGAGCAAGGATTCGACCAATGTGTGGAATTCGATCCTCGAGCGCGGCGGCTCGGTTGCCCACCTCGACTTCCTGACGCCGGAGGAAAAGGCGATCTACAAGACCAGCTTCGAGATCGACCAGCGCTGGCTGCTCGAATTCGCGGCCGACCGTTCGCCGATGATCGACCAGGCGCAGAGCCTCAACCTCTTCATTCCCGCCGATGTCGACAAGTGGGATCTGATGATGCTCCACTTCCATGCGTGGGAGAAGAAGATCAAATCGCTCTACTACCTGCGCTCCAAAAGCATTCAGCGTGCAGGGTTCGCCGGCGGCGTGGAGGCGGACAACACCTCCGAGGCGGCTAAGTACGAACTGGCCGCAGGCCCGGGAGCGAATGGGGGCGAGCAGACCGACTACGAGGAATGCCTCGCCTGTCAGTAGGGGCCTGCCAGTAAAGGGCTGCGCCTCGCAGAGTTTCTTATGCGGACACAAAAAACCCCGGCGCGCCGCGATGGCGAGCCGGGGTTTTGTCATGCGGGGCAAACAAGCGCCCGCATTATGTCGTGTCGGACGTTAGGCGGGGGTGGTCGCCTTGTTGCCGAGGCCAACGGGAAGGGGCGTGCCCTCCTTCAGCACGACACGATTGTCGTCGAGCTTTTCGACCGCGTCGAGTGCGATGAAGTGGTGCTGGCTGTCCATGGCGTCCGACTTGGTCAGCTTGATGCGCTCGTCTTCGACTTCGTCCACCGTGCCGACGTGCTGGCCGGTCGTATCGACGATTTCCATGTGTTCCTTGATGCGGATCTTCTCGAACATAAAATGCTCCAATCTTGTCTTTATTTTCAAGGGCCTGCTTGGGCCCGCCTTACATGGAAACAATGATTGGAGCGCGGGATTCGTTCCGGCTTTGGTCCAAAGGCGGTAGTCGCCACCCGGCTTGTCAGCCTTGCGGTGATGGGGCATCTTCCGGGCCATGGGGGAAGACGTAGCTCTGCATTTCGGCGCGGCGGACCTGTCGTGGGGCCTTGTGGGAGGGTTCGCCTTCATGGTCCTTGTGATGGCAATTCTAGAGGTCTTCCCGTGGGCGGACTGGCAGTTCCGCGAATGGCGCATCCGACGTGCGGTGGCGCAGGGGCGCCATGATCGCGCCGATCTCCTGTCGCTCGATCGCGACGACAACGAACGCCCGCGACCGCTCAAGGACATTCTGGTGCGTTTTGCCATCGTGCTTGTCGGCGCCCCGGCACTGATGGTGTTCCAGATCAACTTCACAGTCGAGCTCGAGCAGCTGCTGGGCAAGGACTGGGGCTTCGCCGCCATGCTGCTCACCCTTGCCTTTGTGGCCGCGTGCTCATGGCTGTGGGGCCGGATTCGCCGCAACGCGATGTCGCCCGAAGAACTCGCTGCGCTGGAGGAAGAGGGAGAACACCAGAGGTGGATGCGCGCCTTCTTCCGAGAGGCTGCGGCGAGCGGCGGTGCCGCGATCGCGATAGGAATCGTGATTGTCGTCTTGGTGATCGTTTTGTTGATCGCTGGATTGCCCGGCTAGCCGCGCCCCCGGACCAAGGGAGGTAGCGCCCCGTGCCGCTTATCCCCGACCCATTGGCCATGCTTGCTATCGAATCACCGCTGTGATTCCTTATGTTGGCAGACCGATCACGAATCCTGACCACCGCAGAAGGCCCCCGCGCCCCGGAGAACACCAATGTCGCTGCTCGAAGCCCGCAAGACCTACAAGCCCTTCGAATATCCGTGGGCGTACGACTTCTGGAAGCGCCAGCAGCAGGTTCACTGGATGCCCGAGGAAGTGCCCTTGGGCGAGGATTGCCGCGACTGGGCGCAGAAGCT
Organism: uncultured Erythrobacteraceae bacterium; assembly: GCA_963972905.1. Lineage (GTDB taxonomy): Bacteria > Pseudomonadota > Alphaproteobacteria > Sphingomonadales > Sphingomonadaceae > Alteriqipengyuania. The sequence continues at coordinate 208,502 of CAXAXQ010000001.1, forward strand.
GTCCGATCACGAGCGTAACCTGCTCACGCAGATCTTCCGCTTCTTCACCCAGGCCGATGTCGAGGTGCAGGACTGCTATCACGAGAAATACGGCCGGGTGTTCAAGCCGACCGAGATCAAGATGATGCTTGCGTCCTTCTCCAACATGGAGACGATCCACATCGCGGCCTACAGCCACCTGCTCGACACGATCGGCATGCCCGAAAGCGAGTACGGCATGTTCCTCGAATACGAGGAGATGAAGGACAAGCACGATTACCTGCAGCTGTTCGGGGTCGACACGGACGAGGATATCGCGCGCACCCTCGCGGCGTTCGGCGGCTTCACCGAAGGCATGCAGCTGTTCGCCAGCTTCGCCATGCTGAT
>CAXAXQ010000002.1:0-185451 GCA_963972905.1 uncultured Erythrobacteraceae bacterium
GAAACCAAATGCCCGAACTTCCCGAGGTCGAGACAACCGTGCGCGGGCTCGCCCTTCATCTGGAAAACCGCATCATCACCGCCGCGCGCACCGCGCGGCCCGACATGCGCAGGCCCTTCCCCGACGGGCTGGGGCAAGCGCTGGTCGGCGCGCGGGTGACCGCGCTGGGGCGGCGCGCCAAGTTCGGCCTGATTCATACCGACCGCGACCAGACGCTGATCTTTCATCTGGGGATGAGTGGCCGCTGGCGGATCGATCCCGAACAGCCCGACCGGCACGACCACCTGCTGATCGAAACCGAATCGAATCGATTCGCGCTGAACGATCCGCGGCGATTCGGCTGGGTCGACCTGGTCGACACGGACGCGATCAATGCGTGGCCCAGCTTCGTCAGCCTGGGCCCCGAACCCCTCGGGCCCGATCTCACCGCCGCCTATCTGCGCGCCGCCCTCGCGGGCCGCAAGCAGGCGATCAAGCTGCTGCTACTCGACCAGCGAATCGTCGCAGGCCTCGGCAATATCTACGTATGCGAGGCGCTGTGGCGCGCGCGGATCAGCCCGAAGCGGGCGGGCGGACGAGTCTCCCTCGCGGCGCTGGAACGGCTGGTATCGGCCATCCGCGAGGTGCTGGAGCAATCGATTCGCGACGGCGGGTCGACCTTGCGCGATTATGCCCGGCCCGATGGCGAGCTGGGCTATTTCTCCACCCGGTTCGAGGTCTATGGCCGCACCGGCGAATCGTGCCGACGCGAGGATGGAGGGCACATCGCCCGGATCGAACAGGGCGGGCGCAGCACCTGGTATTGCCCGGTCTGCCAGAGGTAGGCTTTCGGCCAATTTCCTTGACGAGCGGGGCACCGCGCCCTAAGTGCGCGCCCTTCCGGTGAGCAATCGCCGCTTCCAGGCATTGATTTTAAAAGCAGTTGGCTGCGCGCTTCGCGGCCAGAGACAAGGACGACCATGGCCAATACGCCGCAAGCCCGCAAACGCATCCGCCGCAACGAGCGCCGCGCCGAAATCAACGGTGCACGCATGAGCCGCATCCGCACCTTCCTCAAGAAGGTCGAGAGCGCGATCGATGGCGGCGACAAGGAAACCGCCCAGACCGCGCTTCGCGAGGCCCAGCCGGAACTGGCGCGCGGTGTTGCGCGCGGCGTTCTCCACAAGAACACCGCTTCGCGCAAGATGAGCCGCCTTTCCAAGCGGGTGTCCGCTCTCTAAACCGCTTTCAGACGACAATCTGACCGCGTTTTCGGGGTCGTCGCAGTGTGCGACGGCCCCTTTTGGTTTTGTCTTAAAGCTGACGCACAGCCTTCGCGATTCGGCCGAGGAATCCCGCCGATTCGAAGGGTCATCGCGGGCGAAAAAACAGCCTTTACAGCGTGTTAAACGCAAGCCTGCGGCTCACACCACTGTCAATTTCTTTATTTCAAATTCGCTACCATTTCGCGCTTGCCGATCCCGCCGCAGACCTGTCTATTGATCGTCACCGCCGGGGAGGGACACCGCGGCAGGGACTAAATCGAAGATGGCCGGTGGGGGGCCTCAACACTGCTCGCGATGCGTCGCGATTTCAGTGAAGGGGGCGCTGTATCCATCGAATGCAAACAGGGAACCCCGGAAGCGACACGCGCTTCCGGCAGCGGAGGTCTATTAGCAAGTCATGGCACGTATTCCCGACACGAACGGTGCCGCACGCAAGCGGGCCAAGGGCGAAGGCGAAGATATGGAGCGCGTGGCGCTGACCGCGGACTGGGACGATATCAGTGCCGGCCTGCGCAAAGACCTGGGCCACCAGCTGCACAGCCAGTGGATCAAGCCGATCCAGCTGGGCGAATTCGCCGCCGAGTCCGGTACGCTCGCACTCTACCTGCCTTCTGAATTCGCGGCCGAGTGGGTCCGCAAGCATTTCGCCGACCGCCTTTCGCTCGCGTGGAAGATCATGCGGTCCGAAATCAAGACCGTCGCGATTGAGGTCCACCCCAGCCGCAAGCGGATGGCCGACATCTCGCTCGGCGATTCGCGCCGCCCGGCCAATGACGGGCCCGATCTGCGAGTCGTGTCGGACGGAGGCTTCGGCGATCCGGGCTTCAGCAGCGTCGGGCTCGACGCGTCGCTGACCTTCGCCGCCTTCGTCACCGGCGATGCCAATGTGCTGGCGCGCAACGCCGCACAGCGCATGGCCGCGAACGAGAAGCCCCAGTTCTCGCCGCTCTACATCAAGGCCGCGACCGGCCAGGGCAAGACGCACCTGATGCACGCGATCGGGCACCAGTTCCTCGGCCAGCACCCGCGCGCCCGCATTTTCTACTGCTCTGCCGAGCGTTTCATGGTCGAGTTCGTCCAGGCGCTGAAGCAGAACCGGATGATCGAGTTCAAGACGCGGCTGCGCGGGTTCGACCTGCTGCTGGTGGACGATCTGCAATTCATCATCGGCAAGGCGAGCGCTCAGGAAGAGCTGCTCTATACGATCGATCACCTTTTGTCGGAGGGCAAGCGGCTGGTCTTCGCCGCCGACCGCGCGCCTCAGGCACTCGATTCGGTCGAGCCGCGCCTGCTCAGCCGCCTGTCGATGGGTCTGGTTGCGGACATCCAGCCTGCCGACCTCGAGCTGCGCCGTTCGATCCTCGAGTCCAAGCTGACCCGGTTTGCGCCTTTGAGCGTGCCCGATGACGTGATCGATTTTCTCGCCCGCACGATCACCCGCAACGTGCGCGAGCTGGTCGGCGGCCTCAACAAGCTGATCGCCTATGCCCAGCTGACCGGCCAGCCGGTCTCGCTGCAGCTGGCGGAAGAACAGCTGACCGATATTCTGTCGGCCAACCGTCGCCGGATCACGATCGACGAGATTCAGCGCACCGTCTGCCAGTTCTATCGCCTCGATCGTTCGGAAATGAGCAGCAAGCGCCGGACCCGCGCGGTGGTCCGTCCGCGTCAGGTGGCGATGTACCTCTCCAAAGTGCTGACCCCGCGCAGCTACCCCGAAATCGGACGCAAGTTCGGTGGGCGCGACCACTCGACCGTGATCCACGCTGTCAAGCTGATCGAAGACCTGCGCACCCGCGATGCGGACATGGACGGCGATGTGCGCAGCCTGCTGCGCCAGCTCGAAAGCTGATCGCACCACGCACAGCCGATCGACAGATTGCCCACTGATTGTCGACAGACCCGCCCACAGGTCTGTCGACAGCTCGGCCACAGGCTGCCAACAGCTTGCCCATGGCCGATCCCCAGCCTTGTCCACAACGAGTCGACTTGCCCGCCACGCTTGGCGGTGCACTGCTGCGCGGCTTGCGCGGCATGTGCCCGCGCTGCGGCGAGGCGCGATTGTTCCGCAAGTGGATCAAGCCGGTCGATGCCTGCCCGCGTTGCGCGCAGGACTGGTCGGTCCAGCAGGCGGACGATTTCCCCGCCTATATCGGCATCTTCGTGGTCGGCCATCTGCTGGCACCGGTCGTGATCGCGATGATCGGCAGCTACGAAATGTCGCCGATCCTGACGCTGGCGATCATCCTGCCGGTCGCGGTGGCGATGTTGCTGGCGATGCTCCAGCCGGTGAAGGGGGGCGTGATCGCCTTCCTGTGGTGGTTCGGGATCGGCAGCTTCGTGCAGGAACGGCGCGACGAGGGCGCGGACAAACCGTGAGCCTGGCACCCGAACGGCTTGAGCGTTTCGCGCGCCATATCGTGCTGCCCGAAGTGGGCGGCGCGGGGCAGGCCGCGCTGGCCGACATGCATGTCGCGCTGATCGGACTGGGCGGAATCGGCAGCCCGGCGCTGCAATATCTCGCGGGCGCAGGCGTGGGCCGGTTCACCCTGGTCGATTCGGGCGATGTCGAGCTGTCCAACCTCCAGCGCCAGACGATCTACACCACCCGCGACATCGGCCATGCCAAGGCGGTCGCCGCACGTCGCTGGCTGGCCAATTTCGACAATGGGCTGACCGCCGATGTGCGCGACGACCGGATCGATTCGGCCAATGCGGCAGCATTGATCGAGGATGCGGACCTGGTGCTCGACGGGACGGACAACTTCGCCACCCGTCTTGCCGTGTCGGACGCCTGCGTTGCGGCGCGCGTACCGCTGCTCTCGGCGGCGGTGGGCCGCTTCCAAGGCCAGGTGGGCGCTTTCGCGGGCCACCTGCCCGAACACGCCTGCTACCGCTGCTTCGTCGGCGACGCCTTCGATGCCGAGGATTGCGACACCTGCGCCGAAGACGGCGTGCTGGGCGCGATGGTCGGCTGGGTCGGCAGCTTCGCCGCGATGCAGGCGATCCGCGTGCTTCTGTGCGGAGTGAGCGCGCTGGGCGATCCCCAATGGGGCACGCTGCATCTGATGGAGGGGCTCAGCCCCGCAATGCGCAACTTCCAGATCGCCAAGGATCCTGCATGTCGGGGTTGCGATCGCGCGCGCGCATAGCTCGGGCCATCGCGGCGACGGGTCTCTTCACCGAAAGTTCTTCGAATCGCGAAACAAGTCTCGCACGCGGCCATTGAAGGCCCTCCCCCGAAGAGAGGTTTACCTTCATGAAACTTACCAAGCTTAGCGCAATCGCAGCGGCCATTTCGCTGGCAGGCGCTCCCGTCGCCCTGCAAGCCGCATCCGAGCCCGCACCGATGACACGGGCCTCCGCCCCGATCGACGGCGAGTCCGAACTCGGCGGCATCGGTGCTGCCGGCGTCATCCTTGCCCTTGCGGCAATCGGCATGGGCGCCCTCATCATCGCCGACGATGACGACGAGGCCGTGAGCAACTGATCGCTCTCGGCGATTCAAAAGATTGCATGGCGGGCCGGGGAGCAATTTCCGGCCCGCTTTTTTCATGTCCCGAGGAGGAGGAGGAGGAGGAGGAGGATCACCCCAGCACCTCGTCCACCCATGCGGGCACCAGCTCCCCCGCCCGGCCCTGGCGCGACTCGTCGAACCAGTGCGAGCCTTCGCTGCGTTCAAGGTTCAGTTCCAGCGTTCGCGCGCCGTAGGCCGCAGCCTCCTGCACGAAGCCAGCCGCCGGATAGACCGCACCGCTGGTGCCGATCGAGACGAACAGGTCCGCCTGCGCCAGCGCGGCGTAGATACGCTCCATCTCGTAGGGCATCTCGCCGAACCATACGATGTCGGGCCGCAGCGCGGGCGCCCCGCACGCCTCGCAGGGCGGCGCATCGCTCAGGGGACCGTGCCACTCCATGCGCGCGCGGCACGCCGTGCACAGCGCGCTGCGCAGCCGACCGTGCATGTGGAGCACGCGCTTCGCGCCCGCGCGTTCGTGCAGGTCGTCGACGTTTTGAGTGACGATCAGCAGGCTGTCCGCATCATCTTCCCGCCATTCGGACTCGAGCCAGGCGAGCGCCCGGTGCGCTGCATTGGGCTCCACTGCGTCGAGCGCGGCGCGGCGCGCGTCGTAGAAGCCCTGCACCAGCGCCGGATTGCGGGCGAATGCCTCGGGCGTGGCGACGTCCTCTATCCGGTGCTGTTCCCACAGGCCGCCTGCATCGCGGAAGGTGTCGATCCCGCTTTCTGCGGAAATTCCTGCGCCGGTCAGGATGACGATGTTGCGAATGTCTGCCATGAGCCCATCAAACACCGGCAGGGCGCGAGGGCAATGGCAGCAATCGGAATTATCGGGCGCGACGGGCGCATGGGACAGGCGATCGCCGCGGCGATCGAGGGTGGCGAATACACGCTGGCAGGCGCGGTCGACAAGGGCGAGGACGTCGCCGGGCTGGCCGATCGCAGCGACGTGCTGATCGACTTCTCCGCTCCGCAGGCGCTCGAGGGCAATCTGCACGCCGCCGTCGGCGCAGGCGTCCCGATCCTGATCGGCACCACGGGGCTGGAAGAGCAGCATCACACCGCGATCGACAACGCCGCGCGCGCGGTCGCGGTACTGCAGACCGGCAATACCTCTCTCGGTGTGACCATGCTTGCACGGCTGGTACGCGAGGCCGCAGGTGCGCTGGCGCAGGGCTGGGACATCGAGATCGTCGAAATGCATCACCGGGCAAAAGTGGACGCGCCGTCGGGTACCGCGCTGCTGCTGGGCGAAGCGGCGGCAAGCGCGCGCGGCATCGACCTTGCACAGAACTCAGAGCGCGGGCGCGATGGGCACACCGGGGCGCGCTGCGACGGCGCGATCGGCTTCGCGAGCTTGCGCGGCGGCACCGTCGCGGGCGAGCACTCAGTCATCCTGGCAGGCGAGAACGAGCGAATCGTGCTCAGCCACGTGGCCGAGGATCGCACGCTGTTCGCCCGCGGCGCGCTGACCGGCGCGGCGTGGCTGATCGGCAAGCAGCCGGGGCGCTATACCATGGAAGACGTGCTCGGCATCGCCTGAAGCCGGTTTGGCTGCGCCCCTGATCGGCGGTAGAGGAGGCCCATGACGCGATTGCGCCAGTTCCTGCACAAGCAGCTGTTCGTCGGCGCTCTGCCCGACGGGCGGCTGACGCTGACCAACCGGCTGCTTATCGTGGTGATCCTGCTCGCGGTGGCGACGGCAGCGCTGTCCACCGAACGGTCCATCACCGCCGAATGGCATCGGACATTTCTGCTGTTCGAGCTGATATTCGGCGCGATCTTCCTCGTCGAATATGTCGCGCGCATCTACGCGGCGGCGGAGGAGCCGGGGGACGGGTCCGCCTGGCGCAAGCGCTGGCGGTTCATCGTCTCCCCCCTTGGCCTGATCGACCTGTTCGTGGTCGTCTCCACTCTCATGCCGCTGATCACCGCCGATGCCGCGATGCTGCGCACGGTGCGGCTGCTGCGGGTGTTCGCGATCATGAAGTTCGGTCGGTTCAGCCGCGCGGTCAGGGCGCTGTGGCAGGCAATTGCCGACCGGGCGGACGACCTCATCGTGACCGCGGCGCTGGCGCTCGTCTTCGTGCTGGTGGGCGCGACGGCGCTGTATATCCTCGAAGGGCATATCCAGCCCGAAGTCTTCGGCTCTATCCCGCGCGCCTTGTGGTGGTCGGTCATCACGCTGACCACCGTGGGCTATGGCGATGCCTATCCGATCACCGCGCTGGGCAAGGTCTTCGGCAGCGTCCTCGCGCTCTCTGGCATTGCCTTCGTCGCCATGCCGACGGGCATTATCGCTTCGGCCTTCTCGGACGCCATGCACAGTCGCCGCGACCAGCGGATCGACGCCCTGAGGCGCCATCTGGAACGGCTGGACGATGTCGATGAAGAGATAGAAGCAAAGATCGCCGCACTCGAAAGGGCTAACAGGCCGCACCCGTGACCAAGGACCAGATCTTCGAATTCTTCCGGCGGCTGGCGGAAGGCAATCCCTCGCCCGAGACCGAGCTGGAATATGGCAATGCCTACCAGCTGCTGGTCGCGGTGACGCTGAGTGCGCAGGCGACCGATGTCGGCGTGAACAAGGCCACCCGCGCGCTGTTTGCGCAGATAAAGACTCCGCAGCAGATGCTCGATCTGGGCGAAGAGGGCCTGAAGCAGCACATCAAGACGATCGGGCTGTTCAATTCCAAGGCGAAGAACGTGATCGCGATGGCGGCCCTGCTGGTCGGCGAGCATGCTGGCGGGGTTCCGCACACGCGCGAGGAACTGGTCACGCTGCCCGGGGTCGGCCGCAAGACCGCCAATGTCGTGCTCAATTGCGCCTTCGGGCAGGAGACCTTCGCGGTCGACACGCATATCTTCCGGGTCGGCAACCGCACCGGCCTCGCCAAGGGCAAGACGCCCGAACAGGTCGAGGCCAAGCTTGAAAAGCGCGTGCCTGGCCCCTTCCGCCTTCACGCGCATCACTGGCTGATCCTGCACGGCCGCTATGTGTGCAAGGCGCGCACGCCCGAATGCTGGCGGTGCGAGGTCGCCGACCTGTGCAGCTTCCGCAAGAAAGTGTTAGAACCGCCCAAGGCGCGGCGGTGATTCTCGCCGCGCGCCGGTCGCAGCGGAGAACCCCCATGATGAAATTTGCAGCAGCCCCCTTGGCAGGAATGATCGCGCTGTGCGCCTGTGCGCCGATCGCCCAGCCGGACACCGTGCCTGCCGAGGTCGAGCCTGCGGTACAGGTCACCGGCGCGGCGAAGAGCTGCATCTCCGCCTCGCTCGTGCGCAACACCAAGGTGCGCGGCGACGGGGTGATCGATTTCGAGCTCGACAACGGCAAAACCTATCGCAACGCGCTGTCGCAGGGCTGCCCCGCGCTGCGCCGCGGCGATGCCATCGCGTACGACGTGCGTGGCGGTAACCTGTGCAGCGGGGAAATCGTCTTCGAGCTCAACAATATCGGCGGCCAGCTCTCGCGCGGCGCCGCCTGTGGCCTCGGCGAGTTCGTGCCCGTCGAATATGCCGACAAGGTCAGCGACGCGCCGGAAATGATGGATGATTAGTGCCCGCTAGACATCGTCCGCGCTGATCAGTTCCTCGCGGTCCAGTTCGCCGGTCATGTTGGCCACCGTCACCGCCACCGCCGCATCTCCGCTGACATTGGTGGTGGTGCGCATCATGTCCATGATCCGGTCGACGCCCGCGACGAAGGCGATCGTTTCCAGCGGCACGCCGACCGCGCCGAAGACCAGCGCCATCATGATCAGTCCCGCGCCGGGGATGCCCGCCGCGCCAACCGCGCCCAAGGTCGCAAGGATCGAGATCAGGAAATACTGGCCCCAGCTCAGGTCCACGCCGAACACCTGCGCACCGAACAGCGTCGCGAGGCCGAGATACATCGCAGTGCCGTTCATGTTGATCGTCGCACCCAGCGCGATCACGAAGCTGGCGACCGAGTTGGAGACGCCTAGGTTACGCTCCGCACAGCGCAGCGTCACAGGCAGCGTCGCGTTGGAGCTGGCGGTCGAATAGCTGACCGCCATCGCGTCCACGATCCCGCGGAAGAAACCGATCACCGGCAGGCGGGCAATGAACTTTATCATCGCCGAGTACATGACGAGGATGATCAGCAGACAGCCGAAATAGTTGAGGCCGACCAGCTTGCCGAGCGCGACCAGCGCATCGAAGCCCAGCGTGCCCGCGACCCACGCCATCAGAGCGAAGACGCCAAACGGAGTGAGCTCCATCACCACCATGGTGACGTTCTGCATCACCACCGCACCCGAATCGAAGATTTTCTGGACCGGCCCGCCCTCTTCCTTGGCCATCAGAATACCGACTCCGATGAGCAGGCTGAACACGATCAGCGGGAGCACATTGACGTCCGCCATCACCTCCACCGGGCTTTGCGGCACGATGCTCAGAACCATTTCGCGCCAGGTCGTCTCGTTGGGCGGCGGAGTCGGGCCGAGGTCGAGACCGCTCGTGTCGACCCCCACGCCCGGCTGGATGACCGTGCCGAGGAACAGGCCCAGCCACACCGCAATCTGCCCCGTTATCACAAAGATCAGCAGCGCCCGCCCGCCGACCGCACCAAGCTTGCGCAAATCGCCGATCGCCGCGACGCCGGAGACAAGGCTGAAGAAGATCAGCGGGACGACCAGCATCTTGATGAAGGCAATGAAGATGTCGCCGATGATCTTGATGCTCTCGGCCTCAGGCCCCCACAGCAGGCCGGTGGCGATGCCGAGCGCGAGTGCGGCGATCACCCGCTGCCAAAGCGGAATGGCGAACCAGGCCTTGAACATTCACTTCCCCCTAGAATCTCTAGCCGCCCCTAGTGCCGTTGCCGGAGGAAGACGGCAAGCCTTGCTCGATCAGCTCTCCAATGCGGCGCGTGCAACCCGCGCATAGATCCGCGCAAGAACGGCAAGGTCTGCGACCGCCACCGCTTCATCCGTCTTGTGCATGGTCGCGTTGACCAGCCCGAACTCGATCACCGGGCAGACGCTACGCAGGAACCGGGCATCCGACGTCCCGCCGCTGGTCGAGGCTTCGGGCGCGACGCCGGTTTCCGCCCGCACCGCATCGCCCACCATCTGCGAGAACTCGCCCGGCGGGGTCAGGAAGGGCTCGCCCGAGATGACGGGCCGCACATCGACCTGGTGCCGGGCGCAGATCTCGGTGACCTTCTCACTCAGCGAGGCGCCCGAATGCAGATCGTTGAAGCGGATGGACAGCCGCGCGCGCGCCTCGCCGGGAATCACGTTGTGCGCCGGATTGCCGACCTCGATATTGGTGATCTCCAGATTGCTCGGCTGGAACCAGTCGGTGCCTTCGTCCAGCTCCAGCGCCTCCAGCTCGGCCATTGCCGCGACGAGGCGGGGAATCGGATTGTCGGCTAGGTGCGGATAGGCGACGTGGCCCTGCGTGCCCTTGGCGGAGAGCCACATGTTGACCGACCCGCGCCGTCCGATCTTCATCATGTCGCCCAGCCGATTGACGCTGGTTGGCTCGCCGACAAGGCACAGGTCGGGCGCGTGGGCGTTCGCGCGCATGAAATCGATCAGTGCGCGGGTGCCGTGCAGCGCGGGCCCTTCCTCGTCCCCGGTGATGATGAAGCTGATCGTGCCCGCCTCGGGCGGCACATCGGCAACGGCGGCGATCATGCAGGCGATCGCGCCCTTCATATCGACCGCACCGCGCCCGTAGAGCAGGTCGCCCCTGATTTCAGGCGCAAATGCCCCGCTTTTCCAGCCCTCTCCCGGCGGGACCACATCGAGGTGCCCAGCGAAGGCGAAGTGTTTGGGGCCCGCACCGCGGCGGATCGCGAACAGGTTTTCGACCGGCGCCTCGTCCGATCCCATGGGCCCGCTCCCACGAGTAAAACGATGCACCGCGAAGCCGAGGGGCTCCAGCATCGCCTGCATTTCATCGAACACCGCGCCGTTTGCCGGCGTGACGCTGGGCGCGGCAATCAGCCGCTTGGCGAAGTCGAGAACATCGGTCATGTCTGACGCGCTAGCAGGAGACTTCGCCGATGCCCAAGCTCGATCTCGACGCCATTCCGCAGACCAACGCGACCGGCTACCCTGCACCCTATAGCGAGGTTGTGAACGGGCGCTGGTATCGCCGGGTCGCCACGGCCGTCGGGCTGGAGGATTTCGGTGTGAGCCATGTCGTGCTGGAACCCGGCGCATGGTCCTCGCAACGGCACTGGCACGAGGGCGAGGACGAGATCGTCATCATGCTTTCGGGCGAGGCGGTGCTGGTCGACGATACGGGTGAGACGCCCATGCGCGCCGGCGACATCGCAGCCTTTCCGAAGAACGACGGCAACGGCCATGCCTTGCAGAACCGTTCGGACGAGCGATGCTGTTTCGTCGCAGTGGGCAGGCCGGCTGTCACCGATTGCCACTACCCCGATATCGACATGCACCTGTTCGCCAGTGCGGGCGAGCAACGGCGCAAGGACGGGTCCCGCTTCGAATGATCCTAGCGGGCTAGTCGCGCGCTGGCTCGGGCAGGGGCCCCGGCTCCATCGCGCGGTCGAGCAGTTCGGCAATCCGCAGCCCGGCCTGCGTAACGCGCCGCTGCGATACCGGAATCGCGGCCTCGATCGCCTTCTGCGTCAGCGCGGTCTCATCGGGCAGCGGCCCGTCGAGCGGGCTGCGGTCGAAGGCGTTGGGATAGACGAAGTCGCGCGCGGTCTGCCAGCTCTCGCGGCCCCAGTCGGCAGGCGTGCCGCCCGCCAGCTGCGCGCGCTCGGCGGCAGAATAGCGGCGCACGAGCGACGGCTGCGCGCTGGTGATCGCGCGTTCGGCCAGCGGGCCGTCCCAGATCCAGTGGAGGTTGAGGCCCGGCGCAATGCCATAGGCGGCCTCGCGATCGTTGCCGCCCCGGTCGTCCAGATCGCCCGAATGCAGCGGCATGTGGATGTCGCCCGCGAAGTGAACCACGAAGGCCAGTGCTTCCAGCCGGACATTGTCGGGCAGGCTCTCATCGGCGAGGATGCGGAAATTGCGCTCCACCTGCGCGCTGACGCAATTGCCGCCCGAGCAGTTCTTGCGCGCGTCGTAGTCTTCGGTCACCGGCTCGGTCTGGTAGTGCCATGCGGCGGTATAGCCCCACCGCCAGCCCTCGCGCCGGATGCAGTCGGGCCAGGTGGCCGCGTCGACCAGGTTCGCGAGCGCGCAGTCGGGCGTGCCGATCAGCCGCTCGGCGCGGAACAGCCGGTCGAGCTTCGCCCGCGTTTCGGGGCGGATATTGGCGAGCGCGATCTCGGCGGTGATCCCGTGGGCATAGAACCCCCAGGCGTGGCTCGCAGTTGGCACCAGCAGCGCGATCGCCGCCAGCGCCGCACCGATCCGCAGCCTCGCGCCCCGTTTCAAGCGGTCGGCACGCTTTCGTATTGTTCGATGACCCATTGTTCGTCCTCGGCGGCGGCGATCCATTGCTGGAGCCAGTCGTGCGTCCAGACCGCCTGCATGTAACTGTCGGCAAAGCCCGGTACACCGAAGCCATAGGTGATGAAACGGCTGACCACCGGCGCGTAGAAGATATCCGCCGCGCCGAAGGTGCCGAACAGGAACGGCCCGCCACTGCCGAAGCGCGCACGCGCCTCCGCCCACAGGCCGAGGATGCGCACGACATCGTGCCGGGTGCCTTCGGAAATCTTCACGTCCGCATGCCGGGCGCGGATGTTCATCGGGCATTCGCGCCGCAGCGACAGGTAAGAGCTGTGCATTTCAGCGACCATCGCGCGGGCCATCGCGCGCGCCGCGCCTTCCTTCGGCCAGAAGCGATCGCGCCCGACCTTGTCGGCCAGATATTCGAGGATCGCGAGACTATCCCACACGACCGCCTCGTTATCCCACAGCACCGGCACCTTGCCCGATGACGGCGTGAGGTCGCCTTCCTGCTGCTTCAGCGCATCCCAATCCTCGCCGAACAGCGGGACCAGCAGTTCCTCGAACGAGAGGCCCGCCTGCTTGCACGCCAGCCAGCCGCGCAGGCTCCAGCTGGAATAGTTCTTGTTGCCGATAATCAGTTTCATGGGTCTGTCGCGTCGGGCCTTGCCGGGATGAGCCTCGCGCCTAGAGCGCCGCCTCGCTGCTGTCGAGCGTGGCGGCAGGCAACGTGGTGATACCTTAGGGGGTCAGCGCGTCGGTCACGATCGCTGCACGCAGGGCCGCGATCCCCTGTCCCTTTTCGGCGCTGGTCAGGTGGATTTCGGGATAGGCGGCGGGGTGTTTCTTCGCCTCGGCGGCGACCTTGTCGTGCGTTTCGGCCAGCGCGCTGGCCTTGATCTTGTCGCTCTTGGTCAGGACGATGCGATAGCCCACGGCCGCTTCGTCGAGCATCTTCATCATCGCCCGATCGGAGTCCTTCAGCCCGTGGCGGCTGTCGACCAGCACCAGCGCACGCGACAGCACCTGCCGCCCGCGCAGGTAGGTGCGCACGAGCCCCTGCCATTTCTCGACCACGCTCTTGGGTGCCTTGGCGAAGCCGTAGCCGGGCATGTCGACCAGCCGGAACTGGGTCGGCGCGCCGACTTCAAAGATGTTGAGCTCCTGCGTCCGCCCGGGCGTGACCGAGGCGCGCGCGATGCCCTTGCGCATGGTCAGCGCGTTGAGCAGCGAGCTCTTGCCGACATTGGAGCGGCCCGCCAGCGCGATCTCCGGCACGGTCGGCTCGGGCAGGAACTTGAGCTGCGGGGCAGACAGCAGGAATTCGACCCGGCCGCTCACCATCCGCGCGGCGGCGACTTCCTCAGGCGTCTGCGGGCCCGGGCCGGGGGCGTTCACGCCTTGCTTTCCGATTGGGCCCGGGCCTTTTCCGCCCGTTCCTTCTCAGCCGCTTCACGCAGCTGCGGATGCTTGGAATACAGGTACTTCTGCTGCGCCAGTGTCAGGATGTTGGAGGTGTTCCAGTAGAGCAGCAGCCCGGCCGCGAAGGGCGACATCACGAACATCATCACCCACGGCATGATCGAGAAGACCTGCTGCTGCACCGGGTCCATCGCCGCCGGATTGAGGCGGAAGGTCAGCCACATGGTGAAGCCCAGCAGCAGCGCGAGCGGGCCGAGCGCGAGCATGCCCGGCACTTCGAAGGGGAGCATGCCGAACAGGTTGAGGATATGCGCCGGATCGGGCGCGGACAGATCCCTGATCCAGAACACGAACGGCTGGTGACGCATTTCGATGGCGAGGATCAGCACCTTGTACAGCGCGAAGAACACCGGGATCTGCAGCAGCATCGGCAGGCATCCGGCAACCGGATTGACGCCGCGTTCCTTGAACAGCTTCTGCATTTCCTGCTGCTGCGTCAGCTTGTCGTCCTTGTGCTTCTCCTGCAGCTTTTTCATTTCCGGCTGGATCGCCTTCATGCTCGCCATGCTGGCGAAGCCCTTCTGCGCGATCGGGAACATCAGCCCGCGCACGATGCAGGTCAGCAGGATGATCGCGACGCCGAAATTGCCGACGACCGAGAAGATCTGGCGCAGCAGCCACAGGATCGGCTTTTCGAACCAGCGGAACCAGCCCCAGTCGATCGCGAGGCCGAACTGCGCGATGCCTGCGTCCTGGTAGGCGTCGAGCACGTTGCTTTCCTTCGCGCCCGCGAACAGCTGCGAGGTGCGGCTAATCTGTCGTCCGGGTTGCAGGGTCGCCGGATTGTAGATCAGGTCGGCGCGGAACAGGTTGTCGCCGAGCGAGCGGAAACCGGTGTCCGGCGCGCTCCCGGCTTCGGGGATCAGCGCGCCCAGCCAGTAGATGTCGGTAAACCCGATCCACGCCGGGTCGGCCCCGCCAGAGACCGCCTTCTGTTCGACCACATCATCATAGTCCGGCCCGTAATCGACCGCGCCGTCAAAAGCGCCGATCGGCCCGGAATGCGAAATCCAGGTGCTCTGGCTCGCGGTCAGACTGGTGCGGGTGATGGTCGCGAAGGGGGCGACGACCACCGGCGCGTCGCCGGTATTGGCAACGGTCTGCTCGGCGGTGATCATGTAATTATCGTCGATCGACAGGCGGATGCGGAAGCGCTGGCCCTGCGCGTTGTCCCACCTCAGATCGATCGGGGTGTCGGGCGTCAGCGCCTCGCCGCTCGCCTGCCACACGGTGTCGGCGCCCGGCACCTGCGTGCCCTCACCCACGAAGCCGAACTGTGCGAAGTTCTGGATCGGCGTGCCGGCGGGCGCGAACAACTGCACCGGGCCGCTGTCCTTCTCCACCGTCGCGCGGTGATCCTTGAGCTCGATATCGTCGATCCGCGCGCCGACGAGGTTGATCGACCCTTCCACACGCGGCGCGTCGATCGCGACCCGGTTGCCCGCGCCCAGCGCTTCGTCGAGGTCGACCTCTTCCTGCATCGCGGCGGTCGAGATTTCCGGATTTTCACCCTTTTCCTGCGCGATGCGCTGTTCCGGCGTGGTCGCCCGGTCGACCTGCTCGGTCTCGGGCGGGGTCGGATAGTAATAGGTGACCGCGGCTTCGTAGCCGAGAATCAGGATGCCGCACAGCACCACGGCGAGGATGAGATTGCGCTGGTTGTCCAAGAACTGCAGTCCTGCTGGTAGTCGTAACGCGAAAGGGAGCGGGGTTGGGCCGTGGCCCTAGGGCACCGGGTCCGGGCCGTGGCCACCCCATGGATGGCAGCGCATTATACGCTTGAAGCCCAGCCATCCACCCTTGATTGGCCCATGCTTCTCGATCGCCTCGATGGCGTATTGGGAACAGCTGGGCTGAAACCGGCAAGAAGGCGGCAGGATGACGCTGGGGCCAAGCTGCCAGCCACGGATCAGCAGCACCATGACGCGTCTCACCGGCTTCACTTCGACTGCTTCCTGCGCGGGGGGCGTCCGCGTTGCCCTTCGCCGCGCTCGGCCTTCGCCAGCGCGCCGGTCAACTCGCTGGAAAGCTTGGCGAAATCGCGCTCCACCCCGCCATCGCGGCCGATCAGCACGTGGTCGTGATCGGGCAGGCCATGCTCAGGCAGCAGCGCCCACAGCAGCTCGCGAAAGCGGCGCTTCATCCGATTGCGCACGACCGCATTGCCGATCTTCTTGGTCACGGTGATGCCGTAGCGCATCCCGCGCCCCTCATTGGGACGCACCAGCAGCACAAAACCCGGCGCAGGCACGCGCAGGCCGCGATTCGCCGCGAGGAAATCCGCGCGAGCGGTCAACACATCCTGGCTGGTTACACGCGTGCTCATGGCACCCACATAAGCAAACGGGCCCCCGATTGGGAGCCCGCAAGCTTGAGCGTCAGGCACAAGAGCCCTCGCTCGCGTCCGAGCCGAATCGGCTTACGCGCAGAGCTTCTTGCGGCCACGCTTGCGGCGCGCGGCAAGAACCTTGCGCCCGCCGGTGGTCGCCTTGCGCGCGAAAAAGCCGTGGCGACGCGCACGAACGAGATTGCTGGGCTGGAAAGTCCGCTTCATGATACCCTCGAGAAATACTGGCGAGAAAACTGCATCGACCAACCGCGCGAGGCGCGAATCGGTCTCAGGTGCCTCCGACCCGAAAGGCCGGAACTTCAAGCGCGCGCCACTAAGGGATCGCGGCGGTCACGTCAAGATAGGCGATGCGTGGCTGGGCATCCTCTTGATTGTCGTTCGCCGCCGCGCCGACCGTGCGCGCCAGCCACCCGCGCATGTCTTCCGCATCCAGCCAGCGGGCGCGTGCGTTGGGCACCGAATTGGTCATCGCGTAGAAACTGCGCGCGCCCGCATCGCTCATCCCCATTTCGCGGTAATAATCCAAATAGTAGCGGTGCTCGGGCGATCCTTGCGCGAAGTCGCGCGCCTCGCGTCCGCGATTGTCGCGCCAGGAATGGACCGCAAAGCGCGCGCCGTCCTCGACCTCGCGCCGGGCGCCGGCGAGGAACAGCTCGACCGCGCCCGAGCGGACCGATCCGCCTGCGGGCACCCGCGTGGTCAGCCCCGCCTCGCGGATCATCCGCCCCACTTCCAGATTGGCGCGGTCGTTCTCGGTCCCCGGCGCCTCCACCAGGTCGAGCGTGCGAAGCCCCGGATAAGCGTTCAGCAGCGCAGCGAACTGGCCCGGCGTAGCCGCATTGGTGGTGCCAACCAGAACCGCGCGCGAAGGGTCGACCACGCGAAACGGGCCGAACGCGGCGATCGCGCTGGGTGCGCGAGCCCGGAAGGACGAAATCGCGCGATCGGCGGTAGCGTATGCCAGCCGCGGCTCGTCCACGAAATCTTCGGCATAGAGGAACTCGGGCGCTGCATCGGCCTCGTAGAAGCGCGGATCGCTCTCCTCGATCCACTCTTCCGTGACCGTCACCTGGATCACCCAGCTCTCGGCCTGCAAGGGGGAAGGGAGCAGGCCGAGAGACGCAACCAGTGCGGGTATGAGGGGGATTTGCCAGCGCACCGGCAAATTCTTGCCGCCCGCCGCGTTACCATCGCCCTCGTGAAAATGGTTGCCGTGGCGCTAACCCTTTCAGGGGTCGGGCAAGATTGCCAACTCGACAAGGCGGCGGTGAAGCGGCAGACATTGCAGGGCTGGCCGCGTGGCGGCCGCTCTTGGGGGAGGGCCTGCTTGTGGTCGCGCTGGTGCGCACGGTCGCCTATCTCGGGCTCGAAGCCCGCAGCGTCGAGGTGCAGTGCCAGCTCGCCTCGGGCCTGCCGCGCTTCTCGGTCGTCGGACTGCCGGACAAGGCGGTGAGCGAGAGCCGCGAACGGGTACAGGCCGCGCTCGCCGCGATGGGCCTCGCGCTGCCGCCCAAGCGGATCACGGTCAACCTCTCGCCCGCCGACCTGCCCAAGGACGGTTCGCACTACGATCTGCCGATCGCACTCGCGCTGCTGGCCGCGATGGGCGTGGCGGACCGCGAGCAGCTGGCGGACTTCGTCGCGGTCGGCGAACTCGCGCTCGACGGGCGGATCGTCGGCTCGCCCGGCGTGCTGCTCGCCGCGATGCATGCGAGCGAGGCGGAGTGCGGGCTGATCTGCCCCGCCGCGCAGGGGGCGGAGGCCCGGTGGGCGAGCGGCATTCCGGTGATAGCCGCGCCCGATCTGGTCAGCCTGCTCGGCCATCTGAAGGGCACGCAGCAACTCTCCGCGCCGCAGCTCGGCGAGGTCGAGAATGCCGCGCCCGGGCCCGATCTCAAGCAGGTGAAGGGTCAGGAGACCGCCAAGCGCGCGCTGGAGATCGCGGCGGCGGGCGGCCACAACCTGCTCTTAATCGCCTCGCCGTCGATTGCGCTGCGCGCAACGGCAGCTTCGCGCCCCAATTTTGGTCGTTAGATGATGCTCCGGTATTTCCCGAAAGCGGCCCTTGTCGACTTGGCGGCCCATTGACCGCACGGTGCCGATCCCGGCAGCCTTACCGATGAGCGGAGCGTTCTAGTTCGGCGGCGTCCAATCGCGGAAGCAGCGTTGCTTCCTCGTCGTGAACGAGCGCTAGAATAAGCCTTTCGCCAGGCCCCGCGGGTTCTGGCATCTTCCGTTGGAGAAGGGGCGCACCCTCCACGGCGGCTGTTAGGAAAATGCGTCCCAGACATCCCCACACAATAGCACCTGTGTGAGACCCTCAGGTGAACAACACTAAGGTTGGAGGCAGGGTGCGAGCGGTAGCCTTCAGCAATTTCCGGCTAATCCCGGCTAATTCTGTCAGAGGAGTTTTGGCTCAGGCTAGCCGTCGGGCTGCGCGAGGCGGCGGTGCATCTGCGCAACCAGTTCGTCGGGAAGGATGTCGGCGAAAATGTCCTGTACCTTGTTCATGAAGCCGCTGACCTCCTGCGTCTCGCCTTTGAGAAGTGCGTGATAGCCATCGCGCGCGACCTTTGCCGGATCGGACTTGTTGTCCATCTGCCCGGCCTGCGTGTCTTCCATTCCGGCACGCTCGAAGAACTGCGTGTCGGTCACGCCGGGCATCAGGCAGGAAATCACGACATCGGTGTGCTTGATCTCGTTCGCCAGCCCGACGCAGAAATCGTTCACGAAGGCCTTGGTCGAATTATAGACCAGTTGATACGCGCCGGGCATGTCGCCCGCAATCGAGCCGGTGACGAGGATGCGCCCCCGTTCGCGCAGCACCATGCGCGCGCCGATCTTGTGAATCAGCGACACCGTACCCTTGATGTTGGTATCGATGACATGCGCAATGTCGGTCCACTGCTGGACGAAGAACGCATCGCCGAGGCCGTGCCCCGCATTGGCGAGCAGCACGTCGACCTCGCGTTCGCCGATCTTGTTCATCAGGTCCTCGATGCCCTTCGCCGTGCCGAGATCGACTTCGATCCGCTCCACCGAAGCCGCACCGCAATCGCGCAGCGTGGCTTCGGCGGAGGCAAGATCGCGGTCGGCCACGACCAGCAGGTCGCATCCGTCCTTCGCGGCGAGCTTGGCGAGTTCGAGGCCGATCCCGCTGGACGCGCCGGTGACGACGCAGAAACCGGACAGCTTGGCGATCAGGTTCTTGCTCATGCCGCGGCCTCCATTTCCATGTCGGGTTTGAGGACCACCTTGGTCCAGCTGTCCTGCTGCTCGCGGAAATTCTTGTACCCGCGCGCGGCGTCTTCGAGCGGCAGCCGGTGCGAAATCAGGAATGTGGTGTCGAGCGTGCCGTCCTCAATCTTGTCGAGCAGCGGCTTCGTATAGCGCTGCACATGCGTCTGGCCCGAATTGACCTTGAGGCCCTTCTCCATCAGCGCGCCAAGCGGAAACTTGTCGGTCATCCCGCCATAGACGCCGGGGATCGACACGCGTCCACCGGGACGCACCGCGAGGATCGCCTGCTTGAGCGCCGCCGCGCGGTCCGCCCCCATGCCGATCGTCTGCTTCACCATGTCGAGCATGTTGTCGATCGCGAAGCCGTGCGATTCCATGCCCACCGCGTCGATCACCGCATCCACGCCAATCCCGCCGGACATTTCCATCAGCGCCTCGCGCACTTCGGTCGTCTTGAAGTTGATGACCTCCGCGCCGAGCTGCTTGGCCAGTTCCAGCCGGTGCGGATGGTGATCGATCGCGATCACCCTGCTCGCACCCATCACGAGCGCGGACTGCACGGCAAACAGCCCCACCGGGCCGCAGCCCCAGACCGCCACGGTATCGTCGGGCTGGATCTCGGCATTTTCCGCGCCCATCCAGCCGGTCGGCAGGATGTCGGACAGGAACAGAACCTTGTCGTCGTCCAGATGATCGGGGATGACAATTGGACCGACATCTGAGAACGGCACGCGGACATATTCCGCCTGCCCACCCGAATAGCCGCCCGTGAGGTGCGAGTAGCCGAACAGCGCCGACATCGGATGGCCGTAGAGCGTGGCCGACATGTCCTGCTTTTCCGCCGGGTTCGAATTCTCGCACGCCGAATATTGCGTGATCTGGCAGTGGAAGCAGTTGCCGCAGCTGATCGTGAAGGGCACGACGACGCGCTGGCCCTTCTTAAGCGTGCTGTCCTTGCCGGTCTCCACGACTTCGCCCATGAACTCATGGCCGAGGATGTCGCCGGGCAGCACGCCGGGGATTACGCCGTCGTAAAGGTGCAGATCGGACCCGCAGATCGCGGTCGAGGTGATCTTGAGGATCGCGTCGCGCGGGTTGATGATTTCGGGATCGGGCACGTTGTCCACCCGCACATCGTGCGTGCCTTGCCATGTTAGTGCGCGCATTATGCGTTCTCCTGTTGCTTGGCCGCGCGCGTCTCGCTCTTGCGGTGCGCGGAGGTTGCGATTTCGCCGGTTTCCATCAGCATCTTGAAGCGCTTGAGATCGTGCCGCGCCTGCACTGCGGGTTCGCGCAGGAAGGCCTTGGCGAGCGCACGACCCGCCGAACCGCCCGGGGCGTCATACTCGATGTGGAGCGACACGCGCGTGCCGCGATCGCCGGGTGCCTGCGTGAAGGTAACCTCGCCGTTCGTCTCGATGTCCGATCCGTCGACCGATCGCCAGGCGATGCGCTCGTTCTCGACCTCTTCGGCGATCTCGGTCTTCAGGTCGACACTGGTCCCGCCGGGTGCCTTGATCGTCCACACCGCGCGGCCTTTGGTGCCGCCGTGCTTGGTGATCGACTCGACGTTCTCCATGAATTCGGGGAGGTTCGCAAAATCGCGCCAGTAGGCGTAGAGGTCGGCGGCGGGCTTGCGGATCGTGACCGAGCGGCCGACCAGCGCATGTTCGCCCTGGTTGTTGCGTCGTGCGAATTGCGGCGCATCGTCCTTGCCGCCCTGGTGGCGGCGCGAGAGGAACGCGCCGAAGGCAGCAGCCCCCAGCGCGACCCCTGCCGCCGCGACGCTTCCAGCAATGCCGATTTGTCGGGTCTTTTTCATGTCGGTGTCCTTCCCGGTCAGTCCTGCTTCACACTCTCGCGGTCCCAGAAGCGCAGCTTGCCGCACTTCTCGATGAAGTCGCTCGCGGCATTCTTGCCCGAGGAAACGTCGACGAAGCCGTCGTCGATACGGTCCCACACGCCCGCATTTTCGAAGAGCGGCTGTACCGCAGGGACGTAGGCGACGAACTTGGCGTGGGCGAAGGCATCGTTGACGAAGTCGATGCTTGGCTTGTCCGTAGAATAGCGCTTGGCGGATTCCTTGCTCATCACGATCGCGACCGCATCGTATACCACCGAAGGGCCGCCATCGATCTTCTC
This sequence comes from uncultured Erythrobacteraceae bacterium, assembly GCA_963972905.1. Lineage (GTDB taxonomy): Bacteria > Pseudomonadota > Alphaproteobacteria > Sphingomonadales > Sphingomonadaceae > Alteriqipengyuania. The sequence continues at coordinate 21,406 of CAXAXQ010000002.1, forward strand.
ATCGGCTTCCATCAGCTTGCCGTCGGACAGCTTGGCTCCGCCGACATGCGGCGCGACGATCTCGACCATCCCGCCCGCAGCTTCTGCTGCGTCCTTGAGCGCCTTGACCACGCCCGCATCGGCGCCTTCGGCGATGTAGATGCCGAGCTTGCGGCCCTTGAAGCTGTCGGGTCCGTTCTTGAGGATCGAGAGCGCAGGGCTTTCGGGCAGGTCGGTGATCGGCTCGCGCGCTGCGGGCACCTTGGCGGGCAGTTCGGTGAGCCCCAGACCGTCCGCGACTTCCTGCGCGAGACCGTCGTCGATGTGCCGCAAATGGCCTACCATCCGCTTGCGGATGGTCATGCGTCCCACCTTCGAAAGCTCGAAGGTCAGTGCGTTGGCCATGTGGGTCTGCTCGACCGGGGTCTGGCTGACGTAGAACTGGCGCGCCTGGCTGTAGTGATCGGCGAAGGTCTCGCTACGGACCCGCACCTTGGGCCCGGTGACCGGCGCTTCGTAAGACGTGAACCCGTTCATCGGGCAGGCGCGCGGACCGCGATCCTCTTCCTTCCCGTCACCGTCGCCCCAGCTGTTGGGCTCGTAATTCACGCGGCCCTTGGGATTGGTCATCGCCATGTGCCCGTCCTGCTGGAAGTGGCGCACGGGGCACTTGGGCGCATTGATTGGCAGATGCGTGAAGTTCGGCCCGCCCAGCCGCTTGAGTTGCGTGTCGAGATAGCTGAAATTGCGCCCCTGCAGCAGCGGATCGTCCGAGTGGTCGATCCCCGGCACGATGTTCTGCGTGCAGAAGGCGACCTGCTCGGTCTCGGCGAAGAAATTGTCGACATTGGCGTCGAGCGTAAGAGTACCTATGATCTCGACCGGGACCTGTTCCTCGGGAATGATCTTGGTCGCGTCGAGGACGTCGAATTCGAACTCCTCCGCGAAATCCTCGTCGAAGACCTGGATGCCCAAATCCCACTGCGGGAAGTCGCCGGCGTCGATCGCGTCCCACATGTCGCGGCGATGGAAATCGGGGTCCATCCCGTTGACCTTCAGCGCTTCGTTCCAGATCACCGACTGGAGGCCCAGCTTCGGCTTCCAGTGGAACTTGACGAAGCGGCTTTCACTCTTTTCGTTGACCAGCCGGAAGGTATGTACACCGAAGCCTTCCATAAACCGGAACGAGCGCGGGATCGTGCGGTCCGACATGATCCACATGACCATGTTCATCGCTTCGGGGCTGAGCGAGATGAAATCCCAGAAATTGTCGTGCGCGGTCTGGGCTTGGGGGAAGCCGCGATCGGGTGCGGGCTTGGCAGCGTGGATCAGGTCGGGAAACTTGATCGCATCCTGGATGAAGAACACCGGAATATTGTTGCCGACGAGGTCCCAGTTGCCCTCCTGGGTATAGAACTTGGTGGCGAACCCGCGAACGTCGCGCGCCAGATCGGGCGAGCCCTTGTTGCCCGCCACAGTCGAGAAGCGCGTAAAGGTGGGCACCTTGACGCCCTCTTCATTGAAGATTCGCGCCCGCGAATATTGCGGTATCGCTTTTTTCAGCTCGAAATGGCCGTGCACGCCATATCCGCGTGCGTGAACCACGCGCTCGGGAATGCGTTCGTGGTCGAAATGGAAAATCTTCTCGCGCGCAATATGGTCTTCGAGCAATTGAGGCCCGCGCGGACCGGCGGTGAGCCAGTTCTGGTCGTCGGCGACCGGATGACCCTGGGCGGTGGTCATCACATCGTCGTCGCCCTTGGGCTTCTGGTGGTTTGCGCCACCGTCCGAAAGGTCGAGTTCCTTGGCCATTGAATGCTCCGAAGTTGCGGGTTTCTATCCCTCCCCAACGGGGGCCTTCGCCAAGGGTTGCACTCTCCCTAAAAAATATCTTGGCGAGATTCAGTAAAAGTGAATCTCTAACAAATATTAATTTGATAAATTAATTTCCTTAAGGCGCGTTTTGAGACCCGATCTTCGCAGTGCAAACTAACATTTGATGTTTTTCGGAATTTCTATTTGTCGGTTCGGGAACGAATACCCTTTTCGACGTTAGGATTCGCGCTCGCGAAATCTCTCGCGAGCGCGAGCCAACCGCGAAGGAACGTCCTATGTCCGCCCCCGAAAACCTCACCGATTGCTACACCGAAGAACTGGCCGACCTGTGGTCCGCCAACGACCAGATGGAAAAAGTCGTTCGCGAACTTGCGAGCAAGGCGGGCGACGCCAAGCTCAAGAGCAAGCTGGAGAAGGGTGCCGAAGGCATCGCAAGGCACACCGAAACGATCAAGCAACTGCTCGCCGATTGCGGGATCGATGAAAAGGAGCACTGCAAGGGAATGGAAGGCCTCGTGAAGGAGGCTCGCAAGCATGCCCTCGATGCCGATATCTCCGATGATGATGTGCGCGACGTGGTGATCGTCGCGCAGTATCAACGGATGTGCCATTACGGCATCTGCGGCTTCGGCACCTCCAAGGCCTTCGCCGAAGCGCTCGGCAAGAGCGATCATGTCGCCAAGCTCGATGCGATCACCGAGGATATCTACGACACCGACGAGAACCTGAGCGATCTCGCCGAACGCAGCGTCAACCTGGGCGCGAAATGACGCGAACGCCTGCGGCCGGATGCTATCGCATCCGGCCTTTTCCTCATTCAATCGCCGACACGGGACCTGTGCAACCGGCTAAAGACGCGTCGATCGCGGTGCCAGTCGAACTGGCTGCGCTTCTGGCCAGCCCTCCGTTCGTCGGCAAGGTCGAAGTTTCGCGCTTCCGGGGTGTGCTCGAGCGTGACTGTGATTTTGTAGTAGCCGTCCCGGTCCGCGACGAAGAACGCCGTCTGCCGGCCACGCTCGATGCGCTCTCCGCTGCCATGCGCGCCGTGCCCTTCGCGGGGTGCGTTGTGTTCATGATCAACGACACGAGCGATGCTTCGGCCGAAGTGATCGAGCGATGGGCGGTGCGCGAGAGGCAGTCTTTTCTGGCGCTGGAAGTGTCCTTCGATCCGACGATCCGCAACGCTCCGCACGCCCGACGGCTCGCCCTCGACATTGCGGCGCGTGCGGTGTCCCGCGGCGCTCTCTTCACTACGGATGCCGACACGGTTGTGGGTAAAACCTGGATCGACACGGGGCTTCGCTTCCTCGCCGAAGGATACGACCTCGTCTGTGAGGATGTCTTGCTCGACGAACAAGAGCTCGCGGCCCTGCCTGCGCAAGTTCGCGAGGTCGGCAATGCCGAGCGTGACTATCTCGACCTGTGCGAACGCTTGTGGCGGTACTGGACCTATGGGCGCGCCGGCACACTGGGATATCGCCCGTCCGGCGCAAGCCTTGCGATAAAGGGTTCGAGCTATCTCGCACTCGGCGGCTTGCCGACCCCTGCCGTCGGAGAAGATCGGGCCTTGTGCGATGCGATGATCGGAGCGGGGTTCGCGGTCAAGGCGATGGAGAACTACGGGACGCGGACTTCGGCCCGGCTGAACGGACGTGCCTCGGGAGGATGCGGGGATGCCCTGGCGGACAGGGCCACCTCCGCGGATCCGGAATGCGATTCCCGGCTGAAGCCGGTCTGGCTGCTGCACGACGAAGCGACCTTGTGGATCGAGATAATTGGAGGGGCGAGCCATGGCTTCCATGCTATCCCGAAGTCGAGCGGCGCGATGACGTTCAGCGCCGTGCAGCGGGAATTGAAGATCGCGCGCAAGCTGGCCTCTGCCTACGGGCTGGCCGATGTCTGAGCGGGGCGAGACGGACAGGATCGAGGCGATCCTTCGCGAATTCGCTCCCGCGTCGGACTGCGAGGCCGGTTCGCTTGCGCGCGAAGTCGCGCTGCTGGCCGAGCGAGGCTGGTTAAGCGCATGCCTGCCCCGGCGGTGGGGCGGCGAAGGCTGGGGCTGTGAACCTGCCGGGACGCGCGGTGCATTCGATGCCTTGCGAGCCCTCGGGAGAGCCAATCTCTCTCTCGCACGATTGTTCGAAGGCCATATGAACGCGGTCAAGCTGGTCGCCCTTTATGGCGGCGAAAATACCTTGCGAGAGGTGGCGGAGGCTATTGAGGCGGGCGTGCTCTTCGGTGTCTGGGGCGCCGACGAGCCTGCCGATCCACTCGGGTTCGATCGGCGCGAAGACACGTTGGTGCTGACCGGAACCAAGCGCTTCGCATCGGGCCTAGGGCTTGTCGGCCAGGCTGCGGTCAGTGCCGCAACCCCGGAAGGCCAGCAGCTGCTGCTCGTCCCGGCGGACGAAGCGGAACGGTGCGATCATGCGGCCTGGTCGATGGGCGGGATGCGCGCCACCCAGTCCGGCCGATACGATTTCGCGGGGATCGAGGTGGGCGGTGATGCGCTGATCGGCGCGCCGGGCGATTACAAGCGCGAACCTCACTTTGAAGGAGGCATCTGGCGGTATTGCGCGGCGCATCTCGGCGCGGCGGAAGCGCTTTACCAAGCGATGCTGGCGCAGCTGACCGAGCGCAAGCGCGCCGATGATCCGAACCAGCAACGCCGTATCGTCGCCAGCGCGATCGCGATCGAAAGCGCCCGGCTATGGCTGCTGCGTGCCGCCGATGAAGTCGAAGCGCCGGGTGCTGGGGCCGGCAAGGCTGCACTGTCCCTGCTTGCGCGCGAGGCGACCGAGGATGCGTGCCGGCTAGTCCTCGAGAACGTCGAGCGCGCACTCGGCATGGCGGCGCATGGCGAAGGCTCGTTCATTCACCGGATGACCCGCGACCTGCGCCTGTTCCTATGCCAGGCCATGCCTGACGCCAAGCGAGGCAAGGCCGCAAACGCCATTACGGAAGCGGGCGTGCGGCCCGAACAGCTATGAGCGTTCCGTCTTCCCCCGAAGGCTCGGTGCTGCGCGCGGCCCGGTCCGTCCGGCACGTGTCGCTTGAGGCACTGGCTCCGCCGGGCCGCCTGCTGATCGTCGCCCCCCATCCCGACGACGAGACGCTGGGCTGCGGCATGGCGCTGGCGGCGGCGCTGGCTACAGGGCGGCAGGTCGCCATCCTACTGTTGACCGATGGCGAGGGTTCGCACCCCAACTCGCGCAAATTCGGTACCGCACGGCGCGTCGCCACGCGCCTGGCCGAGTTCGAGAGCGCACTGACCGCGCTTGCTCCCGGTAAGCCCATCCCCGTGGTTCGCGCCCATCTGCCCGATGGTCAGACGACGGACCAGAACGCCGCACAGATTATCGATCGTCTGTTGGAACACCCCTGTGTCGCGAAGGCAGACACGATCTGGTCGACATGGCTCCACGATCCGCATTGCGATCACCGCACCGCCGCCATTCTGGCGCACATGCTTGCCGAGCGATCGGACGCGGCATTGTGGAGCTTCGCGATATGGGGCCGCTTCGGCGAGCGTCCAGTGCCCGACACGCTGGGCCTGTTCTTCGACAGCCGGTTCCACCGCTACAAGCGCGACGCGATGGATGCCTATGCCTCCCAGATGGCCGACCTGATCGACGACGATCCGACGGGATTCACGATGCCGCCCGCATTGTTCGACCACTTTGCGAGCCATCCCGAGGTGTTCTTCCGTGAGCGATGACCCGTCGGATCGGCGGCAGACGTTCGACGCGCTCTTCGCGAGCGACCCCGATCCATGGGGCTTCGAAAGTAGGGCCTATGAAGCTGCCAAACGCCGCGCGACGCTCGCGATGTTGTTTCCTGACAGGTTCGGGCGGGCGCTGGAGGTCGGATGCGCCAATGGCGTTCTCACAGCCGAACTGGCGGGCGTCTGCGATGCGGTTCTGGCGATCGATGTTTCGCCTGCCGCCTTGCAATTGGCAGAACAGCGCGTGGCCGAGCTCAAGAACGTCTCGCTCGCCCGAGCCGAGGTCCCCCGGGAATGGTCGGAGGGGACCTTCGACCTGATCGTGCTCTCCGAAATCCTCTACTTCCTCTCGCGTGAAGAGATTTCGCAAATCGCGCGGCTCGCCTGGCAGAGCCTTACCGACGATGGCGTATGCTTGCTGGTGAATTGGACCGGCCCGAACGACCTGCCAGTTGATGGACAAAGCGCTCGCGATATATTCGCCGAAGAATTGCCCTGGCTAAGCGCGGCGAGCGGGGTCTGGCCCCAGTATCGCATTGACCGGTTGCACAAGACTTTCGCTCGGCAGGACGCCGCTTCGGAGCGTCTGGAGGATTAGTGCGAGGTATTGCCAATGCGCTATGGGGCCGTTGGCGAAGGGCAGCTTTACCCGTCGTCCAGGCATAAGCCGACAGTCACCTTACGGCCCACTTCGAGCCATCGTAAACTGTCGCATTCTGGGTGGAGAGCGGATTGTCTGTTTTTCAGCAGAACAAACTAAAAAGCTGACCACCGAAATTGAAGTCGTAACGACTAATTCCATCGGTCACGGCGCAATTATCGGGGGGCTCAGTCGTAATGTACTGTGGTCTCACCGATCACACTGACCCATGAAAGTTTCCGACTCTCGTAAATCGAATAGGTAGGGTCTGGAAAATCGCGATCCGCGAAAGCGCCTAAGGGTATCGCGATGACATCGGGCCAGGCATCGATCTGGTAAGCGATAGTGGATCCGCAGGACGGGCAGAAGTGATAAGTGAGTGTGTTTCCACTGTCCGCGATACGCTCGAAGGTCTGAAATGAGCCGATCACGTTGACAGCATCGCTGCCAAAACGCGCTTGGGCGGAAAACGCGCTACCCGTCCGGCGTTGGCATTCCGCACAATGACACACGGAGACACGCACCGGCTCGCCTTGGCACTCGGCCTTCAACCGCGAACAGCGACAGGAGGCGACCCTCATGCAACGTCTCCTGACTTCTTGACTTCCGCGCCCAGCAACGTTCGGAGATAGCGCCCGGTATCGGTAGGCCACTGATCTACAATCTGGAAAAGGTCATGCTCGCGACCCGAATAGAGCGCTCGCAATGCTTCCTCGTAACCTGGGAAATCGCCGCAAGCGGCCTGCATGAAGCGATAGGCTGCGTCTCGCCTTTCGCGAGTTGATTTGCCATCCCTACGAGCGGCCTCGGCCAAGCGCCGCAATGCCGCTGATGCTCCTCCCGACTGGGCAGACAACCACTCCCAATGTCGCGGAAGGAGGGTCACCTCACGCGCTTGCACACCCATTTTCGGACGCCCGGCCCTAGGCTGGTTGGTGTCGCGATAATTAAGATCGGTAATCCGGCCCGTCTCGTCTTCAAAAACGAGGATCTCCCCGTCACCTTCGGAAAGTTGCTGAAACAGGCGCCGGGTCACTTCGTCACGCTCACCCTGCGAAATAAGCTTTCCGCTTCGGAAAGCGGTCACTCGAGATGTCATTGGTAAGCCTTCCACATAGCGTGAGGCGAGGCCATTAAACCCGGATAAAACTCGCGTCAATATCACCCGGATAAAATGTCTTGCGCGAGCAATTTGTGGCGCAAGCAGCCAAATCACTGCGTGAGCTAATAGGCCGCTATCGATTCTGTGAAGGTCTGACTGCAATGTCCGAAATCGGGTCGTTAGCTGAAAGGCAGCTTTGCAACGTAGGCGCGCCGTGAGCGGACAGTCCGCTTTCGGCCCCATTTCCTGCCGTTCCCACACTCTTCCACAGTTAATGTCTGAGCGAGTGTAGGCATATCGAACCTGCTCAACAAAGCGCCGCCGCCGACTGCAATTCGGGCAAGAGCAGCTTTGCGCCCCAGTCCAAGACATTAGCCCTTGCATAAGATTTGCCCGAAAGGAGACGTAGAGTTTCAGTCTACTCGGCCTCCATTGGGGGAAGAGCGATCATTCACTGCTCGACGGGATCGTCATCACGAACCGCCCCAGCACCTACCAGGCTGCTAATCTGGTGAGTCAGATTCACGTTGGGCGATGTCTTCGATCACCCATGCGACCACAGGATCATGCCCGTACAAATAATTTTGCAACGAAGTCGTCACTCGCACATCAGGCACAATCGCGTCATCCACTGGATCCGCGAAACATAGGCGTCGCTTCGAATAGGTCACCAAATGCCCGGAATTCGGAAGGGCGAATTGGCCCATATCCTGGTAACCGCAAGGAGTAGCTCCGGTTGGTTCACCTACAATGCGTGCGTTGAGTATATCCGAGAACTGTGCCGTGTTGCTCATGGCGGCGGAAAACGTTGTACCACTTGAGAGCACGTAGACGCCGTTTTTCCAGTCAATCTTGTCGAGAGTGATAAGGTTGGCGGCCAGCGCCAATCCAACAAAGAAATCTCCGCCGAAATTCTCTCTGAAATCGATCATGAGATTACGCGTGCCCGCATCATCGAGCGCGCGGGTAGTGGCGTCAGCAAACCTGCTCATTTCTTCGAACGAGGGATAGTGGTCAAATTGGATGTATCCGATGGTCGCATTACGCAAGAGCGCGAAGCGAATGCCGTCGGTCGCGATCAGTGTGGGATTGGCTGACAGATCGGCACGATATGAAATGCGCGCAGTAATCGCTGGTCGAAAGGCTTCAGGCTTTATCGCCGGAACCTCGACAGCCCTTTTTTCGCCCTCGTGTGAGATATCGATGAGCAAGTTTTGCGCGCTGTCGCTTAGCCCGATGGACTGGCCGAGCATCGCAAAGTTGAGATATTGAGCGACCCGGACGGCCTCAGATCCCTTGTTTTCGACAAAGGGTACATAATGCGCGAGTTGGTCATAGACCTCGCCCATCGGGCGTCCGTTCCACCGTTCGACGACCGCACCCAATAGATCCGAATGTTCCTTTGATGTGCCGGTAATCACTGCTTTGCCGTCAATCCAATGGAACTCCAGGGGGAAGCGCTGCTGAGGTGTGTTCCAAAGGGGCATGGAGGTATGACCGTCGCCCACCAGTCGGGTGAGCCGCATTAACTCCGCCAAAATTTCTGCATCGGACAAGCTTGGCAAATCCGCCCTGAGCCGGTCGAGTTGAAGCTCGAACTCTTCGCGCGAGACCGCGTGGAAAAGGTCAATGTGTCTTGCTTCAAGCTCCGCCTGATAGAACGCGATATCCTCAGTCCACCTGGCAACACTCATTGCTTCGCGCGCGTGAAGCTGCCCAGCGCCCGCGAGCGCCGCCACAATAATGAGGCACATCCTGAACGGTCTTAAAAGCCCTTCAAAGGCTGTCTTCCTGCCCGCCTGCCGCCTTTGCATGTCATGGTCTTTCCAGGTTGATGGTGCGGTGAGGCGCGATCCGTTCTCTAAACCGAGCATCGTGTGTCGAGAGAATGATCGCGCCATCATACCCGGCCAGAGCCGCCTCAAGCATTTCAATGGACTCGACATCGAGATGGTTCGTTGGCTCATCCAGAAGGAGGAGCCGTGGTACGACTTCGCCAGAGAACAGACAAGCAAGCGCCAATCGGACTTTCTCGCCGCCTGATAGCTTTGCGATTTCCCGCTCCGCTGTCTTTGCGCGAAAACCAAATGTAGCCAACGCTGCATGCGCTTCGTGGGAATTTAGGCCGGGATTGTGCCGCCGAATAGCGTCCAGAGCCGTTTGGCTATCCTTGAGCAGTTCGAGATGCTGGTCCAGAAAACCGATTGCAGCAGGATCGACCTTTACAAAGCCAGCGCCAGGCTTTGCTTGTCCTGCCAATACCCTGAGGAGTGAGCTTTTACCGCTGCCATTGCGTCCGGCGATCAAAACTCGCTCCGGGCCCGCGATTGTCAGATCAATCGGATCAAAGAGTGGCTTGCCGACCCGATCGCAACGGACACCCTCTGCCTTGACCGTAATCTGCCCTTGTGTGAGACCGCACGCAGGCAAGGTGATCGCTATCGGCGTGACCCGCGCCACATCCGATCTTGCCTCTGCGACTATCTTTGAAGCTTCAGCGACCCGGTCTTGCCCCGCACCGGAATTTCGCGCCGTCGTTGATTGAGCCCGCTCCTTCTGAGCGTTAACTTCCAACTTCGATGTGCCCCGCCGAACCGCGCTTTGCTTGCCTTGCCGATTGCGCTGTTCCTGTCGCTCGATCTGGGATTGCTGGGCACGCCGGACGGACTGTTCGTTGGCTTCGGCTCTTTCGAGCGCTGCCTTCGCTCGCACCCTTTCAGCGTCTCTTGCAGCCTCAAACTGGCTCCAGCCTCCCGCCACGCTGAATGCGCCCACGGGAGAAAGCTCGATAATTCTATCCATCCTCTCGAGCAATTCGCGATCATGACTGGCGACTAATGCGGGGCCAGACCACTGATCCAGGATCGCAAAGACGGCATCCCGAGCATCGGTATCGAGGTCGTTGGTAGGCTCATCCAAAAGGAGAATGTCAGGCTCTTCCAGCAGCATGGCTGCTAGCTTCAGTCGATTGCGTTCGCCACCGCTGAAACTCTCCACTGTCCGCGAAAGATCCACTGCTTTCAGACCAAGCGAATCCAGAACCACCTCAATCCTTGTGCTCAAGGACCAATCGGCACGCTCAAAATCTGCTTCTTCTGGCACTCCTCGGTCGAAACGTTCGAGTATCCCCAATTGATCGGCTACACCGAGAGCCTCAGCAACGCTCGTGCCATCGGTGTAGCTTGTCTGGCGCATCATAGCGACTGTGCCATCCAGAAATATCGAGCCAGAGGACGGCTCAATTTCGCCAGCGATGGCGCGCAGCAATGTGGATTTCCCACTGCCATTTCGGCCAACAAGCCCGACAATCTCGTGCGAAACCGAGGCGTTGAATTCGCAGACCAACCTAGTGCCATCTGGCGCGTTGCAGACAACGCTATCGAAGAGGAGATGAGCCATTTGGGCCTCAGCGATTAGGATCGATCAAATCAAGGGCGAGTTCGCGGATCGCAGGCTCTCCTGATTGATCGAGTGCTACGCCCACGATCGTGAGATTTTTAGCTGGAACGTGAATGGCAAAAACGCCCCAAAAACCGCCATGCATAAAGGCCTCTTGCCCGCCGACGGAATTCGTGAACAGCCCAAGGCGATATGGGCTCCCATCCGGATGCGACGGTGCTGTCTTCATCTCTTCGAGCGTTTCGGGGTTGCTGAACACGCTGCCGCCAAAAAGCGCATCGAAATAGCGGGCCGTTACCCTTACATCACCGATCAGGCCGCCACCGCCAAAGGCATCGACACTGCCGTCCAGCGCATAGGTGTCAAAGCCCGAAATCCACTGGTGCGCGCGGTCGGGTGCATCCTTGCCCGGAGCCTCGCCTTCCCATCGCAGATCATCCAGTTGAAGCGTGTCAAAGCGGTTCAAGTCCCTGACGGCCTGACCAAGAGGCTTTCCGGATATGCGTTCGACAATTTCACCCAGCAGTACATAGCCCGTATCGGAATAGGCAAACCGATCACCTGGCGCGCCAAGTCGCTCGGACGCCTCGACCATCAAGCGGATCTGTTCGGTCGGCGTCCAGACGTGGGCGGGATTGGCGAAGACCATTCTTCGCATTTCCTCGGTACCGAAGTGATCATTGAGCCCCGCCGAGTGCATGAGCAAATGGCGAACTGTGATGGCCTCAACATCGTAACCGTCGGTTTGAAGCAAACGGAGGTGCTCTTGCGACAGCAATTCGCTGATTGCGGCATCAAGACTTATCCGTCCCTGTTCGTGAAGCCGAAGAATAGAAGCGGCGACAAATGTCTTCGTGACGGATGCGAGCCGGAAAGGGGTTTGTGCGGTCATCGGTGTGTTGTCAGGGGCGGCGATACCGGTCGCAGCGCTGATCGGCGCGCCATCCTTGATCACGGCAATCGCAAAACCGGGAACTCCCTGGTTGGTTTGCTGCACCTCATCGAGGCGCAATTGCAGCTGCACTGCGGAAATTGCGAGGGATTCATTCTGCTGCGCCGGGGCGGACACCGCCACCAGACCCGCCATGATAAAAACAACGGCACGCACCACCTTCATAACGCCCATTTTACCCGGTCCTTCCTGAAGCATTTCTCCGCACCCCCTGGTCGCCATCCTCTGTACCCAGGAACCAAAACGTCTGGTCAAGAGAGTCCAGCGTTTCATTTGCCAGGATCAAGGGCATGATGCTTGTTGTGCTGCGTCAAAGCCAGCCTCGCTTGCAAAGAACAGCGAGAGCTCGCGCGAACCGTTCGCAGGCGCCGACATGTCGAGCTGCGAGGCTGCCGCGAAGAAATCAAGCGCGCCGATCTTCTGACCGAGGCCGAGCCATTTGGCTGCATTAAACAAGGCGCGAAACGGCGTGACGGGCAAATGGGTGACGCGAGGCGTCTTGCCGATTGCGGCAAACGCCATTTCAGCGATGTCATTCAGGGAGAGAGTTTGCGGGCCACCCACTTCAATGCGCGGTGTTCCTTCTTCGCTGGCCGCGACACAGGCTGCTGCCAGATCGTGCCCGTCGATCGGGCTGATAAGCGCCTTGCCGTCACCAAACAGATGGACCCGGCCCTTGCGCGCCATGTCCAGCACTTCGACGAGATCGGAGAAAAAGCCGCTAGGCGCGACAATCGTCGAGTGAATGTCAGCTGCGTCGAGCTCTGCTGCAAACCGGGCCTTTGCCGCGGCCATTTCGACGCCCGGCATCTGCTCGGCATTTTTCACATGCACATAAAGGAACTGCGCGACCCCGCTTTCCAGCGCCGCATCGAGCAAATTGCGATTGGCCTGATAATCAACTTGGGCGAAACTCAGGCCATCCTTTTGGCGGGTTATGCCAAGCGCCGAGACGACGAGATTCACATTTTTCATCACGCCGCCGAGGGTTTCAGGCTTCGTCGCCTCGCCATAAACTACTTCATCGATATGCTTATCCAACCCGATGAGCGCTTCAGGACGTCGAGCGAGGGCGACGACGCGATAACCGGCGGCGTGATAGGCCGAAATGAGGTGGCGACCGAGATATCCGGTAGCCCCTGCGATCAGCACCGTCTTCTTGATCGCACGCATCGTCTTACCCTTCTCCTGGAGGGCCAACGCAACGTCGGCTCTGCTCCAGTTTGATCGCACGGACCGAGAGGCGACGCTCGTCCGCATCGAAAAAGTTCATGTCGGAATCGATCTCAAGCAAAGCATCATCATTGCCCGTTTCAAGTATACTGGCGATCCCGGTGATGACACCCGCCCGTCGCGCCTGGCGCTCGGCGCGCTTCTCATAATCAAGAGCGGTCGCAAGTTGCGCACAAGTTTGTGAGGCAAATCGTGGAGAACGTTGCTCAACCGTAGTGCAGCAGCCGCTTACTAAAAGAACGCCAAGGGTTAAGGTCAGTGTTCTCAACACGAGGAACTTCCCTCATACTTATAGAGTGAATGACCGGGCTGACCTGCGTTTGTTTGGGGGAGAGGCGAGGTCAGCCCGGTCGACCGTCAGAAGCGCACAGTGACGCCTCCAAGGATCTGGTTTGAGGTGAGCGAGCCATCGAGTTCTTTGCGGCGATACTCGGCGCGCACCGAGGCTTTGCCGGGCAACGCATATTCAAGACCTGCGCCGAACATGACGCCGTCAGCAGTTTCGCCTTCGCTCGCGAGTGGTGTGGAATTGCCAGTGGCAAAGCCACGGATGCGATAGCGATTGAGCGAGTATCCGACCCTTCCATAGGCCAGCAGACGCGGGATCACGGTGACGCCTGCGCGCACCGAAACATCAGCGCTCCATTTGGAGTCGAGTTCGATCGACCCTCCAGGCACATTTGCAGTCAAGGTCTTGCCGCCAAGATTGAAGCCACCTTCGGCGCCAATTACGAAATTGTCGAACTGCTGATCGTAGGCGACATAGCCTCCATAGACGAAACCATCGCGTTTGTCGGACAAGGTGGTATTGAGCGTATCCGGCAAGACCGTTGCATTGATCTTGCGCTCTTCCCAACCGGCCTGCACGCCGATGGAGACTCCCTCAAAGTGCTCATCTTCGGACTGTGCATGTGCCGCTGTGGGCATCAGTGCCAGGCCAAGAACGGCCGCCGCGATGGCACCCGCAATGGCTGTGTTGCGTTGCAATTCTAGTGTTGAAGTATTGGTAGTCATTTTCCCGTCCTTTCTGGGAGTTGGCTTGTGAGAGGAGCGGGCAAGCGGACCCGCTGCGACAAGCGAGCCTGCCGCGGATTGAAAAACTCAGTGTGTTCTTGGGTGGTGCGATCAGCGCGCTCTCAGGCGCGGCTTCGCTTTATCTTGAGCGCGTCATCATGGCGGATCATCTCCCACGGCGTTGTAGGCTTTGACACTGAAGCGCTCGCGGTAATCGCTTGCGGATACGCCCAAGTGGCGTTGGAAAGCCCGACGCATGCGTTCAGCGCTGCCGAAGCCAGTCTCAGCGGCGATCATGTCAATTGTCGCATCACTCTGCTCCAACGCCACCCGGGCCGCCTGCAATCGCGCCATCTCCACATAATGCGCGGGTGTTGCGCCGGTTTCATCCTTGAATTTACGAGCAAAACTGCGCTCTGACATGAAAATGCGGGCGGCCAGAGTTGTGACGGTCAGATCGTCGCCAACATTGGCGAGGACATGCTCCATGGTATCGGCAATCTTGGGGTCGGCTGCCTTTTGGGACAGCAGGTTTGCGCTGAACTGGGCCTGCCCGCCGGGCCGCATCATGTACATTACGTTGTATCGTGCGACTTGCAGAGCGATGTCGTGGCCCCAGTCCTCTTCCAAGAGGGCAAGCGCCAGATCCATGCCTGATGTCACGCCTGCTGAGGTCCAGAACTTGCCGTCTCTTATGAAAATCGCATCGGGTTCAATCGCGACCTTGGGATAGCGCTTCTGAAGAATGGGGCACCACCACCAATGCGTAGTTGCGCGCCGCCCGTCCAGCAGACCGACATGGGCAAGGATCAGGGCACCTGTGCAAATCGACACGACACGGGCCGCCTTCGTTGAGGCATGGGTAACAAAATCCAGCAAAGCCTTATTCTCGAGCGCCTTCACAGTCCCATGACCGCCCGCCACAATAAGCGTATCGACAGGGCGCGGGTCGCGAGTTGCTCTTGCAAATGTCTGATCGGCTTCGATGGTCAGTCCGCTGGTTGTGCTAATCCGACCGGCTTGCTCGGCCACGACCGTTACGTCGTAGGGAAGCAGACCTTCTGGCAAAAACAGCTTGGCACCGGTCAGCACCTCAAGCGGTCCAACTACGTCCAGGATATGAGCATCAGGATAGATGACCATAACCACGCGGCGGGTCGCCTCGCTGTCTGTCTGAATGTGCGCTTCGTTTGTCATGGTCAGACTTTGCCTGCTTTTGCGCTCAACCGTTAGGACACAAATCCCACCATTTCTGCCAAACCGAG
Organism: uncultured Erythrobacteraceae bacterium; assembly: GCA_963972905.1. GTDB lineage: Bacteria > Pseudomonadota > Alphaproteobacteria > Sphingomonadales > Sphingomonadaceae > Alteriqipengyuania. The sequence continues at coordinate 36,550 of CAXAXQ010000002.1, forward strand.
GCAAGGGACCAAGCTGAGAAGGCTCAGGGCATACCAGACCAACAATCCAACTGAGACCACGCTCAGTTCAGTGCACATGATCGAGGCACAATCGTCCTTTAACGCCGGCGCTTGTCCAATGTCCGGTTCGACATTGGGCAGGCTCCGAACCGGACAGTCCGTTCCCGGCCCAATTTCTGCCGGTCAGCAATGCGCCCCAATTCCGGCCGTTCAAGTGGCTTTGATCCTGTCCCGAAAGCTGACATACTTAGTATTACCGTCACCAGCTTATTCGTAGCGCAAACTCGGCCAGCTAGGACCGCTACTTGACTTGAGCGTCAATCCCTCACTCCGCCTGAGTGCGGCCGTAATCTCCCATGAGTAGGTGAAGTCTATGTGAGTACGGCGCTGGTCGTTCACCGCTTTCATCAGGACTTGCTGCGGCTCTAGCGGCGATTGACCAGCCGGGAGTGGGACTTTTCAGGAAGCTCGCGCGGTGCGCGCCAGAATGAGCTCCTCCACATTGGCTGCATCAGCGTCGCACTCGGACGCCCGCTTCAGATAGGTCGCTCGATTGATATCATCCTTCTCGGAAAGATCGCGTAGCATCCGTGCTTTCTCCCGCAATGAACGCAGAGTGTCGTACATGCTCTGTTCGAGGAGCTCGTCCTGCCGGTCGGCGAGTGCATTCTGGGTATAGGCGTGGCCGGTATGGCAGCGAAAGCGGCTAAGCGGACCGTCTTCGATCCGCCACAACACTCCATTGCAATCGGGACAGTTATAGGGCGCAAGCTCTCCTAGCTCGTCCTCGCTCGACATGCTGGCCTTCTCCAATCCGGCTATCATCAGTTCCAGTTTCACCCGCTCGGGTGGCGGGTACGTAGGCCTGGCCTCGTCGGCGACGAGCGATGACAGCGCGGTACCGATCGCACCCGCAGGGGCTATCAGTTCGGGCTCGCCTACCGCGCTAATCGCGGCGCGCGGCATGCTGGGTGAGATGGATTCGTTGGGGTCTTGCACGATCACCCGTCCGCCGGTCGCAGCGATGGCCCTGCACCCTGCTGCGCCGTCGTCCAGATAGCCAGAGAGGATCACCGCCGTCGCCCGCCCGCCTCCGAATACCGCGAGCGAGCGCAACAGCGGGTCTATTGCGGGGCGAAAGTTGTTCTCCTTCGGCCCGCGCCGCAGGTGGACGTGGTTCTCGCCGATCACCAGATGCGCATCCGGCGGGGCCAGGTGGAGGCAGCCGGGCTGGATGCGTGCCCCGTCCTCCGGCTCGATCACGTCGATCGGGCTGCGTTGCCTGAGGATATCGAGCAGGTGCCCGGCTTCCCTTGCCCGATGGAGCACCACGAACAGCGCCGCAGGTGACTGCGGGTCGTATGCGGCGAGCATGTCAAGCAAGGCCGGGAGGCCACCGGCGCTGCCGCCGATCCCGATCAGATCGCGCCTGTGCCCGCCATCACCCATGGCGGCGGCTGATAGACTGCGCGATGCGGGACAGCATCGCAGCGGGAGAGGTGGGTTTGGCGAGGAACGCCCCCTCTTCCAGCTTGCGCGTCAAATTTAGCTCCGATCCATAACCCGACACGACGAGGAACGGCACCTTGCGCTTCTCAAGCAGTTCGAGCAGCGGCGTCGATTCGGTACCGTCGATATTGAAATCGACCACCGCGAAGTCGAGCTGTTCACTGTTGACCGCTCCGATCGCACCTTCCAGATCGTTGAACGGCCCGACGACTGAACATCCCGCCCCGACGAGCGAGTTCGTATACTGCTCGGCCAATAGCCATTCATCGTCGAGCACAAGGATGCGTGCGCCATCGAGCGGGCTCAGGTCGACCGGCGGAAGAGGAGATCCGGGTGATGCGGTGGCCTGGCGGTCCGCCACGGATCCGGGGAGGATGCGCGAGCTCGGGATAGCGCAGGTGACCCTCAGACCCTCGGGCGCAAAGTCGATCTCGGTCTCGGCGCTCAGCTGCGCGCGAAGGATCCGCTCTATGACAGTCGATCCGAAACCTTTGCGTTCGGGTTTCTCGACCGGTGGCCCACCCGATTCCTCCCATACGAAATCGAGAACATCGTCGGGGCTGCCCTCTTGCCGGTGCCACTGCCACGCGACCCGCAGCGCCCCGTCTGGGACAGAAAGCGAACCGTATTTCATGGCATTGGTCGCAAGCTCGTGCAGCGCCATAGAAATACTCTGTGCAGCGCTGGCGGTCAGGCTGACAGCCGGCCCCTCGATCTCGAGGTTGTCGAGCTCGCTGGACTGGCTCAGCTCGTCCTCCACCAGCGATCGCATATCAGCGCCCTGCCAGCGCGATTCGGCAAGCAGGCTGTGCGTGCGGGCCATGGCATAGAGCCGTTTTTCGAAAGCACCGCTGAACGTTTCGAAGTCGGGCGCGTTCGCCCCGGTAATCTTCGCGATCGATAGGATAATCGCCAGAATGTTCTTCACGCGATGGTCCAGCTCTCGCATGATGAAATTGTTCTGCTCTTCGGCCAGCTTGCGCTCGGTTATGTCTGAATTGATGCCGATCACGCGGGTGTGGTCGCCCTCGATGATGCGCTCCCCGCGCCCGTTGAGCCAGGCCAGCTTGCCATCCGCGCGTGTCAGCCGGAATTCCTCTGCGAAAGGGGCACCAGTGGCGATCGTGTGAGCGAGGGCGCTGCGCACCCTTTCCAGGTCGCCCGGGTGGATCATGGCGAAGAAATCCGCAGCGGAGGGCTTCTCTCGCGATCCCGTCCGGCCGATCATCTCGCGCAGCCGCTCGTCCCACACTACGTCTTGGGTCACGGCATCATACTGCCACACGCCCATCTCGGCCGTCTTGATTGCCAACGAGAGTATCAGGCTTTCGCGCGCAGTCTGATGTTCGCGCTGAACCTGCTTGATCGTCGCCGCCGCAACGTTCGCCGCCGCCTGGACGATCAGCAGATCCTCCTCGCGGAAATGATCGGGATCGCGATCGTGAAGCCCCAGCACGCCCCACGGCTTGCCGCCGATTTCGATCACGCAGCTGATGCCGGAAGAAACATCGTGGGACTTCAACAGCTGCGGGGCTTCAAACCGGCGTTCGGTCGCGAAATCGGTGACCAGCACCACTTTTTCCTTCAGCGTGTAGCCCGCCTGGCTCTTTACGCTGTCGGGCACCCGGGCCTTGCCGACAATGCCGTCGGACCATCCGGCACCGCCCATGACCAGCAGTTCGGAGCATGCCTCCTCGTACACCAGCACCTTCGAATAATCGCAGTCGTAAGCCACGCGCAAAATGGCGCATAGCTCATTCAGGAAAGCATGCGTGTCGCGCGCGGCAAGGCCTTTCTGGCCCAATTCGGCGATGATGCTCTGCTGGCGTTCGCGCTCGCTCAGCCGCGCTGCGATCCGTGCCTGCTCGGTGATGTCGGCATAGGTGACGACCACGCCGTGAATCCGCTCGTCCGAGGTGCGGTAGGGTTGCACCCGGCGCAGATAGGTACAGTCCGCTTCGGACACGATCTGCTTTTCCGACACGCCCAGATTATCGAGGGTAAGGTCGATGTCATCGAGCAGCGTTGGATCGTCTGCCTTGAAGGCCAGTTCGGTGACGGGGCGACCAATGTCGCTGTCGCGCAGCTCGACGAGTTCGCTGACGCTGGGGGTGAACCCGCTGATCGTGAGTTTGGGCCCGAGAAACAGCACCGGCAGCTTGGTGCTGGTAAGCAGATTGCGAAGATCGTCGGAGGTTTTCTCGACCTCGTTGATCTTCTCTTCGAGCTGGTTGTTCACTGTCACCAGCTCTTCGTTGAGCGATTGCAGTTCCTCGCGGCTGGTTTCCAGTTCCTCGTTCGCGGACTGCAATTCCTCGTTCGCGGCCACCGCTTCCTCGTGGCTCGCCTTGAGTTCCTCGTTCGAGGTTTCGAGTTCCTCTACCGTGGTTTGCAGCTCTTCCTGCAGGATCGCCAGCTCGTTCTCCAGTTGGCGGACATATTTGGAATCGTCATCCTCAGCCGGGCCTTGCGCTGTTTCCGGATGCTCTTCCTCGATGAAGGACAACAGAAACAATTCACCCTCGTCGGCCTCGATTTTTACGCATTCGAGGCAGACGGAGGTGTCGCGGTCGGGGTAGCGGATGCGTGCGCTGCGGTGCGACGGGTTCTCGCCCTCGGCGACCGCCTTGATCGCCTCGCGCGCGCGGCTGCGCAGCGGCGGCGGCAGAATTTCGAAGATCGAATGGGTCGGCGCGCCTTCGGGTTGATCGATGAAACGCCGGACAGGGCCGTGGAAGTACGAAATTTCGCCATCCGCCTTCACCGCAACTGACGCGGGCGCATAGCGATCGATCAAAGACCGGCGGACCTGCACGCTCAGGTCGCGCTCGCGATCGCGGCGTGTCGGACGCTGGAACTCCGTCGTTGGTTCGTTTTGGTAACTGCTGGAACGCGGACCTACCCGGGGGATCGAGCGGCCCGGTTTGCGTCCGTAAATATGCGCCCTAGAGTTGACCGTCTTGAATTCGTTCTGGCGCGTCCCGCTGGTTTCGGAGGTGCCGAGCACCAGGAAACCGCCTTCTTTCAGCGCGAAATGGAACGTCTCGAGAACCTGTCCCTGAACTTTGTTGTCCAAGTAGATCAGCAGGTTACGGCAACTAATTAGATCGAGACGTGAAAATGGTGGGTCGGTCAGCAGGTTCTGCTGCGCAAACACCACCTTTTCGCGCAAGTGCTTGCGGATCCGGAAACCTTCGGCCTCACGCTGGAAATATTGCTGCAGCCGCTCTGCACTAATATCGTCCGCGATGCTCGAACGATAGTAACCCTCGCGTCCCTGGGCGATCGCATCCGAATCCAGATCGGTCGCGAAAATCTGCCAGTCGCACTGCGGGTTGGCCTGCGCGCAATGCTCGTCCATAAGCATGGCGAGGGTAAACGCCTCTTCGCCCGAAGAACACGCGGGCACCCAGATACGCACCGGCTCCTTCGATTTGCTTTGCCGCTCGATCAGCGGGACGATCGCTTCTTTTGTGATCGCTTCCCACACATCGTCGTCGCGGAAAAAGCAGGTAACGTTGATCAAAAGATCGTCGAACAACTGCCGCATCTCGTCTGAATTTTCGCGCAGGTGCGAGACATAATCCGGCAGGGTTTCGAACCGCAGCAGGTTCATTCGTCGCTGCACGCGCCGCGTAATCGTGCCACCCTTGTAAGGCGCGAAGTCGTGCCCCATCCGCGTCTTCAGCAGCGCGAGCACGCTTTGCATGTCCTTGCGCGCGAAGGCGCCCTCGGCGGGCACATCGCGCAAACGGTTCGCAATTTCGACGATGTTGGCGGCGAGCGCGGGCAGACCGCCCACCTTGTCGACCACGCCCGCCTCGATCGCGGCCCTTGGCATGCCGTCGTAGAGCGCGGTTTCCGGGTCCTGCGCCAGCGTGACGCCGCCTGCACCCTTGATCGCCTTCAGCCCCGCCGTGCCGTCATTGCCGGTGCCCGAGAGGACCACGCCGACAGCAAGGTTCCCGGCAGTCTCCGCGAGAGAACGCATGAAGTGGTCGATCGGCATGCGCAGCCCGCGACGCTGCGTGGGCGGCTCCAGGAACAGGCCATGATCGACGATGGTGAGGTATTTGTCGGGCTGGATGACGTAGATATGCCCGCTCGAAACCGGCATGTTTTCGTCCGCTTCGAGCACGGGGAGATCCGACGACCTGCTCAGGATATCGCCCAGCTGGCTATCGTGGTCGGGCGCGAGATGCTGGAGGATAATGAAGCTGGCGGGCGTGTCGGTCGGGATTTCGGAGACGAAGGATTTGAGCGCCTCGACACCGCCTGCAGAAGCGCCGACTGCTACGACCGGATGATCGAATTCACCTTTGTCGCCATCACTTTCTTCCAGCATGGATTGAAGACTGCCCCTTTCGAGCGGCAACACATTGACCACTAAGTTAAATTCATGATTCGGCATTTTAGGGCCGTTTCGAATTTTTTGCGACCCGCGCCGCCGAATGGAGCACGTTTTTTGATATTTCAGCCTGCTCGAGATTGGGCTTGCGCTCCCGCAGGCATTCAAGACCACCATCTATGCGACCAACGCAAAAGGCCCGCTTCTTCCCGGTGTTCGAACAGATGGGGGCGCGAGTGTCCGCCCGGATCAAGCGGCATGGCATCTTCCCACGCGGCGGAGGACGGATCGCCATCCGCGACCTGCCCGCCGACCAGGGGGCGGGCGTGGCAGTGACACTGGACGCCGCTTACGAGCACGTGATCGAAGTCGTCTCGGGCTTCGGCAAGCTGGGCCTGTCAGCGGAGCGTACCGGAACCACCGCCGGTAAGCGCATGGCCGGTTATGAGGCTTCAGGTGCCTTTGCCGGGCCCTACCAGCAAGACCAGCTCCTGCTGCCGATGGCCATTGCCGGTGGAGGCGTTGTCACCAGCGTCAAGGTCAGTCAGCACGCCCCGGCGGACATGGTCGCCAAGTTCACTGGTCGGAGCGCGCGGTTTTAGAATGGGGGCAGCAAGGGTACGTTGGTCCGCTTAGGCTAAGTCCTCACCAAAATCGGACTGTCCGCAATCGGCCCACATCCTGCCATTCCGGCTCTCCTCCACAGCTATGCAGTGTCGGGTGTAGCCGGACACAACCTGCTGATGAGCGGGCCGCCGGGTGCGGGCAAAAGCCTGCTCGCCGCTTGCCTGCCCCGCATTCTCCCCCCGCTCACGCCAGCCGAAGCGCTGGAGGTAAGCATGGTGCAATCGGTCGCAGGCCTGCTCGAAGGCGGGCGGATCAGTCGGTCGCGGCCCTTCCGCGCCCCCCACCATTCGGCGAGCATGGCGGCGCTGACCGGCGGCGGGCTGAAGGTGCGGCCGGGCGAGGTCTCCCTCGCGCATCTGGGCGTGCTGTTCCTCGATGAATTGCCCGAATTCCAGCGCCCGGTGCTAGATTCGTTGCGCCAGCCGCTGGAGACCGGCAAGGTCGATGTCGCGCGCGCCAATGCGCATGTCAGCTTCCCCGCGCGGGTGCAGCTGATCGCTGCGATGAACCCGTGCCGCTGCGGCCACTTGGGCGATCCCTCGCTCGCGTGCAGCCGCGCGCCCAAGTGCGCCGCCGACTACCAGAGCAAGGTCAGCGGGCCGATGCTCGACCGGATCGACCTGCATGTGGAGGTGGAGCCGGTCAGCGCCGCCGACCTCGCCCTGCCCCCACCCGCCGAAGGCAGCGCGGAGGTCGCGGCGCGGGTCGCGTCGGCTCGCGCGCTGCAGGGCAAGCGAGGCGAAGAGGCGGGCGTGCGGACCAATGCCGAGCTCGATGGCGAGATGCTCGAACGATTTGCGACGCCCGACGAGGCGGGCCGCACGCTGTTGCTGCAGGCGGCGGAGGCAATGCGGCTCTCGGCGCGCAGTTACGTACGAATGCTGCGGGTGGCGCGGACCATCGCCGACCTTGCGCACAGCGAGCAGATCGGCCGGGTCCATGTGGCCGAGGCGCTCAGCTACCGGCGGCAGGCGCCGCGCGCTTAACCCCGGCCCGATCGCGGGAATGGGATTGCAAAACCGGTGCCCGCCCCATAGCCCTCCCGCACAAAGACACAGGAGAGGGTGGACTATGAGGATGATCGGTTGGGCGGCGCTGGCCGCAGCGGCTGTTACTGCGGTCGCGGCGCAGGCGCAGGACGATCTCGACGCGACCATCGTGCGCACGGACTACGGCATTCCGCATGTGACGGCGGATAGCTGGGAGGGGGTCGGTTACGGCGTCGCCTATGCCTATGCGCAAGACAATCTGTGCCTGCTGGCCGAGGAGTTCGTGACCATCCGGGGCGAACGCTCGCTCTATTTCGGGCCTGAGGGCAAGGTGCTGCACGGTTCGAACGAGACCGACAACCTCAGTTCCGACGTCTTCATGCGCGCCGTGATCGACCTGCCGCGGCTGCGCGCCGGGGCCGGTGCCCAAGGGCGCGAGGCGAACCTGCTCGCAGCGGGCTATGTCGCCGGGTACAACCGCTTCCTGCGGGACGCCGGCACCGAGGGCATTCCAACCGAATGCCGGGGCAAGCCGTGGGTCAAGCCGATCACCTCGGACGACATGCTGCGCCTGACCGAAAAGCAGATGCTGCTGGCAAGCGCGATGCCCTTCCTCCCCGCGATCGCCAATGCAGCGCCTCCCGGAATGCCCGCGCAGGCTTCCGCGATGGGCCTGCCCGAGCGGGAGGACATGGGCGTGGGCTCCAACGGCTGGGCCTTCGGCGGCGAGGTGACCGAGGACGGGCGCGGCCTGGTGATCGGCAACCCGCACTTCCCGTGGCAGGGGCCCAACCGCTTCTGGCAGGTTCACGCCACCATTCCCGGCAAGCTGGACGTGATGGGCAGCACGCTGGCGGGCGGCCCGATCCCGACGCTGGGCTTCAACCGCGACATCGCGTGGACCCACACGGTCACCGAAGCGCGGCACTTCACGCTGTATCAGCTCGCGCTCGATCCGGCGGACCCGACGCGGTACTTCGTCGATGGCAAGCCGATGGAGATGACCGAGCGCACCGTCAGCGTGCCGATGCCCGACGGGGCGGAGCCGGTAGTGCGCACGCTCTATTCGACCATCTACGGCCCCCTCGTGGCGATGCCGCAGGTCGGCCTCGCGTGGACCGACACAATGGCGTTCTCTATGCGCGATGCGAACAGCGCCAACCAGCGCGCGCTGGGCACCTGGGTGCGGATCGCGCAGGCGGCCAATGTCGACGATGTGCGCAAGGCGGTGACCGAGACGCTGGGTATTCCGTGGGTCAACACGATCGTCGCCGACCGCTACGGCAATGCGCTGCACGCCGATGTCACTTCGGTGCCGAACGTCTCGGCTGAGAAGGTCGCGGAGTGTGCCACGCCCTTCTCCGGCCTCGTCGCCTCGCGCCTGACGCTGCTCGACGGAGCCCGGTCGGCGTGCAACTGGACCGTCGCCAAGGGCACGCCCGTGCCCGGCCTGCTGCCCGCGAGCGAGCAGGCGATCCAGCAGCGCCGCGATTCGGTGACCAACAGCAACGACAGCTACTGGCTGAGCAATGCGAGCGCTCCCAACGTGCAGCTCTCCCCGATCCTGGGCGCCTGGGGCGAGCCGGTGACGCTGCGCACCCGGGCCAACTTCCAGGAAACCGACGCGGTGCTGGCGATCGGCCCGCTGACCCGCGAACGCGCGCAGGCGCTGGCCTTCTCCAACCGCAGCCTCGCGGCGGAGATGGTGGTCGATCCGCTGCTCTTCATCTGCGACAGCGATCCGGCAGCCGCGCCTGCCTGCGGTGTGCTCGACGGTTGGGACCGCCGCTTCGAGACGGACAGCCGGGGCGCGTATCTGTTCACCACCTTCTGGGACAAGGTCCGCAAGCGCCCCGACCTGTGGAGCACCCCGTTCGACCCCGCCGACCCGGTCAATACCCCGCGCGATCTCGACACGCAGGGCGAGGCGGGCACCAGGCTGCTCGCCGCGCTGGTCGAGGCCGCCAGCGAGATCGAGGGACGCGGCATCGCGCTCGACGCGCCATGGGGCGAGGTGCAGTTCGCCCCGCGCAACGGCACGCGGATTGCGATCCACGGTGGGTCGGGCGATGCGGGCATCCTCAACGTGCAGTATGCGGACCGGATCGAAGGCGGCGTCACCCCGGTTCACGGGACCAGCTACATCCAGATCGTCGGCTTCGACGAGGACGGGCCGGTGGCCGACGCGATCCTGAGCTATTCGCAATCGACCAACCCCGCCTCCCCGCATTACGCGGACCAGACTGAGGCCTACGCGATCAAGGCCTGGAACCGCTTACCTTTCTCGGCGGAAGAGATCGAGGCTGCGCGGCAGGGCGACGTGCTGCGAATCGCCGAATGACGAAGTGCTTGCGGGGCCGCCGGCGGGCGCCCCGTGAGACACTTGAGACACAGTCCAAGGGGTAGAAAACCTGCGGGCCTTTTGAGGCGCGTTTTCCACGGCAGATCGACGGTGTGAAAGAGCACCGTCCGGGGTAGAGCGATGGGCGCGTGTAGGACAGGCTACGCAATGAGCGGGCCGCAGTTTCGCGTCTGAAAGCCCGGCCCCTTACTAGTGATAGATGATCGCCTGTCTTTCGAGCGACATCGCAGGTTCCGGCGTGCCCTCTTGCCATGATACGCGCCACGACTTGGCATCCCGGCCCGATGTCCCGAATTCGAACATCACTTTGTAGTCTCGAGCCGGTTCGACCGGTAGCCTCTGCCTGATGCTCACGCGACCCTCTTCCTTGATGATCTCGTACCGCGCACTATCGAGATCGATCCTGAAGAGCGCGTCCAGCGGCAGGTTGGCCAGCGCAGTCCGCGGGTCGGCGCATGGAGCATCGTCGACCGGCTTGCACACGATTTCGAATTTAAGCGGCGCGGAACCCCTGGCTGCCCGCATCCTCTCGACCAGACGGCGATAGACCGCGCGTCTCATCTCCGGCTCGGCCGGACTCATGCCCGAGCTCAGCGCAATGTAACCATCGGTCAAGCGGCAGCTTTCCGCATCGGCACGAACGGCAGGAAAGACGACTGCTTCCAGCAGAGCCTCCTGGACCGAACCGATGGCGAGATCGGTACCGCCACTGACCGTCCCAGGCGGCGGCTGGCCACCACTCAGCTGGACAGAATAGAGCGTTCTCGCGCACAGGTCCGGTCCGGTTGGGCGCGGAGCGGTCCGGTAGTTTGCTACGAATACGTTGCCGGGGACCCACACGCGGCGCACGGTACCTTCGACCACGGTTGCGGCAATTTCGGGTGGCAACAGGCGATCGGCGATGGCCATCGCATCGGCACCCTCGACAGCTTCCATTGCAATCGTCTGCTCTTCCTTGGCCGCGCCACTCTGGGCCGGAACAAGACATGCCAGGATGCCGAGAAGGAGTCCGCGCCTCATACGGCTATGAGAACACTCCCTATCTCGGCATGCAAGCGATGTGAGCGGGACGGTTCCGGAGATGCTGCGAGCGGGGTGCCGCCATCGGCACGCCCGATTTCTTGACGGAACCGGATGGCTGGACGGGTGCGCAGCCCTAGAACGCCACCCCCTCCAGCGTCGCCCGCGCCTCGTGCGCGATCCGCTCGGCGATCTCAGCGAACATTGTTTCCAGTGGGGAGCCGCGGCGCCAGACGGCTGCGATCGATCGGCTGGCGGACCAGTCCTCCACCTCGATCCGGCGGACCGAGTTGTTCGCGCTCGCGTCGGATAGCAGGTAGAGTTCGGGCAGCAGCGCCAGCCCCAGGCCGCTGGCGGCCATCTGGCAGATCGAATCGAGGCTGGTGCCCTCGTAATCGCCCAGCACCTGCGCGCCCAGTTCCTCCGCCGTGCGGACCACCTGCCGGTGGTGGTGGTGCCGCTTGTCCAGCCCCAGCAGTGCCGCCCCGGCCAGATCCGCGCGGGTGACGCTCGCCCGGTCGAACAGCGGATCGTCGGGCGGGGCGACCAGCACCAGCCGCTCGCGAAACAGCGGCTGGATCTCGATATCGTCGCCGGTCAGCGGCAGGGGGGAAAGCATCAAGTCGAGATGGCCGCGCCGCAGATCGTCCAGCTGCTCGTCCGGAATGCCGTCGCGCACATGCATCCGCACATCGGGATAGGCGCGGTGCAGGCGCGAAATCACGACCGGCATCAGATAGGGGCCGAGCGTGGGCGTCACCCCGAAGCGGATCGTGCCGACCAGCCCGCCCGAGGCTTGCGCGGCGAGCTTGCGGATATCGTCGACCCCGATCAGCACGTGGCGCGCCCGCTCGACCACCTGTCGCCCGACCGGGGTCGGGATCGCGCCGGTCGAAGTGCGTTCGACCAGATCGCACCCCAGCCGCACCTCCAGCTGCTTCACCTGCTGGCTCAGCGTCGGCTGGGTGACGTTGAGCGCATTGGCCGCGCGACCGAAATGGCCGTGATCGTCGAGCGCGACGAGATATTCGAGCTGGCGGAGTGAAACCATGCCGCGATAGATAGTGCCTATCGGATCGGCTCTGCAAATCAATTGGCATCAATTGCAGCGCGGCCCTAGGTTGTTTCCAGCACAAGGAGAGCAAGCATGAGCCAGCCACGCCTCGACAACCTGCGCCAGCGCCACCGCGCACTGGATCGTCTGATCGATACCACCCGCGCGCTGGCGCGGCAGGAAGACGTCAAACGGCTCAAACGCCTGCGACTTCGCTTGAAAGACAGGATCGCCGCGCTTTCGCAGCCGGATCGCACCACGGCCAAGGGATAGGCATTTCATGATCGTATCGGCAGCAGCCGCCCTGCGCGACTTCCTGAAGCAGGAAAGCGCGGGCGGCATCGTCCTCATCGCCGCCGCGGCGCTCGCGCTGCTGGCGGCGAACACCATGTTCTCGGGCAGCTATTTCGGCGCGCTCGACACGCCGGTCAGCGTGGCGGTCGGCAGTTTTGCGATCGACAAGCCGCTGCTGCTGTGGATCAACGACGGGCTGATGGCGGTGTTCTTCTTCCTCGTCGGGCTGGAGGTGAAGCGCGAGGTGGTGGAAGGCCAGCTGTCGAGCTGGAACCAGGCCTCGCTCCCGCTGGTCGCCGCGATCGGCGGGATGGCCGCACCCGCGCTGATCTTCGTCGGCCTCAATCTGAACAGCCCCGACAATATCTCCGGCTGGGCGATTCCCGCCGCGACCGACATCGCCTTCGCGCTGGGCATCCTCTCGCTGCTCGGCCCGCGGGTGCCGGTCGCGCTCAAGGCGCTGCTGCTGGCGATCGCGGTGATCGACGATATCGGCGCGATCACCATCATCGCGCTGTTCTATTCCGGCTCGATCGACACCGCGATGCTGGGCGGCGGCGCGCTGGCGCTGGCGGCGATGATCGTGCTCAACCGGTTCAAGGTGGGATCGAGCATTCCCTACATCCTGCTCGCGATCGTGCTGTGGGTATTCATCCTCAAATCGGGGGTCCATGCGACACTGGCGGGCGTCGCTGCGGCGATGACCATCCCGATGCGTGCGCGCGACGGCTCGCAGCCGCTCGAGAGGATGGAGCATTTTCTCCACCCTTGGGTCGCCTTCCTGGTGATCCCGATCTTCGGCTTTGCCAATGCGGGCGTTTCGCTGGGCGGGCTGGAATTTGCCGACCTGCTCGCGCCGCTGCCGCTTGGCATCGCGCTGGGCCTGCTGATCGGCAAGCAGCTGGGCATCTTCGGCTTTGCCTTCATCGCGGTAAAAACCGGGCTGGCGCGGCTGCCCGAGAACGTCGGGTGGCGACAGGTCCACGGCGTCTCGCTGCTCGCCGCGATCGGTTTCACCATGAGCCTGTTCATCGGCAACCTCGCCTTCGACAGCGCCGCGCAGGTGGATGCGGTTAAGATCGGGGTGCTGGCCGGGTCCGTGGTCGCCGCGCTGGCAGGGTACTTCCTCCTCAAGGCGGGCCTTCCCGCTGCCGCGCAGGCGGAGCAGACCACCCCCGCCTGATCCTTTTCCCCTTCGCCCGGGTTCCCTCCCCCTCCTCACCCACACCCGGGCGACGGTTTGCGCGTGGCAGGTCAGGCTTGACCTTGCCGCGCGCAGGCCGGACCACGGCGGCCATGACCAAACCCGTCACCCTCTGGGGCCTGCCGCATTCGCTCTACACCGGCCGCGCACGCAGCTATCTGCGCAAGCAGCGCATCGCCTATATCGAGCGCCCGCCAACCGATCCCGACTTCGCCAGCCGGGTGATGCCCGCGATCGGCCGCGCGATCATCCCGGTGGTGGAGCTGGCGGACGGGACGATCATCCAGGACACGGTCGACATCATCGACCATTTCGAGCGCGAGGGGACAGCACACGGCCCGGTGCCCCACCCCGCCTACCCCGCCGACGCACGCCTGCTGGCGCTGGCGCATCTGTTCGAGCTTTACGCAGTCGACGGCCTGACCCGCCATGCGATGCACTATCGCTGGAGCTATCTGGAACGGCAGGAGGATTTCCTACGCCATGCCTTTGCCACCGGCAGCGATGCGAGCCGCGCCGAGGCGACGATGGGTCGGATGAATTCCTACCTGCCCATGCTGGGCGTGGATGCGGCGACGATTCCCGTGATCGAGGAGAGCTATTCGGAACTGCTCGCCCATCTCGACGCGCATTTCGCGAACTACCCGTTCCTGCTGGGTGCGAGACCGAGCATTGCCGATTACGCGATGTTCGGCCCGCTGTTCGCGCATCTGGGCCGCGATCCTGTGCCGCTGGCGATCATGCAGCGCGAGGCACCGCGCGTGTTTCGCTGGGTCGAGCGGATGCATGCGCCCGACCTCGACAACGTGGACTACGCGCAGCCTGCGCCCGACTTCCCCGATGGCGATCTGCCCGCAACACTGGCGCCGCTGCTCGCGCAGATCGGCCGCGAGCTGATCCCCGACCTGACCGACCGGCTGGCGTTTCTGCGCGAGTATGTGGCGAAGGGGCAGGCAAAACCGGGCGATCCGGTAGCGGACAAGCCGCACCACCGCGTGATCGGCGCGGTCGAAACTTCGTTCCGCGGGGTGGACTATACCGGCGGCGTGCAGCCTTACACGTTCTTCCTGTGGGAGCGGCTGATCGCGGCGGGACGCCACCCGGCGGCTAGCGCACTGTTTGCCGCGCATGACCTGTCGCCGCTGGTCGAGGTCGATCTGCCGATTCGCGTCGAACGTTGCGACCAGATCGAGATGTGGGCCTGAACAGCGCCCGGTAGTCCGCCCGGGGCAAACCTGACAGGGTTTGTAACTGGAGCCCCACCGCGCGCGGGCTACCGTGCGAACTCCACCTCGCCGGGAGTTTCGTCCATGAGTATCGCCTTCGCCCTCGGGCTAGCCCTGTCGCCTGCGCTTGCCTTCCAGAGCATGACCATCGTCGACGGGCCGAAGCCCGACGCGAACGGGCTGGCGGCAGACTATGGCAACGGCGTGTGCCGGATCAGCGCGTTCGGCAAGGATGGCGATGGCGAGCAGATCCGTGCCGAATTCTCGCGCCGGTTGCGCGACGGCAATCTTAGCGTCTCGCTCTACGGCCCGTTCATCCGCAAATTCCGCCAGGCCGATCCAGATGCCAACTACCCGGTCACGGTCGTCTTCGACACCGGCAGCAGCGCACCTTCGCGCTCGGGCGGATACGACGTCGGCGGGTTCGAGGAATATGCCTGGGGCGGCTGGGGTCCGGGTGCGGCATCGGATGCCACCTACGCCGCATTGAAGGGGGCCAGCTCGTTCTCCGTCGAGATGAATGGCGACAGCTACGGCCCCTTCACCTGGACCGGTACGGGCGCGGTGTGGACCGCGCTGGACGATTGCGAGACCGATAACAGCTGATGCCGTCCCGGCTGGTCTCGTTCGTCCTTGCCCTGCTGCTGCTGTCGACGGGAGGGGTCGCAGCAGCGCAGGGCACCGATGCGCAAGCCGCGAGGGCGCAATGGTGGTCGGCGATCGAGGCGTGCAGTTCGCAGAACCGGACCGCGTGCGACCGGGCGGTCGCGCTGGCCGCGCAGCTCTTCGAACGCACCGACCGCGATGTCGCGACCACCTGGCTGAAGGCCTGCCTGGCCGGAGACCAGGACCGCTGCGAAATCGGCTATCGCCGGTTCAAAAACACCAGTTTTGCGGAAGGCCCGCACCCGATCTCGCACATGTTCGCGCGGGTTTCCTGCTATGCCGGAATGTACGATCTGTGCCGCCCGTGGGACGATTTCGACACCACCGATCCGGCCAAGCGGGCGATCGTGATGGCCGATCTGTGCATGCAGGGCGCGTCCCCCAACACATGTTACCGGGCGCTCGCCTATTTCCGGGACGAGAACGGCTTCTACAACGCGATCACCTACGACCTCTCCGAGACGCTGTGCGAACGCTACCAATCGGGCAGCGCCTGCCGGGTGTGGGCTCAGGCGCTGGAGGCGAACTGGGACCACCGGCGCGCCTACCGGTTCCATCGCAAGGCGTGCGAAACGGGACTGCAGGCAAGTTGCCCCGACGCCGCGCGGCTGAAGAAGCGCGTCGATTACGAGAACAACAAGCGCCGTCAGGCGGAGGATGACCGCAGGCGACGCGAAGCCGCGGCGGAGCGGGCTGCCAACTGGCGATCTCAGGCATCCAGTGCAGGATACACGTCATCCAGCTATTCCAGCTCATCGATCACCCCGTTCGGCAGTTCGCCGAGCGACATTGCCAATTGGCAGCGTTTTCAGCGCACCCTGTGCCTCGGCAATCCGACGACGGTGCGCTGCTGACTATGGACCTCGAAAGGACAGCATTCATGAGAGGGTTTCTCGCATTTTCCGCGATGCTCGCCGCTGGCTTCGCGCTGTCCGCGCAGGGCTCAGCGCGCGACCTGAGCCATTCAGACCCTTACGACGCGCGGATCATCGCAGCCTATAACTGCAACAAGGTTGTCGCTGCGGGCGACTATTCCGAAAGCACTCTCGCCCGATGCGGGGCCGAATACGACACCACGGTGAGGTTCGAGCGCTCTGCACAGCCGATGAGCCCTGCGCAACGAAGCACCATCGCCGTAGCGAAGGGGCTTTCGATGATGACCATGGCCGGCGGCTATACCAAGCTGGACGGGGTGTTGAGCGCGCGGGCGTGCAAGGCGATCGAGGCGATGGACCAGTCGCTGAATGGCTACGACCCAGCTGCGCCCAACGGCCTGGAAAATCTCTACGCTCTGGTAGCCAACACCCGCGACGTCGCCATTCCGAAATGCCGAATCGGCGGGCACTGGCGCTAGAGAAGCCCGGCGGTGAACCCGATATAGAGCGCGTAACCGGCCACCAGCGCCAGGCCCTCGATCCGCGAGAGCCGTGCACCCGTCCACGCCAGCACCATCACCGCGAGCGAGACTGCGATTAGCAGCGGCAGGTCGAACCCGAGAATCGATTCGGGCACCGTCGTTGGCGCGATCGTCCCCGTGATCCCGCCGATGAAGAACACGTTGTAGATGTTCGATCCCAGCACGTTGCCCAGCGCGACTTCGGATTGCTTGCGTAGCGCAGCCACTGCCGAGGTCACCAGTTCGGGCAGCGAGGTGCCGATCGCGACGATGGTCAGGCCGACCAGCGTCTCCGACATGCCGAACTCGGTCGCGATGGTAACCGCCGCGTTCACCAGTAGCGTGCCGCCCCCGACGATACAGACCAGCCCTGCCAGCAGAAACGCGAGCGACACGGCCCAGCCGGGCTGGCGCTGCGTCTGCGTCCCGAGCGCGGGGTCGATGTTCTCCAGCGCGGCCGCCTTGTCGAACGCGGCGCTGTGCGCGGCGGCACGCTTTTCCTGCCGGTAGGCGAGCACGAGGTAGCCGACCATCAGCACCATCAGCGTCAGCCCGGCCATCCTGCCCAGCCCGGTGGTCAGCCCGATCACCAGCAGCGCAACCGCCGCCAGCACGCCCACGCCGCCATCGCGCCACAGCGTGCCGCGCGCGACCGCTATCGGCGCGAGCAGCGCCGCAACCCCGAGGATCAGCATGCTGTTCGCGATGTTGGAGCCCACGATATTGCCCAGCGCAATTCCCGGCGAGCCTGCCAGTGCCGCCTGCACGCTCGCGGCGAGTTCGGGCATCGAGGTGCCCATGCCGACGATGGTGAGGCCGATCATCAGTGGCGATACGCCCAGCTTGCCCGCGATCGCGACCGCGCCGCGCACCAGCAGCTCGCCACCGATGACCAGCAGGACAAGTCCGGAAATCAGGAGAAGGATCGTCATGGCAGGAAATCCAGCAAAACGCGCAGCCCACCCAGCAGGGCGGCGGCGGCGGTCGCCTTGGCTGCCCTGGCATTGAGGATCTGCGCGCGGTTGAGGGCGACCACCAGCCGGTTGATATCGGCATGGTCGAAGGTTTCGAATTTGCTGACCCGGCGAAGCCGCTTGCCGCTCGCGCGCAGCCAGAACCACGCGGAAAGAACGGCCGCGATCACGATTGCCGCATCGAGGAGATAAACGATGGCCTGCATCATGGGCGATCCGCCGCCTTAATCGGCAGCGCTACCGAAGATGCACGGGTGAATGAACGCCAGAAGGACATGGGAAACGGACCGGGCTGAGCTGCAAGAAACATCTCGTTCCGACATCACGAGCGCGCACAACGCACTCGCCAGAGGGGCCCGGTAACGTCGTGTCTGTATAATTTGCGGCTGCGCCAGACGCAATGAATATCGACGCCGGAGCCGCGCTCGGCACATGCCCGCAGACCCCTGCTTTACGCGCCGCCACTTCGGGCGCGGCGGGGGCTACTCCGCCGCTTCGCGCGGCAGGTCCTGCACGGCCTCGCTGTCGGCAGGCGCACCTTCGCGCCGGTCGCGCCCGGCTTCGGGCAGATCCTTGCGAGCCATCATGTTGAGGTCCGCCGGGCCCAGAATGCGCCCGTCATGCGCCAGCATCGCGACCGGGCCGATCGGCATCCGGTCGCGTTCATCGACGATCACCGGGTCCATCCCGATGCCTTCGACACCATATTTGAGGCCCCAGTGACGCAGCGAGACCATCGCTGGCAGCAGGTCGAAGCCCTTCTCGGTCAGCGCATATTCCACCCTGCGGCGGTCCTGTTCGTCCTGCACCCGGTCCAGAATGCCGTGTTCGACCAGCCGGCTGAGGCGGTTGGACAGGATATTGCGGGCGATGCCCAGTTCGCTCAGGAATTCCTCGAAGTGCTGCACTCCGTTGAAGCTGGCGCGCAGGATCATGAAGCTCCAGCGTTCGCCCATCACTTCCAGCGCGGCGGGCAACCCGCAGGCGCTCAGCTCCTTCAGTGGCTCTCGAACGTCGGTACCCATCGTCAACCCCTTCGAAATGGCAGGCTTACCCCAAATGCGCGGGGTCACAAAATTGAAACTCGGTTTTTAGTTGCAACCTGCAACCTAGTGGGATAGGTGGCCATTCGCAACCTAAAGCTACCGGGCAATTCTGCGGCCCGAAAATCGCCAGACAGGAGATCGACATGACCAACCGCGTGAACCCCCTTCGCCAGCTCGCCATCGGCAGCGTTGCCGTGCTGACCACAGCGCTCACCTTCGGCGCCACCGTGGCCCCCGCCCCGGCCTATGCGCAGTCGGGCGCCTATTATCGCGCCACGCTGCAGCAGCCGGTCGAAAAGCGGACCGAGATCATCCGCGGCGGCACCTTCATCTGCTCGGGCACCGTGTGCGTCGGCACCAAGGCCCGCTCGCGCCCCGAACTGGTGTGCAAGAAGCTGGCCGGCGAATTCGGCCCGGTCGCCAGCTTCTCGGTCGCGGGCAAGGACGTGGACGAGACGACCCTCGCCAGCTGCAAGACCGAAGAAGCCTGATCCAACAATCCAGCTGCCGGTCGCCCCATCCCAGACGACCGGCAAAGGAAAAGCCCTCCGGCCTGCATGGCCTGGAGGGCTTTTTCGTGGCGTCCGCAACGGATGCGACGAAGGGAGCGCGGGGGCATCGCTGCCCCGCGCTCCCTCGCGAGAAACTCTAGTCGGTAGCGATTCGAGCCACCGGGGCGATCAGCCCTGGCGTGCCTTCATCCGCTTGTTGGTCTTGTTGATCACATAGGTCCGGCCGCGGCGACGAATCACGCGGTTGTCGCGGTGACGGTTCTTGAGCGACTTGAGGCTGTTGCGAATCTTCATGGCACTACCCTGGCAAAATCATCGACTGAAAATCGAAGGAAAAAGAAAACGGCACCGCAGAACAGCCTGCGATGCCGGCATCATTGCAGCGCTATCTAGTCCCGAAGGCCTCAAAGTCAAGCTTCGCGGGGCGTGAGACGGACGACAGGGCACGCTTTGGCCGGTCCATGCGTTATCGCGATGACAAACCCGATTTCGCGCCTGAATTCAAGCCAGAACACCAGAGGATGCCCGCCAGCATGACCGCCCGCCAAAGGACAATCGCCCTCATCGCAGCGCTCGCTGCGCTG
The DNA here is from genome assembly GCA_963972905.1 of uncultured Erythrobacteraceae bacterium. Classification (GTDB taxonomy): domain Bacteria; phylum Pseudomonadota; class Alphaproteobacteria; order Sphingomonadales; family Sphingomonadaceae; genus Alteriqipengyuania. The sequence goes on from CAXAXQ010000002.1 coordinate 56,361, forward strand.
CCGCTTGCGGCGTGCACTACCGCGCGCCCTGCCGGCCCGATCGAGGTGACCCGCTTCATTGCGCCCGATTCGCGCGCGCAGCTGGGCGACACCACGCTCCGGGTGGAAACCGCCCCCGGATCGTCCGAACAAGGCCTTGCGATGCTGCCTTATACCGAAGCCGTGGCGCGCGCGCTGAACACATTCGGTTATGTCGAGAACGCGCGCCCCGCGGCACGCCAGATCGCCAGCGTCAGCGTCGAGCGCGAGCAGCTGACCGAAGGCGGGCGGCGCAGCCCGGTTTCGGTCGGCGGCGGCGGATCGGCGGGCAGCTACGGCGGCGGCGTTGGGCTGGGCGTCGGCATCAACCTTGGCGGCGGCGCGGACGAGCGGGTGATCACGCGCCTTTCGGTCAGTCTTCGCGACGTGACAAGCGGCACCGTGTTGTGGGAAGGGCGCGCGCGGCTCGACGCGCCCGCCGGTTCCCCGCTCGCCCAGAACGACGCGGCGGCAGCGGCACTCGCCGAGGCGCTGTTTCAGGGCTTCCCCGGGAACAGCGGAGAAACCATCGAAGTGGAGGTCAATCCTTGAGCAATATCCTTATCGACACAGGCTTCGACAGCGGCAGCATCGAGGTCATGACCGTGCACCAGGCGAGCGCGATGCTGCGCCTGAAGAACGACCACCAGAGCGAATTCAAGCAATGGTTCCATTTCCGCGTCGCCAATACCGGCGGGCGCGAGCTGGTGATCAAGATCGTCGGCCTGAACGACAGCGCCTATCCAGCGGGCTGGCCCGGCTACAATGCCTGCGTCAGCGAAGACCGCGCCTTCTGGGGCCGCGCGCCGAGTACTTTCGACAAGGATGAGGAAGGCGGCACGCTGACGATCCGCTTCACCCCGACCTGCGATCTGGTGTGGTTCGCCTATTTCGCGCCATTCTCGATGGAGAGGCACCATGATCTGGTCGCCGAATGCGCCAGCAGCGAGGGCGTCGACTACCGCAAGCTGGGCGAAACCCTCGACGGGCAGCCGCTCGACTGCCTTGAGATGGGCGAGGGCGAGACGCAGGTGTGGCTCTATGGCCGCCAGCATCCGGGCGAGAGCATGGCCGAGTGGTGGATGGAAGGCGCGCTCGAAGTGCTCGGCAATCCGGCCGATACGCTGGGCCGTGCGCTGCGCGAGAAGTGCCGGTTCCACGTGGTGCCCAACTGCAACCCCGATGGCAGCCGTCGCGGCCACCTGCGGACCAATGCCAAGGGCGTGAACCTCAACCGCGAATGGGCCGAACCCAGCGCGGAGAATTCGCCCGAAGTGCTCGCGATCCGCAATGCGATGGACGATACCGGCGTGCATTTCGCGATGGACGTCCACGGCGACGAGGCGATCGACGCGGTGTTCCTCGCCGGGTTCGAAGGCATCCCGAGCTGGAGCGACGAGCATGGTGAGCGATTCTATCGCTACCAGCGCATCCTCGAACGCCGCAGCCCCGATTTCCAGACCGCGAAGGGCTATCCCAAGACCGGCCCGGGCAAGGCCAATCTTGCGATCAGCACCAACCAGGTGGCGGAACGCTACGCCGCGACCGCGATGACGCTGGAAATGCCGTTCAAGGACAATGCCGACTATCCCGACGAGCTGCAGGGATGGAGCCCCGAACGCTCCAAGCTGCTCGCCCGCGATTGCCTCGGCGCGCTGCTCGAATGGCTGGAGAGCGAGGAGGGGTAGAACCTTCCGGGCTCCTGCACTTCAAGGGGAGGTGGGGTGGGGGTGTACTTAGCCCTATGGCTGGGAACCCCCTCCCCCAACCCCTCCCCGCCGGGGAGCGGAGTCGGCGCTAATCGAGGTGCGCAGGGCCGAAACCGTGCGGCAGCAGGTCCGACAGGCGCACTTCCATCACCTCGTTCGCGCCGACGCACAGCACCAGCGGGTCGGTGCCGCCCAGCTGGGCGATCTCGTTAAGCACCTGGCGACAGCGCCCGCACGGGGTGATCGGCGCATCGCCGCCCTTGCCCTTCGGCCCGGTCACCGCGAGCCGCTCCAGCCCGCCGCGCCGCCCCTCGGCCAGCGCCTTGGCCACCGCGACCGTCTCCGCGCATAGCGACAGGCCGTAGCTCGCGTTCTCGATATTGGTGCCGGTGATGATCGCTCCGTCGGCAAAGCGCAGCGCGGCGCCGACCGGGTAATCGGAATAGGGCGCGTAGGCCGTGGTCGCCGCCTCGCGCGCTGCGGCAATCAGTTCGTCATCCTTCACGGTCGCACCACCATCCATTCGATCGGCTCCTCGCTTCCGGGGCCGACATAATTCTCGTTCGCGGTCCACAGCAGCCAGGGCCGCCCGCCATAATCCGGCTCGAATCGCGTGCGCACCAGCCACAGGTTGCGCTCTATCCGCGCGGCGACGCCGTGCGCGGCCTCGAACTCGCGGCTCACCTTGAGGATCGCGGGCTTGCCCGCGTGGGCCTCTATCTGGTTGGCGAGGATCGTCAGCTCGCTGCGCACCTGCCCGCTATCGACCGGATCGATGCAGTCTGCGCCGGTATCGCTCAGTGCGAGCGCGGGCGGCAGCAGCGCGGGATCGCGCGGCACGATCGTGACGAAATTGGCCGACTGCCCGTCCGCCGGGACACACGGATCGAAGCGGTGGACCGCGCCGACCTCCAGCCCCGCCTTGCGCGCGGCGACCAGTGCGCGGGTGAATTCCGCCGAACGCTCGCCATTGCCCGCGCTGGCGGACAGATAGACGAAATCGGCACCGCTCCCTTTCAGGACCGCGAAATTGACCCCTGTCGTGCCGCCGGAAAGGTCCACGCCCTGTTCGGGAAACGCGCTTTCCTCGGGATGCCAGTGGCGCAGATCCTGGTACAACCACACGGCGATGCCCACCGGCGCGGCGATCAGCAGCACCAGCAGCGCCTTGAACCACAGCGGGCGCTTCGTCTTGCGGGCCATTTTGCGTCTAGCCACGAATATGCAGGACACAGATCAGCGTGAACAGGCGCCGCGCGGTGGCGAAATCGGTTTCGACCTTGCCCTCCAGCCGCTCGACCAGCAGCTCGGCGGCGCCGTTGTGGACGCCCCGGCGGGCCATATCGATCGTTTCGATCTCTGCCGGGGTCGCCTTGCGAATCGCCTGGTAGTAGCTGTCGCAGATCGCGAAATAGTCGCGGATCGGCCGACGGAAGCGCGCCAGGCCGAGCAGGATCGTCTCGAGCTCCTCGCCGCCCTCGGTCGTGACATCGAGCGCGAGCCGGTCGTCGCGCACCGACAGCGCGAGGTGATAGGGGCCGTGCGCCCCACGCTCCGCTGCACGGACCGGCTTGAAGGTGTTCTCCTCGATCAGATCGAAGATCGCCACCCGCCGCTCCTGCTCGACATCGGCATTGCGCCATAGGATCGTCGAGTCGTCGAGCGAGATGTTAGAGATGCGATAATCGGCCATGTCGTTGTGGGATGCCTTCGCAGACTACCGGGGCCTCGGGCAAGGCGCTTAACGCTTGTGCGCGATATTCACAGGGTGGCGAGGCATTTCTCTTGGCCGGATCGCTTGCGGGCCGCCGCCACCTCGCACAAGAAGCTGGGCAATGTCCGATAGCAGTCTGATCCTCGATTCCGCCCCCGCCAGTTCCGCAGGCAACGCCCCCGCCCCCGCCCCCGCCGTTGGCGAGGAAGGCCGCACGCTGCCCTCCAATGTGGAGGCGGAGGCCGCCTTCCTTGGCGCGGTGCTGATCGACAATTCGGTGTACGAGGAGCTGCCCAACCCGCTGCGGCCGGAGCATTTCTTCGTTCATGCGCACCGCCTGATCATGGAGCGGGTGCTGACCATGATGGAACGCGGGGCGACCGCCAGCCCGGTAACGCTCAAGCCCTATTTCGAGGGCAGCGAGCATCTGGAGCAGCTGGGCGGGACGACCTACCTCGCGCGGCTGACGGCCGACGGCCACGGCCTGCTCGCGACCCGCCAGCTGGCCGAGCAGATCTACGATCTGGCGCTGCTGCGCGAACTCGTGACGGTGGGCCGCGCGCTGGTGGGCGGCGCGCTCGACACGTCGGAGACGGTCGAGCCGCTCAAGCAGATCGAGAAGGCCGAGGCCGCGCTCTACGAGATCGCCGAAGGGACCAACATCGGCTCCGACGCGAGCACCTTCAAGGATGCCTCGATCGCCGCGCTGAAACTGGCGCAAAAGGCAATGAATTCGGATCGCGGCCTGTCGGGCCGGACCACCGGCCTCTCGACGATCGACGACAAGACCGCCGGCCTGCACAATTCCGACCTCGTGATCCTCGCCGGGCGTCCGGGCATGGGCAAGACCTCGCTCGCGACCAATATCGCGTTCAACACCGCGTACGAATATCTCAAGCAGATGCGCGATGGCGGGCCCGACAGCGGCGGTGCGCCGGTCGCCTTCTTCAGCCTGGAAATGAGCGCCGACCAGCTTGCCACGCGTATCCTTGCCGAGCAGGCGGAGATCAGTTCGGAAAAGCTGCGTTCGGGCGATATCGGGCGCGACGAGTTCACCCGCCTGTCCGAAGCGAGCCAGCGCCTTGCCGACCTGCCGCTCTATATCGACGACACTCCCGCGCTCACGATCGATGCGCTGCGGATGCGCGCGCGGCGACTGAAGCGGAAGAACAAGATCGGCCTCGTCGTGGTCGACTACCTGCAGCTGCTGCAGGGCTCGGGCCGCGCGAACGACAACCGCGTGAACGAGATTTCGGAGATCAGCCGTGGCCTGAAGACCATGGCCAAGGAGCTGGAGCTGCCGGTGATCGCGCTGTCGCAGTTGAGCCGTGCGGTGGAGCAGCGCGAGGACAAGAAACCGCAGCTGGCCGACCTGCGCGAATCGGGCTCGATCGAGCAGGACGCCGACATGGTCTGGTTCATCTACCGCGCCGAATATTACCACAAGGCGCAGATGCCCAACGTGCCCGATGGGTCGGAATCGCCCAGCGATGCGGAGAAATATCAGGACTGGATGGAAGAGCACCAGAAGCTGGTGAACAAGGCGCTGCTGATCGTCGCCAAGCAGCGCCACGGCTCGACCGGCAACGTCCCGCTGATCTTCCAGGCCGAATATACCAAGTTCAGCTCGCCCTCCTATCGCGACTATTCGGACTTCGGCGAGGAGTGACGGCGCTTGCCGCAAGAGCTTTTGCGTTGAAAATCGGGCGGTACATCCCTATAGGGCCTGTTCGATCCCGAAATTACCGCTTGCATGGAGTGCCCCGCATGGCGCGCGTTACTGTTGAAGATTGCGTCGACAAGATTCCCAACCGCTTCGATCTCGTGCTGCTCGCCGCAGAGCGCGCGCGCGAAATCTCCGGCGGGGCGGAAATCACGCTCGACCGCGACCGCGACAAGAACCCGGTCGTCGCGCTTCGCGAAATTGCCGAGCAGACCGTGAGGCCCAAGGACCTGCAGGAAAGCATGGTCACCAACCTGCAGAAGATTCTGCCGGACGACGATGACGAGGTCGATGAAATCGGCTCGCTCAGCCAGTCGGCCGAAGCCCTGCGGGTGACCGCGGCGACGCCGGTCCGCTCGACCTCGGTCGGCGGCGACTACGAAGGCTGATCGGTACGCTTATCGGCACGGGCTGAACACCAGCTCCCCCGAACGCGCTGAAGTGGGGCGGACCTCTCCGGAGGTTCCGCCCCGTTTTCATTTCGGGCGCGCTTCATTTTCTGCGCGAAGGCGAGAGAAAACGCGGCTTTTGCAGCGACACAGCTGCTATATGTAATGAAGCTGCAACACGCAGGCTCGTTCAGCTAGCGCGCAAGAGGAGAACTGCAGGCATGGCGGTCGTCGCAATCTACAGCGTGAAAGGCGGGGTGGGCAAAACGACCTTCGCCGCCAACCTGGCGTGGTGCGCGGCAACCCAGTCCAGTCGGCGGACCCTGCTGTGGGATCTGGACGCGGCGGGCGGTGCGGGCTTCCTGCTCGGCATCGATCCGAAGAAGAAACGGCTCGCAACCGGCGTGATCAGCAAGGAAATCGATCCCGCCAGGCTGATCCGCAAGACCGGCTACGCGCGGCTCGACCTGCTGCCGGCAGACGAATCGATCCGTGCGATCGACACGCAGCTGGCCGAAATCGGCAAGAAGAACCGGATCGCGAAGCTGACCGCGGATCTGATCAAGGATTACGACCGGCTGCTGCTCGATTGCCCGCCGGTGCTCAACGAACTCTCGAGCCAGATCATGCGTGCCGCCGATCTGATCGTGGTGCCCATACCGCCCTCGCCCCTGTCTGCTCGCGCGCTCAATATCGTGCGTGAGGAAGTGGGAGCCGAGGGCAAGAAGGCCCCGCCGATCATGCCGGTGTTCTCGATGGTCGATCGTCGCCGCACGCTGCACCGCAATGCGATCGCCGCCTCACCGGACTGGGCGGTGATCCCCGCGTCGAGCGCGATCGAACAATGCGCCGCACAGCAGGCCCCGGTGGGGGCCTTCGCCCCGCGCAGCCCCGCCGCGCGCGCTTTCAAAACCTTGTGGACCCGGATCGAGCGTATCCTCGCGAAGGGCTAGTCCCCGCTTCCGCGACCGGTCTTTTCCTGCAGCGCATCGATCCGTAGCGACGCATCGGCCTTGCTCAATTCGGGATCGAACGCCTCCGGCTCACCCGCCTCTTCCGCCAGCGTTTTCAGATAGCTCGCCTGTGCGCCGGTCATCCGTTCATCGCCGGTGGTCCAGTTTTCGGGGGCCTTCTGAGCATTGGAGGTCGGCTCGGCCTTGGGGTGCTGGGTAATCTCTTCCACGGTACTTGTCTCCTTTCCCGTGCAACGGTCGACGTTCTTCATACGTTCCTGCGAGCAAGGATCGCGCAGGCTGGCGCTGCGGACGAGGCACGCTATGACGACATTGATGCCTGACGCCCCCTCTTCCGCAACCGAGCGTGCGCCGATGCTCGGCGGACGCTTCGCCGACCCGCTGATCCGCGCGCTGGCGGTGTTCCTTGCCGGGATGGTGCTGCTGCTCGCGCTCGACCTGGTCAGCGAACCGAGCGGCCGGGCGGGCGAGGATATCGCGATCGACCGCGCGCTTTCCGGCACCGACCACGCGCTGGCCACGGTCGTGGGCGACATTGGTGAGGATACGCCCGGTTCTTCGGACGCGGACAGCGCGGAACGGCGCGAGCGCGCGCAGTCGGCGACGTTCTTCGTCGAGCAGGCGAACCTCGCCTGGCGGCGCGGGGAGGTGGATAGCGACCCCGGTATCGAACAGGATCGCGGCGCATCCGCCCTGCTCGAATTCCTCGGCGAATTGTGGACGCTCGGCTGGCTGCTCCTTCCGCTGGGCGCGCTCGCCGCGCGGCTGACCTGCCCCGCCACCGGCCTGCGCCATCCGCAATGGCCGGTGATCTTCGCAGGCGAAGCGCTGGGTGGCTCGGCTGGCTGCATCGCGCTCGCGCTCGCGCTGCACCAGCTCGGCCTGCCTGCGCAGTTCGTGCTCGCCCCGATGGTGAGCGCGATCGTGGTCCTCAACGCGTGGCGGCTGCGCGATCATGCGCGGCTCGACCGGGCGACAACGCTGCTGCGGCTGGCCCCGCTGCTGGTGCTGCTGACCGTGATGCTGATCGGCGCGCGGATCATCCTCGTCAGGCTTGGCATGCTGGGCTGACGCCGTCTCGGGACGTCTCGACGAGCGATGCGCATGTGCTAGGGCAATGTGGACGGTCAGGGGACGAACGGGCATGAGCGATATTCCCGATGCAATCGGTACGGCAAGCGAGGGCGGGCTGTTCGCGCGGGCGATTTCGCGCGGAAACGGCGGGATCAGCGGGAGCGGGCACGATGCGAACGGGCACTTCGCCGAGACCGCATGCCTCAATTGCGGGACCGAGCTGGTCGGCACGCATTGCCACACCTGCGGGCAGCCGGCGCACCTGCACAGGACCCTGTCCGCTGTGGGTCACGACCTGCTGCATGGCGTGCTCCACTTGGATGGCAAGCTGTGGCGCACACTGCCGGAGCTGGCCCTGCGGCCGGGCAAGCTGACTCGCCGCTATATCGACGGGGAGCGTGCCGATTTCGTGTCGCCGATGGCGATGTTCCTGTTCAGCGTCTTCCTGATGTTCGCGATCTTCCAGGCGATCGGCTTCACCACGCCGACCGATATCGGCAGCCCGAGCATGTCGAAGATAGGCGAGGAGGTTGCCGAAATTCGCGAGGGCCTGGTGAAAGACCGGCAGGAGCTGGGCGACGACCTAGCCAATGCGCTGAAGCCGGACGCGGACGGAAACGCGGAAGATTTGGCAAGCATACGGGCTGAGATCGACGAAATTGACGGTGAAATCGCGGATCTGGACCGAGGCCGCGAACTCCTCCTGGGGGCCGGACCGCACTCGAAGACCGACGGCTATACGGGAACCGGCAACACCGATCTCGCGGTGTTCAAGAAACTCAACGAGAAATGGAAAAAGAACCCCGGCCTGATGCTCTACAAGCTTCAGTCCAACAGCTACAAGTTCTCGTGGCTGCTGATCCCGCTATCGCTGCCGTTCGTGTGGCTGCTGTTCGCGTGGCGCAAGGATTTCAAGGCCTACGACCACGCGATCTTCGTGACCTATTCGCTGGGCTTCATGTCGCTGATGTTCATCGCGCTATCGCTGTTCGGCAAGCTGGGCATCGGCCTCGGCTGGCTTGTCACGGCCTTCTGCACGCTCGCGCCGCTGCATATCTACAAGCATTTGAAACATACCTACGGCCTGTCGCGTTTCTCGGCGATCTGGCGACTGGTGGTCCTGCTGGTGACGATTAACGTGGTGCTCGTTCTCTTCCTGCAGATTCTCGTGGTGCTCGGGGCGTTCTAGCTCTGCCCCGACACGCTGGCGGGCCGGGGCAGACGGTCTGGCGTGAGGTCAGTCGGTCCCGTCGAGTTCGCCGTCGTTTTCCGGGGCATTCTCGCGCTTCTCGGCCACGTCGTCGCGCAGATCGGCCGCCCCTTCGCTGACCTTGTCCGCTGCGACGACGGTCGCTTCTTCAAGCTGCTCGCCGACCACTTCGGCATTGGCGGCGGTGTCGGCGGCGGCGCCTTCGGCGAAGGCCTTGCCATCTTCCTGAGTCTCCTCGGAACAGGCAGCGAGGCCGAGCGAGGTGGCGGCAAGTGCAAGCAGTACAGCGGCATTCGGGCGTTTCATGGCAGGTGCTCCCTAGCGTATGCGCAAATGTTAACCATCATCGGGCGAGCGGGGTTCCCGCCTCCCCGGCAACATGTAGCCGAGCGGACGCGTGACGGGAGAGGCAAATATGCGAAATGCCGATGCGGGACATGAAAAGGCCCCCCGTGTGACTGGAGGTCCAGTCGCGCGGGAGGCCTGAATGCCAAGCGTGGTGTGCTGCGTTACGCGCCCTGCGGAGCGGCGCCACCTTCCCCGCCGAAGCGCTTGCCCGCCTTGGGTACCGCCGATCCGCCGGTCGAGCGCGGCTTGGTCGGGCCCTTGGGCTCGTCGGGCCGGTCGAGCTTGCCGTCCTTCAACAGCTGGTCGATCTCTTCGCCGGTCAGTGTCTCGAATTCGAGCATGGACTGCGCGAGAAGGTGCAGCTGGTCTTCCTTGTCGGTCAGGATCTTGGTCGCCCGCTTGTGCGCATCTTCGACCAGCGCGCGGATTTCGGCATCGATCAGCTTGTTGGTATCGCCCGAGCCCATCGTGCGCGACGACTGGCCCATGCCGAGATAGCCTTCCTGCTGCTCTTCGTACTGCAGCGGGCCCAGCTTGTCGCTCATGCCCCACTTGGTGACCATGTTACGCGCCAGCGAGGTGGCGTACTGGATGTCGGACGATGCGCCGGACGAGACCTTGTCGTGCCCGAAGATCAGTTCTTCGGCGACACGACCACCCATCGACACGGCGAGATCGGCATGCATCTTGTCGCGGTGGTACGAGTAATTGTCCCGCTCGGGCAGGCGCATGACCATGCCCAGCGCGCGACCACGCGGAATGATCGTCGCCTTGTGAATCGGGTCGGATGCGGGTTCGTTGATGCTGACGAGCGCGTGGCCGGCCTCGTGATAGGCGGTCATCTTCTTCTCGTCGTCGGTCATGACCATGGAACGGCGCTCCGTCCCCATCATGACCTTGTCCTTCGCGTCCTCGAATTCCTGCATCGCGACGAGCCGCTTGTTGCGGCGTGCCGCAAGGAGCGCAGCTTCGTTGACGAGGTTGGCGAGGTCCGCACCGGAGAAGCCGGGCGTGCCGCGTGCGATGGTGCGCGAGTTGACGTCGGGTGCCAGCGGCACCTTCTTCATGTGCACGGCGAGGATTTTCTCGCGCCCCTCGATATCGGGAATCGGCACCACGACTTGGCGGTCGAACCGGCCCGGCCTCAGCAGCGCAGGATCGAGCACGTCGGGGCGGTTGGTCGCGGCGATGATGATGATGCCCTCATTGGCCTCGAAACCGTCCATCTCGACCAGCAGCTGGTTGAGCGTCTGCTCACGCTCGTCATTCGAATTGCCGAGGCCGCCGCCACGGCTGCGACCGACCGCATCGATTTCGTCGATGAACAGGATGCACGGCGCGTTCTTCTTCGCCTGTTCGAACATGTCGCGCACGCGGCTTGCGCCGACACCGACGAACATTTCGACGAAGTCGGAGCCGGAGATGGTGAAGAACGGTACGCCCGCCTCGCCCGCGATCGCGCGCGCCAGCAGCGTCTTACCCGTACCGGGCGAGCCGACCAGCAGCGCGCCCTTGGGAATTTGCCCGCCCAGCTTGGAGAAGCGCTGCGGATCTTTCAGAAATTCGACGATTTCCTCCAGCTCTTCGCGCGCCTCGTCGATCCCGGCGACATCGTTGAACGTCACCCGGCCCTGCTTTTCGGTCAGCATCTTGGCCTTGGACTTGCCAAAGCCCATCGCGCCACCCGCGCCGCCGTTCTTCTGCACCTGTCGCAGCGCGAAGAATGCGATGCCGAGGATCAGCAGGAAGGGCAGCGACTGGATCAGGATGACCCAGATGATGCTCATCTGCTCCTTGGGCGTACCCGAATAGGTGACGCCGTTATCGTCGAGCAGCTTGGTCAGGCCGCTGTCGTTGCCGACCGGCACGGTATTGAACGTCTCGTCGTTCTTGAGCACGCCGGTGATCCGGTCGTCGGAGATCTGCACCTCCTTGACGGTGCCACTGGCCACGCGTTCGCGGAAATCGGAATAGCTGATCGTGGTGCCCGAATTCTGCGTGGCACCCCCGAACATCGACACCGCAAGCAGCAGCGCGAGGAAGACCCCGCCCCAGATCATCAGGCTGCGGATCCACGGGTTCGGCCCGCCGCCACCCGGACCGCCAGGCCCCTGCCCATCGGGCGTGTTCTGTTCGCTCATGAAAAACCGAGTCCTTTCGGCCATGAATGTAGGCGCACGGGGATGAATGACAAGTTGCGCGCGCCGCTTGTGCGCACGGTGTCACACGATCGGCTCAGAAGCTGAAGGCGCGGCGGCCCAGCCCCTCGGACGCGCGCGGCGGCACCTCTGACGCGCCGGACGCAGCGCGCCTGTCGGCCAAGGCCGCGTCGCGGATCGGTACGACGCGCGAATCCGCCTCTTCCTGCGCGGTTTCGGGGCGATTCTGCGGCCCCGGCAATGCGCGTTGGCGACCGCCCGGCGGGGTGCCGCCAAGCCCCATCTGCGCCAGCTTGGCTTCCAGCGCCTCGTGCAGATGCTCGAACCCCTTGGACGCGGGCGACCAGTTGGCGAAGGCGGCGATCGGTTCGCGCCGCACCGCGACCTGCTCGACATAGCTGCTCGCGGGGATCACCGGCCAGCTGGCCCCCGCATTCTCACGTACCCAGCGGTGCAGCTTGCGGCGCTGGTCATACATGGAAAGCACCGGCAGCACCGGCGGACTGCCAGGCTGTTTGGCGAGTTCCTTGCGGATGAAGCCGAAGGCGCGCGCGGCGAGCGGGGAGGGCGGTAGCGGCACCACGATCAGGTCGGCTGCCTCCATGATCTGCTCGCTGACCTCGTTGATCATCGGCGGGCAGTCGAGCACGATGCGCGAATAATCGCCTTTCATGAAGTTGAGCATCTGCGACAGGCGCTTCTTGGTGCCGATGCGCGCCAGCTGCACGGGGAGATCGCGCAGCGACTGGTCGGCGCCGATCAGCGAGAGGCCGTCATATTTCGTGGGCTCGATCAGGTCACGCGGGGCGCGGGCGTGATGAAAGGCAGACATCGCCCGCTGAAGCTTGCGCTCCTCATGGCCCAGCAGAAAACCCGAACCGCCCTGCGGGTCCAGATCGTAGAGCAGGGTCTCGTAGCCGCCAGTTTGCGAGAAGCGCCAGGCGAGATCCACCGCCATGGTCGTTTTCCCGACCCCACCCTTCATGCTGTAGACGGCGATGACGGCCATGTTCGCTTTCCCCCTGCTTGACGGTCCGAGTCGGTTTCGGAAATGCCTGACGAGCGTTAATCAGACACTGTCCGTGCGCCCGTTCAAGCCGCGCAAAGCGCCCGAACCCGGGCTGGGACACGCTTTCACGAACAGGTTAACGGGGGCGGTATGGGAACTGCGGTGCCAGCCCACACCCCCGCCCGGCCAACCCATTGGTATTGTCCTGTCGGGTTGGCCGGGCGGGGGTGTGGGCCGGTGCCGAGACAATGGTGTCGCGCTACATGCTGCGCGCGATAACCATCTTCATGATCTCGTTCGATCCGCCGAAGATGCGGCTGACGCGGCTGTCGCGGAACATGCGCGCGATGGGGTAATCGTTGATGTAGCCCGAACCGCCATGCAGCTGCAGGCACTTGTCGACCACCTCGCCCTGCAATTCGGTCAGCCACAGCTTGGCCATGCAAGCGGTCGGCACATCCAGCTTGCCCTCCAGATGCTGCGCGATGCAGTGATTGACGAACACCTTGGCGGCGGTCGCCCGCGCCTTCAGGTCTGCGAGCGTGAACTGGGTGTTCTGGAAATCCCAGATCGTCTTGCCGAAGGCCTTGCGATCCTTGGTGAAGGCAATTGTTTCTTCCAGCGCACGCTCGATCGTGGTCATCGCACCCATCGCGATGATCAGCCGTTCCTGGGGCAGTTCGCCCATCAGCTGGTAGAAGCCCTTGCCTTCTTCCCCGCCGAGCACCGCGTCGCTGGGCACGAACACATCGTCGAAGAACAGCTCGGAAGTGTCCTGCGCATCGAGCCCGATCTTGTCGAGCTTCTTGCCCCGCTGGAACCCTTCCGCCCCGTCGGTCTCCAGCAGCATCAGCGAGATGCCCTTGGCCCGCTCGTTCGGGTCGGTCTTGGCGACGACGATGATGAAATCGGCGATCTGTCCGTTGGAGATGTAGGTCTTCGCGCCGTTGATCTTGTAGCCGTTGCCGTCCCTGATCGCGGTGGTGGTGATCGATTGCAGGTCGGACCCGACGCCCGGCTCGGTCATCGCGATCGCGCTGACCAGCTCGCCCGAGACCAGCTTGGGCAGGTATTTCTTCTTCTGCTCTTCGGTGCCGTGGCGCACCAGATAGGGCAGGATGATCGTGTTGTGCAGGCTCGCGGCGAAGCCTTCGACATTGTGCCGGCCCTGCTGGTCGATCACCACCATCTCGTGCCGGAAGTCGCCGCCGTGGCCGCCATATTCCTCGGGCACGGAAGCGCCGAGCAAGCCAGCCTCGCCCGCCTCGCGCCAGAAGTCGCGATCGACTTGGCCCTCCTCGCGCCACTTGAGGACGCGGGCTTCGGGCGCGTGCTTTTCATAGAACTTGCCGACCGCGTCGGCGAACACCGCGATCTCTTCCTCGTCCATGAATCCGGGCTGCGGCACATCGATTGCTGGCATGGTGATCCTCTCCAAAGGTTTTCGTTTTGCGGGCGAGCCTATCAAATCGGTTGCGAACTGCAATGGATTTGGATGCGGGGGATCGCCCGCGCAAAAATCGGCTAGTCGCGGCTCATATTTTGCGATCTAGATTGTGCAGAACTTGTGCCACAGGATGGGGGTTCGATCGATGTTCATGGGCAGAGCGATGATGGTTGCGGCTGCGGCGAGCGCGGCTGCCATACCGACTAGCTGGGAACCGGTCCCCCTTGGCGAGTGGTGGATCGAGGAAGCCGACGGCGCCTGTACGATGATGATGCCGCTGGGGTGAAACGACTCCGACAAACTCCTCGGCGCACTTACCCTGGTCCCGCGCCGCAATGGTCTGATCACGCTGACCCTTACGCGGAAGGACTGGCCCCTCCCGGAGGACCGCGGCACGATCAAGATCTGGTTCGACAAGGGATACGGGATGCTGCGCCCGATCTACGATCAGCCCGCCGCCTTCGACCCGGCGGAGGGCAACGGGATGGTCTTCACGATCGTAGACGGCAGCTTCATCACCATCGCAAGCAGCAAGTCCTCGATCGACGTGGTGATAGAGGGGGCGGCGCTGGGCGAACCGCAGCGCATGACGATCCCGCTCGACGGGTTGGAAGCCGCCGCCACCGAACTGGACGAATGCCTCGCAGGTTGATGAGCCGCTGCGCGCCCTCTCGTCAGGAAATGACGCCCGCCTCCCTTAGCCGGGCGACCTGGCTCTCTTCCACGCCGATCCCGGCAAGAACGTCGTCCGTATCGTCCCCCGGCAGCGGCGCGGGTTCGGGCTTGGCGGTCGCCGTTCCCGAATAGCGGGGCGCGGGTGCAGGCTGCGGGCTGTCTGCGACGTCGATAAAGGTCTCGCGCGCCGCGATGTGTGGATGCGCGCGCGCCTCGCTCATGGTCAGCACGGGGGCGTAGCAGACGTCGGTATGTTCCAGCAGTGCGTCCCACTCGGCGCGGGTCTTGGTCTTGAAGATCGCGGTGAGCTTCTCCTTGAGCGCAGGCCACTGCGCCGGGTTCATCTGCACGTCGAAATCGGGATCTTCGGCGAGGCCCAGCCGCGCGCGCAGCTCGGCATAGAACTGCGGTTCGATGCTGCCGATGGAAACGAACTTGCCGTCGGCGGTCTCATAGGTGTCGTAGAAATGCGCGCCCGTATCGAGCAGGTTGGCCCCCAGATCCTCGCGCCACACGCCCTGGTTTGCCATGCCCTGGATCATGCTCATCAGCACCGCAGTGCCGTCGGTCATGGCAGCGTCGATCACCTGACCTTGCCCGCCCCGCGCGACATTGAGCAGCGCGGAGACCATCCCGAAGGCGAGCATCATCCCGCCGCCGCCGAAATCGCCCACCATGTTGATCGGCGGCGTGGGCTTGCCCCCCGCACGCCCGAAATGCGCCAGCGCGCCAGCAAGCGCGATGTAGTTGATGTCGTGCCCGGCATAGGCCGCGTAAGGCCCGGTCTGGCCCCACCCGGTCATCCGGCCATAAATGAGCTTGGGATTGTCGGCGAGCAGCACGTCGGGCCCCAGCCCGAGCCGCTCCATCACCCCGGGCCGGAAACCCTCGATCAGCCCGTCCGCGCTCGCACACAGCTTGCGCGCAAGCGCGATGCCGTGCGCGTCCTTCAGGTTGAGCGCGATCGACTTGCGCCCGCGTGCGAGGATATCCTTGTTGGAAATCGGCTGCGAACCGCCGCGCCCGCCGCTCGCGCGGTCGATCCGGATGACTTCCGCGCCGTGGTCCGCCAGCATCATCCCGCAGAACGGCCCCGGCCCGATGCCTGCGAATTCGACGATACGCAGGCCTGCGAGCGGACCGCACATTACTTTCCCTTCCAGTTGGGTGCGCGCTTTTCGGCGAAGGCCGCCGCGCCCTCGCGCGCATCCTCGCTCATGAAGACCTGCGGCATCAGCTTGCCCTGCTCATCCCACCGCGATTCGAGGCTCCAGCCGCGCGACTCTTCGATCACCTGCTTGGAGACTTTCACCGCGAGCGGGCCGTTGGCGGCGATCGCCTTCGCCAGCTCCATCGCACCGTCCATCGCGCTGCCATCGGTCACGCGGTTGACCAGCCCCAGCTCGTAGGCGCGGGGCGCGTCGATGAAGTCGCCGGTCAGCGCCAGTTCCATCGCGACCTTGGGCGGGATCATCTCGGGCAGCTTCATCAGCCCCCCGGCTGCGGCGATGAGGCCGCGCTTGACCTCGGGAATGCCGAACTTCGCACCCGTATGGGCGACCACCATGTCGCACGAGATCATCAGTTCGAGCCCGCCTGCCAGCGCATAGCCTTCGACTGCGGCGATGATCGGCTTGGCCGGGCTCTTCTGTGTCAGCCCGCCGAAGCCGCGCCCTTCCACGATCGGGCTCTCGCCGCGCAGGAAGCCCTTGAGGTCCATGCCCGAACAGAAAGTGCCACCCGCCCCGGTCAGGATCGCGACGCGCAGATCGTCTTCGGCATCGAGCCGGTCGAGCGCGGTGGCGATGCCTTCTGCGCCAGCCTTGTTCATCGCGTTCTTCGCGTCGGGCCGGTTGATGGTGATGACGAGAACGCCGTCCTTCACCTCGGTCAAAATTTCGTCGCTCATGTCTATCTCCCCATGCGCCCTTCCTATTGCGTGGCGCTTTGCAACCGATGCTGCATAAGCCTGCGCGCAGGGTCAAGCCGGAAGCGTCCGGGAGGGGAAGCCAAGCATCGAATGGTAGATAATGCGAATGCGTTGCACTTACACGGCGCGGCGTTTACGGGGCGCCCATGTCGCGTGGCGCAATCCGATTCTGGTACCTGATTCACAAGTGGAGCAGCCTGATCCCCACGCTGTTCCTGCTGATGCTGTGCATCACCGGGCTGCCGCTGATCTTCCACGACGAGATCGATGCCGCGCTGGGGGAGGATTACGACAGCACGCTCGCCGGCGCGCCCTCGGCGCAAGGCGGCCTGCCGCTCGACACCATGCTCGCCAAGGCGCTGGCGGAGCGGCCGGGCGAAGTGCCGCTGTTCATGGCGTTCAGTCAGGACAGCCCGCTGCTGACCGTCACCACCGGCCCCACGCCCGACGCACCCGGCGACAAGATGACGCTGCTGTTCTTCGATCGCGCGACGGGCGAATCGCTCGGCCCCGCACCCTCGGGCGGCTTTATGGAGACGATCCTGCAGCTCCATACCGACATGCTGCTGGGCCTGCCCGGGATGCTGTTCCTCGGCGTGATGGGGCTCAGCTTCGTGATCGCGCTGGTCTCGGGCACGGTCCTCTACGCACCCTTCATGCGCAAGCTCGGCTTCGCGACGCTGCGGCTGGAGAAGTCGAAGCGCGTCGCGCGGCTGGACCAGCACAATATGCTCGGCATCGTCACCCTCGCCTGGGCGCTGGTGATCGGGCTGACCGGCGCGATCAACGCCTTTGCAGATCCGCTGACCGATAACTGGCGCGACACGCAGGTGGCGCGGATGACCAGCGCCTATGATGGCGCGGCGCCGCTCGATCCGGCAGACTACGGATCGCTCGACGCGGCCATGGCCTCGGCGCGCGAGACCTTGCCCGGGCGCAATCCTCAATTCATCGGCTTCCCCGGCGGCGGGTGGAGCAGCGCGCATCACTACGCGATCTTCTTCCAGGGCGACCGTCCGCTCACGCAATATCTGCTGACCCCTGCACTGGTCGACGCGCGCACCGCCACGGTGACCGACGTCGCGAGCATGCCCGCGATCAACCAGGCGCTGATGATGTCCAAGCCGCTCCACTTCGGCGACTATGCGGGCCTGCCGCTCAAGATCGTCTGGACGCTGCTGACGCTGGCGATGATCTGGGTGCTGTGGACCGGCGTGCTGCTGTGGTTCAGGCGGCGGCCCGGCGCGATCGACCGGCGGATCGCGGAGATCCGCAGCGGCGGCACCACGAGAGCACCGGCATGAGCGCGCCCCGAACCACCCGCAGTACCGGCGCGATCTTCGCGTGGCCGCTCGTCCTCGCCGCGCTGAGCCTGATCGGCCTGATCGCCGGACTGACCGGCGATGGCGCGCGCGACGTGCTTGCCTGGCTGCTGCTCGGGTCCGCCCCGGTCACGATCGCCTTTGCCTACCGGCGGACCGGCAGGCCCGTTCGACCCATCATTTCCCCTTCAAGAACGAAAGCCCCCTCCCATGACCGTGCGTAACAGCCTGCCCGCCTTCGTCATCGCGACCGCCCTCGCCACGCCTGCCTTTGCGCAGGACGCGCAGCCGCAGGATGACAGCGAGATCGTCGTCACCGCCCAGCGCGAGAATGCCAGCGCGGTGGAAAATAGCGGCAGCGCGGGCGTGCTGGGCGACAAGCCTGCCGAAGACTTGCCCTTCGCGGTGCGCACCTATGACGAAAGCCTGATCCTCAACCAGCAGCCGCTCTCGCTCGGCGAGGTGCTGCAGAACGACCCCACGATCCGCACCTCCTACGGCTATGGCAATGCCTCCGAACTGTTCGTGATCCGCGGCTTCCCGCTGTTCGGCGACGATATCGGCCTCAACGGCCTGTACGGCATCACCCCGCGCCAGCTGGTCGCACCCGAATTGCTCGGCGGGGTCGAAGTGCTCGGCGGCGCGAGCGCCTTCCTCAACGGTGCCGCGCCCGGCGGCTCGGGCCTCGGCGGCAGCGTGAACCTGCGCCTCAAGCGGGCGGACGAAGACCTTACCCGTGTCACCGCCGGATTCCGCGAAAGCTCGCGCTTCGGTGCGAGCGTCGATGTCGCGCGCCGCTTCGGCGCTGCGGACCAGTTCGGCGTGCGCGTGAACGGTGCTTTTCGCGATGGCGAGACTGCCGTCGATGGCGAGGATCGCCGCACGCAGGTACTGGGCGCCGGGTTCGATTACGACGGCGGCAATCTGCGCGCCACGCTCGACCTCGCCTACCAGGACATCCGGGTAGACAATCTGCGCCCCAAGGTGACCATCGCAAGCGGCGCGATCCCCGCCGTGCCCGATGCCGATGCCAACTATGCGCAGGACTATACCTACAGCGAGCTGACCGAGCTGTTCGGCGTGGCGAGCGTGGAATACGACGTCGCCCCCAACGCCACGCTCTACGCCAAAGCGGGCGCGCGCGAGGGCGACGAGGAAGGCGTTTACGGCGGCATTCAGGTGACCGACGCGATCGCCGGCGACGGGACCAGCGGTTTCCATTCCTACATCCCGTTCAAGGCGAGCAATCAGGCGCTGGAGGCGGGCCTGCGCGTGCGGCTGGGCAGCGCGATCACGCAGGAGATCAACTTCGGCGGCAACATGATCTGGCAGGAAGATCGGACCGCCTATGATTTCTTCACGGCCTTCCCGACCAATCTCTACGATCCGGTCCAGGTCTCGCCCCAGCCGACCGCCTTTGCAGCTGGCGATCTGGACGATCCTCGCGTCAAGGCGAGCCGCCGCCTGATGAGCGCCTTCGCCTCCGACACCTTCGGCTTCCTCGATGATCGCATTTTGCTGACCGGCGGCGTGCGCCTCCAGTCGATCCGGCAGAAGAGCTTCGCCTATTCCGACGGTGCGCTGGAGAGCCAGGATGACGAGGATGCGATCACCCCGGTCGTCGGGCTGGTGGTGAAGCCCGTCGCGGGCCTCTCGCTCTACGCCAACCGGATCGAAGCGCTGCAACAGGGGCCGAGCGCGCCGCTCGACCCCTCGCTCGTCACCAATCCGGGCGAGACGCTCGCTCCGCGCATCTCGATCCAGTACGAAGTGGGCGGCAAGCTGGCACTTGGCGGCCTGTTCGCAACGCTCGCCGCCTACCAGATCGAGCGGCCGGGCGAAGGCATCCTGCCGACCGGCGAATTCGGCTATCTCGGCGACCAGCGACATCAGGGGATCGAGTTCACGCTCAATGGAGACATCACGCGCGGACTGCGGATCATCTCCGGCCTCGCCTACACCGATGCCGAGCTGGACGGCGGCAACACCGTGCCCGGCGTGCCCGAGTTCGCGGCCAATGCCGATGTCGAATGGGACCTGCCCTTCGTACCGGGCCTCACGTTGACAGGGCGCGCGCTCTACACCGGCGAACAATTTGTCGATGCAGCCAACACGCTGGAGATCGACAGCTGGGCGGTGTTCGACCTCGGCGCGCGCTACGTCTTCGCGGCGGGCGATGTGCCCGTCACGCTAAGGCTCGCGGTCGAGAATGTCGGCAACGAAGCTTATTGGGCTTCCGCCTTCGACACATTCTCGAACGCGCTGCTGCAGGGCCGCCCGCGCACGGTGCGCGCGTCGATCTCCGCCGACTTCTGAGCCCACCAAGCCCGGACGACAGGCTCGTGCCCGGCGAAACACCGGGCACGAGCGCGACGACGCACTTGCCCCTCCGAACAGAGGGGCACGCGGACGTACAAATCTAGAGACCTTTGGAAAACTGGTGCACCCGACAGGATTCGAACCTGTGGCCTCTGCCTTCGGAGGGCAGCGCTCTATCCAGCTGAGCTACGGGTGCATCGCGCGATGCGGATGGCGCGCTTAGCAAAGCGATCGGCTGCGCGCCAACGGAAAATCCGCACCGCGCACCATCTTGCTCCGTGTTAGCGGATTGGCAAGGGACGATCGCTAGCCTTGTGCGGTCATGAGCGATCTCGCCCCCAACCATTTCCCCGAACATCCGCGCGTCCGCACCCCCGGTAACGACGTCGACGGTTTCGGACGGGGCAATTCGACTCTGATCGAGCAATGGACCGCAGTGGAAGACGCTGCCCGGGTGGTCGCTATGCTCGCGGGCCAGCCTGCGCCCGAGCCGGACGCCCCTGCCGAGGCGCTGATCGCGCGGCTCGCCGAGGTGGACACCGGCCGCACGCAAGCCTCCATGCTGGCGCTCGACGAGCTGGTGGCGACCATGCGCTTCGGTCTCGACGCACTGCTCGCCGCGCACGGGACGAGCGCCGATCCGCGTGCCGCAGCGCATTGCCTGTGGCGCGAATACCTGCGCGGGCGCGCTGCGACCCTGCGCGAGGCGGCGCTGGCAACGCGCAGCTGACCACGCCGCGCTTGACAGCGGTGTTCACCTCCTGTTCTTGAGGTGCATGGCCGAATCGTCCTTCCTGCTCGACCCTTCCACCAGCCCGGCAACCGCAGCGGCGCAGCATCCCTGCGATGCCAGCGGCGCGGCGCGTGGGATCATGCGGCTGTTTGCGCGCAACGATATCTGGTGCGCCACCGAGATGCCGCTGCGCGGAGGCCGCCGGGCGGATCTGATGGGGATCGATGCCAAGGGCCACGTGATCATCGTCGAGATCAAGGTCTCGCGTGCCGACCTGACGGGCGATGCCAAGTGGACCGATTATCTGGATCATTGCGACAAGTTCTACTGGGGCATCGGTACGCATCTCGACCGGGCAATCCTCGAAGGAGAAGCCTTCCTACCCGAACGGTGCGGGCTGATCGTGGCCGATGGCTACGATGCGGAGATCATCCGCCCGGCGGCGCGGCATCCTCTGGCTCCGGCGCGGCGCAAGGTCGAGGTGGAGCGGCTCGCGCGCACCGCGATGCGCCGGGCGACGGTCACCTGCGATCCCGATTGCGCGCCCTGGGGCGGCGAGAAATAGCGGAGTATCGCGCTAAAAGAGCGGCATGCCGGCGCTTCGCACAAGCCCCTCGCCTAATCTTCGCAGGCGCGGCATAAGGCGCGCCATCATGCTGCTTGCCCTGATCCTTTCCACCATGGCGATGGTCGCCATCGTGGCGCTGCGCTATCTCGCGATCAGCGGGGCCTTCGCCGCGCTGACCACGCGGGTGCGGCCCGGCCATCATGCCGGGCTGGGCGGCCAGATTCGGCGCGAGATCGGCTGGTCGCTGGTCTCGGCGGCGATCTACGGCATTCCCGCAGGGATCGTCGCCTGGGGCTGGGACAGCTTCGGCTGGACCCGCATCTACGCCGACTGGAACGCCTACCCGCTGTGGTATCTGCCGCTGTCGGTGTTCCTCTACCTGTTCGCGCACGACACCTGGTTCTACTGGACGCATCGGTGGATGCACGAACCGCGCGTGTTCCGTGTGGCGCACGCGGTCCATCATGCCAGCCGCCCGCCGACCGCGTGGGCCGCGATGAGCTTTCATCCGATAGAAGCACTCACCGGTGCGGTGGTTATCCCGCTGCTCGTCTTCCTCGTGCCGGTTCACATCGCTATGCTGGGTGTGGTGCTGACCGTGATGACCATCATGGGTGTGACCAATCATATGGGTTGGGAGATGTTTCCGCGGTGGCTGGTCCGATCGCCCGTCGGCGGATGGATCATCACCGCAAGCCATCATCAGCTCCATCACGAGCGCTATCAATGCAACTACGGGCTCTATTTCCGCTTCTGGGATCGCTTATGCAAAACCGACCGAGGCCTCTCGAAAAGCTTCCAACCCTAGCGCTTGCTGCCGCTGCGCTCCTCACGCTCGGCAATGCGCCGGGCGTACGGCAGGATGTGGTGGTGACCGTACTGGACTTGCGCTCGACCCAGGGAACCGTGCTCGCCTGCCTGACCGACCGATCCGGCAAGTTCCCCGACTGCGCCGAAGACCAGACTTCGCAAAAGCGGATCGTGCGGGCCAATGCGCGGGTTACCATCGTATTCAACGACGTGCAGCCGGGCGAATACGCGATCTCGCTGCTGCATGACGAGAACGGCAACGGCAAGGCGGACAAGACGCTGTTCATCCCCAAGGAGGGGTTCGGCTTCTCGCGCGATGCCAAGGTCCGCTTCGGCCCACCGCAATTCTCCGCTGCGGCCTTTACCGTGGGCAGGGATGCGCCGGTCTACCAGACGATCCGGATGCGCTATCTCGGCCGCTAGGGTTGACCGCGCGGGTGCGACACCTTCCCGAGCCAAATCATAACCTTAAATTTACCACGGTGCTGCACAACGGACCCGAAGTCTGAAAAGGGTCTGTTTTTGTGATGGATAGCTTGCGCGGAAATCTTGGCGCGTTCGACGAACGGCAGGACGATACGTCGTGGGACGAGAGCGACACCGACGGCGAGCTGTCGGTCGACGATACGCCGCCCGGCCCGGTCGGCCAGGACGAGCGCCGGATGCAGGTGCGCGCCTATAATTACTGGGCAGGGCTGCTGGGCGACCGGACCTTCCCCAGCGTCGAGGATATCGAATCGGAGACGCTGCCCGATTTCAGCGAAAACAGCGTGCTGCTGGATTTTACCAGCGGCGTGGAAGACCCGGCGATCGCCTTTCTGGGCGAAAAGCTGGCAGGCGAATGCCATTGCCAGCACCCGATCAGGACCCTGGCCGACGTGCCCAGCCGATCTCTGCTAAGCCGGATTACCGATCACTATCTGCAGATCCTCGCCAACGAGGCGCCGATCGGGTTCGAGGCCGAATTCGTCAACGATACCGGCGCGACCGTACTCTATCGGGGTATCCTCCTGCCTTTCTCGTCCGACGACGAGACGATCGATTTCATCTACGGAGTGATCAACTGGAAAGAAGTCGCCGACCAGCTGACCACCGACGAGCTGCTGCTCCAGATCGATCAGGCGCTCGATAGCGCAACGCGCCCGCACGACGGAGATGATGACGAATTGCCTCCACCCGGGCGGCGGCTTGCGGCGATCCCGTCGATCACGCGCTGGGCGGATGGCCCGGGCTCGCCAGGCGATCAGTCCCATGTTCAGGACAGCGGGCAGGAAGAACCGCGACCGGTCCCCAGCCCCGTGTTCGCCCGGCTCGACGCGCATGTCGGCGGCGGGCACATCTCGCCGAGCCAGTCCAAGAGCCATCACCCGCACGCCCAGGTACGCACCGGTGCCACCGGCACCGGCCTCCATGCCTGCCTCGCCGAGGCACGCGCGCTTGTCGAAGCAGCCGGGCAGGCCGATGCGCGCAGCCGCGTGGCGCTCTACGCTGCGGTGTCGCGCGCGCATGATGTCGCCCTCGCCGCGCAGGCAGAGCCCGACGCCTTTGCCGCGCTGTTGAACGATCACGCGATCAAAACCGCGCCGCGCGCACCGACAACCCCTGTGGTCAAGCTCGTCTTCGGGGCAGACTACGACAAGTCGCGCATCGCCGAATATGCCGCAGTGCTCGCCTTCGCGCAGCGCGAGGGTATCGCCCATGGCACTCTCGCCGATTTCCTCGATTCGGTGGGCGGCGGCCTGAAAGGCGTGGTCGCGCGCGAGCGTGCATTTCGCCGCGAAGCTGCAGGCAGGCCCGCCTCTGGCGGACGGCAAACGCGCATTCGCCGCAAGCTGGCCACCCTGCCCGCGCAGCCGATCGGCGCGATTCCGGTTGAGGGAGCAGAGTTCTCCGTCTGCGTCATCCGCCGCGATTCCGGCGGGGCGATCGCCTTCCTCGGCGAGGTCGCCGATGACGAGCGACTGCTTGCCCGCGCGGCGAAGCATCTGGCCGACGCCACCCGATAAGCACCGCTTCTGCCGCATCTTGCGGCATTGAGGGGTTCACTCCGCGCACCAGGCCCGCTAGCGCGCCAGGAATGGGGATTTTCACTCGCCGACCGGTCCGCGTGCAACCCTTCTTCGGGTATCGCAACCGCGAGCGGCTGGTGCTCGTGGGGCGCGCCCAGCGCTCGCGCCCACCGGAGTTCGAGCAAGCCGGGCGCTGGCGCACGTTTCGCGTGATGATGTCGCAGTTCTTCGCCGCAGAGGTGCGCAATGTCGATGTGACCTTGTGCCTGACCCGTTCCGACGGGGAGGATTTCACCCATAAAACCACCTCCGACGAGGACGGCTATTTCCGCTTCGAGATCGATCTTGAAGGCGACTGGCCCTACCCCGCGCAAACCGCGTGGGAGGTCGTCCGGCTGGGGTGGAACAACCGCGACGGACACCAGAGCGTGATCGGTCACGTGCTGGTGCCGGGGGCCGACGCGCAGATCGGCGTGATCTCCGACATCGACGACACGATTATCGAAACCGGGATCACCGGCGGCTGGCATAATGTCGTGCGCAACTGGAAGCGGATCTTCGCGCAGATGCCGCACGAGCGCATTCTGGTGGAGGGCGCGGATGCCTTCTACGGCGCGATCGGCGGCGGCCTGACGGTGAGCGCGGCGGAGCCGCCGACCGGTGCCGTCATCCCGACAACGCACCGCCCGTTCTTCTATATCTCGTCCTCTCCGTGGAACCTGTTTTCCTACCTCGTCGCGTTCCAGCGCTCGCGCGAATTGCCGCTGGGCGCGCTGTTCCTGCGCAACTGGGGCTTCAACCGGGCAACCATCGGCAAGAAGAGCCACGGCGCGCACAAGCATCAGGCGATCAGCGAGATCCTGGCGCATTTCTCGCACATGCGTTTCGCCTTCATCGGCGACGACACCCAGGGCGACCTGCCCGCCTTCGCCGAAGCGGTCGCCCGCGAGCCGGACCGAATCGCGGCAGTGTTCATCCGCACCACCGAAAAGGCACTGTCGGAAAAGGAACGTGACGCGAAACGGGTCATCGAGAGCTTTGGGGTGCCCCTGTGGCTGGGAAACAGCTATGCCGTCGGACGGGATTTCCTGAGAGCAGCAGGGGTTGCACCGCATGGGGAGACATCGCGCATCGTGGAAACGGTGGGTCCGCGAAATGGACAAGAAGCCTAAGGAGCCGGGCGGCTGCTGCCTGTTCCAGATGATCTTCGTCCTGCTGCTGACGATCCTCGCCTACAACCTGTTCCACTGGATCTGGCCCGATCTGCGGCATCACCTGCTCGACAAGGCGGACCTGGCCTTCACCTTCCGCAATGATGTCGAGACGCGCGGCCCGATCGCCTATGGGCGGCACGAGGATCAGGTTCTCAACGTCGCGCGCTCCGAGGCGCAGCGCACGGATGCCTCTGTGCCCGTGCTGGTGTTTTTCCACGGCGGCAGCTGGGCCAATGGCAGCCCCGACGCCTACGGCTTCATCGGTCGCAATTTCGCGCCGCGCGGCTTCGTGGTGGTCAATGTCGGCTATCGATTGCTGCCCGAAGGGCGCTATCCGACGATGCTGGCGGACAGCGCGGCGGCAGTGAAATGGACTGCGCGCAACATCGCCAAATATGGCGGCGATCCCGACCAGATCTATCTGATGGGCCATTCCGCCGGAGCCTATAACGCTGTCATGCTGGGGCTGGACCGGCGCTGGACCCGTCGGCTGGGCCTGCCAGACGACACGATCGACGGCGTCATCGGTCTTGCAGGGCCATACGATTTCCTGCCGCTCGACAGCGAGGGGATGGAAAAAGCGTTCGGCGAGGCAAAGCCGCTTGCAGCGACCCAGCCGATCCGCTTCGCGCGCAAGGATGCGCCGCCCATGCTGCTGATCACCGGTGCCGACGACGAGCAGGTGAACCCCGACAATGCGCAGAAGCTGTACGACGCGCTCGCCGACAGAGGGGCACCCGCGCGCCACGTAGTGTTCAGGGACATCGGCCACCTTACTCTTCTGATGGGCCTCGCCAAACCGTTCGATCATGACCGGCGCGTGAAGGACGAGGTGTCCCGGTTCCTGCGCGAGCGAATCCGCGATGCCGCACGCGAACGCACCCGCGCGGAGCGCCGCGCGCGCGAGATCGCGGCGACCCGCGATGCCAGCAGCCCGTCCGCCCCCGAACCCGCAGCCTCTCCTGCCGTGCAAGCTTCAGGAGACATTCAGCCCGCCGGGGGCTAGCATATCGGCATGATGGCGCACCTCCCCCGCATCACGCCCCACCTTGCGCTGCGGCGAGCTCTCGCCCAATTCGTGGCGCTGCTGCTCGCCTTTGCGCTGACCGCCCAGCCGGCCATGGCACAGAGCATCCTGCGCGATGCGGAGACCGAGGCGCTGCTGCGCGACCTTGCCGATCCGCTGGTCGAGGCGGCGGGGCTGCGGCCCGGCAATGTCGAAGTGGTGCTGATCAACGATCCGTCGATTAATGCCTTCGTCGCAGGCGGACAGGTGGTCTATCTTCACTCCGGCCTGATCAATGCGGCGGATAGCGCCAACGAAGTCCAGGGCGTGATCGCGCATGAGCTGGGCCACATCACCGGCGGTCACGTGATCAACACCGACGGGGCCAGCGCGGCGCAGACCATCTCCATCCTCTCGCTTTTGATCGGAGTCGCGATGGCGGCAGTGGGTGGCGGCGATGCGGCGATGGGCGCGATCATGGCCGGACAGCGCGCGGCGATGGGCAAGTACCTCGCCTTCAACCGCACGCAGGAATCCTCCGCAGACGCCGCCGGAGCGCAGTTCCTATCGGACGCGGGGATCACGGGCAAAGGCTCGCTCGAATTCTTCGGCAAGCTGCTCAACCAGGAATACCGCTACAGCCGCAGCCAGAGCGATGAGGCGGGGTTCAACCGTACCCACCCCCTCTCGGGCGATCGCATTGCGCGCCTGCGCGAGGTGTACGAGAAAGACCCCGCCTGGGACACGCCACCCGATCCGCAGCTGCAGGCCCGGTTCGAACGGGTGAGGGCCAAGCTCTACGGCTATCTCGCCGAGCCGGCCCGCACGCTCAAGGCCTATCCGGTCACACGGACCGACGTGCCCGCGCGCTATGCCCGCGCCTATGCCTATCACAAGGATGCGCGGATCGATCAGGCGCTTGCCGAAACCGATGCGCTGATCGTGAGCGATCCCGACAATCCCTATTTCCTCGAACTGCGTGGCCAGGTGCTGCTCGAATCCGGACTTCCTGGCGAAGCGCTGCCGGCGCTGCGCCGCGCGACCGAGCTGACCCAGAACGAACCGCTGATTGCCGCGCTGTTCGGCCATGCGCTGATCGCGACCGAGGATCGCAGCCACTACGACGAAGCCGAAAGCGTGCTGCGTGCCGCAGTGGCCAAGGACCGGCGCAATCCCTTCGCCTGGTATCAGCTGGGCGTGGTCTATGCGGCAAAGGGCGACATGCCGCGCGCGCATCTCGCCAGCGCCGAACAGCAGGTGATGCAGCGCCAGTATATCGAAGCGCTGCGCAGCGCCCAGCTGGCCGAATCGGCGCTTCCCCAAGGTTCGGCAGACTGGCTGCGTGCGCAGGATGTGCGGATGCAGGCGCAAGCCGCACTCGAAGCCGCGCGCGAAGACAGCTAGGGGCCCTTTCCCATGAAGAACGAAATCCTGCGCCTGGTGGGTGTGCTCGCGCTCGCAATACTCGGAGGCTTCCTCGGCGCGTGGCTATTCATCGCGACCGGCCTCGGCGACCGGCAGACCGAGGCCTACCTGCTCGACAACCCCGAAATCCTGCCGCGCATGGCGGAAGAACTGCAGGCGCGCGATGCGGAAAAGCGGCTGGCGGAGGCGGGCGACGAGTGGCGCGAGCCATTCCCCGGCGCGGTGCTCGGCAATCCGAAGGGCAGCCGCACGCTGTTCGAATTCTCGGATTATAATTGCGGCTATTGCCGGATGAGCCAGGAACATGTGCACCAGCTGATCGCGCGCGATCCCGAACTGCGCGTCGTGATCAAGGAATGGCCGATCTTCGAAGGCAGCGACGTTGCCGCGCGGATGGCGCTGGCCGCCGCCAAGCAGGGCAAATATGCCGCCTTCCACGATGCGCTCTATGCGCAGGAGGTGGCAGATGGCCCGACCGTGGAGCGGATCGCGAGGGACGTCGGCCTCGATATGGAGCGCGCACGCAAGGATGCGCAAGGCCAGGACGTGACGATGGAGCTGATGCGCAATTCCGCCCTCGCGCAGGATCTAGGCTTCACCGGCACACCCGCGTGGATCGTCGGCAGCCGGATACTCCAGGGTGCGCAGGGCACCGAGCGGCTGGCCACGGCGATCGAGGACAGCGCGGCAAAGCCATGATCCGCGCAATTTCCGCCACCCTGTCGCTCGCCGCGGCGCTCACCGCGCTCCCCGCGCTTGCGCAGGCGCCCGGGACTGCTCCGGCTACCGCCGAAGCGCCGCGCGCGCCGCTGCCCCCGGAAATTGCCGAACTGCGCCGACAGGATGAGCGTATCCTACAGCTCGGCTATCGGCTGGTCACCGGCAATGCGCGTTTCTGCACGGATACGACGCACACCGTCGGTCTGCTGCTGCACGACATGGGCGCCTATGGCGAGGGCGATGCCCTGCGCGGTCTGCTTGGGCTGACCGGGGATATCGGAGTGCAGGCCCTGGTGCCGGACGGGCCTGCCGCGCGCGCCGGGCTGCGGGTGGACGATACCGTGCTGGCGATCGGCGACCTGATCATCGCCGACATCCCGACCGAGAAGGCCAAATCGTGGGAGCGGATCGAGACACTCCGTGCGGAGACGGAAAGCCTGCTCGCCCGGACCGGCATCCTGCCGATCACGGTCCAGCGCGCATCCGGCCCGGTGACGCTGACCATCACCGGCGAACCTGCCTGCCGCAGCCGGTTCGAGATCGGAGAAGGCGGCCGCGCTGTCGCCGACGGGCACCGGGTGGTGATCGGCCCCGAATTCGCCGGGATCGACTATCCCGATCCGCTGCTTGCCGCTGTGCTGGGGCATGAATTCGCGCACAACATCCTGCGCCATCGCGAATGGTTCGACGCCAATGGCGGGCGCAAGCAGAACACGGTGCGCCTGACCGAGCGCGAGGCGGACCGGCTGATGCCGTGGCTGCTGGCCAATGCCGGCTTCGATCCGGTGGCGGGGGCGCACTTCTTTGAACGCTGGGGCCCACGCCACGGCGGCTGGATCTTCCGCGCCCGCAGCCATGACGGGTGGGACGAACGGGCCGAGTTCATCCTCGCCGAGGTCCCGCTGATCGAGGCACAGCTTGCCCGGGGCGACGGGGCCGACTGGGCGACCGGTTTCCAGCGCGAGGAGCTTGCGGGCAGGGATATCGCCGGGCGCTAGGCCGCGGCCTTCCGAGATCGAGTGCCCCGGATATAGGCGGCTGCAGCGGTTGCGTCGGCCCTCCCCCCGGCGCGAGAAACCAACCGATTACCGCGGACTGCGCAAAAGTTTGTGAGAATGCGGTCGGTTGCGCTAAATGGGGGCATGGCCGTGCTGCCCTATCGCCCCGCCCCGTTCTTCGCGAACAAGAATCGCGCCTTCTGGAACCTGCAATTCGCGGGCTGGGGCGGCGCGATGGTGCTCAGGATCGTGCAGGGCACCGCCAATGATCAGGGCCTTGGCTTCGCCATGCTGGTGTTCATCGCGACGGTGATGAGCTTTTCGCTCAGCCTGCTGCTGTCGGTGGTCTACCGCAATCTGATCGGGCGCCCGCCGCTGGTCACCTGGGGCTTCACCACGCTGGCGCTCGCCGCAGCGGTGAGCACGCAGGTGCTGGTCGAAGCCTGGGTTGCCGGGCTTTATTACAGCGACCGGCCGACGTCGCTGACGCAGCTGTTTTTCCTCTATCTGTCGGTCGAACTGCCGCTGCTGGGGGCGTGGACGGGGCTTTACTACGCGATCAACTATTTCCTCCAGCTCGAAGAGCAGGCCGACCGGCTGGAACGGCTGGAGGCGCAGGCGACCAGCGCGCAGCTGGCGATGCTGCGCTACCAGCTCAACCCGCATTTCCTGTTCAACACGCTCAACTCGATCTCCACGCTGGTGCTGCTGAAACAGACCGAGCCAGCCAATGCGATGCTGACCCGGCTGTCGCGCTTCTTGCGCCACACGCTGGTATCGCAACCCGGCGGAACGGTGACCGTGGCGCAGGAAGTCGAGACGCTGAAGCTCTATCTCGACATCGAGCGGATGCGGTTCGAGGAGCGTTTGCAGACCGAGTTCGACGTGTCGGAAGAGGCGGCCGAAGCGTGCCTGCCCTCGCTGCTGCTGCAACCGCTGGTTGAAAACGCGATCAAATACGCGGTCTCTCCGCTGGAGGAAGGTGCGAAGATCTCGCTCACCGCGCAAATGTCCGGCGCGCGCCTGCGGCTGGTAGTGTCGGACACCGGCCCGGGGCTCAAATCCCCGGTGGAAGCGACCAGCACCTCGCTGCCCCGCAGCGAGAGCCCCGATTCGACCGGGGTGGGCCTTGCCAATATTCGCGACCGCCTCGCCCAGGCCTATGGCGAGAACCATCTGTTCGAAATCCGCTCACCGGTTCAGGGCGGCTTCACGGTGATTATCGAAATCCCCTTCGAACGCGAAGGCGAAGAAGAGGCCGCCGCGCTGGTGCCGCCGCCCGAGCTGACCACCCACCCCTCGCTTCTCGGAGAGGCGCGGGGTGGATGGTCGGACGAGCCGCGAGGCGGGAAACAGGATAGTGCACCATCTGTTGATTCATCGGCGTACCCCCGCGCCATGGGCCCCAGCCCGATTGGATAGTGAGAAACATGACCATCAAGACGATCATCGTGGACGACGAGAAGCTGGCCATTCAGGGCCTGCAACTGCGGCTCGAAAAGTTCGAGGATGTCGAGATCATCGACACCTGCTCGAACGGGCGCGAGGCAATCCGCAAGATCAAGACCCTGCGTCCCGACCTCGTTTTCCTCGACATCCAGATGCCCGGATTCGACGGGTTCGGCGTGGTCCAGGGCGTGATGGACATCGAACCGCCGCTGTTCGTATTCGTCACTGCGTTCCAGGAACACGCGATCCGCGCATTCCAGGCCAATGCGCTGCATTACCTGATGAAGCCGGTCGACGAGGACAAGCTGGCCGACGTGATCGAGCGGGTGCGCCAGCGGATGACCGAAAAGCGCGGCGCGGACGAAGCGGAAAAGCTGATGAACGTGCTCGCAGAGGTGGCCCCTGAAGCAGCCGAGGAATTGCAGGAAGGTCCCGCCGATGGATCCGACCGGTTCGAGAAGCTGCTCAACGTCAAGGACCGGGGCAAGATCTTCCGCGTCGAGGTCGAATCGATCGAGCATATCGAGGCCGCGGGCGATTACATGTGCATCTATACCGGCGACAATTCGCTGATCCTGCGCGAAACGATGAAGGATCTGGAACGTCGCCTTGACCCGCGCAAGTTCCAGCGCGTCCACCGCTCGACCATCGTCAATCTCGACCAGGTCCGGCAGGTGAAACCGCACACCAATGGCGAGTGCTTCCTGGTGTTGAGTTCGGGGGCCGAGGTTAAGGTCTCGCGCTCCTACCGCGACGTCGTTGCGCGGTTCGTGCACTAGTTTTCGTTCGCGGCGATTCGCATGCGCGAATGCCTCCACGGAGGCGGCCTGATGGCCACTATGATCCGCAATAGGGGGCAGTCGCCCTGTGGCTGCCGCGACCAAGAATGGGTTCGCTAATGACCTTCACCCTCCCCGGCTTCGACCTCGATGCCTTCGTTCGCGATACGCTGGCCGAGGATCTGGGCCAGGGCCTGCCCGACGGCGGGCGCGACGTGACGTCCGAAGCGGTCATCCCGGCCGACGCGCGCTTCGCTGGCATGATGGACAGCCGCGATGCGATCACGGTTGCGGGCCTGCCGATCGCCGCCGCGTTCTTCCGCGCGCTCGACCCCTGTTGCACGATCGACCAGCTGGTCGAAGACGGCGTTCAGGTCGCACCGGGCACCGACCTGATGCGGATCGAAGGCAATGCCCGCGCGCTGCTGACTGCGGAGCGCGCCGCGCTCAACACCGTGCAGCATCTCTCCGGCGTCGCCACGCTGGTCCGCAGCTATGTCGAGGCAATGGACAATCCCGAGTGCACCTTGCTCGACACGCGCAAGACCCTGCCGGGCCTGCGCCATCTGGAAAAATACGCGGTGCGGATGGGCGGCGGGGCGAACCACCGGATGGGCCTGTGGGATGCAGCGATGATCAAGGATAATCACGTCGCGGTGGCAGGATCGGTCGGCGAGGCGGTGCGCCGCGCGCGCGATGCGGGCGTGCGCGACATCATCTGCGAGGTCGATCGGATCGACCAGATCAAGCCCGCACTGGACGCAGGCGCCACGCGCCTGCTGCTCGACAACATGGAACCGGCGGCGCTGCGCGAAGCCGTCGCGCTGGTTGCCGGACGAGTGCCGACCGAGGCATCGGGCGGCATCAACCTCGAAACGATCCGCGCCAAGGCGGCGACCGGGGTGGATTACGTATCGGTCGGGCGACTCACCCAGAGCGCGCCGGCAGCCGATATCGGACTGGATTTCACCACCTTGGGGTGACCCGCGGCTTGCGGAGACCCGCGCCATACGGCACCGTCCACGCATCCGGCACCAGGGGAGCGCATCGGTGAAGCCGCAATCCATCAAACTGTTCGACTATTTCTACCTCGGGGCGATGTTCATCGGCCTGCTGGCCTTCATCAGCAGCTATCCGACGCTCAAGGCCCAGCTCGCGGCGCAAAGCGCCCAGACCGGCGTCGCCGTTCCGCCGAGCGTGATCTGGATCGGCTATGCAATAGGCGCGCTGATCGGCCTGCTGATGTGGTATCTGGTGTCGCAGCGCCGGGTGGTGATCGCCAAGTGGGTGATCGTCGCTTTCTTCCTCTTCTCGCTGATCGGAGTAGGCGACTATTTCAGCGGGCCCTTGGTGCTGTCCCGCATTTACGGCCTGATCGGCCTGCTCGCGCAGGCGGCGGCGGTGGTCATGCTGTTCCGCGGCGATGCGATCCGCTGGCTCAACGGCACGCCTGCGGACGACACGCCGCCTCCCCCCGACGCCTGAGTCATGCGGCGAATCGCGCTGGCGCTGGCGTTAGGGGCCGGTCTGGCAGGCACCGCCAGCGCCCAGAGCTATCAGTGCACCCCTCCACGCGGCGTCGCGGTCCCGGGTGTCGCGCGCGAGGGACCGACGCGGACCACGCCGGTCGCCGGCTACGTCCTGTCACTCAGCTGGAGCCCGGAATTCTGCCGCACGCGAAAGGATTCGTCACGCCATGCGCGGCAGTGCGCGGACCGCGAGGGCAGCTTCGGTCTGATCGTCCACGGACTATGGCCGCAAGGGGTACGCAGCTGGCCGCAATGGTGCGGTGCGCGGGCCATTCGCCCTACCGGCGCTCAGCTCGCCCGGCAGATGTGCGTCCAGCCCTCCGCCAGCCTCGCGATGCGGCAGTGGGCCAAGCACGGCAGCTGCATGGCCGACCGGCCGAATCGCTATTTCCGAATCACCCGCATCCTCCACCGCAGCCTCGACTGGCCCGACCTCGACCGGCTTTCGCGCAAGGAAGGGCTGACCGCAGGCGATATCCGCGAGGCCTGGATGCAGACGAACACCAACTGGCGGCACGAGATGATCGCAGTGAAGCTGAACGAGCGTGGCTGGCTGGAGGAAATCCGGCTTTGCTATGGCAGGGACTGGCTGCCTGCGGCGTGCAAGCGCACGGCGCGGGGTGCTGCGGATGATGCTCCGGCGAAAATCTGGCGCGGGCTCTAGCGACGCTCGCTGAAAAAGCCCCGCAACAACCTCACCGCTTCTTCCTCGCCCATACCCGAATAGACCTGGGGCCGATGGTGGCACTGGGGATGATCGAACACGCGCGCACCGTGATCGACCGCACCGCCTTTCGGATCGGATGCCGCGTAATAAAGGCGAGCGATTCGCGCATGGGCGATAGCGCCCGCACACATCGCACAAGGTTCCAGCGTCACCCACAGGTCGCAGCCTTCGAGCCGTTCCTGGCCGAGAGCGTGCGCCGCGGCGCGCAGCGCGAGAATTTCGGCGTGGGCAGTGGGGTCGGCGAGCGTGCGCGGCGCATTATGCGCAGCTGCAATCACCTTGCCGTCACGCACGACAATCGCGCCGACAGGCACTTCGCCCGCGGCGGCGGCTTTTCGCGCCTCATCCAGCGCGGCATCCATGAAGGGAGTGGGGAAGCGCGGCGTGCGCTCCCCCCGATGCACGGAAATCAGTCTTCCGCTTGGGCGTTGGCTTCTTCGCCCGGTTCGGCCACGTCGACATCCATTGTCGGCACTTCGACTTCCTTCGTCGTGGTATCGGTGTCCACATCGACGTCGGCTGCGTCGACATCATATTCGGGCATGTTGCCACCCTCGGCTTCGACCTCGGGCAGTTCCCCTTCTTCGGTCTGATCGACGTCGCACCCTGCAAGTGCGAGAGCGGCGGTGCCAATGGCGGCGGCTGCGATGATGGCTTTCATGGAACTCGTCTCCTGTTGCGTCATGACCGGCACAACGGCTAAACGCGCGATTGGGTCCAGATCACGGATCAGGCCTAAAGCAGTGACTTACGCGGGTAAAGCCGCAGGCAGAAGCAGACCGACTGCCACTTTGTGTTGACGATTCGCATAGGGGCCGCTAAGCGCGGCGACTTTCCGGCCCCCGGGCCGATCACCATTCAAGAAGAGACTTAGCCATGTCGCGCATCTGCGAACTGACCGGCAAGGGCCGCCAGGTCGGCCACAATGTCAGCCACGCGAACAACAAGACCAAGCGTGTGTTCCTGCCCAACCTCCAGAATGTCACTCTGATGAGCGAGAAGCTGGATCGGAGCTTCAAGTTCCGCGTCTCGACGCATGGCCTGCGCTCGGTCGAGCACAATGGCGGGCTCGACAACTGGTTGTTGAAGACCAAGGACGAAAAACTTTCGACGCGCGCCCTCAAGGTGAAGCGCGAGCTGAAGAAGGCGGCTGCACCCGCCGCCTGAGCCTTTCGGCTTTCTTTCAGACAAAGTTTTGGTGGGGCGCGCTTGGCGTGGCCCCGCCTTTTCCTGTGCGTGATTCGCTGGCGCCGGTGGCGGGCGTTGGGGCCCTTACTTCATCGGCCCGACGAACAGTAGCGGGTCGAGCCGCGAATCCTGCCACTTGAGGCTCCAGTGCAGGTGCGGCCCGGTCGCCCGCCCGGTCGCGCCGACCGTGCCCAGATACTGGCCCTGACGCACTTTCTGCCCCTCGCGCACAATGATGGTCGCGGAATGCAGGAAGGCGCTGTTCAGCCCCATCCCGTGGTCGATCATCAGCAGCCTGCCCTCCAGCGAGAAGGGGTCCTGCGCGACCAGCGTGACTACGCCGTCGGCGGGCGCGACGTAAGGCACGCCCGCACCCGGCGCGATGTCGAGCCCGGAGTGATAGGGGCCGGGCTTACCCTGATAGACTCGCTGCGAACCGAATCGGCCCGAGATGCGCCCGGTGACCGGCCAGATGAAATCCTGCCGCCACCCGTCAGCCCCGGTGTCCTGCGCCCGCGCTGCGACGATCTGCGCCCGCTCGGTCTCGCGCAATCGCTGGAACTCCGCGCTGCTCTGCCCCGCACGATAGGGAGTGTTGATATATTCGAGCTGCCAGTCGCGCGGCTCGATCGTCAGGGGGCTGGAGATGGTTCGCCCGTCCTCCAGCGTTGCGACCAGTTCGATCTGCGGGCCCTGGTCCCGGTCGAACGCGGCGAAGAAATTGCCATCTTCGTCGAACCGGAGCGATTGCTCGCCCAGCCGCGCACTGCGCGTGTTGCTGGGCACCTGCCCGCGTACCCAGCCGCCCTGCTCGAGCTCTCCGCGAAACGAGAACGTGGTGCGGGCAGGTGTGGGAGCGGGCGTCGGCGTTGGTGTAGTGGTCGGCGTCGGAGCGGGCGCCGGGCGCGGCGCGGCGACCGGCTGGACCACTTCGCGCGGTGCCCCCGGCCCATCGGGAGTCGAACAGCTGCCGAGCAAAACCATCAGCGCAGCGGCCGTGACTGCGGCGGGCTTCGTGGGCCGCAAGCTCACACCTGCCCGGTCAGTCGGCGAGTCGCGATTTCGCAGCTCGCGTAGGGCTCCTGATGCTCGGCGCTCCAGTAGCGCAGGGTGTCGAGCGGGATCGGCTCGCCGGTCACCGCGCAGGGCACGAAGCGCCCATTGCGAATCACGCGGAAGGAATTGGGGCCGTACTGCAGCCGCGCGGGCTGATCGCTGGAAGTGGTAAGCATGGGAGGGATATAGCAATCCTGCCGCGCCTAAACACCCTCTTCAGAACAGCTCACCCTGCCCCGGGGGCGGCGGGGGACTTTTCCGCTTTGGTTTTGGCCGCGGTTCAGGCGCAGGCGGCGGCGCATCGCCCGTGCTCGCCGCGACGCGGCCGTCGGCGAATTTGAGGCTGAGTGCGCCGGCCACGCGGGCCCCCTCGGCACTGCGCACCAGCGCATTCTGCCCATCGAACACCATCGCGTATCCGCGCTTGAGCGGGGCATCGGGGTCGAGCGAGCGCAGCATCGCGACGCTTGCCGCCAGCCGCTCGGTCGCGCGGGCATGCCGCGTGGTCAGCGCGGTCGGCACCAGTCGCACATGCTCCAACCGTTCGCGCCCCTGGCCTAGCCGCCAGTTCAGCGTCGATGGCGAGAGTCGTGCCGCTGCTTCACCCAGCGCAGCGCGCCCAAGGCCGACCCGGTCGACCAGCGCGCGGCGATGGCGTTCGGTCGCATCGTCGAGCGCTTGGGCAGCCGCCTGCAGCAGCGC
The DNA here is from genome assembly GCA_963972905.1 of uncultured Erythrobacteraceae bacterium. Classification (GTDB taxonomy): domain Bacteria; phylum Pseudomonadota; class Alphaproteobacteria; order Sphingomonadales; family Sphingomonadaceae; genus Alteriqipengyuania. Next base: position 93,294 of record CAXAXQ010000002.1, read on the forward strand.
GTCGGGCCTGGGCAGGCGTTGCGAGCACGCGTCCAGCCGTTCGCGACCCAGAGACACGGGCCGCGTGGCGCAGCGCATCTGACGCGCACCGAGGTCGGCGATGCCCGCCGCCAGCTCGGCACGCACGGGGACCGCGCGTTCAGCGGCGGCGGTGGGGGTGGGAGCGCGATGATCGGCGGCGAAATCGGCGAGCGTGGTGTCGGTTTCGTGGCCCACGGCGGAGATGACCGGGATCTCCGATTCGGCGATCGCGCGGACCACCTCTTCCTCGTTGAACGCCCACAGATCCTCGATCGAACCGCCCCCGCGCGCCACGATCAGCAGGTCGGGCCGGGCAATCGCACCACCGCATTCAAGCGCGTTGAACCCTCGTAAAGCCGCGCTCACCTGCCCCTTCGCGGCCTCACCCTGCACAACCACGGGCCACACGATCACATGGCTCGGGAAGCGGTCCAACAGGCGGTGCAGAATGTCGCGAATCACCGCGCCGGTGGGCGACGTCACGACGCCGATGGTGCGAGGTAGAAACGGCAGCGGCTTCTTGCGCGCATCGGCGAACAGCCCTTCCGCCTCCAGCCGCGCCTTGGTCTTCTCCAGCAGCGCGAGCAGCGCGCCTTCGCCCGCCAGCTCCATCCGCTCGATCACGATCTGGTATTTGGAGCGCCCGGCATAGGTGGTGACCTTGCCGCTTGCGATTACCTCCACCCCATCCTCGGGACGGAAGGCGAGGCGTGGGGCCGCGCTCTTCCACATCACCCCGTCGATGACCGATTTCTCGTCCTTCAGGCTGCAATAGAGGTGGCCCGAGGCCGCGCGCTTCACCCCCGACAGCTCGCCGCGAATGCGCACGAAGCCAAAGCGGTCTTCCACCACGCGCTTGAGGCTGCGCGAGAGATCGCTAACGCTCAGCGGCTCGGAATTGTCGCCCGGGCGGCTCTCGGCTAGCAGCGCAGGGTCAGCATCGTCGGAATAGGAAGCGCTCATGAATATCCTTCTGCTCGGATCGGGGGGCCGCGAACATGCGCTGGCGTGGAAGCTGGCCGCCGCGCCGTCCTGCACAATGCTCTACGCCGCGCCGGGCAATCCGGGCATCGCCGATCACGCGGACATTGTCGCGCTCGACGCGGGCGATCACAAGGCCGTGATCGGCTTTTGCCACGAGAAGGACATCGACCTCGTCGTGGTCGGGCCCGAAGCGCCGCTGGTCGCCGGGCTGGCGGACGATCTGCGTGCCGAGGGCATTGCGGTGTTCGGGCCGGACAAGGCCGCCGCGCAGCTCGAAGGCAGCAAGGGCTTTACGAAGGATCTGTGCGCGCGGGCGAACATCCCCACCGCGCGGTACGAGCGGGTTACTTCGCTCGAGGCAGCATGGGGCGCGCTCAAGCACTTCAACGCGCCCTTCGTGCTCAAGGCCGATGGGCTTGCGGCGGGCAAGGGCGTGGTGATCGCCGAGAGCCGCGAGGAGGCACAAGAGGCGCTGGCCGAAATGTTCGATGGCAAGTTCGGCTCGGCAGGGTCCGAAGTGGTGATCGAGGAGTTCATGCGCGGCGAGGAGGCAAGCTTCTTCGCGCTGACCGATGGCGAGATCATCCTCCCCTTCGGCTCCGCGCAGGATCACAAGCGCGTGGGCGAAGGCGACACCGGCCCCAATACCGGCGGCATGGGCGCCTACAGCCCCGCCCCGGTGCTGACCGACGACCTGATCGATCGGGCGATGCGCGAGATCGTGGTCCCGACCGTGCGCACGCTGAGCGCAGGGGGGATGCCCTATTGCGGTGTGCTCTACGCAGGTCTGATGCTGACCGACGAAGGCCCCAAGCTGGTCGAATACAACATCCGCTTCGGCGATCCCGAATGCCAGGTGCTGATGATGCGCTTCGAAGGCGATCTCGCCGCGCTGCTGATGGCCTGTGCACGCGGAAAGCTGGTCGATGCCGAGCCGGTACACTTCGCGGACGACACCGCGCTGACCGTGGTGATGGCGGCAGAAGGCTATCCCGGCACGCCGAAAAAGGGCGGTACGGTCGAGCTGGGCGATGCGGAAGCGGGCGGCGCGAAGGTGTTCCACGCGGGCACTGCGCGCGCCGATGGCGGCACGCTGGTCGCAAGCGGCGGGCGCGTGCTCAACGTCACCGCACGCGGCGCGACGGTTACCGAAGCGCAGGCCGCCGCCTACACAGCGGTCGACGCGATCGACTTCGCACAAGGCTTCTGCCGCCGCGATATAGGCTGGCGCGAGGTGGAGCGGGAGAAGGGTTAGCCCACTTCAAGCTCCACATCGACCATGCACCCAGGATCGGCGGCGAGGCAGGGCTCCATCTCGCGCACCAGCCAGTGGCGGAAAGCGCGGATCTTGGGGGAGTGGCGGCGTACCTCGGGGTAGATCAGGCGGAAATAGCCGCCGGGCCTGACAATGCGCGTGCCCACCCGCACCAGCCGTCCGTCGGTCAGTTCGGAAAGGAACAGCGTCGGCGCGAGGATCGCCACGCCGTTGCCACTGATGGCCGCCGCCGCATCGAGCTGTTGTGAATCGAATTCCAGACCGCGCGGCTGCCGTTCGCCATCGTTACCGGCGCGCGAAGCGCACCGCCCATCGTCCCATTCGCGCCACCACACATTGTTGGGCGAGATCCGGCGGGCTTCGGCGATCGGCGGATCGTTTGACTGTAACTCGCCGTTTGCGGCGACGAAGTCCGGACTTGCGAAAGGGGCAATGCCGAGGCGGTTGAGGCGGTGCACCTGCAACCCGGACGGAGCGTGGCGGGACAGCCGGATCGCAAGATCACACTCGCCCGCCTCGAGATCGACGAATGCGTCACCCACCACCAGCCGGACCGCTATTTCGGGATGCGCGAGCTGGAACGAGCCGAGACGCGGGGCGAGGATTTTGGTCGCGAAGGTCTGAAAGCAGGCGATCGAAAGGACCTGATCCTCTGTCTTGGCGAGCGCGGCGAAAGCGCTCTCCATCGTGGAGAAGGCTTGCGATACCCGGTGGGCCAATGCCTCACCCGCCGGGGTCAGCCGCATCGAGCGCCCTTGGCGCACGAACAGCACAGTGCCCACGCGCTGTTCGAGGCTTTTGATCTGGTAGCTGACGCCCGCCTGCGTCAGTCCCAGTTCCTCTCCGGCGCGGGTATAGTTGCGATGCCGGGCGGCGGCTTCGAAAGCCCTTACGGCTGCGAGGGGCGGCAACTTCCGCATGGCACAAACATAAGGCTGGCTTGTTCTCTTGGCCAGCGATCTGATTGGTTTCCCGAGTGATCACGCGCCATCTTAGCTGCTTCACACACAAGGGAAGCCGATATGAAAGCGCTCGCATTCGCACTCATGGCCATGCTTGCCAGCACCCCGACGCTCGCCGAGCCCAACCTGAACCGCGCAGTCGTCAATTATGAGGATCTCGACCTGCGCAGTCCAGAGGGTCGGGCAAAGCTCGACCGGCGTCTGGAAGACGCGGTCAAAGCCGTTTGTCGTACGCCGCATTCACGCTCAGTCAGGGTCGCTTCGGAAACGCAGGCATGCATCGCGCAGCTGCGTGAGGACGTCTCGCAGCTACGCGACCAGATCATGGCAGAGGCGCAGAATCGCCAGGATAGGCAAGACAAGCCCGACTGATGGGCGCGCGCTGCCTCACGGGCGAGGCACAATCAGGCGCCCAGCCGCTTCGCCACCAGCGCCTGCAAGTCCGCCTCGGGCCGTGCGCCCCAGTGCGAGATGACCTCGCCTGCGGCCACCGCACCACGGATCAGCGACTCTTCCAGCGAGGCGTCGCGGCAATAGCCGGAGAGGAAGCCGGCGGCGAAGAGGTCGCCTGCGCCGGTCAGGTCCTGCACCTTGTCGACCGGCTCGGGCGAAACCTTCGCGCGTTCCTCACCGCGCGCGGCAATCGCGCCGTCGGCGCCGCGCGTCATCACAACGACCGGCACGTCATTGGCGAGGCTTTCGAACGCGGTTTCGGGGTCGGAGCCTTCGAGGATGCCCGCCTCCTCCTCGTTCACGAACAGGATGTCGATCAACCCGTCATTGATCAGCGCGCGGAAATCGCCGCCGTGCATGTGGACGCAGAAATCGGCGCAGGTGGCGAAGGCGATCTTCACGCCTGCATCGCGCGCAACCGTGATCGCGCGCTTCATCGCCGCGCGCGGTTCTTCCGGGTCCCACAGGTAGCCTTCGAGGAACAGTACCTTGGTGCTGCGAATCAGATCGTCGTCGATCGCTTCGGCGGGGAGGAACTGCGATGCGCCGAGCGAGGTGTTCATCGTGCGCTCCCCATCGGGGTCGACCAGCACGAGACAGCGGCCGGTCGGCGGCTCGCTTTCCTTGTCGCTAAAGGGCCGCGCGGGGGTATCGAAGCTGACCCCGACGCTGGTGAGGTCGTGGCGGTAGATTTCACCCAGCTGGTCGTCCGCGACCTGGCCGATAAAGGCGGTCTTAAGCCCCAGCATGGTCGCACCCGCCAGCGTGTTGGCCGCCGCACCGCCCGAGATTTCCTTGGTCTGGCCCATCTTGCCGTAGAGATCGACCGAACGCTCCGCATCGATCAGCCGCATCGAGCCGGCGGGCAGTTCCTCTTGGCGAAGGAATTCGTGGCTGACCGGCGCGATGACGTCGACGATGGCGTTGCCGATGGCGATGACGTCGAATTTGGGGTCGGCCATGATGGGGGCGGTCTCCTGTAGGAATATGGTAGCAAGGTGTTGATGTTGGCGGGGGCCTAGCGATGAAGCGAGCCAAGGCCAAGCCAGTGATCGCGCTGCGGCGATTGACTTGCAGCCACTGCCAACGGAAAAAGGGCGCGCCTGATGACATCGCTCCCCGCCTCTCTCGCCCGCGCCTTCGCGCAACTCGCCGACCGGCGCGTGCTGTGGCTGCTGATCAAGTCGCTGCTGGTGACGGTGCTGCTGTTCGCCCTGCTGGGTGTGGGGGTCTATTTCGGGCTCGCCTGGCTGCTCGACCGCGGGCTCGGCGCGCTGGTCGACGACAACCTGCCGCCCGATATTGCGAGCGCGCTGGCCACCATCGGCACGCTGGTCACGGTGGTGCTGGGCGGCTGGCTGCTGTTCCGCGTCACTGCGCTCGCCGCGATCCAGTTCTTCGCCGACGACGTGGTCGAGGCGGTCGAGGCGCGCTATTATCCGGAAGCGCTGGAGAGCGCGCGGCGGATCGGCTTTGCCGAGAGCATGTGGATCAGTCTCAAAGGCGCGCTGCGGGTGATCCTCGTCAACCTGCTGATCCTGCCGCTGGCGCTGGTGCTGCTGGTGACCGGCTTCGGCACCGTGATCCTGTTCGCGCTGGTCAACGCCTGGCTGCTGGGGCGCGAGCTGCGGGATATGGCGTGGCTGCGTCATCGCAAGGATTCGGACGAGGAACCGCCGATCGGTCGCGGCACCCGCTTCGCGCTGGGGCTGATCATTGCGGGCATGCTGACCGTGCCCGGGCTCAACTTCATCGCGCCGATCATCGGCGCGGCGGCTGCAACCCATCTCGTTCAAGGACGCAAGCGCGATGCCTGATCTTTCCAAGACCCTGCTCGGCTTCGCGCTGCTGCCGCTGGTCGCCGCCTGCGCGGCTCCGAGCACCACCCCGCCGCGCACCGGCCAGCCGTCGGTCCCGCGCACCAGCGGCCCGCCGCCGCGAACCACGCCGATCCCGCCGAGCGAGCCCACGCCGAGCGTGCCCGGCGCGTTCATCGCGCCCAAGGTGATGAACGACCCCGCGCTGTCTTTCGTGATCGGATCGCGCGCGAGCCAGCTGGAGCAGACCTTCGGCCCGGCCCGGCTCGATGTGATCGAGGGGGATGCGCGCAAGCTTCAGTTCGCGGGCGAGCAATGCGTGCTCGACGTGTTTCTCTACCCGCTCTCGCCCGGAGCGGAGCCGACCGCGACCTATGTCGATGCCCGCCGCGCGAGCGATGCGCTGGATGTGGACCGGGGCGCCTGCGCCAGGGCCCTGCGGCGTTAGTCTTTGCTGAAGTCGAGCGGGGCTTCGGCCCCACCCTGCCTGGGCAGCGGGCCACGCGGGGGCACTGCCGGGACCGGCATGCCTGCCTCGGGCGGCCTGCGACGCCGTTTCGCCTGCCGGTTCTGGAACAGCCAGGGAGCCTGCTCTTCCACCGAGATGCGGGTCTGCCTGCTACGAATGCCGTGAATGACGGCAAGCGCTACCATTCGAGCGACGAGTTTGGCGCCAGGGTTCATCACCTTGCTATACCATGAAGCTTTCGCCGCAGCCACATGCGCCCTTGGCATTGGGGTTCTCGAAAACGAACCCGGCGGAGAAATCGTCCTCCACCCAGTCCATCACGCTGCCGACGAGGTAGAGCACCGAGGCGCCGTCGATATAGAACACCCCACCGGGGGTCTCGATCTTCTCGTCGAAACCCTGTTCCTCGCTGACGTAGTCGACCGAATAGGCGAGGCCCGAGCACCCGCGGCGCGGGGTCGAGAGCTTGACGCCGATGGCGTCGGCGGGAGCCTTGGCCATCAGATCGGCCACGCGTTGCTCGGCAGCGCCGGTCAGGGTGACGGCGGCAGGGCGGGTTCTGGTCTTGATGTCGGCCATTACAGCATTCCCAATTCGAGGCGTGCTTCGTCGGTCATCTTGTCCGGGCCCCAGGCTGGCTCCCATACGAGATTGACCTCGGCATCGCGCACACCCGGGACTGAGCCTGCGCGGATTTCAACCTCGGCGGGCATGGATTCGGCGACCGGACAATGCGGCGTGGTGAGCGTCATGGTGACGACCACATCCTTGTCCTCGGAGACTTCCACGCCGTAGATCAGGCCGAGATCGTAGATATTGACCGGGATTTCCGGGTCGAAGATTTCCTTGAGCGCGGCGATCACCGCTTCCTGCAACGCGCCCCCGGCTCCGGTCTCGCCGGTCGCCTCGGGCTTCTTCTTGAGAAACCCGTCGAGATAGTCGCGCTTGCGCGCAAGCTTGTCGCCCGCCGTCTCGTCGGGATCGACCGCGTCTTCCACGCGTGCGCGCGGCGGCTTTTGCGCCACCACCTGCTCGGTCGGTGAAGGGGCCGCGATGTAGTCTTTTTCTTCGTCGCTCATGGTCATAACTCTTTGCCCAAATCTCTAGGCGAAAATCTTCAGCGTACGGTCGATCCCGCGCATCAGCGCTTCGACATCGGCGTCGTCGGAATAGACCCCGAAGCTGGCGCGTGCGGTGCCCGGCACGCCGAGGTGGTCCATCAGCGGCTGGCAGCAATGGTGCCCGGCGCGGATCGCCACGTTCTCTTCGTCCAATATGGTTCCCAGATCGTGCGGGTGAACCCCCGGCAGCTCGAACGACACGATGCCGAGGCTGTCTTCCGGCCCGAACACGCGTACGCCCTGAATGCGGGCAAGCTCCTCGCGCAAGCGGCGGGCCAACGCGCGCTCGTGTGCTTCGATAGTCGCGCGCCCGATCTGGTCGATAAAGTCGCACGCCTCGGCAAAGGCGTAAGCCTCGGCGATTGCGGGCGTGCCCGCCTCGAAGCGCTGCGGCGGCGGTGCGTACGTAGTCGTCTCGAAGGTGACCTTGTCGATCATCGAGCCACCGCCCTGCCACGGCGGCATCGACTCGAGCAGTTCCTTACGGCCCCACAGCGCGCCGATGCCGGTCGGACCGTACATCTTGTGCGCGCTCATGGCGTAGAAGTCACAACCGATCTCGCCGACATCGACGGGCAGCCGCGGCGCGGCCTGGCATCCATCGAGCAGCAGCTTTGCGTCCACCGAATGCGCCAGCTCGGCCGCACGCTTCGCATCGAGCACCGAGCCGAGCACGTTGGAGACATGCGCGAAGGCGACCATCTCGTGCTCGGGCGTGAGCATCTTCTCCGCAGCGTCGAGATCGATCCGGCCATCCTCGGTCAGGGGGCAGACATCGACCTGCCAGCCCGCGAGCTGCCACGGCACGATGTTCGAATGGTGCTCCAGCTGGCTGAGCAGCACGCGGCCCTTCTTCGGATAGCTATAGGCGACGAGATTGATCGCCTCGGTCGCCCCGCGCGTGAAGACAAGCTCGTCCTGCGAGCCGCTGATGAAGGCCGCCACGCGCCGTCGCGCGGCCTCGTAGCCCATGGTCATCCTGGCGGAGCGGGAATAGACCCCGCGATGGACCGTGGCGTAGCCCTCGCCGAGCGCCCAAGCCATGGAATCGAGTACGATCTGCGGCTTCTGCGCGGTCGCAGCGCTGTCGAGATAGTGCCACGGCTCGCCATCCTCGGTGAACATGCCGGGGAATTCGGTCTTGGCGCCCGGCTTCGTTTCCGAGGCGGAAATCTTGAGCGGCATGGTCATGCCCCGCGCTCTTCCAGCTTGCCCAGCGCCTTTTCCAGCAGCGTTTCGCGCGTAGCCTCATCCGCCAGTTCGCGCGTCGCATCGCCGATGAAGGCCTGCACCAGCAGGCGGCGGATGGTTTCGGGCGGCAGGCCGCGTGCGGCCATGTAGAATCGCGCGGACTCGTCAAGCTGGCCCACGCTCGCGCCGTGTGCGCACTGCACGTCATCGGCATAGATCTCGAGCTGCGGCACGCTGTTCACGCTCGCACCCTTTTCCAGCAGCAGGCCCTTGAAGCTCTGCGCGGCGTCGGTCTTCTGGGCATCGCGCACGACGTCGATCCGGCCGAGGAAATTGCCCGTGCCCTTGCCCCAGTGGACGCTGCGCACGGTCTGATTGCTGGTCGCGCCGGGTTTTTCATGGGCCATGCGGGTGACGATCTCGCGGGTGGTCTTGCCGCCCCCAAGCGTGATTCCGCCCAGCTCGAAATGCGCGCCCTCGGCCAGCGTCACGACCACTTCGAGCCGCCCCAGCTTGCCACCTGCCACCAGCGCAGCGAGTTCGGCACGCGCGCCTTTTTCGAGCATGATCCGTAGGCGGCGCATCTGCAAGCCGTCGCCGCCATCGAGCACGATCAGGTCGGACCATGTCTCGCCTTCGGCCACGCGGACGTCTTCCCACGCCTCGAACGTGTCGGGCGCGGTGCCTTCCAGCGCGTCGATATCGGAATAGCGCCAGGCTTCATCTTTACGGGTGGGGAGGAGGATGCTGTCGGTCATGCGCTCTCCATCACGGCGTCGTAACCTTCGCGCTCCAGATCGGTGGCCAGTTCGGGCCCGCCGGTCTTCACGATGCGGCCTTTGGACAGGATCGAGACGTGGGTCGGCTCGACCACTTCCAGCAGGCGTTGGTAGTGAGTGATCAGCAGCACGCCCTTGTCGGGGTAGCGCATGATTGCGTTGATCCCGTCACCGACCACGCGCAGCGCGTCGATGTCGAGCCCGCTATCGGTCTCGTCCAGCACCGAGAAGGCGGGGTCGAGAATGCCCATCTGGACCATCTCGGCACGCTTCTTTTCGCCGCCCGAGAAGCCGACGTTCACGTTGCGCTTGAGCATGTCCATGTCGAGCTTGAGCAGCCCGGCCTTTTCCTTGGCCAGCTTCAGGAAATCGCCGCCGCTCATCGCATCCTGCCCACGCGCAGTGCGCTGCGCGTTGAGCGCTTCGCGCAGGAACTGGATGTTCGAAACGCCGGGAATCTCGACCGGGTACTGGAACCCGAGGAACAGGCCTGCCGCCGCCCGCTCGTGCGGGTCCATCGCAAGCAGATCCTGCCCACGGAAAGTGACCGAGCCTTCGGTGACTTCATATCCGGGTCGCCCGCCCAGCACATAGGCAAGCGTCGACTTGCCCGCGCCGTTGGGGCCCATGATGGCGTGAATCTCGCCCGCGTTCACCGAAAGGGTGAGGCCGTTGAGGATCTTGGTGCCCCCCCCATTTTCGGAGGTGATTTCGGCGTGGAGGTTATCGATCTGGAGCATTTGAACACCTGTTCGGGGGATTGATCGCGATCAGCGTAGCGAGCAGCGCCAGCACTGCGGGCGCGTAAAGCGAGAAGAGGTTCTGGGTTTGCGCGGGGCCGGCGCCGCCGTCCCACGCAATGGTGTTCTGCGCAGCAAGCTGCGCGGCCCAGGCGAGCCACAGCGCGAGCGCGGTGAGCGCGGCACCGACATGGAGCAGTTCGTTGCGCTCGTCCGACATGTCCGGAGTGGCAGGGCGCGGCGTAGGATGCGGATCGGACTGCTGGGGCTGCGAGGCCTGAGGGGGCGTCAGCTTCGCAAGCTTGCGCGCTTCGAGCCGGATGCGCGTGGCGGTCCATGGAGCGGCGCGGCCATGAATCGCAGCGTCGAGATCGCGGCAGAGCGTGCGGGCAAGCGGCGCGAGGCGGGGCGCATCGGCGCTCAGCAGATCGCGCGCGAAGGCCTGCATCGCGATCAGGTCGCGGCTTGCGCCCGGCATTTCGGCGTGGGCGAGGATCGCCAGCTCATCCATCGCGGCGCCCTCCTCCACCGGGGCGGCCACGATCATTGCGCTCCCGATCGTTGCGGCGCGGCGGGCCATTGCCGTCGCGGTCGTAGCGCGGACTGGTCTGGCGCGGATTGGCTTCCTCGTGGCGGCGGCGTGCGTCCTTCCGGTTGGCGATGGCGGCGCGCATTTCCTGCGTCAGCGTGGCGAGCACCGCGTCGATATCGTCCAGAATATCGGCGGCGGGGATGTGCGCCACGCGGATGCCGACCGATTCGAGGCTCTTGTCGCGGCGATTGGCGAGCGCGGGCTCGACGCCCTCCTCGTCGATCAGGATCGCGAGACCCATGTCATGCGAGTTGAAATCGACGATCGCGCTGCCGACCACCGCGAAGCGGGTGAAGTTGTAGCGCCCGAAATCGGCCTTGGAGAATTTCTCGGCCAGCGCCTTGTGCGCCGGGCTCGCATGGCGACGCATCTCGCGCGCACGATCGTGCAGCGCATCGAGGCGCTTCTCCGAGATTTCCCACCCGCGACCCTTGCGCTTGACGGCGGGGACGTCGGTGTCTTCGGATGCTTCGCGAAGCTGGAGGGTCTTGCGGTCAGTCATGGGTTTTCGTGCCCTCGGGCTTGCGGAAAAGGAAAAACCATCCGGCGAGGAAGGCAAAGGGGATCAGAACCGGGATCACGGCTTCACGCCCCGATTCGGCGAGCATGGCAAGGACGAGCCCAAAGAGGGCGACCGAAATGGCCAGTTTGAGCCAGCTTGGACCGGTGTTCTTCTGCGCGTGATCGGGTTGGTCCATTACCCCAGTCATGCGGCCCCCATCGCCAAAATGCCGAGAGCGATGACAAAGTAGTATACAGACAGAGTCAGTCCCACGGCCAGAAGCACGAGGGTTACGACCATCCTTAAGGGGTGGGCGACCAGACTGGCCGGCACGAGGCCGCCACCATAGCGAGCACGAAGATACGCTTGGCGTATTAAAAACGAGCAGGTCAACGCACCCGCCAAGGCGATGGCAAGGATCACACTCAACAGGATCACCCCACGCTCCCCTCGAGCGAGATCGCCAGCAACTTCTGCGCTTCGACCGCGAATTCCATCGGCAGCTGCTTCATCACCTCTTTCGCGAAGCCGTTGACGATCAGCGCGATCGCCGCTTCCTCGTCCAGCCCGCGCTGCTGCGCGTAGAACAGCTGGTCGTCGGAGATCTTGGAGGTGGTCGCCTCGTGCTCGATCTGCGCGGTGGGGTTCTTCACCTCGATATAGGGCACGGTGTGCGCGCCGCACCTGTCGCCCAGCAGCAGCGAATCGCACTCGGTGCGGTTGCGCACGCCGTCGGCATTGGCGGCCACGCGGACGAGGCCGCGATAGGTGTTGTTGCTCTGGCCCGCGCTGATCCCCTTGGAGATGATCGTCGAGCGGCTGCCCTTGCCGTTATGGACCATCTTGGTCCCGGTATCGGCCTGCTGGTGGTTGTTGGTGACCGCGACCGAGTAGAACTCGCCCACGCTGTTTTCGCCATTGAGCACGCAGCTCGGGTACTTCCACGTGACCGCGCTGCCGGTTTCGACCTGCGTCCAGCTGATCTTGGACCGCGCGCCCTGGCACAGCCCGCGCTTGGTCACGAAATTGTAGATCCCGCCCACGCCATCGGCGTTGCCGGGGTACCAGTTCTGCACGGTCGAATACTTGATCTCGGCATCGTCCATCGCGACCAGCTCGACCACGGCGGCGTGGAGCTGGTTTTCGTCGCGCATCGGCGCGGTGCAGCCTTCGAGATAGCTGACATAGCTGCCCTTTTCGGCCACGATCAGCGTGCGTTCGAACTGGCCGGTATTCTCCGCATTGATGCGGAAATAGGTGGAAAGCTCCATCGGGCAGCGCACGCCTTCGGGGATGTAGACGAAGGTGCCATCGGAAAAGACCGCCGCGTTGAGGCAGGCGAAGTAGTTGTCGTTCTGCGGCACGACCTTACCCAGCCACTTCTTCACCAGCTCGGGATATTCGCGGATCGCTTCCGAGATCGAGCGGAAGATTACGCCCGCCCGCTGGAGCTCTTCGCGGAAGCTGGTGGCGACGCTGACGCTGTCGAACACCGCATCCACGGCGACTTTCTTGGCGCCTTTCACTCCGGCCAGCACTTCCTGCTCGCCCAGCGGAATGCCGAGCTTGTCGTAGACCCGCTTGATCTCCGGATCGAGCTCGTCGAGCGACTCCAGCTCTTCCTTCTTCTTGGGCGCGGCGTAGTAATAGGCGTCCTGGTAGTCGATCTCGGGATAGCCGAGCTTGGCCCAGTTCGGCTCCTCCATCGTCAGCCACTTGCGAAACGCCTTGAGCCGCCATTCGAGCATCCACTCGGGCTCTTTCTTCTTGGCGGAGATGAACCTGACCGTGTCTTCGTTCAGCCCCTTGGGCGCGAAATCGGTCTCGATGTCCGAATGCCAGCCGAACTCGTAGTCGGCGGCTTTCGCGGCGGCATCGCGCGCGTCTGCATCCTGCTCGGGCTTCTTGAGATCGATTGCTTCGTTCATGCCACTTCTTTCTGCGCGGGAACCGCGCCCGCAATTTTCGCCAGCGAAACCTCGGCCAGCGCGCCGCGCACCGCGGCATTGACCACCGGCCAGTGCGGTTTGACGCTGCATTCGTGTTCGACTGCGCAATCGCCTGTATCGATGCAACTGACGAGCGCGATAGGCCCTTCGATCGCCTCGACGATATCGGCCATGCTGATCGCCGCCGCCGGACGCGCAAGTTGCAGCCCGCCGCCTGCTCCACGGGTGGAGCGCAGCAGACCAGCCGCGCTCAGCTTGCTGACGATCTTCTGCGCGGTCGGCACCGGAATGCCGGTTTCCTGCGCCAGATCGGCCGCCGACACGCGCCCCCCACCGCATTTGCGGGCGGTCGCGGCCATGATGACGATGGCATAGTCGGCAAGGTTGCTGAGGCGCATGCCGTCCAATTCGGACTAAATCAGTCCGATTTCAACCAAAACCCGACTCTTGCGAGTCGTTCGCGTTTTTTTGTCTTCGTCGCGCTCCCTCCGCCGGGGCTTCGCTCCGGCTGCGGGGCGACTGCGGGCGCGCGGTCGCGCTTGCGGGCTGGCCCGTTTGCCTGTTGTCCTCGCCGCGTTCGCTTCGCCGGGGCTACGCTCCGGCTGCGCGGCGGCTGTGGGCGGCCCTTGGCCTTGCCTCAGCTCGGACAGCTTCGGTCCGGATCGCGCCAATCCGGTCTGCCAAGACCGGCAAGGGCGACCGCCCGCCGGCGCTTACACGCCGCCCCCTCGGAGGCCGCGCGAAGAGCGATCAGCCGTGAGAGAAAATAAACCCTACGCGTCCTTCACCTCTGCCACCCAAGCCTCGACATTCTCCTCGAGGACATCGAGCGGGACCGGGCCGGGCAGCAGCACGACATCGTGGAATGCGCGGATGTCGAAATCCTCGCCCAGCTCGGCGCGGGCCTTCTCGCGCAGCTCCATGATCTTGAGCTTGCCGATCATGTAGGCGGTCGCCTGGCCGGGATAGACGATATAGCGCTCGATCGCCTTGCGGATGTCGCCATCGGGGTTCGGCGTGTTGTCGGTCAGGTACTGGATCGCCTTTTCGCGGCTCCAGCGCTTGGAGTGGATGCCGGTGTCGACCACCAGCCGGCATGCACGCCACAGCTCCATCTGCAGGCGTCCAAAGTCCGCGTAAGGATCGGTGTAGAAGCCCATGTCCTTGCCCAGCTCCTCCGAATAGAGGCCCCAGCCTTCGGTATAGGCGGTCACCCCGCCGAACCGGCGGAAGGGCGGCACGTCGCCCAGTTCGGTCTGGATCGTGCGCTGAAGGTGATGGCCGGGCAGGCCTTCGTGATAGGCGAGCGCTTCCAGCTCGTTCTTCGACATGTCCTTCAGGTTATAGAGGTTCACGTAATAGGTGCCGGGGCGCGATCCGTCGGGCGCGGGGCTCTGGTAGAAGGCCTTGCCCGCGCTCTTCTCGCGAAACGCCTCGACCGGCTTGACCCGCAGTGGAGCCTTGGGGAGCGTGGCGAAGAATTCGGGCAGCTTGGCTTCCATCGCATCCAGCCGCGCCTGCGCATCGGCGAGATAGGCCTCGCGCGTGTCGTAATAGAAGCGGTCGTCGGTGCGGGTGAATTCGAAGAATTCCTGCAAGCTCCCTTCGAACCCGACCTGCTTCATGATTGCGCGCATCTCGTCATGAATGCGCGCGACATTTTCCAGCCCGATCCGGTGGATCTGGTCGGCGGTGAGATCGGTGGTGGTGTAGTTCTTGAGCAGCGCGGCGTAATACGCCTCGCCCTCGGCAAAGCGCCATACGCCGTCATCGGTCGGCGCGATTTTCTGCTGGCGCTCCATCTCGGCGAGCAGGCGCTGGTAAGCGGGCACGGCGCTATCGTTCCACGCCTGGGCCGCTACCTCTTCGAGCGAAGCCGTATCCGCAGAAGGCAGGTCGAGCGCTTCGACCTTCCCGCGGAAATCCTCCAGCACCGCGCTGTTTTCACCCGCGTCGAGCAGGTTGCGAACATCCGAGATGACATAGGGATAGACCCAGTCGGGCGGCATCACGCCTGCATCGGCACGCTCGCGCGATTGGGCGGTCAGCGTGTCGATCACATCGCCCAGCCCATCGATCCGGGCGACATAGTCCGCCGCCTGATCGGCGTTCTGGACAGCGTGGATATTGATCAGGAAGGCGGGCATCTGGCTCTGCGCGCCGCTCATCTGGTCGAAGATGTAACCGTAGTCGCGGTACGGGAAGAGCGAGGCGGAGCGCTGCGCCATCGCATCGAACAGGCGATAGGACAGCGCATCCTGCGGGGAGAGAGCGGCCACATCATAGCCCTGCCGCATGGCCGCTGCAGTGTCCTGCAACAGCGCCTGTTCGCGCACCTCCGCCGCATCGGAGAAATCGCCCCAGGTGCCATAATCCGCGTCGCGAATCCCGCGATAGGCCTTGGTCAGGGGCGACATTGCCAGTTGAGCCGCGTCGTACCGATCGAACAGCGTGTCGATATCCGCCGGAACCTGCGCGGCGGATGCCTCCGCACTCGCAGCGGGCGCGGTGCTGGTCGCGGTCTGCGTGGTGGCGCAGGCGGCGAGGCCCAGGCTCGCGAGCAGGACGATGGCGGTCTGGCCCGGGATGCGGGTGATGGTCATGCGGCGTCTCCCCAAGAATTGCATGTTTTGGGCATCCTGCCCGAGGCGACGCGGCAATGATAGGGCGGTGCAAACGACAGTCGACACCTCGCGATGGCCAGCATAGGGCATGGCGCGATGCTATTCCCGCTTGCTCGCCCGCTGCTCTTCACGCTCGATCCGGAACGTGCGCACCGCCTGTCGCTCGCCGGGCTCAAGCGCCTGCCCACAGGCCGCCCGCCGCGCCATGATCCGGCGCTCGGTGTGACAATCGGCGGGGTCACCTTCCCCAGCCCGGTCGGCGTCGCTCCGGGGTACGACAAGGATGCCGAGGTGCCCGATGCGCTGCTCGGGCTGGGCTTCGGCTTCGTGGAGGTCGGCACGATCACCCCGCTGCCGCAGGCGGGCAATACCAAACCGCGCCTGTTCCGGCTGACGGAGGACCGCGCGGTCATCAACCGCATGGGGTTCAACAATGGCGGGGCGGAGGCAGCGCACAGGCGGCTCCGCAAACGTGTGGGCAGGCCCGGGATCGTCGGGATCAATATCGGTGCGAACAAGGACAGCGACGATCGCATCGCAGATTATGCGCTGATGACCGAGCTGATGGCCCCGCTCGCCAGCTATCTTACGATCAACATTTCGAGCCCCAACACACCGGGCCTGCGCGACCTGCAGACGGGCGATGCGCTCAAGCACCTGCTCGATGGTGTGTTCGAGGCACGCGGAGAGCGGGCGACGCCGGTCTTCCTGAAACTCGCGCCCGATCTGGAGCCGAGCGAGATCGACGCGATCGCGAGGGTTGCGCTCGATAGCCCGCTTGCCGCGCTGATCCTCTCCAACACCACGCTCGCCCGGCCCAACCTGAAATCATCCCATGCGGACGAGGCCGGCGGACTGTCGGGCGCGCCGCTCGCGCCGCTCGCACTCCAGCGGCTGAAGGACTTCCGCAAGGCGACCGGCGGCCAGCTCCCGCTGATCGCCGCCGGAGGGATCGACAGCGCCGATGCCGCGTGGGAACGGATCGTGGCGGGCGCCAGCCTTGTGCAGCTCTATTCCGCGATGGTCTATCACGGGCCATTGCTCGGCCGCCGGATCGCGAAGGGGCTGTCGCAAAGGTTGCGGGCGGAAGGCTTTGCGTCGATTGAGGACGCCATCGGATCGCAAGCCTGAGGAACGCCATGCTCGCCCAGACCTTCAAAGCCCCGCTGTTCGGGATCGCTGCTGCCCTCTCGCTCGCCGGGTGTGCGACCGCGCCCGCCGCGCCGGTCGAAACCGCTGCCGCGCCGCAGGCCATGCGCGGTGCGGTCAGCGCCGCCGATCCGCGGGCGCAGGAAGCCGGCTACGAAATGCTGCGCCGGGGCGGCACAGCAACCGACGCGGCGATCGCGGTGATGCTCGCGCTGACCGTGGTCGAGCCGCAAAGCTCCGGCATCGGCGGCGGCGGCTTCATGGTGCTGGGCGATGCCGATGGTACGGTCACGACCTATGACGGGCGCGAAACCGCACCCGCAGGCGCGACGCCGGACTGGTTCCTCGACAAGGGGGGCCAGGTGCCGCCGTTTCGCGATTCGGTGCGCAGCGGGCTGAGCGTCGGCGTTCCGGGCAATCTGGCGCTGGCGGCGAAGGCCCATGCCGAGCATGGCAAGCTGCTCTGGGCCGAGCTGTTCGAGCCCGCGATCGCGCTGGCGCGCGACGGCTTCCGGGTCAATCCACGGCTCAACAAGTCGCTGTCCGACAGCGCCGATACCGGCGCGCGCAGCGATCAGGGCAAGGCGTTGTACTATGATGCGGCAGGCGCGCCGGTCGCGATCGGCTCCACGCTGACCAACCCGGCGCTGGCGCGCACGCTCGAGAAAATTGCGCAGGCCGGGCCCGATGCGTTCTACGAGGGCGATCTTGCCGAGCGGATCGCGCGCACGGTCGCCGACGATACACCGCGCAGCGGCGCGATGACCGTGCGCGACATCGAAGGCTATGTCGCGAAGGAGCGCGCGCCGCTGTGCACCCGCTACCGTGCCTATCGCATCTGCGCGATGGGGCCGCCCACGTCCGGCGGGGTCGCGGTGATGCAGATCCTCGGGCAGCTGGAGCGGTTCGATCTTGTCGCGCTCGGCCCGCACAATCCGGTGACCTGGCACCTGTTCCTTGAATCGCAGCGGCTCGCCTATGCCGACCGCGAACTGTATCTCGCCGACAGCGATTTCGTGCCCGTCCCGACCGCCGGATTGGTTGCGCCCGACTATCTGGCGCGGCGCGGTGCGCTGATTCTGCCCGGCAGCACTCTGGCCGAAGTGACGCCCGGCACGCCCGAGGGCGCCGACAGGGCGCTGGCCGACGGGGACGAGCCCGAGGAACGCGGCACTTCGCACATCGCAGTGGTCGACGATGCGGGCACGATGATCAGCTATACCTCGACTATCGAAAGCGCCTTCGGGTCGGGGCTGATGGTCGACGGGTTCTACCTCAACAACGAGCTGACCGATTTCAGCCGCTCGCCCGCGGTCGATGGCAAGCCCGTCGCCAACCGGGTGGAGGGCGGCAAACGCCCGCGCAGCTCGATGGCGCCGGTGGTGGTCTACGATCCGCAGGGCCAGCCGTTCATGGCGGTGGGCGCGGCGGGTGGCAGCACGATCCCCGTGCAGACCGCGCGCAGCATCATCGGCGTGATCGATTTCGGTCTAGACCCGAAAGACGCGCTGGGCCTGCCCTTCGTGATGGCATTCGGCGACAGCGTGCTGCTGGAAGAGAGCACATGGCTGGCGGACAGTCAGGATGCGTTTCGCTCGCTTGGGCATGGCACGCTGACCATTCGGCCGGCACCGGTGAAGGCGGGGATCGTCGTGCGAGAGGGCGATCGCTGGGTCTCGGCACGCGACCCGCGGCTCGAAGGGCAGCTCGAACTGCCCTGAAGGCTTGCTCCCACGCTTGCCGTAATCCTGCCGGGAGCCTAGATCGCCGCGCATAGTTATAAAGATAACGAAATCTGGGAGACGGTGCGGCTTTGACGCAGCTTGAAGAGATCGAACGGGCGAGCAATCTCGTCTCATTGTTCCTGAAACGCGCCGATGCGGGCGGCGACAAGCCCTTCCTCGGTCGCAAGGTCGCGGGCGAGTGGCAGACGATCAGCTGGCGCGAGGTCGCCGATCAGGTGTGCCTGCTGGCGGAAAACCTGCGCGGCCTCGGCCTCAGGGACGGCGACAGGGTCATGCTGGTCAGCGAGAACCGGCCCGAATGGTGCATTTCCGATCTCGCGATCATGGCGGCGGGCTGCATCACCGTGCCCGCCTATACTACCAATACCGAGCGCGACCACGTCCACATCCTCGACAATTCCAGCGCGCGGGCGGTTATCGTTTCCAATGAAAAGCTCTCCGGCCCGCTGATCCCGGCGATCTTCGCGACCGGCATTGCCGAGCACATCATTCCGATCGAAAGCGTGCGCGGATACCAGGGCGGCAACCTGGCCTGCCATGGCTGGGCGCGGATGCTGGAGGGCGATGCGAAAGCCGCGCGCGCCGCAGTCGATGCCCGGATCGCCAAGATCGGCCGCAGGGACACCGCCTGCATCATCTACACCAGCGGCACCGGCGGCGCTCCGCGCGGCGTGTTGCAGCACCACGGCGCGATCCTGTGCAATGTCGCGGGCGCGGCGGAGATCCTGATCGACGATTTCGACCTGTCTGGCGAGGAGCGCTTCCTCTCTTTCCTGCCGCTGAGCCACGCGTACGAACATACCGGCGGACAATTCCTGCCGATCGGCGTGGGCGCGCAGATTTTCTATGCCGAAGGGCTGGAAAAGCTCGCCAGCAATATTGAAGAGACCAGCCCGACGGTCATGGTCGTCGTCCCGCGGCTGTTCGAGGTGCTGCGCACGCGGATCATGAAGCAGATCGCCAAACAGGGCGGTGCCGCAAGCTACCTGCTGGATCGCGCGCTGGAGATAGAGGAGCGGGCCGCCGCCAAGGGGCGCAAGCGCCTGCGCGACAAGCCGATGGATGCGCTGGTCGGCAAGCTCTTGAGGCCCAAGATCCGCCAGAAGTTCGGCGGGCGGATCAAGGCGATGGTTTCGGGCGGCGCGCCGCTCAATCCCGACGTCGGCATCTTTTTCCAGGCGCTCGGCCTGCCGATGATGCAGGGCTACGGCCAGACCGAGGCTGGACCCGTCATCAGCTGCAACCGGCCAGCCGCCGGAGTGTCGATGGACACAGTCGGCCCGCCGATGAAGGGCGTCGAGGTGAAGATCGCCGAGGATGGCGAGATCCTGTGCCGGGGTGAGCTGGTGATGCACGGCTACTGGCAGAATCAGGGCGAAACCGACCGCGCGCTGAAGGACGGCTGGCTGCACACCGGCGATATCGGCCACATCGACGACAAGGGCCGGATCGTCATCACCGACCGCAAGAAGGACATGATCGTCAACGACAAGGGCGATAATGTCGCGCCGCAGAAGCTCGAGGGTATGCTCACCCTGCAGCCCGAGATCGGGCAGGCGATGGTGGTCGGCGACCGGCGGCCCTACGTAGTCGGCCTGATCGTGCCCGATACCGAGTGGGCGCTGGACTGGTGCAAGGCTCAGGGCAAATCGCTCGACTGCAAGAAAGTGCTGGAGCTGCCCGAGTTCCGCGCAGAGGTGCGCAAGGCGATCGACCGGGTCAATTCCGAACTCTCGGTGGTCGAAAAGGTGCGCGGCTTCGCCTTTGCCGACGAGCCGTTCTCGATCGAGAACGAGGAAATGACGCCGAGCATGAAGATCCGGCGGCACAAGATCAGGGAACGCTACGGCGACCGGTTGAACGGCCTGTATCGCAGTTGATGCGCGTGCCCCTTCCCCGTCTCGCCAGCCTCGCGGTGCTTCCTGCGCTCACCGCAGCTTGCGCCAGCGTGCAGACCGCGTTTCCCGTGTTGCCCAGCGCGCTGGACGCGGGGTGGGACGGCGAGCGTGTGTGCGCGCTCCAGCACCAGACCGCCACGCACCGCGTTTTGCGCTGCACCTTCCCGGCGGGCGTGGGGCACGAGCGGCATTATCACCCCGCGCACTATGGCTACGCGCTGAGTGGTGGGACGATGAGGATCACCGATGAGACGGGGGTTCGGACGGTGACGCTGGAAACGGGCTCGGACTACACCAGCGACGGAACAGCCTGGCATGAGGTGATCAATATCGGCGAAACACCGGTCATCTACCTCATGGTGGAAGAGCGCTAGGCCACCCCTGCCAGTGCCGCGCTGGTAAACCCCTGCCGACATTGAGATTCGCGCGTGCTCGGGCGAACGCTTGCCCCGCCTCTGGCCCGGCGATCGGTGTTGCCCGATAGCAACTTTTTTTCGAGCAGCCCGCAGTGGGAGTCTTGGCAGGAAAAGAGAGCAGCGATAACGCCCCAACCGGCGGTATTTCGGGATTGCATCAAGATTGGGGTCGCTATTGGCAATCTGAATGGGACCGCCGTTTGGACATAAGGATACGTGATGAACACCAATAGTTGCCCACGCGCAACACGCGGGCGTGCGCGCCGATGCGCAATCCTTCTGGGGGGTATTTCGCTCTTATCGCTGGCCACACCAGCGCTGGCGCAGGACCCGGCCGTGCTCCAGCGTCTCGAAGCGCTCGAAGACAGGCTCGATGCCCTGCAAAGCGAAAACGAACAGCTACGCGCGCAGCTTGAAGACATGCGCAGCGTGAAAACCCCGCAAGGCGATGTCGTCGTCGCGGCGACCGATGCCCAAGTGCCCGCGGCGGCTGCGCAAGCTGAGATACCCGGCACGGCGCGCGTAGCAACGACGGCAGGTTCTGTCGGTCCGGTCGATGTGGTTACCGAGGCCGACGACCCACGCGAGATGCAGGTGGCGGGGTCGGAGAATTTCGTCGGCACCAACGCGGCCTATGCGTATCAGATGCTCGACCATGCGGAGAACGTGAACACAAAGCCGCTGGTGCAATTGGCCGCGCTGCAATCGGGCGAACTGACCGACCGGGTCACGCTGTCGGGCGGAATCACCGCGATCGCGAATTACCAGTGGGCGACGGTCGACTCCAAGTTCGGCTACCTCATGCGCCACCCGACCAGCGCCAACCAGCTGGGCGACAATGTTTCCGAAGTGGTGCTGCATTCGGCCAACCTCGCGCTGACCGCGCGGCTGCTGCCCAACGTCACCGGCTATGCCGAACTGCTCTACGATCCCGAACAGAGCTTCGGTCAGGGCACCATCACCGCGCTCGCACGCAACCAGATCCAGCTGCGGCGCGGCTGGGTGATGTTCGGCAATCTGGACCAGCTGCCGGTCTATGCCCTGATCGGCAAGATGGACACGCCCTTCGGGCTCAACGACACGGTCAACCCGTTCACCAATTCGACCAACTGGCACGCCTTCGCCGGCCTCGCCTATGGTGGGCAGGTCGGGTTCGTATCGGGCGGTCTGCATGTCCGCGGGATGATCATTCAGGGCGGCGCGCAGTTCCGTTCGGCAAACGTGCCGGTGCTGGGCACCAGCGTACCCTCGCGGGCGAACAATTTCGCTTTCGATGCGCGCTACACGATCGACCTTGGCGGAGAAGGCAATGCCCTGATGGCCGGCGCCAGCTACCAGCGCGGCACCGCCTATTGCCAGGACTATCCGGTCACGCACTTCAACCCGTGTCAGGACAATAATCCGGGAATCGCCGCCTATGGCAAGCTGACCTATGGTCCGCTGACGCTGATGGGCGAATATGCGCGCACGACGAAGGAGTGGGCGGGTACCGCAGTGCCGGACCCGACCAACCCGCTGAGCGTGTACGACGCGGTGAAGCCCGAGGCCTTTACTGTTGGCGGCCGCTTCGGCTTCGGGGCGGAGAGCCTGACCATGCAACGCCGCGAATTCGCGCTGTCGGCGGAATTCTCGAAGTTCATTTCGGGTGAGGAAGGCGCGCCCTGGCGGCGGCAGAACCAGATCGTGCTGGGCGCTTCGTGGTTCCCCGCACCGAACGTGAACCTGTTCGGCGAGTTCATCCGCGTGAACGGTTACGTGCCGCTCAACTTCCTGTCGGGGGGCAATTTCCCGGATGGCAGCACCTGGTCGAACCAGGATGCGGATACGAATGTGATTCTGGCAGGCGCGCAGGTCGCGTTCTGATCCGATTAGCCGATCGGGCCGTCAGTGCCGGGCCGCTCGCGAAGAGTGGTCCGGCTCAGGCGGCCTCGTCTGCCAGATCGACATATTCGGGAAAGAAGGTCGGCGCGCGCGAGGACCATGCTGGCGCGGTCGCGGCGGCCTCGCTGAGGCTTTGCAGCAGCAGCTTGCGGCGTGCCGGGCGCAGGTGCGGCATGGCGGCACCGGCGCAAAAGGCGCTCGGCAGCCACGGGCGCACATCGGCGCCCAGCAGGCGTTCGTAGAGGAAGCGGAAGGGCGAAAACCCGTCGAGCCGCTCCTGCGCCAGATCGAACGCGGCAAGCCGGGCTAGCTGGCCCATGAAGGGCGTGACCGATTCGCCCGCATCCGTGCCCGGCATCGTGTGGCGCAGCACCTTGAGATCCTGATAGGCGACGTATTGTCGGCGGATGTCGACATTCTCGCTCGCATTGCGAGCCCACAGCTTGAACGCGTCGCACCGGCCCAGCCCGATATCGAGATTGCGCCGGATGAAGCGCTGTTCGCACGGGCTGAACCCGGCGAATTCGCGCATCTCGGCGATGCTCAGACTGGTGGTGTTGTTCTTCGTCGCCATCGTGCCCCTCCGTGGCCACCGAGAGTGGCGACCCGTTTGTCCGATGGCAGGCATGTTTCCCCGATCTTGGTAAACAAACCGCTAAGGCTGATCTCAGGTCTTTCCGTGGGGGTGGTCAGATCAGCCCTGCAAGCGGGCTGGAGGGGTCCGCATACTTGCGTGTCGCCATGCGCCCGGAGAGGTAGGCGTCGCGCCCCGCCTGCACCGCCAGCTTCATCGCACGCGCCATGCGAATCGGGTCTTTCGCCTCGGCAATCGCGGTGTTCATCAGGATGCCGTCGCAGCCCAGCTCCATCCCCACTGCGGCATCAGACGCAGTGCCGACTCCGGCATCGACCAGCACCGGCACGCTTGCGCCTTCCACGATCAGGCGGATGGTCACCCGGTTCTGAATGCCGAGGCCCGAACCGATCGGTGCGCCCAGCGGCATGATCGCGACCGCGCCCGCCTCTTCCAGCTGCTTCGCGGCGATCGGGTCATCCGCGCAGTAGACCATCGGGTGGAAGCCTTCATTGGCCAGCGTCTCGGTCGCGCGCAGGGTTTCGCGCATATCGGGATAGAGCGTCTTCGCCTCGCCCAGCACCTCCAGCTTCACCAGATCCCAGCCGCCTGCCTCGCGCGCCAGCCGCAGCGTGCGCACCGCGTCGTCGGCAGTAAAACACCCGGCGGTATTGGGCAGGTAGGTGACCTTCTTGGGGTCGATGAAATCCGTCAGCATCGGCTGATTCGGGTCGGACACGTTCACCCGCCGGACCGCGACGGTGACGATCTCCGCCCCGCTCGCCTCCAGCGCGGCGGCGTTCTGCGCGAAGTCCTTGTACTTGCCGGTGCCCACGATCAGGCGCGAGCGGAAGGTGTGGCCGGCAACGCTCCAGGTGTCGTCGTCCGCAGCATGGTCGCCACCGCCCACGAAGTGAACGATCTCCAGCGAGTCGCCATCCGCGAGCGCGATCTCGCCCAGCTGCGAGCGCGGGGCGATCTCGCCATTATGCTCGACCGCGACCTTTTCAGGCGCAAGGCCGAGCTCGCGCACGAGCGCGGCGATGGTGGGGGCGGTGGTGGCGCGGCTTTCGCCGTTCAGCTGGATCGATTTCGTGTCGCTCATGGGCGAGCGACTTGGGGCCTCAGCGCCGTTCGCGCAAGCCGGTCCCTTGGCCAGTGCCGCGATTGAGAAAATGCGAGCCGCGCAGGTTGAGGACATGGCCGATCGAAACCAGCACGACTCCGATGATCGTCAGCACCGCTTCCTCCACCCCGTGCGGCGCGGCGAGCGCACCGCCCATGAAGGTGAGCCCGGTCATCGCGATCACGAAGGGCATGCGCCGCTTGTGCCGCACCGCGCCGATACCGATCGCGACTCCGGCGATGATCGTCGCGGCGGCAAGACCCCACCAGTGCAGTTCGGGTGCGAGCAGCCACCCACCCGCGATGCCCAGCGAGGAGATCACCACGATGGTCAGCACGCAATGCACCGCGCACAGCGCGGACAGGGCGATGCCCATCGTATCGAGACGGACACGATTCGAGAGACTGCGGATGTCCATTGGCAGCCAAGTATGTGACGTTGTTTCATTTTGCAAGGTGGCCGGAGGCAAAATTCAGCCCTGGCGCAGGTTTGCGTGCTTGCAACCGAGCGCGCGGGCACGCATTCAGGCGGCATGGCAAGCCTGTTATCCCGCCGCTCCGACACCCCGCGCATGATCGACACGGCCCGCCCAGGCTGGCTGGCCTGGTGGCTTGTCATCGTGGCCGCTCTGGTGGTCACGATCGTCGCGGTTGGCGGCATTACCCGACTGACCGAGTCCGGCCTTTCGATCACCCAATGGGACCCGGTCACGGGGGTCCTGCCGCCGTTGAGCGAACAGGCATGGCAGGCGGAGTTCGCCAGGTATCGGGCAACCCCGGAATATCGGCTGGAGGCGGGACCTGCGGGCATGACCCTGTCCGATTTCAAGGGGATCTTCTTCTGGGAATGGTTCCATCGCCTGCTCGGGCGGCTCATCGGGATGGTGTTTGCGCTGCCCCTGATCTTCGCGTGGGTGCGCGGATGGATCCCGCGTGGCTACAAGCCTCGTTTGGTCGCGTTGCTCGCACTTGGGGGCCTGCAGGGCGTGTTCGGCTGGCTGATGGTCCGCTCCGGCCTCGGTGACGACATGACCGACGTGAGCCATTTCTGGCTTTCGATCCATCTCGGCACCGCGCTGATTACGCTTGCGGGCTTGGTATGGACCGCGCTCGACCTGCGCACGCTCAAACGCGATCCGCGCGCACGGCCGGCGCGGCTGCTGCCGTTCGCCGCGCTGGCGGGCATCGTGCTGTTCATGCAGGTGGTGCTGGGCGCGTGGGTCGCAGGGCTGAATGCGGGTTTGGCGTCGAACACCTGGCCGTTGATGCAAGGCCGCTTCCTACCCGAGGCGAACTGGTCGCAGGGCGCGTTCTGGGCCTTCACGCATGACCCCTTCCTGCTGCACTTTCTCCATCGCTGGTTCGCATGGATCGCCTTCGCGGCGCTGGTCTGGCTCGGCCTGCAGGCCTCCCGCCGCGACGGGAACACTGGCAAGGCGCTGCTGGCGCTCGTCTGTGCGCAGGTCCTGCTAGGGATCGTGACGGTCGTCACCGGGGTATCGATCTGGATGGCGGTCGCGCACCAGGTGACCGGCGCGCTGCTGGTCGCAGCCACCGCCGCCTCGGCCCACGCACTCGGCCAGCGCACCAGCAGGATGGAGGGGCTCGCTGCGTGAGCGCGCTGATCTATACTGTGTTCGCAGATCGCGAGGATGCCCGCGCGGTCGCCTCGCAACTGCTGGACGAGCGGCTGATCGCCTGTGCCAATGTGATCGGCCGGGTCGAAGCACTGTTCGAATGGGATGGCGAGCGCGGCGAGGGCGAGGAGATCGCGATCCTGTTCAAGACCCATGCCCACCGGCTGGACGACGCCGTCGCCCGGCTGGAAGAGCTGCACCCGTACGATGCCCCCGCCATCCTCGGCTGGCGCGCAGATAGCGTTGGCAAAGCCACGGCGGGCTGGCTGGCGGCGCTGGACGGTTAGGCGCGATGGAGCGACGCGGCCTTTTGCTACGGCTTGGCATGGTCGGGCTTGGTCCGCTCGCGGTGCAGGCCGCGGCCCTACTCCGCGCATCCGACGTGCCCGAGGGACAGTTCCGGCTCGAGCGTGTGCTGCGCCGCGACCTGTTCGACGGCAAGGCGATCACCATCAATCGTAGCTGGCTGATCCGCTTCGCCGGATCGTCTGGCGGCGGCGTGGTGGTGGTGACGGGGGAGCAGGTGGCCAGCACGGTCGAGGCACCACCGGCGCTCGCCGCGCTTGCCCGGCTGGAGGAGCAGCGCACGGCCGGGCTCCTCCCTCTACGGCTAACTGCCAATGGGATGATCGTGGATCAGCCCGGCGACAGCACGCTCGATCCTTTACCGGACAGGGTGATCGAGGCTGCGGCAGACTATGTCGCAGGCCATTCGTCCGCACCCGCGGTCGAGCTGAACGTGCGCGAGTTCGTTGCCCAGCTCTCGCAGCGGCAGATGGGCTGGCTTTCGCACCTGCCACGCGACCTTTTCTTCCCCGTGCCGCGGAGCAAGGCGGCAAGCCGCGAGATCGCCTTGCCCGATGGCGTGCAAGGCCGAGTGGACCTGCGCGAAATAGCAAGGGCTGACGCTGCATCCGGCCTGCTCGACAGCTTCGTTCGCGAGGCAGTCACGACCATCGGCGATAGCTCGCGCAAGGCCGCAGAAACGTGGCGGCTGAGCGGCGCGGTATAATAATACCTCTTCTCTAACCCCCATGATTGCTTGACTTGAAAGGCCTTCGGACGCATTAGCGCGCTCCACGACCGGTTAGGACGACTCGGCGAAACGCGCGTTTCATCCTCCGGCGAGACCCCCCTAATTCTCGAGGGACACGATAGCCATGAAGGCGCTCAGCAAGATGACCCGGTCGATCAAGCCGGCCGAGGTCGAAAAGAACTGGTACGTGATCGACGCGGAAGGCCTGGTTGTGGGCCGCCTTGCCTCGATCGTTGCGAACATCCTGCGCGGCAAGCACAAGCCGAGCTACACCCCGCACGTCGATTGCGGTGATCACGTGATCATCCTCAATGCGGAGAAGGTGAAGTTCACCGGCCGCAAGATGGGCAACAAGAAGTATTACAAGCACACCGGCTATGCCGGCGGCATCAAGGAAACCACCCCCGCCAAGATCCTCGAGGGCAAGTTCCCCGAGCGCGTGGTGGAAAAGGCTGTCGAGCGGATGGTTCCGCGCGGTCCGCTCGGCCGCCAGCAGATGAAGGCGCTGCACCTGTATGCCGGCACCGAGCATCCGCATGATGGGCAGAAGCCCGAGGTGCTCGACGTTGCTTCGATGAACCGCAAGAACAAGGCTCTCGCATAATGGCCGACGACAAGAACCAGAACGAATCGCAAGGGTCCGACAAGGCCGAGAGCGTGCGCGATCTCGCCGATCTCGCGAACATCGCGGGTGATGCGCCTGCCGCCGACGCCGCCGTGGTTGCCCAGAGCACCGCGCCGCTGCGCGAGCAGGAGCTGGACCAGCATGGCCGCGCCTACGCCACCGGTCGCCGCAAGGACGCGGTCGCCCGCGTCTGGATCAAGCCGGGCAAGGGCACGATCACGATCAACGGCAAGGAGCAGGAAACGTATTTCGCGCGTCCGACGCTGCGTCTCGTCATCAACCAGCCGTTCGCGATTACCGATCGCGAAGGCCAGTACGACGTGATCGCCACCGTTCGCGGCGGCGGCCTGTCGGGCCAGGCCGGTGCGGTGAAGCACGGCATCGCGCAGGCGCTGTCCAAGTACGAGCCCGCGCTGCGCGGCACGGTCAAGGCCGCCGGCTTCCTGACCCGCGACAGCCGCGTGGTCGAGCGTAAGAAGTACGGCCGGGCCAAGGCACGTCGTAGCTTCCAGTTCAGCAAGCGTTGATGGCAACTGGGCGCTAAGCTACAGGAACAACCAATCACCAGGAGGGGCGGTGCCGCAAGGCGCCGCCCTTTTTGTTTGTATCAAGCCCTTCAGAGCCAACGATAAGGCTCAGCTCACCGGCGGGTCCGTGCGCGGGACCGCGCCAACCGGCGCAACCGGTTCACCTTCTTCGCGCGGCGGATGCGCATCTTCCGGGACGTCGTCGATCTTCATCGCCTCGTCCTCGATGTTCTCGAGATTCCGGATATGCACCCGTAGCGTCTCGCCATCCCAGCGCAGTTCGTTGAAGCTCGGCGGGGTGGAGCGCAGGCGCTGCGATAGGGTGCCTGCGCCGATCATGCGGACCGGGCCGTGGGGCGTGTCTTCCATGATCTCGAACGCGTCGTGGACATGGCCAGACAGCACTCCGAGCACGTCGCGTCTGGCCAGTTCGGCCAGCGCATTGGAGCCGCCGCGGGTCATCGCGGTGCCCTGCGTACCGACTTCGCGCAAGGGATGGTGCACGGTCACCAACGCGCGGGTGCCGGGGGGCAGCGCGTCGATCCTCGCAAGGCACTTCTCCAGCGCGCTGCCTGTGACCCAGCCCTTGGACCAGTTGAAGCGCGGTTGCGCGCGGACCGCAGTCTTGAGCGGCACCAGCGCGATCCCCGGCAGGTCGATCTCGCGCTCGACGATCTCGGTCAGTCGGCCGAACCGCTTGTAAGGCGTAACGAACCGCTCGATCAGGTTGAAATAGGGCATGTCGTGATTGCCGACATCGAGCGTTGCGGGGGCCTGCAAGGTGCCGATCCACTCTTCTGCAGCGCGGAACTCGTGGTGCCGCGCACGCATCGTCAGGTCGCCGGTGATCGCGATCGCGTCAGGCCTCAGCCGCTCGACCTCGGCGGCGAACCAGTCGAGCGCCTCGTTGTTTTCGAGTCCGAAGTGAATGTCGCTGACGTGGAACAGCAGCGTATCGGCCATCTGGTCAGTCCTCTTGAGCCAGCGTGGCGATCAGATCGACGGGGCATTTGTCGAGAGCGAAGGTCTCCGTCGCGTCGGCATGGGCGGGCTCCCCGTCGAGCAGCAGGTCGAGCGGCTGCGCACCCGTGCTGGCGAGTGTCACTTCCTGAAACGGGCCGAAGGTGTCGTGCGGCCCCTCGCGAAACTCCTGCCGCAGCAAGGCCCAGGTCTGGGCAACGAAGTCGGCCCCGGTCCGCGCGTGGTAGGCGGCAACGTCGATGCCTCCGGCATGCGGCATCAGCTCCAGAATCGGGTAACCTTCGGGCGCGCCCGCATCGGGCTGCCGGATCCGCACCGGCGGCTGGCCGGCGGTGTTCTGAATGGCGGCGCCCGCCGCCGTCAGCATGCCACCGGCATCTGCCGCGCGCAGAGCCTCGCGCACCTCGTTCCAGCTGGTCCCGGGGCCGACCAGCAACCCGGCCAGCGCGATGCCTTTCGACGAGCGGATGATCTGCGGACGAACCCGGCGCGCCTCGCCGCGGGCGAACACCTCGATCACCTCGTGGACCCCGGCCTCGCCATGAACGCGTTTGGGCAGAAGATTCTGCGTACCACCTGGCAGCGGCAGGACCGCCCCGCCCCATCCGGCCAGCGCCGCAACCACCGCATTGATCGTGCCGTCACCGCCCAGCGCGACCACGGTATCGATACCCCGCCGGTCGAGCTCTGCGGGAGTCGGGATCTGTTCGGTGGGAAAGGTCGTCCGCTCTGCAATGCACAGGCTCGAACGCTCGCACGCCTCGTGCAGGTCGCCGAGCAATTCCTCGCGCACCGATCCGCTGCCTTCGTTGGTGATCAACCAGATATCGTGAGATGTGCTCATGATGGTCGAATGCCCCGTGGGCTGCGGCGTTCCGTCACCCCGCCTGTCACCCCACCCGTCACCCGGCGTGATCGGCCTGCGCAGCCGCACCCGGCGTGGCGTTCTGCTGCACCAGCAGCTTGTCGATCTTGCGCCCGTCCATATCGACGATCTCGAATCGCCAGCCCTGATGGGTGAACACCTCGCCCTCTTCCGGCAGATGCTTGAGCACCGAGAGCGCGAAGCCTGCGGCAGTCGCGAACTCGCGGTCTTCCCCGTAGTCCAGCGCCAGCCGGTCGCCGAGCGACTCGGCATCGAGGCTGCCGGAGATCAGCAGCGATCCGTCCGCCCGCTCGATCACCTCGGGTATCTCGCCCTGATCCTTGTCGCTTTCGAACTGGCCGACGATCGCGGTCAGCAGGTCGATCGGGGTGACGATACCGTCGAGATGGCCGTATTCGTCGTGGACCATAGCCATCGCGACATCGGCCTGCTGAAGCACGCGCAGCGCGTCCATCGCGTCGAGCTGGTCGGGGACCACCTCCACGCGCTTGGCCAGGTCGGTCAGCTTGAACGGCTGCCCCGTCAGCATCGCGGCAAGCACTTCGCGCACCTTCACCACGCCGACAACCTTGTCGGCAGAGCCCTCTGCCACCGGCAGCAGCGAGTGCGGCGTGTCGCCGATCGTCGCCTCGATCTCGGCCCGGTCGGCATCGGCATCGATCCAGTCGACTTCCGTGCGCGGTGTCATCACTTCGCGCACCGGGCGATCGGCCAGCCGGACCACGCCCTTCAGGATTGCGCTCTGGTCAGCCTCCAGCACCCCGCTGCGAGTCGCTTCGGCAAACAGCATCTGCAGCTCTTCCGCGGTGACGCTGTTCTGCCCGCCCGGTCGCACGCCGAACAGCCGAACAATGGTGGCGGAGGAGAAGTCGAGCACCCACACCACCGGCGCGGCGATCGTCGCGAGCCATTTCATCGGCTGCGCCATGACCATCGCGATCCGGTCGGCCGAGCGCAGCGCGAGCTGCTTGGGCACCAGTTCGCCGACCACCAGGCTGAAATAGGTGGTCAGCACGATCACCAGGATGAAGCCGATCTGGTCCGCCCTGTCGGGCGACAGGCCCAGCGGCCCGGCCAGCCGCTCGCCCACAGGGCCGCCCAGGCTGGCGCCGGAATAGGCACCGGCGATGATCCCGACGAGGGTAATCCCGATCTGCACGGTAGAGAGGAACTTGCCCGGATCGCCCGCCAGCTCCAGCGCGGTTGCTGCGGCAATGCTGCCGCCCTCCGCCTTGGCCTGCAGGCGGGTGTGCTTGGCCGAAACGATCGCCAGCTCCGACATCGCAAAGACGCCGTTGAGCACGATCAATCCGGCAATGATGATCAGGTCTGTCCAGGGGAAAGGTGTCACGGTGCCTGCCGCGCTAGCACAAATCTTGTGCCGCGCCAGCCGTGAAGCGGCTTCTGCGGGCCGCCGGGAACAAGCGGGAAGCGGGCCGCGTTGACCAACCGGCTAGCGTGGGTGGGACGCGAAGCCCCCCACTTGCGCCCGAGGGGGCGCGCATAAAAAACCACAAAGGGATACCAAGTTCATGAAAACCCCCCGTATTATTCTCTCATCGGTGGCCATCGCGGCGCTGGTGAGCACTTCGGCCTGCGTCACCGACCCCAATACCGGCGAGCAGAAGGTTTCGCGCACCGCGATCGGCGCGGCAGTCGGCGGTACGCTGGGCTATCTGCTGGGCGATATCATTGGCGGCGGCGCGGCCCGCATCATCGGTGCCGGCATCGGCGGTTCGGCCGGCGCAGTGCTCGGCGACCAGTTCGACGACCAGATCCGCGAGCTGGACGAGCAGACCGCCGGCAGCGGCGTCGACGTCGAGGAAATCGGCGATCAGGACGCGATCCTGGTGCGCCTGCCCGATGGTGTTACCTTTGCGACCAATTCGTCTAACATCAATCCGAGCTTCCAGCGCACGCTCGACACTGTGGCGAACAGCATGGTCCGCTATCCCAACTCCCTGATCGACGTGTACGGCTTCACCGACACGACCGGTAGCCCGAGCTACAATCAGAACCTGTCCGAACAGCGCGCACAGTCCGTGGCAAACTACCTCGTCTCGCAGGGCGTTTCGCGCGCCCGCATCGCGACGAAGGGCTACGGCGAAGATCCGCAATACCTGCGCGTTCGCACAGGCGACAATGTGAACGAGCCGCTCAACCGCCGGGTCGAGATCAAGATCGTTCCGATCAGTCAGGAAGAAGTGGCCGCCGCGCGCCGCTAATTTCCGCCAGTTCGGCACGGAACACCAAGAGGGTCGGCGCAGCGATGCGTCGGCCCTTTTGGTGTCCGGCGCTAACGCGCTTTGCTCTGGGCCAGCAGGTCGCGCGCCCTCGGGCCGAAATGCTCGATCGCCGATTCGCGGAGCGTCGGCGCACAGACCAGCAGGCCGAAACTGCGCGGATCGCGCTTGTTGTAGCCCAGCGGTTGGCCGAAAATATCGCTCACCGCAGCGCCCGCTTCGCGCGCGATCAGGGTCGCGGCTGCAATATCCCATTCATAGCCCCACCGCATGGTAGCGAGGAGGTCCGCCTGCCCCGCAGCGACCATCGCGGCGCGCAAGGCGATACCGTTGGGCTGCTCGACCTTCGTGAAACCGCGATCGTCTGTCGCGAGATCGTTAGCGGGAACCCGTGCGCCCTCCAGCTGCGCGCGCCGCGACGTCGCCAACGACTCTCCGTTGAGGGTTGCGCCGCGTCCGGCCGTGGCACGCCAGCTTTCTTCGCGCGCGGGCGCTTCGAGCGCCGCGATCAGCGATCTGCCCGAGGATACCAGCGCGACCGACACCGCCCAGCCGCTGCGGCCGCGGATGAAGTCGCGGGTGCCGTCGATCGGGTCGACCACCCACACCAGCCGGTCATCCAGCCGCTGCGCATTCTCGGCGCTTTCTTCGGACAGCCAGCCCGCGCTGGGCAGCAGGGCGCCCAGTTCGCGCTTGAGGAAGGTGTCGACCTCAAGATCGGCTTCGCACACCGGATCATTGGTCCCCTTGTCCCACACTTCCACGCTGTTTCCCGCGCCGGGCCAGCGATTCATGGCGATTCGTCCCGCTTCGTGCAGGATCGCTTCAAGACGGGGATAGTCGATCATAACTGGCACTTGGCATGTGCGTCGGGTTCTCGCCCTTTTCAAGCGGGCGCATCCATGCTTAGGCGCCCCACGAATACCTATATCACGCTGTCAGCCACGAAGGACGCACCGCCCCATGAACATTCACGAGTATCAGGCCAAGGAATTGCTTGCCGAGCACGGAATCGCCATCCCCAAGGGCATCCCTGCGATGAACGTCGAAGAAGCCGTCGCGGGTGCCAAGCAGCTGCCCGGCCCGCTTTACGTCGTGAAGGCGCAGATCCATGCCGGTGGTCGCGGCAAGGGTAAGTTCAAGGAGCTGGGCCCCGATGCCAAGGGCGGCGTGCGCCTCGCCAAGTCGATCGACGAGGTCGAAGAGGCTGCGCGCGAAATGCTCGGCAACACGCTGGTCACCGTGCAGACCGGCGATGCGGGCAAGGAGGTGAACCGCCTCTACGTCACCGACGGAGTGGATATTGCCAAGGAATATTATCTCGCATTGCTGGTCGACCGTGCAAGCGGCGAAGTCGCTATCGTGGCCTCGACCGAAGGCGGGATGGACATCGAAACCGTCGCGCACGAGACGCCCGAGCGGATCACCACCATCACCATCGACCCGGCGCAGGGCTTCATGCCGCACCACGGCCGCGCGGTGGCCTTCGCGCTGAAGCTGGAAGGTGACCTCAACAAGCAGGCGCAGAAGCTCTCCAAGCAGCTCTACGATGCCTTCCTCGCCTATGACTGCGCGATGCTCGAGATCAATCCGCTGGTCGAAACCACCCCCGACTCTTCCGGGGCGGCAAACCTGCTGGTGCTCGACACCAAGATGAGCTTCGATTCGAACGCGATGTACCGCCAGAAGGAAGTCGAGAAGCTGCGCGACGTGACCGAGGAAGACGAAGCCGAGGTCGAAGCGAGCGAATACGACCTCGCCTACATCAAGCTCGACGGCAATATCGGCTGCATGGTCAACGGCGCGGGGCTGGCGATGGCCACGATGGACATCATCAAGCTGAACGGCGCGTTCCCGGCCAACTTCCTCGATGTGGGCGGCGGCGCCAACAAGGAAAAGGTAACCGCAGCCTTCAAGCTGATCCTCAAGGACCCGGCGGTCGAAGGCATCCTGGTCAACATCTTCGGCGGGATCATGAAGTGCGACGTGATCGCCGACGGTATCGTCGCGGCTGCCAAGGAAGTGAACATCCAGGTTCCGCTGGTGGTTCGCCTCGAAGGCACCAATGTCGAGAAGGGCAAGGAAATCCTCGCCAATTCCGGCCTCGCCATCGTCCCGGCGGACGACTTGGGCGACGCCGCCAAGAAGATCGTGGCCGAGGTGAAAAAGGCCAAGTAAAACGCATCGCGTCGCAACCGGATGGTTGCGGCATTGCGACGAGGCCCAACGTTGGGTGGGCCGGTCAACAAGGCGGGGCGCGAAAGGACACTTCCGCGCCCCGCCCGTCATTCCCGCCGGTCTATCATTCCCGCCGGTTTTTGGGTGCGTGCGCGTCTAGAACATCCCGCCTCCGCTTCCCCCGCCTCCGCCGAGCAGCACATTGGTGACGACGACGTAAAACGCTGCCCCGCTGCCTAGAAACGCGATCAGCATAAGCAACCCGTCACGCACGGTCAGCGCAATACCAAACGCCGCGATCACCGCCATTGGCAGCGCAACCGCAAAGGGCAGCAGTTCGAGCGGGGGCACCGCCAGGCACAGCAGCGCGATGACGGCCGCGGCGAGGCGGGCTGCGGTCTGTCCAGTGAGTATTTCCAGCCGCCCGTGGAAGATTTTGTCCAGCCACGCGCCGACCTTCTCCATATCCTCCGCCGCATTGGCGAGCTTTTCGCCTTCCACCGAACGGTTCTTGAGGAAGCCGGGCAGCCACAGGTGCTGCTTGCCGAACACCAGCTGGACCGCGATCAGCAGCAGCGTGACGGCGAGGAAGGTCGGCACACCGGGGATCCCGCCGATGGGCGATATGCCGATCAGCGCGGGCACCAGCAGAACCGGGCCATAGGACCGGCTGCCGAAGGATTCGACGATGTCGCCAATCGTCGCCCGGTCATTGCGATCGCCGATATCGGTCAACCGATCGAGAATGCCGCACACGGTCTTCGGAGTATCCGCCATGATAGTCCAAACCCCCTGCGGTGCGACGGTTCCGCCCGCCCCTCAGATGAGTTCGCCAGATGATTCGCGGCCGCTTGCCCATCGGCGTGGTGGCGCGGAGGCGGCATACCTGACGCTACGCTCTCGCGGCGCACCGAACGCGCCCTTGACGGCGCTGTTTCCGGAACGCAACACCGCCCGCAGCCATTGGAACCAAGATAGCATTCCGCGGCCCGGCGAGCCCTCGCCGTGCCATCCACGCGAAAGGACAACCGATGAAAATACTCGTGCCCGTCAAGCGGGTGATCGATTACAACGTGAAGCCCCGCGTCAAGGCGGACGGCTCCGGAGTCGACCTCGCCAATGTCAAGATGAGCATGAACCCGTTCGACGAGATCGCGGTCGAAGAAGCGATCCGGATCAAGGAAGCGGGCAACGCCGAAGAGATCGTAGCGGTCTCGGTCGGCCCGGCCAAGGCGCAGGAAACGCTGCGGACCGCGCTCGCCATGGGTGCAGACCGAGCGATCCTCGTCGAAAGCGAGGATGATCTCGAGCCGCTCGCTGTCGCGAAGATCCTGAAAGCGATCGTCGACGAAGAACAGCCCGGCCTCGTTCTGCTGGGCAAGCAGTCGATTTCGGACGACAGCAACCAGACGGGCCAGATGCTCGCCGCGCTGCTCGACCGCCCGCAAGGCACCTTCGCCAACACGATCACGCTCGAAGGCGATTCTATCATCGTGAAGCGCGAGGTCGATGGCGGTCTGGAAACGGTCAAGCTGACCCTTCCGGCAATCGTCACCACCGACCTTCGTCTGAACGAGCCGCGCTACGCCTCGCTGCCCAACATCATGAAGGCGAAGAAAAAGCCGCTCGACACCAAGAGCCCGGCCGATTTCGGCGTCGACACCGCGCCGCGCCTCAAGACCCTCAAGGTCGCCGAGCCGCCGGTTCGCCAGGCGGGCGAAAAGGTCGAGGATGTCGATGCGCTGGTCGCCAAGGTCAAGGCGCTCGGGATCGCGTGATCGGGGCCTGATTGGCACCCGAGCCCGCTTAAAGATATTGAGGTAAGAACATGAAAACTCTGGTTCTGGTCGAACACGACAACAAGGAAGTGAAGGACGCGACCCTGGCCGCAGTCACCGCCGCGTCCAAGCTCGGCGAAGTGCACCTGCTGGTCGCAGGGGCAGACTGCGCAGGCGTGGCCGATTCCGCCGCGAAGATTGCGGGCGTGGGCAAGGTGCACCTCGCGGACGACGCCGCCTACAAGGACATGCTGGCCGAAAACATCGCCCCGCTCGCCGCCAAGCTGATGGTCGATCACGACGCGTTCGTCGCGCCTGCCACCACCACCGGTAAGAACATCGCCCCGCGCGTCGCCGCGCTGCTCGACGTGATGCAAATCTCGGAGATCATGAGCGTTGAGGGCGACAAGACCTTCACCCGCCCGATTTACGCAGGGAACGCGATCGCGACGGTCGAAAGCACCGAGGACAAGCTGGTGCTGACCGTGCGCGGCACCGCGTTCGACAAAGCCGAAGCCGAAGGCGGCAGCGGCACTGTCGAGACGATCGAGACCACGGGCGCTGCGGGCACCTCCGAATTCGTCAGCCGCGAACTCGCCAAGAGCGAGCGCCCCGAACTGACCAGCGCGAGCGTGGTCGTGTCGGGTGGCCGTGCGCTTAAGGATGCGGAGACGTTCGAGGAATACATCACGCCGCTCGCCGACAAGCTGGGTGCCGCGATCGGCGCCAGCCGTGCGGCAGTCGATGCGGGCTACGTGCCCAACGACTACCAGGTCGGCCAGACGGGCAAGATCGTCGCCCCCGAAGCCTATTTCGCGATCGGCATCTCGGGCGCGATCCAGCACCTTGCGGGGATGAAGGATTCCAAGGTGATCATCGCGATCAACAAGGACGAAGACGCCCCGATCTTCCAGGTCGCGGACATCGGCCTGGTCGCGGACCTGTTCAAGGCAGTGCCCGAGCTGACCGAGAAGCTCTGACGCTTCGGACCTTTAGGGTGACAGAAAGCCCCGCCATCGTGGCGGGGCTTTTTTTGCGCGCCACGGCGATGCTGCGGTTCAAAACGCCTGGGTGATAGCGTGCAGCGTCACACCGACCAGCCCGCCGACCAAGGTGCCGTTTATGCGAATGAATTGCAGGTCGCGGCCCACCGCGCTCTCGATCCGGTCGGTCACCGTACCCGCATCCCACCGTTTAACCGTCTCAGAGACCAGCGCGACGATCTGCGCGCCGTAACGCGAGGTCATGCCCACCGCCGTGCGGCGGGCGAAGCGGTTGATCTGCCTCTGCAGGCGCGGATCGTCCTGCAAGGCCTTGCCAAGCTCGCGCAGCGCCTCGCGCAGATCATTGCCGAGCCCGCTTTCCGGGTCACGCGCGCGGGCGATTAGCGATCGGCGCATGCGCTCCCACACGCCCATCCACCAGTCGGCCAGCGCGGGGTTTTCCAGCAGGTCCATCTTCATCGCCTCGACCTTGGCCTGCATGTCGGGATCGGTCTTGAGTTGCACCGCTAGCTTGATCAGCGCGGCGTCAATCTTGCCGCGCATGGGATGGTCGGGATCGACCAGCACCTCGGCCAGCAGGCGGTATATCCCGTCGAGCACCGAGCTGGAGATGCGGCTGTCGAGCCCGGTCCAGCGCAGCACCGAATTGGCGCGGTTGCGGATGATCTCGCGCACTGCCTCTTCGTTGTCCTCCAGCGTCAGCCCGGCCCAGCGGATCAGTCCGTCGAGCAGCGGGCGGTGTCGGCCATCGGCGATCAAATTCTCCAGCAGGTTGCCCAGTAGCGGCGCCAGCTCGATCTTGGACAGCTGGCTGGCGAGCCCCGCACGCACCCGCAGGCCCAGCCGTTCGGGATCCAGCGATTCGAGCACTTCTGCGACCAACTCCGCCCCGCCGCCCATGAAGCGTGAGCGTTCGCCACCCTCACGATTGACCAGAAACTCGCCCGCGCTCGCCGCGACGTTCATCCGCCGCATACGCCGCGCGACGACCGATGGGGTGAGGAAGTTGGCGCGCAGGAACTGCGCCATGGTGTCGGCGATCCGGTCCTTCTTGCGCGGAATGATCGCGGTGTGGGGGATCGGTACGCCCAGCGGGTGGCGGAACAGCGCGGTCACCGCGAACCAGTCCGCGAGCCCGCCCACCATCGCGGCTTCGGCGAAGGCGTTCACGTAGCCCAGACCCGTGGCCCATTGCGGGTACGCGCCCGTCGCCCAGTGGCTGACTGCGAAGATCGCCGCCATCAGCACGAGCATCGCCGTTGCGGTGCGGCGCATCGCGCTCGCGCGATCCGTCATCACGGCCCCGCCATGGGGGCCGGCAGGCGCCATGCTCGTCACTCTGCTGGCGCAGGGTCCGATTCGGCGCCCGAATGCCCGGGCCCGCGATGGCGGTCATCAGTGGCATCACCGGGCCGATAGCTCAGCATCCGGTCACGCAGCCACGGCCCAACGCGCTTCTCGAACCCGTCTGCAAGGCTGAAGCCCGCCGGGACGATCAACAGTGTCAGCAGGGTAGAGACGACCAGCCCGCCGATGACCATCGTGCCCATCGGCGCACGCCAGGCACCATCGCCCGAACCGAGCACTCCGGAAAGCGCGGTCGGGATCATCCCCGCAGTCATTGCGAAAGTGGTCATCACGATCGGCTGGGCACGCTTGTGGCCTGCGTCGAGGATCGCATCCATCTTGTCGCGCCCTTCGGCCATCGCCTCGATCGCGAAGTCGATCAGCAGGATCGAGTTCTTTGAGACGATACCCAGCAACAGCAGCACCCCGATATAAACCGGCATGGATTGCGGCTGGCCAACCAGCCAGACCAGGAAGATGCCCCCCAGCGGCGCGAGCGCGAGCGAGGTCATGTTGACCAGCGGGCTCATCAATCGCTTGTAGAGCAGCACCAGCACCGCGAAGACCAGCAGCACACCGGAAAGCACCGCGTAGCCCAGGCTGGTAACCAGCTCGTTCTGCCATTGCTCCTCGCCCACGGCATCGCGGGTCACACCCGCGGGAAGGCTCTGCAGTGCGGGCAAGGCATCGATCTGTTCGCGCGCGGTGCCGCTGACCACGCCCTGCGCGAGGTCCGCACCCACCAGGATACGGCGACTCTGGTTATAACGCTGGATGGCGGTCGGGCCGGAGCCGAACCTGATGTCCGCCACCCGCGAAAGGGGCACGGTGCCACCGCGCAGCGTCGGCACGGGCAGGTTCTCGATCGTCGTCAGGCTTTCTCGCGAGTTTTCGGGCAGTTTGACGCGAATCGGAATCTGCCGGTCGGAGAGCGAAAACTTGGCCGCGCTCTGGTCGATCTCGCCAAGCGTCGCGATGCGGATCGTCTGGCTGAGTGCGGCGGTCGAAACACCAAGGTCGGCAGCCAGATCCGGGCGCGGCTCGATGATCAGTTCGGGCCGGTTGAGATCGGCCTCGATCCGGGGCGCGACCAGCGTGTCGAGCCCCTTCATCTGTTCGACCAGTTGCGAAGCCGTTTCCTGCAGCACCTCGGGATCGGACCCGGCGAGCATCACGGTGATGTCGCGTCCGCTGCCGCCACCGCCGCCGCCCTGCGACTGGAAACGAACGCGCGCATCGGGGATATTGGCAAGCTCTGGGGCGAGCTGACGTTCGAACTGGAAGGATGTCCGCTCCCGGTCGGGCGACAGCGTGACGTAGAGCGTCGCATTGCCCATCCGCACGCGTTCCAGCGCGCGTTCGACCTCTGGTTGCTGGTAAAGCAATTCCGCAACACGGTCGGCGACCCGTTCGGTATCCTCCAGCGTCGTGCCGGGGACCATTTCGATCTGCACCTGGCTATTATCGCTATCGACCAGCGGCTGGAATTGCGCCGGCACGCTCATGAACAACTGTACGGTAAGCAATAGCGCGAAATAGCCGATCATCAGCATCCACACGCGGTGATCGTAGAAGCGCGCTTCGAGATAACGCCACACTTCGCGCGCACGGCGACCGAAGACGGCACTGAGCAGGCCGAGCAGCTTGAGCGCGACCCAGCCTGCGCCAAAGGCGAGCGCCGCGGCCAGCGCCATCTGAACCACGCCCACGATCCGGCTGTAGAACGTGCCCGCGATGGACTCGGGCGATGAGGCGACCGCCCCTCCCACCATGTCGGCGAAGCCCAGTCCGGCCAGCATTCCGTTTACCGCGAAGAAGACAGCAGCGGTCACCGCAATAAGCACCAGCGCCGTCACCAGCAGCGTCGGCAGATAGGCGAAACGTTTTTTGGGCGGCTCGATCCCGTCGCGCCGGGCGAGCATCTTGCCGCGTTCGAGCGTCCAGTGAAGGATGCCCATGTAGCGGTCCATCATCGGGCCTTCGCCATGTTCGGCGTGGCCCTTGGACTTGAGGAAGTAGGCCGCCAGCATCGGCGTGATCATCCGCGCCACGGCGAGCGACATCAGCACCGCGATCACCACGGTAATGCCGAAATTCTTGAAGAACTGGCCGGAAATGCCAGGCATCAGGCCAACGGGCAGGAACACCGCGACGATGCAGAAGCTGGTCGCGACCACTGGCAGGCCGATTTCGTCCGCTGCGTCGATCGACGCCTGATAGGCGTTCTTGCCCATTCGCATGTGTCTGACGATGTTCTCGATCTCCACGATCGCATCATCGACCAGCACGCCTGCCACCAGCGCCAGCGCCAGCAGGGATAATGAGTTCAGGTTGAACCCGAGCAGGTCCATGAACCAGAAGGTCGGAATTGCCGACAGCGGGATCGCGACCGAGGAGATGAAGGTCGCGCGCCAGTCACGCAGGAAGAAGAACACGACGACCACCGCGAGCAGCGCGCCCTCGATCATCATCGCCATCGAGCTTTCGTACTGCTCCTCGGTATATTTCACCGAGTCGGTCAGCTGGATGAAACGCACGCCGGGGTTTTCGGCCTCGATCTTCTCGATCTCTTCGAGCGCAGCGTGGAAGGTGGACACATCCGACGCGCCCTTGGCGCGCGACATCGCGAAGTTGACGACCTCCTTGTCGCGGACCTTGCTGATCGAGGTCTGCTCGGAATAGCCGTCGCGCACGGTCGCTACATCGGCGAGCTTGATGGTGCGCCCGTCGCCCAGCTGGATCTGCTGCTGCGACAGCGCATAGGCATCCTCGCTGTTGCCAAGCACGCGGACCGACTGGCGCGTCCCGCCGACCTCGGCTGCGCCGCCTGCGGCATTCAGGTTGTTCTGCCGCAGCACGCCATTCAACTGGCTGGCGGTAACCCCGTAGGACTGGATCGCCTGCGGATCGAGGATCACCTCGATCTCTCGATCGACCCCGGCAAAGCGATTGACCTCGGCCATGCCTTCGACGCCGAGCAGCCGCTTGGCCACGACATCATCGATGAACCAGCTGAGCTGTTCCAGCGTCATGTCATTGGCTTCGACAGCATAAATGCCCAGAAAACCGCCGGAAATTTCCTGCTTCGACACCCTTGGCTCAAGAATACCGTCGGGCAGGGAGCCGCGGATCGTGTCGATCGCGTTGGTCACTTCGGACACGGCATCATCCGGGTCCGTGCCGATTTCGAATTCGATGAAGGTGCTCGAACTGCCTTCCGACGCGGTCGAGTTGATCGTCTTGACGCCGTTGATCGATCGGACTGCGGATTCGACCAGCTGGGTAATCTGGTTCTCGATCTCGGTCGGCGCGGCGCCGGGCTGCGAGATGTTGACGTTGACCGCGGGAAATTCGATCTCCGGGTTGTTGACCACGTCCATCCGGCTGAAGCTGAGCAGACCGGCCAGCAACAGCGCGGTGAAGAAGACCAGCGGGATGACCGGGTTGCGGATCGACCAGGCGGAGATGTTGCGGAAGTTCATCGTGCTCAGTCCTTCTGCGCGACCGGGTTTATCTGTTCGCCAGGATTGAGGAAGCCGCCTGCGCGCAGGACAACCCGTTCATTGCCGGACAGCCCGCTGGTGACCGCGATCCCCTGCGAGGTGATCATGCCGGTCTCGATCGGACGACGGACGACGGTGTTGTCGGAGTCGATGATATAGACATAGCTGCCATCGTCATCGGCAAGGACCGCGCTTTCGGGCAGCAGCGGAGCAACCGTGGTACCGCTCCGGATGATTGCGGTTGCGAAGCCGCCGGGCCGCAGGCCGGGCGCGTACTTCAGCGCAATCCGCGCAACGCCCTGCCGGCTCTGCGCGTCGACGGTCGGCTCGATCTGCCATATCTGGCCGGTGTACGTCTCGCTCGATCCGACCGGCGAGATCTCTGCCGGGACCCCGACGGAAAGTTTCTGAAGTTCGTTCTCGCCAACCTGCGCGCGTAGCTCCATCTGGCCACCCTGCGCGATCACGAAGACCGACGGCGTTCCGCCACCGACCGTCTGCCCGGGTTCGATATTGCGTTCGAGGATCAGGCCCGATGCGGGCGCAACGATGTTGAGCCGCGCGTTACGCTCGCGCAGCTCGCCAAGCTGGGCCTGGGCAACCGCGACCCGCGCCCGGGCTGCATCGCGCGTCGCGGTCAGGCGGTCGACATCGGCCTGCGAGACGAACCCGCGTTCGACCAGCTGGAGCGCACGGTCGAGATTGCTCTGCGCAAGCTCCGCATCGGCCCGGGCGACCTGGATTTGCGCGGCCTGTGCGCGCGCCTGCTGGTTCTGGACCGAGCGGTCGATCGAGGCGAGCACCTGTCCGGCATTGACCCACTGGCCCTGCTCG
This sequence comes from uncultured Erythrobacteraceae bacterium, assembly GCA_963972905.1. Taxonomy (GTDB): domain Bacteria; phylum Pseudomonadota; class Alphaproteobacteria; order Sphingomonadales; family Sphingomonadaceae; genus Alteriqipengyuania. The sequence continues at coordinate 136,141 of CAXAXQ010000002.1, forward strand.
ACATTGACCGAAACGACCCGGCCGCCTTCGCCGACCACGCCCACGGGCAGCGATCTCCGCGCGGCTATGGTGCCGGTCGCGGTAATGGTGCCCTCGATCGTGCCTCTGCCCGGCTTCATGACCGTGATATCGGCTGCCTGCGACCCTGCGTCCGCAGCAGCTGGAGCCTCGTTGGTCGAGCTGAGGTAGAACCAGCCGCCAACCAGCAGCGCGACCACAAGGACTGCAAGGATGATGACAATACGTGTCCGCCCACCCTTCGATTCACTGTCCGGAGTGGTCGTGTAGGGGTTGCTCATCCTGCCCTCATTTTCGTCGTGTCCGACCGTCGGCTGATAATTCATGTTCGGTCCGTTCGCACTGGCGGTTTTATGTTCGCCTTCCCAACGCAAGCCGGGGGCGATTTATCGATCCAGACTTGCCTTAGGGCCCCTATTCGCAACCGGCAATCGGCTCCTCTACCAACCGCCTAGCGAGCCAGACGAACGAGAGCGCAACGCGCGCGGGCCGCGCATACAACAAAAAGGCGGCGCGACCCGCTGGCCGCACCGCCTTTCCGGTGTCTTTATGACGCGCTATGGTTAGCGAACGCGCCCGCGCTGTACCAGATTGGCGATCGCGAGCAGGATCACCGCGCCGATGATGGCGACGATGAATCCGGTCAGGCTGAATTCGCCGATCGGACCACCGACGCCGAAGAAGGCGTTGCCGACCCAGTTACCGATCAACGAACCGATCAGGCCGACGATAATGTTCCAGAAAATGCCCATCGAGGCATCGCGGCCCATGATCATGGAGGCGATCCAGCCCGCCACGCCGCCAATGATAATCGCGATAATCCAACTCAACATGTCCCAGCTCCTGTTTTTATTTCACCCGTTCGGGTCACGGGTCAGCAACGGAAGCGAGCGATGAGAAGTTCCCGACGGGCGACGGATTGTCGCCTGCCGGGCCGCCAAGGACGTGGCGGGATCAGTATTTCAGCTGGCGTTCGTACAGGTCGCGATAGTGCTGAATCCTGGTAACGCGCAGGCCCTGCATGCCGGAACGGTCGACCGCCCGCTGCCAGGAGGCGAACTCCTCCAGCGTCAGACCGTAGCGTTCCAGCACTTCGTCGATTGTCAGCAGGCCGCCATTGACTGCGGCCACGACCTCAGCCTTGCGGCGAACGACCCAGCGCTTGGTCTTGGGGCTTGGCAGATCAGCCAGCGTCAGCGGCTCGCCTAGCGGGCCGATAACCTGGTCGGGTTTGATTTTCTGGTTCTCGATCATTGGTTCTCTCGATCGCGCTCGGGGGACGGGTTGGCGCTGGAAGAAGCCCTACCCCTGCTCGCTTTGCGGCGCGCTAAAGACACAAGGTTAACGCCGCGTTCGTCTTTTGCTTCGGTTCGGTCGAAGGACGGCCCTGCTTTCGAAAGGAGGCCCGGATCCTGCATACGCAAGGCGCGCGACAGGCTGATCGCGGCGGCCAGTTCGGCCCACCCGACCCGCCTCAGGCCGTGCTCATCTGCCGCAGGATTATCCGCGGCGATCTTGTCTGCTCCTTCAAACATGCACCCTGCTTAGCCCGAATATGGTCAAGAGAGGGTAAATGCCGCCAGAAGTCAGTCGCTTGGCGCGAACTAAGTTAACGCTAGGGCTGCCCGCAACCGGCGCATTTCTTGTCTCTTGGGCACACGGGTCTATATGCCGCCCTTGCGAGTAGCTTCATGACCGACACCACTTTCCTCTCCAACGCCGATCAGGCTGCGAACCTGTTCGATCTGCCGCGCCCCGCCTCCGACTGCCGGATCGTGGTCGCAATGTCGGGCGGGGTCGACAGTTCGGTGGTCGCCGCGCTGGCGGCGAAAACCGGCGCGGACGTGGTTGGCATCACCCTCCAGCTGTACGACTACGGCGCCGCAACAGGCCGCAAGGGCGCCTGCTGCGCGGGCGACGATATCGCCGACGCGCGCGCTGTGGCGGACCGGCTGGGCATCGCGCACTACGTGTTCGACCATGAAAGCGCATTTCGCGAATCGGTGGTCGAGCAGTTTGCCGACGATTACCTCGCGGGCCGCACGCCGGTGCCGTGCATCCGCTGCAACATGGGCCCGAAGTTCACCGACCTGCTGACCATGGCGCGCGAGCTGGATGCCGATTGCCTCGCCACCGGGCACTATGTGCGCCGGATCATGGGCGCAGGCGGGTCCGAGCTTCACCGCGCCGAAGACAAGGGGCGCGACCAGAGCTATTTCCTGTTCGCGACCACCCAGGATCAGCTCGATTTTCTCCGTTTCCCGCTCGGCGGAATGCCAAAGTCGCAGGTGCGCGCGCTGGCCGAAGAGGCGGGTCTGCGCAACGCGGCCAAGCCCGACAGCCAGGACATCTGCTTCGTGCCCGACGGCAATTACGCCGGCATCGTCAAGAAGCTGCGGCCCGAGGGCGCAACGCCGGGCGCCATCGTCCACGCGCGCACCGGCGAAACGCTGGGCGAGCATGCGGGCGTGGTCCACTTCACCGTCGGCCAGCGGCGCGGGCTGGAGATCGGCGGACAGCCCGAACCGCTCTACGTGGTCGAGCTCGATGCGAAATCGGCAGAAGTGCGCGTTGGCCCCAAGGCGATGCTCGCCATCGCGAGCGCGCAGCTGGTCGAAACCAACCGGATCGGCCCACTGCCCGACCTGCCGCTGACGGCCAAGGTCCGCTCGCTCGCCAAGCCGGTGCCGGTCACGCTGGAAGGCTCGCTGGGCGACGACTCACCGGTCACGCTCACCTTCGAAACGCCCGAATACGGCGTTGCCCCGGGTCAGGCGGCGGTGATCTATGCCGGCGATCGGGCAGTCGGGGGCGGCTGGATCGACAGCACGCAGGCAGCGGCCTGAACAGCGCCCGTAGGCGCTAGTTGTCCCAATTTTCCAGCACGCAGCCATAGCCTTCGCGGTAGGTCGCGGTCTGCCTGGCAAGAAGCGGGAACGTGGCGGTCACGCTCCTGGTCGCCGGATCGTCCGACAGTCTGACCAGCTCCATTCCAGCAACCTTGTCCTTCGCGCAATCGCCGATCGGGCGGCCACCGATATAGCGGCACGAGCAGCCGACCCGCGCCGCGTAGGCCGCGCCGGTCACGGCATAGCCGTTGATCGTCGTGCGATTGGCGAAGAACGCGATCGCCGCGATGCTCGCCAGCACCAGCAGCGCGACCAGCAGGATGCGCGGCCACAGGCGGCGGCGGGCGCCCTGGCGGCTGGTGGTGTAAGCGGAATGGGTATCTGTCGTTGCCAAGCGGGCTTCTCTCGTGCGAATTGCTGCGCATGTTCTCGCCCCGCGTCCGTGCGCTTGCAAGCCCTGTCTGCCTCACCCTCCCCCTCGCGCTGTGCCTCGCCGCCTGCGGCAGCGGTGCGGAGCCCGATCCGGGCGCGACCGAGGCTGAACTTTCGGTGATAGGAGACAATCCGGGCGTCGGCCGCGAGCGGCTGGCAATGGAATTCGGCGATCTGTTCGAGGATGATCAGAACCTTGGCGAAACGCGCGCCGCGCTGATCATGCACGCAGGCGAGATCGTCGGCGAACGCTATGCCGACGGCTATGATCCGGACACCCGCTTCATCAGCTGGTCGATGGCCAAGACGGTGACGGCGGTGATGATCGGCATGCTGGTCGCCGATGGCGCGCTGGAACTGGACGCGCCCGCCCCGGTGCCCGAGTGGCAGCGCCCCGGCGATGCGCGCGCCGAAATCACTTTGCGCGACCTCCTCCAGATGCGCTCCGGCCTCGACCATACAGAGGGTGGCGAGGTGCCTTACGAATCGAGCGAGGTGCGCATGCTATTCCTCGACCAGCGCGACGACATGGCCAGGTTCGCCGAAGAACAGCCGCTGGAAGCCGAGCCGGGCGAGAAGTTCGAATATTCGAGCAACACCACAGTGATCCTCGCCGATATCGCCGCCGACGTACTCGCCAAGAATAGCCAAGACCCAGAGGAACGGCGCAAGGCGGTCGACACCTACCTGCACACCCGCCTGTTCGGCCCGCTGGGCATGACTTCGATGGTGCCCGAATACGACGCGTCGGGCACATTGATCGGCGGCAGCGCGATCCACGGGAGCTTGCGCGACTGGGCCCGCTTCGGCGAATTCCTGCGCAATCACGGAAGCTATCGCGGGACCCAACTGGTCCCGCGCCAATGGATCGACTTCATGCTGGAGCCGAGCCCGCCCGCGCCGTTCTACGGCGGGCAGATCTGGCTCAATACGCAGGCCGCCGATCCGCAGAACCAGCTTTATCCGATCGACAACCCGCAAAGCATTTTTGCCGCGATCGGCCACATGGGGCAGTACATCGTGGTTTCGCCCAAACAGAAGCTGACCATCGTGCGGCTGGGCCATTCGGACGCGGAGGAGCGCCGCGCGCTGCTGCGCCAGATCAACGATCTGGTGGAACTCTACCCGACGCCGTAGCGCTTACTCGGGCAGGTGGAACTTGCCCTCGACCACGGTGACGCATGGCCCGCCGAGCCACACCCGCTCGCCGTCCATCCGGCAATGCAGGTGCCCGCCACGGGACGAGGCCTGGAACGCGCTCATCGTATCGCGCCCCAGCCGCCCGGCCCAGAACGGGGCGAGCGCGGCATGGGCCGACCCCGTCACGCTGTCTTCCGGCACGCCCCAGGCGGGCACGAACACGCGGCTGACGATGTCTGTCTCGTCGCCCGGCGCGGTGCAGATGACCATCCGGTCGATCTTGGCGAGCGCGCGCATGTCGGGCTCCAGCGCGCGGACCGCCGCTTCGTTCTCGAGCAGGACGATGGTGGTCTGTTCCGCCCCGCTGACCGATTCGAACAGCGGTGCGGAAACGTGCAGCGCGTTCAGCAAAGAGGGATACTCGCCCTCCTCAACCTTGGTGATCGGCAGCGCGAGCTCATAGCCCGATTCGACCCGCCGCACTTCGAGCATGCCCGCCTTGCGGGTGCGGAAGGTGACCGAATCGCCTCCGCCGCTCTCGCTGCCGAAGCGGTTGTCCGGGTCCAGCAGCACATGCCCCGCAGCCAGCGTCGCATGGCCGCACAGCGCGACCTCGCTGGTCGGGGTGAACCAGCGCAGCTCCCAGTCGGCCGCGCCGCTGGTGTCGCGCACCACGAAGGCGGTTTCCGCGAAAGTGTTCTCCTCGCCGATCGCCTGCAGCGTCGTATCGGACAACCACGAGGCGAGCGGCATGACCGCCGCCTGGTTGCCGGCGAAGGGCCGGTTGGCGAAGGCGTCGACGTGCCAGTAAGGCAGCGTGGTCATGGTTTGCTCTCCAGCTTGGCGAACTCGTCCTGCTCGACGAGCGTGTTTCCGGGCTCATCGACATGACCGACTGGATCGATGTGGATCAGCAGCTCGGCCTCTGGAAATTCGCGGCACAGCTCCTGTTCGACCCGGTCGATGATATCGTGAGCCTTCTCAACGGTGTAGTCGCCGGGGAGGTCCACATGAAATTGAACAAAATCGATTCCGCCGCTGGTGCGCGTGCGCAGATCGTGCAGCCGGGCAAGCTCTGGATGGCGCGCCGCGACCTCGACGAAGCGGCGGCGTTTTTCCTCGGGCCATTCGCGATCCATCAGGTGGTCGACCGCTTCCGAGCCCGCGCGCCACGCGCCCCACAGCAGCCACGCGGCGATCGCGAGGCCGAACAGCGGATCCGCCCACGCCACGCCGATATAGCGATCGAGCACCAGCGCCGCGATCACCGCGAGATTGAGCAGCAGATCCGACTGGTAGTGGACATGATCGGCGTGGATCGCGACCGAGCCCGTGCGTGCGAGGACATAACGCTGGTAGGCAAGCAGCGCGAAGGTCGCGAGGATCGCGATCACGCTGACCACGATGCCTTCCTGCGCGGCGGCCACGCGCTCGCCCCCGATCAGTGCCTGGCCGGACCGCATGGCGATGCCCGCGGCGGACACCGCGATCAGCATGACCTGGAAGATCGCCGCCAGCGATTCCGCCTTGCCGTGGCCGAAGCGGTGGGTGGAGTCCGCGGGGCGCGCGGCGATGATCACGCCGAGCAGGGTGACAAGGCTCGCCACCAGATCCAGCGCGCTGTCCGCGAGGCTGCCAAGCAGCGACACCGAGCTGGTCTGCCACACCGCCCATAATTTGAGCGCGACCAGCAACAGCGCGGTCGAAATCGATGCGATGGCTGCGGCGCGGCCGAGGTTCGCCCTCTCGCTGGCCGACCCGCTCCTCATGGAAACAGCAGCGTGCTCGTCCAGCCGTCGCCTTCACGCAGGAAAACGCGGCGATCGTGCAGCCGGTTGTCGCGGTCGAGCCAGAATTCGATCCGCTCGGCACGCAGGGTAAACCCGGTCCAGTAGGTGGGGCGCTCCACCTCGCCGCCTTCGAAGCGCGCTTCGGCTTCGTGATAGCGGGCGACGAACGCCTCGCGATCCGCGAGCGGGCGCGACTGGTCGGAAGCCACCGCGCCGAGCTGCGAGGGCCGCGAGCGCGAGTGGAAATATTCGTCGGCGGTCGCATCGCTCACCTGGATGAGCGGGCCTTCGATGCGGATCTGGCGGCGCAGGCTCTTCCAGTGGAACAGCAGCGCGGCATGCGCATTGGCTCGGATTTCCTCGCCCTTGCGGCTTTGTGCATTGGTATAGAAGGTGAATTCGCCGTCACCATAGCCCTTCAACAGCACCATCCGCACCGACGGGCGACCGTCTGGCGTGGCAGTCCCCAGCGCCATCGCATTGGAATCATTGGACTCGCTCGCACGCGCCTCGGCATACCACTGGTCGAACAGCGCTAGCGGGCCATCGGTGGGCAGTGCGCTGGTGGTTGCGGGGGTATTGGTGGTGGCGCTCATCCCACAATCCCTAGCCCCGCCCGTGCAGAGCTGCAATTGGCGCATTCATTTGGTAAGGAGTGCTTGGTAAACACCATGCCATGTCGGCGTTAATCAAGCCCGTGATCTTGTGCGGCGGCGGGGGCACGCGCCTCTGGCCGCGCTCTCGCCCTGCCCGGCCAAAACCCTTCCTGCCGCTGCTCGGCGAGCGGACGCTGTTCCAGCAGGCGCTCGACCGGGTGGCCGACGCTGAGGAGTTCGCCGCCCCCCTGGTCGTGGCCGGCGAGGCCCATGTGCCGCTGGTGCGCGAGCAGGGCGGCGATGAGCTTGCGATTATCGCCGAACCAATGGGTCGCAACACCGCGCCCGCGATCGCGCTTGCCGCGCTGCGCGCGCCGGAAGGCAGCATGCTGCTGATCTGCCCGAGCGACCATTATATTGCCGATGCGTCCGCGTTCCGCGAGGCCGCGCGCTCCGCAGCGCAGCTGGCGCAGCAAGGCTCATTGGTGGCCTTCGGGATAGAAGCGAGCGGACCCCACACAGGCTACGGCTATCTCAAGCGGGGGACGCCGCTTGCGGACGGCTTCCGGCTGGATGCGTTCGTCGAGAAGCCCGACCTTGCCACCGCCGAGCGGTTCCTCGCCGATGGTCGCTACAGCTGGAACGGCGGCATCTTCGCCTTTGGCCGCGACGCCTTTCTGGAAGAGCTGCGCAGGCACCGTCCCGAAATGGCCGCGCTGTGCGAGGCTGCGGTGGCACAAGGTGCTGAAGACGGAGCGCTATTCCGCCCCGATGCGCAGATTTTCGAGACGCTCCAGGGCGAATCGATAGACTATGCGGTGATGGAAAACACCGCCCATGCCGCAATGGTCCCCGTCTCCATGGGATGGTCCGACATCGGCAACTGGGATGCGCTGCGCGAGGCGCGCGGCGGCGCCTCTCGCGGGCCCCACGAATTGTTCGATTGCAGCGGCGTGATGGTCGACAGCGACGGGCCGCGCGTGTCGGTGGTCGGGCTGGACGACGTGATCGTGGTGGTCGACGGCGACGACATCCTCGTCACCCGCGCTGGTGCGGCGCAGCATGTCGGCAAGCTGGACGGGGCCTCGCGCACATGAGGCGCCTGCCCATGCATCTGGCGCACAAGGTGTGGGGCAGGCAGACGCCGCCCGCGCCCTTCACCAATCCGGGCGACCAGCCTCTGGGCGAGATCTGGTTCGAGCCGCCGCCCGAACTCGACAGCCTGCTGGTCAAGTTCATCTTCACCGATGCGGCACTGTCGCTGCAGGTCCACCCCGACGATGCGCAGGCCCCGGCGGGCCAGCGCGGCAAGAACGAGTGCTGGTATATTCTCGATGCGCAGCCCGGCGCGACCATTGCGCTCGGGCTGGACCGGGCGATGAGCGTAAACGAACTGCGCGCAGGCGCGCTCGACGGCTCGATCGAGCGCGCGGTCCGGCGGCTCGAAGTCAAAGCGGGCGATTTCGTATCGATCCCTGCGGGCACGATCCACGCGATCGGCCCGGGCATCAGCCTGCTGGAGGTGCAGCAGAACAGCGATGTGACCTATCGCCTTTACGATTACGGGCGCCCGCGCGAACTGCACCTCGACGAGGCACTACGGGTCGCCCGGCGCGAGCCGTTCGACGGCGCGCTGTTCACTCCTGCCCAAAGGAGCGCCGATGACTATGTCGAACTGATCGACGGCCCGTTTTTCCGGGTTGCCAGGCTGGATGGGTCGGGCACCGTGCCCGAAGGGCGTTTTTGGCGCGAATGCCTGGTCCTGCCGCTCTCCGCCGGGGTGATGCTGGAAGAAGAGCCGCTGGGCGTGGGCAGCTGCACGATTGCGCGCGGGGCACGCGGCCTTGACCTGCAAACCGAAGCAAGTGCCATCCTGGTCGAGGAGGCCCGCGTTGCAAACGCCTGATTATGCTGTGCGCAACCCGGCTTATCTCGCCAAGCGCCTTGCGCGGACCCGGTGCGAATTCTAGCTAGCAGCTCATGGCAGACGCTTACGACATTCTCGGTATCGGGCGCAGTGCGTCCGAAAAGGAGATCAAGAGCGCCTATCGCACGCTCGCCAAGCAGCTCCATCCGGACCGCAACACCGACAACCCCAACGCGGCCGAGCGCTTTTCCGATATCACCAAGGCATATGATCTGCTGTCCGACAAGGATCAGCGCGCCCGCTACGATCGCGGCGAGATCGACCTCGAAGGCAATCCCACCAATCCCTTCGGCGGCGGTGGGTTCGGCGGCGGTGGCGCAAGCCCGCGCGGCGGCTATTCGAACCAGGATTTTCGCGGTTTCGGCGGCGAGGACGTGGATCTGGGCGACCTGTTCGAAGGCCTGTTCGGCGGTGGCCGGGCCGGGCCGATGGGCGGCGGTAGCCCCAGAGGCGGCGGCTTCGGCTCGCGCAGCGCGCCCCCGCGCAAGGGTGCGGACATCGCCTATCGCTTGCGCGTGCCCTTCGTCGATGCGGCAAGGCTGATCGACCAGCGGATCACGCTGTCCGACGGCAAGACGATCGATCTCAAACTGCCCGCCGGGGTCGAAAGCGGCACCCAGATGCGGCTGCGTGGCAAGGGCGAACAGGGCCCTGGCGGCACAGGCGACGCGCTGGTCACGATCGAGATCGACCAGCACCCCCATTTCGAACGTGAGGGCGACCGCGTCCGGCTCGAACTGCCGATCACGGTGAGCGAGGCGGTTCGCGGCGGCAAGGTCCGCGTTCCTACGGTCGATGGGCCGGTGATGCTGACGATCAAGCCGGGCACCAGCGGCGGCACGACAATGCGCCTGTCGGGCAAGGGCTTCTCTCGCAAAACCGGCGGGCGCGGAGACCAGCTGGTAACGATCCAGATCGTCCTGCCCGACGATATCGGCCCGCTTCAGCAGGCACTCGAGGGATGGGCCGACCCAAGCGATCCACGCGCTGACCTGAGCATTTGAGGTGGGGCTGCGCCGCCTCATCCCGCGCCTCAGACAGGCGCTTCCCGATCCTGAAAACCGGCAAATCCAGTCGCTGACCCCCGAGGACCGGCGGCGTGAGGCGCGGGCCCTGCGGACCTCGCGCGCGGTGGCGACGCACAAATATTACCGCTCGTTCGAGGTCGCGCGCAGGGTCGCGGCCGGAACCTTCAACGACGGGTTCCTCTACGCGGGCAACCTCGCCTATCTGGCGATGCTCGCGATTTTTCCCTTCTTCATTACCGGCGCGGCGATCTTCGCCGCCGTCGGCGAAAGCAGCGAACGCGCGGCGAGCATCAACGCCGTCCTCCTCGCAATGCCGCCGGTGGTCGCCGAAGTGATCGAGCCGGTCGCCCGCAACGTGATCGACGCGCGGCAGGGCTGGCTACTATGGGCCGGCGGATTGCTGGGCCTGTGGACCGTGGGCAGCCTGATCGAAACGATTCGCGACCTGCTGCGCCGCGCCTACGGGACGGAGCCGACCCAGGCCTTCTGGCGCTATCGCCTCGCCTCGACCGGAATCATCATCGCCTCGGTGATCGTCCTGATGCTCTCGCTGATCGCGCAGGTGATGATCGGTACCGCGCAGCAGGTGATCGAGGTCTATTTTCCGCCGCTCAGCGATGCGCTGGGCAAGCTGGCGCTGGCGCGCTTCGTCCCCGGGTTCGGCCTGTTCGGCTCTTTCTACGCGCTGTTCTACGTGCTCACCCCGGGCCAATATCGCAAGAAACGCTACCCCAAATGGCCCGGCGCACTGGCGGTCACCTTGTGGTGGGTCGGCGTGACCGTTGCGCTTCCGCAAGTGCTGCGCAGTTTTTTCAGCTACAACCTCACCTACGGTTCGCTCGCCGGAATTATCATCACGCTGCTGTTTTTCTGGCTGGTCGGGCTCGGCGTCGTTATCGGGGCGCAATTGAACGCGGCGCTCGCGGAGACGCCGGAGGAAGAGCGGTTGGCGACGATGAGCGCGCACGAGCCGCGGATCGCGCCAGAGGCGCTGGGATACGAGAAGGAGAAACCATGACCGGTCTGATGGAAGGCAAGCGGGGGCTCATCATGGGGCTCGCCAACGACAAGTCGCTCGCCTGGGGCATCGCCAAGGCCTGCGCCGCGCAGGGCGCGCAGCTGGCGTTCACCTATCAGGGCGAGGCACTGGAAAAGCGGGTCCGCCCGCTTGCCCAGCAGCTCGGCTCGGAGATCGTCTTCCCATGCGATGTCAGCGACATGGACAATCTGGATGCCGCGTTCGAGACGCTCAGGGGCCACTGGGACAGCCTCGATTTCGTGGTCCACGCGATCGGCTTTTCCGACAAGAGCGAGCTGCGCGGCAAATATGTCGACACCAGCCTCGACAATTTTCTGATGACGATGAACATCTCGGCCTATTCGCTGGTCGCAGTGGCCAAGCGCGCGGCGGCGATGATGCCCGAAAGCGGCGGCAGCATCCTGACCCTGACCTATTACGGCGCGGAAAAGGTCATCCCGCATTACAACGTGATGGGTGTCGCGAAGGCCGCGCTGGAAACCAGCGTCCAATATCTCGCCAATGATCTGGGCCCGGACAACATCCGGGTGAACGCGATCAGCGCGGGCCCGATCAAGACGCTGGCCGCCAGCGGGATCGGCGATTTTCGCTATATCCTCAAGTGGAACGAGCTCAATTCCCCACTCCGCCGCAATGTCACGATCGACGATGTCGGCGGCTCGGGCGTCTATTTCCTGAGCGATCTGTCGTCGGGCGTCACCGGCGAGGTTCACCATGTCGACGCGGGCTACCACGTCGTCGGGATGAAGCAGGAAGACGCACCCGATATCGCGCTGGGCTAGCGACCGTCCCGCTGCGCTTCACCGCGGACCCCGGGTCGCTGGAGATTGCGCAGGCACCCGATCGCGATGCGGCCCTGCTGCTGGTTGTCGCCCATTACTTCTTCGACTTCCGCACGTGCCGCCGCGCGGTCAGCCTGCGAAATGCCTTCATTGTCCGCCGCCGTCTCGAGCCGCTGCATGTAGAACCTCTGCGCCATGTTGAAGGCGCGTAGCATTTCGGAGGTCATCACGCTCGACGTGGTTAGCCGTTCGCCGAGCGCGTCGAGCGCGACGACGCACATGAGAGCCTGCCCCAAAGGTCCACGATCTTCGCCGGGCAGCATGACGTTCCCAATAGAAAGTGCGCTCGCCAGTTCGGTACTCGTCACTTGCGGCAATTCGATCTGCCGGTCTGGATTGGGGCCGTCGCTCGCACTCTCCTCCCCTGCCGAGCAAGCCAGCAGCGGGACAGTCAGGGCTAGACTTACAGCCATGCGCAGATAAGAGGCGGTGGTGCACATAAAGAGGCAATTTAGCGCACTTCTCACACAAACCAAGTGGAATATGGCGGCACAGGCATGGCAAGTTCGGGTACTCGATCCTTCTTGAGACAAATCGATTTTTTCGCGGTGCTGCTGATCGCCCTGCTGGCAGTACTCTGGTTTGCAGGCGGCAGTTCGCGTCAAGACGTGCTCGGCCAGTTCGTTTCGCGCGGGGCAGCGTGGCTCGCGCTGATAGGCTACCTGCTGCTGGGCGGGACGCCCAAGAACGGCCATGTTCGCGGGTTCGCCTGCCTATTTTTCGCGGTCCTCGGACTGACGGCGATCCAGCTCCTCTCGTTGCCCCCGGCGCTGTGGTCCGCCCTCCCCGGACGCGAGCTTTTCGAGCGGGCGGCGGAAATCGCCGACGAGCCCCAGCCGTGGCGGCCGATCAGCCTCTCGCCCTCGGGCACGCTCAATGCGCTTGGCTCGCTGATCGTGCCGGGTGTCGTGCTGCTGCTCCTCGCCAGCGTTCCGTTCCACCGCAAACGTCTGCTCCCCCGGGTCATCCTGGTCGGGATCGCGCTTTCGGCGGTGATCGGCATTGGCCAGTTTTCGGGAGTCAGGTTCGACAATCCGCTCGCCAACGACACCCCGGGGGAGGTAAATGGCCTGTTCGCCAACCGCAACCATTTCGCCCTGTTCCTAGCGATCGGCTGCGCGCTGACGCCCTACGCCCTGATCGAGCGTGGCAAGTACGGACGGTTGACCCTGCTGGTGGCGGGCAGCGTCTTACTTCTGCTGTTCCTCACGATTCTGGCGGCGGGTTCGCGCATGGGGATCGCACTGGGCGTTATCGGCATCATGCTCGGCCTGGCGAGCGTCCACGAAACCATTCGCAAGATCTTCCACGGCATGTCCAAACGGGTCGCGCGGATCGGCCAGGCAGTTGCCGTCATCGGTTTCGTCGGGATTGTCGGCACGAGCATTTTCCTCGGCCGCGCGGAGTCCTTCTCGCGTTTTTTCGACAGCGGGGTCGGCGACAGCTTGCGCAAGGACATCTGGTCGACCACCGCCGAACTCACTTGGCGCTTCTTCCCGGTCGGCAGCGGAGCGGGGACGTTCGACCCAGTCTTCCGAATCGCCGAACCCGACGGGATGTTGGGCCCGCGCTACATCAACCTTGCCCACAATGACCTGCTGCAACTGCTGCTCGAATACGGGCTGGCGGGCCTGTTGCTGCTGCTCGCCGCGATCGGCTGGTGGGGGCTGGGGAGCTGGCAGGCATGGCGTGGTACGAACACGCTTGCCCGGGCCGGCTCCGCTATACTTTTGCTTGTGTTTCTGGCGAGCATCGTCGATTACCCTGCGCGTACGCCGCTGATCATGTCGCTTTCCGTGATCGCAGCCTATTGGCTGTACCGACCGCATCAGCGAGTCACTTCTGATTAAGGGTGCGGCGGGGTTAGGGTTTACGAGACATTTGATGCCGTTTACGTAGACGGCCCAAGGGATGTGGTTGACAATAATGAAAACTAGGCTTTTGCTGGTGCTTGCGGCACTGCTCGCAAGTGGCTGTGCATCGAACGAACCCATTCGTTCGACCGAAAACCTGACCGTTATTGAGGGGGCGACGAAGCTTCCTGAGCCCACCCGGGCCGATATCGTCGCGCCGGATCGCCCCGCACTGATCGGCCCGCTCGACACGATCGAGGTCGATGTTTTCAATGTGCCCGAGATGCGCCGCGAAATGCAGGTCGATGCCAGCGGGCGGATCGCGATGCCGCTGATCGGCACGATCTATGCCGGCGGCAAGACCGCAGGCGAATTGTCGCGCGACATCGAAACCGAACTGAGTCACTATATTCGTGATCCCGGCGTCACGATCAACATCCGCAGCTCTGTTAGCCAGGTCGTCGCGATCGACGGCGAAGTGGTCGAGCCCGGCCTTTATCCCGTCACCAACCAGATGACCCTGATGCGTGCGGTCGCCTCCGCACGCGGCCTTTCGGAATTCGCCAAGCAAGACGATGTCGTGATCCTGCGCACGGTAGAGGGGCGCCGAATGGCAGGCCTTTATAATATTGGTGCGATCCGTCGCGGGATCTACGAAGACCCGCCGATCTACGCCAACGACGTAGTCGTGGTAGGCGATTCGCCCGCACGGCGCAGGTTCCGCGACATCGTGTCGCTCGCGCCGCTGCTCGCCGCCCCGCTTATTTCCATCATCGACCAAGCCGCCGGATCTAACTAACCCATGAATTACCCCCCGCCCAATATCGAGTCCGAACAGGCACCGGTCGAAGAGAGCGCGCCGGCGGGTACGGCGATGCGCATCGGCAACGAGGCGCCTTCGCTGTTGCAGCAGTACGTGCGGATCGCGATCCGCTGGCGCTGGGTCATTGCGGGCTGCACTTTGGGGTCTCTGCTCCTCGGCCTGATACTGACCTTCCTGATGACCCCGCAATATACTGCGGTCTCGACGATCGAGATTTCGCGCGACGCGGGCCAGGTGACCGAATTCCAAGGCGTCGAACGCGACACGAGCGACTTCGACCAAGAATTCTACCAGACCCAGTACGGGCTGCTGAAAGCCCGTTCGCTAGCCGAACGCGTGGCAACAAACCTGCGGCTCGTGGACGACCCCGCGTTCTTCGAGATGTATGGCGTCGATCTCGAGGGGCCGACCTTTGGGCTGACCGATGGTCGCTTTCCCGCCGAAGGTCGCGCAGACCGCCTGCGTATTGCCGGGGGCATCCTGCTCGGGGCGGTCGAAATCAACCCCGAGCGCATGTCGCGCCTCGTTAATATTGCCGCGACCAGCCCTGACCCTGAGTTCTCCGCACGTGTCGCGACCTCGTGGGCCGAGAACTTCATCGCCGCGAACCTCGCCCGCAAGTCGCAGGCCACGTCATACGGCCGCGACCAGCTACAACGCCAACTGGCCGAATACCGGGAACGTCTGAACGAATCGCAGCGCCAGCTCGTGGCTTATGCCTCGAACGAGGAGATCATCAATCTTCCCTCGCAAGGCGGTGGCGACGACAATTCCACGCCGGAGCGCTCGATCATCGCCGATGACTTGACGACGCTGAACGCGGCGCTCGCCAAGGCGACCACCGACCGAATCGATGCGGAATCGCGCGCACGCCAAGCCAATGCTGGCGGCAGTTCGATCGCCGCGCTCAGCAACCAGGCCATTAATGGCCTGCGCCAGCGGCGGGCCGAACTCGCCGCCGAATACCAGCGGCTCATGGTGCGCTTCGAACCTTCCTATCCTGCCGCACAGGCGATCCAGTCCCAGATCAACGAGCTCGACCAAGCGATTGGGCGCGAGGAGCGCCGCGTTTCGCAATCGATCGAAGGTGAGTATCGGGCGGCAGTTGCCAAGGAAACCGCACTGCAATCGCGGGTTGACCAGCTGAAGAACAACTTCCTCGACCTGCGCCGCCGGAGTATCCAGTACGACATTTTCCAGCAGGAGGTCGAAACTAACCGGGCGCTGTACGACGGGCTTCTCCAGCGCTTCAAAGAAATCGGCGTTGCAGGGGGCGTGGGGGTGAACAATGTGGCGATTGTCGACACGCCCGAAATTCCACAGGCCCCTTCCAGTCCGCGGCTGCTCCTCAATATCCTCGTCTCGCTCATGTTCGGTTCAGTCCTCGGGTCGGCGCTAGCGTTCCTGCTCGAACAGCTCGACGATACCATCGCCGATCCATCCGAGGTGGAACGACGATTCGGCCTGCCGCTCTTGGGCCTCGTGCCCAAGCTGGAAGACACGACGCCGACTGTAGCCTTGCAGGATCGCAAGTCAGACCTGGTCGATGCTTACCTAGCCATCCAGACCAGCTTAGGATTCACGACCGAGCAGGGCATCCCGCGTACTTTCGCCGTGACGTCGACTCGCCCTGCGGAAGGCAAGTCGACCTCGGCACTCGCGCTGGCTGCTATGCGTGCGCGCGCCGGCAAGCGCGTGCTGTTAATCGACGGCGACATGCGGTCGCCCTCGGTCCACCACCTCGGCGGGGTCGACCACAAGTTCGGTCTGAGTAATTTCCTCTCCGGCGACGACAATATCGACGGCATGACCTTCGAAATGCAGGATCTCGGCTTCGACGCGATGTCCGCCGGCCCAATCCCGCCCAATGCTGCGGAATTGCTCACCGGCGGCCGTCTCTCGGTGCTGCTTGACCGGATGCTCGATCGTTACGACCATGTCATCATCGACTCGCCACCGGTGATGGGCCTCGCCGATGCCCCATTGATCGCACGCAACGTCGAAGGCGTGATCTACGCGATCGAATCGCACGGCATCCGCTCGAGCCTCGTGAAGACCGCTCTTGGCCGCCTCCAGCGTTCCAACGTGCGCAATTTCGGTGCCATCCTGACCAAATTCGAAGCGCGCAAGGCGCACTACGAGTACGGCTATGAATATGGATACAATTACGGGCGCAGCAGTGACGAGCAAGAAACAGCCTAGCCCGAGACAGCGCAGGGGCGCTAAGCGCCGGATTTCGCTCGACTCCTCGCGCCTCGGCCTTGCCGCGGCTGCGACGGTGCTAGCCTATTTCGGCCTGAGCGATGCGCTGGCGAATGTCGTCGCCCGCAACAGCACCGAGCTTGCGCAGGTCATGGCCCCGTGGGACGGCATGATTGCCGGCCGCCACGCGGAACGTATGTTCAGCATGCAGCCTGGTGGCGACCGTGCGGCAGATTATGCGCATCTCGCCCGCGAGGCGCTACGCAGCGAGCCGATGTCGGCCGAAGCAATCAACGTCCTCGGGCTGCAGGCACAATTGCGCAACGAACCCGGCCAGACGCGCGACATTTTCCGCTATTCGATCGAGCTCACCCGACGTGAGCTGCCGCCCAGGCTCTGGTCGATCGAGGACGGCGTCTCACGAGGAGATGTGACCGGCGTGCTGCGCGAATACGATCTCGCGCTCAAGACCTCCAGACAGGCCAAAGACATTCTCTTTCCCGTCTTGGTCGGCGCAGTCGAGGAGCGGCAAATCCGTGCACTGGTGCTGCGCCTGCTCGCCACTGACCCCGTGTGGACCAGGGAATTTGTGCGGTTCGCCACGCGCAGCCCGATTGCGCCGGGGGCCGTCGCGAGCATGATCCGCGAGGACGAAAGCGGCGCGCTCGACATGGACGAGAGCGACCGGGTCAGCCTCGTCGATACGCTGGTCAACACCTCGAATCCCGAGGCTGCGTGGAATTTCTACGAGTATTTCCGCCCCGAATCGGCCCGAGACGGCCTGCGCGATCCAACCTTTGGCGCGCTCGATCGCCCGTCTTCGGTGTTCGACTGGCAGATCCAGGGTTTCGGGTTCCCGTCCCAATCCGCCCAGGGCACGTCGCTTGGCATTTCGGTCCCCGCGACCGAGTCGGGCGATATCGTGCGCCAGTTCATGGTCCTTCCCGCCGGGCGCTACCGCCTACAAGGGCGGGTTTCGGGGATCGACCAGCCGCGCCAGTCGCAACCCTACTGGCTGGTCGTGTGCCTCGATGACAGCAGCGAGCTGGGGCGCGTGACCATTTCGTCGCCCGCCGGGGAATCGGCGCAGTTCGAAATGCCCTTCACGGTCTCGCCGGGCTGCACCACGCAGGTACTCAGCCTGATCGCGAGGCCGACCGACGCGATCCGCGGGGTCGAGGGCGATATCGAAACGGTTTCGATCGATCGGGTCGGCAGCAATTCGGGATCGAGGTGAAGATGGCCATGGACAGATATCCTTCCGCGCTCTTGCTGGCCTGTGTGATTTTGGCGCTCGCGGCGGGGGCACCTGCACTGGCGCAGACGGTCGAGCCCATAGAAACCCGTACGACGCTGCCCTCGACGCTGGATGAACCCGAGCGGGAAGCCGAGGACGCGCCCGAAGTGCTGCCGAACCAGGGCCGCACCGCGATCGTTGGCGGTACCTTGCTCGGCCAGCGCCAGAACCTGACACCACGGGCAGGTAACACCTTGCTGTATCGCCGGCTCGAAACGCGGATCGACAACCGGGTCCAGAACCGACTCCGCACGCGGATAGACCGCAGCTACGATCCGCAGGCGAATGCGCGCAATCCCTTTGCGCTCGCCGAAGGCGAAGCGACACAGCAGAGCCCGGACTAGGCATCCGCCACCGGCTGCCGAGCCGCGGCGGAAACTGACGGATTGCCGCGCGGCCGGCCTTCGCTATTCGGCGGCCTGCTGCATGTGCACCAGGTCGTGCACCTGGGTTTCCGGGCGATATTCGGTCACCAGCTCTTCCAGCAGCATCAGCAGTCCGGTGATGTCGCGGAGGGCGATCTTCTCGCGCAGTTCTTCTAGTCGGCCTTCGAGCAGCGACCATTCGATGAAATGCTCGCGCGCCATCATGATCTGTGGATGCGACGTCTGGACCGGCGCGTTGCCGATCAGCAGTTCCTCGTGCAGCTTTTCGCCCGGGCGCAGGCCGACGATCTCGAGCGGGATATCGCCCTCGGGATTGGCTTCGTCACGCACGGTCAGGCCGGAAAGTTCGATCATCCGCCGCGCGAGGTCCTGAATGCGGATCGGGCTACCCATGTCGAGCACGAAGACTTCGCCCCCCTTGGCCATGGCCCCGGCTTGGATGACCAGCTGCGAAGCCTCAGGAATGGTCATGAAATAGCGCGTCACGTCGCCATGCGTCAGCGTTATGGGTCCGCCATTGCGGATTTGCTCGCGGAATAGCGGGACGACCGAGCCGCTCGAACCGAGGACATTGCCGAAGCGTACCATCGAAAAGCATGTGTTCGCCGAAGTCGCGGCTAGCGCCTGCAGGACCAGTTCGGCGAGGCGCTTCGACGTGCCCATGATATTGGTCGGGCGCACGGCCTTGTCGGTGCTGACGAAGACGAAATTCGCCACGCCCGCTTCGAGCGCGGCCTTCGCGACCGTGAGCGTGCCGAAGGTGTTGTTCCACACGCCTTCGCTCGGATTGTATTCGACCAGCGGGACATGCTTGTAAGCGGCGGCGTGATATACCGTGCTCGGTTCCCATGCCGTAAGGATCGCGCTCATGCGGGCGGCATCGCAGACCGATCCAAGCAATGGCACGAGCCGCGTCGCGAGCCCGTCGCGCTGGATGTGCTGCTCCAGTTCGCGATGGATCACATACAGCGCGAGCTCGCTGGTCTCGACCAGCAGGAGGTCGGAAGGTGCACGCGCAACGATCTGGCGACAGATCTCGCTGCCGATCGACCCCCCTGCGCCCGTTACGAGGATCGACTTGCCGGCGATATTGCGGGCCAGCAGGTCTTCATCCGGCATCACCAAATTGCGGCCAAGCAGGTCGTCGACATCAAGATCGCGAAATTCCTGAGTTTTGATCTTGCCGGTGGCCAGTTCGCTCATGCCCGGCATTTGGCGGACTGCAACCGGCAGTGGGCGCATTTCCTCGATAATCTCGTTGCGCCGCCCCCGGGTGGCGGACGGAATGGCGAGGAGCACGTCGGAAACGGACCGTCGCTCGGCAAACCGCTTTACCGCGTCGATGCCGATGATCGGCCGACCTAGGAGCAGCTGCCCATGAAGTGCCGTATCGTCGTCGATGAAGGCGACGACCTTCAGTTCGGACTGATCGAGCGCCTGACACAAGGAGCGCCCGGCAACCCCGCCGCCGTAGATCGCGACCTTGCGGCGGCGATGTTCGGAGCGCGCCTGCGCATAAGCATCGCCAAGGAACCAGCTGACGGCGATGCGCGACGAAGCTACCAGCAGGAAGAGGATGACCGGCTGCATGAGACCGACCGATCGGGGGACGCCTTCGACCCGCCAGAACGTGAAGATGAAGGCGTAGAGAAGACCGTAGATCAGGCAGGCGTGGAAGATTCTCTTGAGCAGCATGCTGCCGCCATAGCGGAAGATCGCGCGGTACAGACCCACTGTGATGAAGATCGGCGCAGCGAGCACCGCCGAACCGATCAGCGCGAAAAGCTGTTCACGATCCAGCGCCGACCAGATTTCCAGCCGAAGATAGAAGGCAATCCGCACCGCGATTGCACACATGGCGATGTCGCCGCATAGGGCAATGGCCCGCTTTACCGGCCTCGGAAGGGCCAAGATGGCCTGTTTAAACGATTGTAACATGGGCTCGTAGCTAGTCTCTCGGCGCGTTGTCCTCGCCTCTGGACAAACGACGAGGTCCTCTTTCATCCTTTTCTACAGCATACAATCGCAATCATGCGTGAGCGACGCTACCCGCAGGCGCGCGGTGGCACTAGCCGTCATAGAATGACTTGTCTATGCGACGCGAACAACGCATGCGCAGCGTGTTCGGTTTCGGACCTTGCGGTTTCGCCCGTGTCCTGCACCGCCAACTGCACCAATGCCACACGCGTTGCAAATTGGCTTTACGGAAGGGTTTCGATGACGGGTTCGAAGCGAGTCCTCGATTTTACGCTAGCAGTGCTTGCGCTGGTCTTCACCAGCCCGCTGATTGGATTCACCGCTATCATCGTGCGGCTGAAGCTCGGCTCGCCGGTGCTGTTCCGCCAGGTGCGCCCGGGCCTAGGCGGCGCGCCGTTCGTGATGCTCAAGTTTCGGACGATGACCGATGCCCGCGATGGCGAGAGAAAATTGCTGCAAGATGCCGACCGCGTGACCCCGTTCGGCAAGCTCCTGCGCGCATCCAGCCTCGACGAGCTGCCCGAATTGGTGAACGTGCTCAGGGGGGAGATGAGCCTTGTCGGCCCCCGACCTCTGCTCATGCAGTATCTTCCGCTGTACGACGATTTCCAGGCCCGGCGGCACGAGGTGCGCCCCGGGATCACCGGCTGGGCGCAAGTCAGTGGACGCAACGCCCTGTCATGGGAGGAGAAATTCGCGCTCGACGTGTGGTATGTCGAGAATCAGTCCCTTTGGCTCGACCTCAAAATCCTGTGGCTCACGGTGCTGACGGTACTGCGCCGCGACGGTATCAGCGCGGAAGGCGAGGCGACGATGCAGCCTTTTGGTGCCGTGACGGGTCCGGGCAGGGACCGATGAAGCTGTTCGGCATTTTCGGTGCCGGAGGCGCGGGGCGAGGGGTCCTCCCCTTCGTGCGCGACAGTCTGGGCCATGCTGGGGAGGCCGGGGAGGCCGGGGAGGCCGTTTTCGTCGACGATGCGCGCGCGGGCGAATCTATCAATGGCGCGCGTACATTGTCGCTGAAGGCGTTTTCCAAAGCAGCCGACAAGGCAATCTGTATTGCCGTTGCCGACGGATCGCGACGCGCAAGGATCGTCCAGCGGTGCGAGGATGCGGGGGTACCGTTCTTCTCAGCGCTCGCGCAACAGCGGGTGCAGATGGACGACGTGAAACTGGGTATCGGCGCCCTGATCTCGCCCTACACGACCCTGACAAGCAATATCTGCGTCGGGCGCCACTTCCACCTCAACCTCTACAGCTACGTAGAACACGATTGCCGCATCGGCGACTTCGTCACCTTCGCCCCGGCAGTCCGCTGCAATGGCAACGTCACAATCGCTGACCATGCCTATGTAGGGTCGAACGCGGTCATCCGGCAGGGTGTTACAATCGGAGAAGGTGCAGTAATCGGCATGGGCGCGGTGGTGACACGGGACGTCCCGCCAAACGAGACATGGGCCGGCAATCCCGCGCGGGCGCTGAAGACCTAGCGCGAGGCCTCCTGCAAGACCGCCGAAACGGTCTCGCAGGCTTTGTCAATCTCGGCATCCGTAAGGGTCGGATGGGTCAGGAACATGAGGCTCGTTTCGCCCAGCTCCTGAGCGACCGGCAAGCGCTGCAGGGGCCGCCACTGCGTGCCATCGAAGGCTTTCTCGCGATAGACTTCTGAGCATGAACCCTGGAACAGCGGCACGTTGCGCTCGACGACTTCGGCGACCACGCGATCGCGCGTCCAGCCTTCGGCGAGGGCGTCAGACCGCACGTAGGCGTACAGGCGATAGAAGGCGTGGGTCATTGGGGGCCCCGGAAGCGGCACCCTCACGACATCCTCGTGCCGGCCTAGGGCATCAGCCAGGGCCCTAGCGATTTCGGTCCGCCGCGCGGTCCAGTTCGCCATCCGAGTGAGCTGGATGCGGCCGATGGCCGCCTGCATTTCCAGCATCCGCCAATTCGTGCCGAAGGATTCGTGCACCCAGCGGAAACCGGGCGGGTGATCCCGTTTGTAGATCGCGTCCCAGCTCTTCCCGTGATCCTTGAATGACCACATGCGCGACCACAGCGCCTTGTCGCGGGTGGTAACCATCCCGCCCTCGCCGCCGGTGGTCATGATCTTATCTTGGCAGAACGACCAAGCACCCACATCGCCAATGGAGCCGACCATCCGATCGCCGATTTTGGCGCCGTGCGCCTGTGCGCAATCCTCAATGACGCCGATGTCGCGCCCGGAAACGAGCGCGGTGATGCCGTCAAGGTCGGCCGGCCACCCGGCAAGATGCACCGGGATGATAGCGCGCGTGCGCTCGCTCAGGACAGGCGCGATCGTTGCGGGAGAAATGTTGCCCGAATCCCGGTCGACATCCGCGAACACAGGCGTCGCGCCCGCATTTACTACCGACGATACGGACGCAATGAAGGTCCGCGGCGTCACGACAACTTCATCGCCCGGCCCGACGTCCAAGGCCTGGAGCGCGAGATCGAGCGCAAGCGTACCGTTGGCGACCGCCACCGCATGCGGCACACCGGTCCATGCGGCAAATTCGTTCTCGAATTCGCGCCCTTCCTGCCCGGTCCAGTAATTGACGCGATTGGAAAGAAGCACGCGCGAGACCGCCGCCTGTTCTTCGTCGGTATAGCTTGGCCAAGGGTTGAATGGGGAATTTAGCATCGTTGGTCGCTCTGTTTCAAAGGCTGACGCGCATGCCTTCCCCCAACCGGGGATGCGGCAACGTCCGTTTCTCCAGCAGGTTCTCAACGATGTCGAGATAGCGTTTCGCGAGCACAGGATAGGCGCGGTTTTCGACGAGCCAGGTCCGTCCTGCCCGGCCCATCGCGACGCGCTCTTCGGCAGGCTTAGCCTGGAAGTCGATGATCGCAGCGCGCAACGCGTCGATATCGTCGGCTGGCACATATTTACCCGCCCCTGCCTCGTCGATCATCGAGGGATAGCCGGTGTAGGATGCCAGCACCGGCTTGCCCGCCAGCATGTAGTCGGTGACCTTGTTAAGAGACTGACCGAACCGCCAGACAGCCGACTTGTGGACCGCGAAGTACAGGAGGTCGCAATGAGACAGTACCGATTGCACCTGCGGTTTAGGCACTGCTGGTGCGAAGGTCACGTTCGGCAAGTGTCCATAGCGATCCTGGTAGGTCGACTTGAGATCGCCCTTACCGACCACCACGAATTGCACCCGGTCGTCATCCGCCATGCGCGTCGCGCATTCGAACAGCGTATCGAGGGCATTGGTGATCCCGATCGTCCCCGCATGGCATACGATGAACTTATCCTCGGGCAGGAACTCGTGCACATATCCTTCCGGCAGTTGTTCCGCCACGTCGAGTTGCGAAGGATCGATTCCCATCGGGATACAATGGACGGGCGGCGTATTTGGCCCGGCGACCTCGAGAACATGTTCGCACAGATTTGGCATTGTGCCCACGATGGCATCGGCCTTGTGGTAGGCGAGCTTCTCGACCGCGGCGAGCAAGCGGACGAACGGGTGACGGGAGCTTATCCCCCCCTCCTCGCAAATCGTGAGCGGCCAGATATCGCGGACTTCGAAGATCAGCTTGCAGCCGTACTTGCGCTTGAACCGCAGGCCACTCAGAATCGAAAAGAGGGACAGGCTGGACGCGATCACGACATCCGGCCGCGGCAGCTCCGCGGTCGGCATGGTCGAGAGCCGACGCTCGAAATCGAACCAGCTGAGCATCCGGCCGACGGACTTGGCGCCTCGGTACTTCAGGGTCCGCAGCCAGGTCACGCAAACGCCGTCGACCTCGCGTCGGTGCTGCGCGCCTTCGAAGCTCGGGCCGATCACGAGGTGATTGGAATCGGATGTGAAGGCGTAGGCCCGGTGGCCGAGCCGGGCCATCTCACGCAACAGGGAAATCGACCTCCCCCCCACCCGATCATCCGGTAACGTGAGGTATTTTGAGATGTACCAAAGCGTGAAGCTCACATCCGCGCGTCCTCATAGAGACGCGGCATTGCGTTGACTCTGCGAATGACTGCATCGAACGGCAGGCCGACAGCATCGAGATACCATTTGATGTTGGCGTAACGCGGACGGTGCTCATCTTCGATCAGCGCCATCGCTTCTTCGCGGGTCAACTGCCCTTCGCGGATCTGGTTGGAACGGAACGTGTCGTGTTCGGAGAACCCGGCGACGAGGTAGTAAACGTAATTGTAGAAGGCCGCCGTACCGTCGCCGATCCGCCAGGTCGTCGAAGTATCGGGCGCTTTCTCCCAATCGTACATGGCGAGGCACTGATTCACTAGATTCTCGTCCCAAGTCCAGTAGTCAAACACGTGGAAATAGTCGTTCTTCTGGTGGAAGCTGCGATAATATTCGCCCGACAGCGTGTCCCACAGCGAGCTGTTGAAATAGCCTGGACTGCGCGTCATCTGCTTCAACCGCAGGTACTGGTAACGCAGCTGCTTCATCGCGCCGTTATTGTAGACCTTGGTTTCCTCGAAATCAGGCGGAACGCCGAGGAAGCCCGCCTTGAAGTGCGTCGTCTCCAACGGATTGACTCCCCACAAGTTGAGCGAAATGCCGGTCTGCTGTTTGATCGTCTCAACATGGCGGAAGAAGTGCTTGTCGCCCGCCATCAGGATGTTGATCATCCCGAGGTCGGGCTCTTTCAGCCAAGCCTTCAGGTTCATCCGGATATTGTCGCGTTTCTTCTGGATGTCATCTGCGACGATAATGTTCTCTACACCCATCTCGCCGCACATGCGGCTGATGTTGCGGCGGCCCAGGTCGGTCACCATGCCCCAGTCATAGGTATAGGTGAGCGGCTTCATCTCCAGTTCGTGCACAATCAGGTGTAGGCCGTAACAGCTGTCCCGCCCGCCGGAAAAGGGCACGACGCAATCATTGCCATGCACACGGCGGTAGGGCTCCACCAGCCGCATCAGCTCTTCCTTGGGCTTGGGCGCATTGCGAGGTCGGTAATTGCTGCAATAGTTGCACACACCTTCCTCGTTGAAAGTGATGTAAGGCATCGTGTGCGGTAAGACGCACTTCGTGCAGCGCTTGAGAATCGGCTTGGGACGCTCGAGCAGTTCTTCCTCGCGCGAGGTCAGGACCAGTTCCGGGATCAGGTTAGTCGCCCGGCCGCCCTTGTTCTGGACATCCAGCTTCTTGTCATTGGCGGGAATGTCGAGCACGCGGCCTGCATGCTTCATCTGCACGATATTGGTCGCGCCGACCTGCTCCAGCGGATAGGATTCGGAAGAGAAATAGGTCGCTCCATCCTTTTCGCCGACATATAGGCTGCCATTATTGGAAAACAGGCACAACTTGCCCAGCGCCGGGATGGCGAGCGAGCAGGCAACCACGCCTTGGCACCGGCTGAGGACTGCAGCGGCGATGTCTTCCACCTTGCCGCCATCCTCGAGGTGCTCGGCAGCGATCGCGGCGATAATCTCGGTGTCGATTTGCAGCTCGCGCGTCTTGCGGAGCGGTTCCCACAACGCCTCGTGATTGACGACAATTCCGTTGTGGAGCACCACGATTCCGTCGCGGACCACCGGCTGGTTGTCGTCGAGCCCGTTGGTGATGAGGCGGCTGTGGCCCATCACAACGGGCGTGTTGTAAGGCTTGCTTTCGGGCAGAAGCTTGGAAATCGAAAAGTCTGCCTTGCGCACGAGGTAGGTATCGTCGCGCAGGAACATCAGTCCGCTGCTATCACGGCCGCGCTGCTCTGCGAATTTCGTAAGCGTGTCAAGGTCTTCTTTCGGCCAAGCGGAAGAAGAGAGGATGCCGAAGATGCCACACATTGCGTTGTAGACCTAGGATTGCTTGATCAGGGATAAGGGGTCCGGTCACGAGCCCCAGCGACGCTTTAGGGATGCGCCTCAGCCTTGACCAGTCCCTTAGGTATGCCGAGGCGATCGGTATAGAAGCGTTGCAAAATCGCCGCTTCGTGGGCCCAGTTGTACTTTTCCTCGACCGCTTTTCGCCCCCGTTCGCCCATTCGCTGCGCTTCCTCAGGATTGTCTATGATCCGCTGCATCGCGTCGGCGATGTCTTGCGGATCGAGCGGGTCGACCAGCAGACCGCATTGGGCAGATTCCACGATTGAGCGCCACAGCGGGAAATTCGAGGAAATCACCGGCACGCCTGCTGCCATATATTCGAACAGCTTGATCGGCAAGGTCAGCGTTTCGTGCTCCACCGGCTTCAGCAGGACCAGTCCTGCGCGAACGTTCGCTAGGATGTGGGCAACTTGCTCACGCGACGCCCAGCCGTCGTAATTGACGCGCGACCATTCGGGCATAGCGAGGGCCGCCCGCTCGGTTTCCTCGATCGCGAAACTGCCGACCAGCCGCAGCCGCGCAGCAGGATCGGCAAGACAATCGACTGCCTGCATCATCCCGAAAATGTTGCGGACTTCGGAAATGTAACCGACGTAGGCGAATTCGAGCGGCCTTTCCGCCATCGGGATGGCGCCCGGCGTGTGCAGTTCCTCGAGCATCGGGAAGTTGCGAACCAGCGCGGTCTTTTGCTTGGGGAAACGATCCGCGATCGTGGGGGTCACCACCACCAGCCCGTCCACCGCCCGGCCGCCGAACCACTCCACCGTCCGCACCAACGGCGGCAGCGCCTTCTGCGCCAGCGCCGGCAGGCCGGGATTGTGCTTGACCTGCTCGGGCATGTCCTCGTGCACGTCGTAGACGACCTTGATGCCCCACAGCTTGAGTAGGACCGCCCAGGGCAGCAGTTCCGGATCGTGGAAATGCGCAACCTGCGGCTTCAGCTTCGTCACGGCGCGGATCATCCGCCAGGCGCCCACCGTCATGCGCGAAATGCGACGAAGCCGAGGCCCTGTATCGATGACTCGATAGCCGCCCTTCTTGTCGAACTCGTCGCCCAGTCCGTCCTGCACGAGCAGCACGACGTCGTCGTGCACGCCGGCAAGCGACGCGACTTCCTTCGATCGAATGCGGGAGTCCTCACGCGGATGCACTGTGGTGAAATGGACTATCATCGGTGAGCGACTTTCAGGTGAAGCAGCGAGGCAGGGCGAAGGTGCGGGGCCGGGGGCGTGGTCTGGGATTGGGGCCAGGATCGGGCACAGTGCTCGCTTGTCATGCCGGTTGAGGTTCCCTGGAGTTGGCGCTGCCCGCCTTGGGTGTCGCGGTTTTTCTTTTGCTCGCAATCCTCGCCGCACTCTTGAGCGTGCCGTCGCCATTGAAGAACGAGAGGAGGATGATCAGCATCAGCAAGCCGTGGGTCAGCAGCGAGGTTAGGATATCGGTACTCGTGATGATGTTGAACACAGTCAGGATACTGACCGCCGAGACAAACGCATGGCCGATACGCTTGCCATAGCTTTGCAGCATTGAGAGGATGAGGCCTGCGGCCAGACCGTAGGCGGCGACGCCGATAATCCCCGCATTCGAAAAGCCGCTCCCGATGAGCCCGGCATTGGCCGACATGTCCGGATCGCTGAAGTAGGTCTCGCCGATCACAAAGGGCGCGGAAACGATGTAGTCGTTGCCGGACGAGAAGAAGCCTAGGCGGGAAGATGACCAGTAATAGAACTCGTTAATAGAGAAGAACTCGATGTAGTAGCTATCCAGTACGGCCGGGATCAGCAGCACCCGCCTCACGACCAGCGAGGTCAGGTAGCCGGCTTCCGGCGTACCCGCGATATCGATGCGGATCAGCTCGAGCGTGCACAAACCGAGCACACCCATGAAGAGGTAGCCGATTACGTAGGCCTGCGGCGTTCTGCCGTAGAAGTAATACAGGGCCACGACGGCCCACGGGGCGAACAGCACACTCTTGTGCTGGGTCATCCCGAACAGCAAGACGGTGCAGAAAAGGACGAGGCCGACGACCAGCCAGTTGCGGAACTTGAGGGCCAGCAGCAGCGCGACTGGCATGACGGCGGTCGAAACGTTCGAATAGAGATAGTCGAAAATTCCCGGCAGCTCGCGGGCCGCGACACGTCGGAAGTCGTACACTCGCTCGATGTCGAGGTTGAAATAGGTCAGGCCACCGAAGGCCGCCTGCAGGACGACTGCGAAGATCGTGAGGCCGAGCGCTGGCAGCATGATCGTACTGGGGCTGGCCTCGGCGATCTGCGGGGCAGTGATCTCGGTGTTGGAGACCACCACCAACAGTCCGAAAACGAGGAACAGCATTAGGAAGTGGACGACTTCGCCGGGTGCGAAGCAGAGAAACACGATGCTTGGATAGAAGAAAATGAAGTTGAGAGTGGCGATAACATAGCTTCGCACGTCGCGCTTGTTGGGCGTGAACACTGCGATGACCGTCGATAGGAAGAGGATGCCGACAACACCTTCGAACGATAAGGCGCCTACTAGGCCCATATAGCTCCATTGGAAGATCATCTCCGTCAGGTAGATCCAGCTGAGGACCCCGACGTAGAGAAGCGAGATAAGAAGGTAACGCGTCCTAGCTTGCTGCAGCATCGCCGTATCCCAAAAGAGCCTTTTCGTCAGGCAAGACTGTTTGGCTGTCGATCAGAGGATCGTGCAACCGTGTTCCTATCATACATCGGCATGCATCTAGCCCGGATAATCTCATAATCGTTAATGGCCAAGCAGGCTTGCTTGCGCAAGGTGTCAGTGCGGTCCACGCAGGAGGCACTTGTGCGGCACGCATCAGCGGCGAGCAGCCCTTCTCCGCATGCTTTCGAGGAATGCGCGGGCGGGAACCCGCACCCGGGGCAGCAGGATTCCTGCGGCGACGATCCATACGAGCCACACGATCCCCGAACCGATGCCGCCCACGATCGGAACGGTGGCAGAGCGGATCGGCAGGTAGGCACATGCGGCACAGGCAGCGCCGGCGAGGCAGGCGAGGGCGAATACGCCGATCGTCAGGCGGTGGGGTCGCTTTGCTGTCTCGGGCACGTGCCGGGCATTGCCGACCAGCATGATGATGCCGGACAAAGCCAATGCGAGCGCCATCGCGACGACTGCCCCTGTGCCATCCAGCAGCGGACTCAGCACCAAGCCGAAGGCAATGTTGGCGAGGAACATCGCCACATGCGCCACGAGGCTGACGGACATCTTGCCGAGCGAGTAGGCATTGAAATAGGGGCCGAGCGAGATTGTGTTGACCAGCCAGCCCGCTGCAAGGATCCCGGCGAATAACGTGAATTGCGGAGTATATGCGCCGATCCAGACCTCACCGACAAACGGTGCGGCGCCGAGCAGGGCCGACATCATTGCCACGGTCGCTAGCACTATGGTGAAATGTGCGCCACCGTAGAGCCGGGCGAGTGCGGAGTGATCCCCCCGCGACCTGATGGCAGTGAGCCACGCGATGAGCGGTTGGGCCGGCGCGAAGATCAGCGCCCGCAATTGCAGGACGAAACGGCTCGCCATAGCGAAGATCGTTACGTCGGTTAGGCTGCCGAAGTGCCCGATCAACAGGCGAGTCAGCGGCTCCAGCCCGACGAACAGCATCGATTGCGCCTGCATGTTCATCCCAAGGCCGGCCATCCGCCTCGCCATCGGCCGGTCGAGCCGCAGAGGGATGATAGGAAGCTCGGGCACCAATCGTCGAAGAAGGACCCAAGCGAGCGCCAGCGTGACCGAACCCTGTGCGGCAAAGGCATAGGCTCCCCCGATCACACCGTATCTGGGAGCAGCGAAAGCCGTCACCGCGATGCCGACGATCCCGCCCGCAAGTGCTGCGTAGAACCGCAGATCCAACCGTTGCAGTGCCGTGAGCGCGAGGCCGAGCGCACCGCCGACCCCCAGCGTGATCGCATAGACCACCACCACTGGGAGTAGCCTGCGGGCCGCGGGGGCCTCGGCCGCGCCGATCTGGCCCTCGATCAGCGCACCGACCGGGAAATAGGCGACCGCGAAAGTCACCGTATAGAGGAGCAGCGTGCAGATGACGGTCGTCTCGATGGACAGGGCCACCCGTGGCCGGTCGCCTTGGCTCGCGAAAACGGGAAGGAAGTGCGAGATCGCGCTGGCGAAGCCCGTGCTTGTGATCGAGCCGAGGCTGGCAATTACCAGTACCAGCGAGAAAATGCCGACCTGCTCGGTTCCTACGACCCGGACGAGGATCCCGTAATTCAGGAAGAAGACGATGCCGATCGTGATCTGCTCGAGCACAGCCGCAACCGAATTGTTGATCGGTCCGATCCTGATCACCCGAGGTCCTTCCCGGCCAAGGCCGCAAGATACCATATCGGCCGCACGCCATGGGCCGCGCCCCGAAAGGCGGTCCGGCGGTCGAATTTCTTGCTATTATGTGACACAGCGAAGCCATATGGCCGAATGTGGCGGTTCTCTCGCTTCTGAGCCATAGCTGTCGCTCGCGCGCTCAGGCGCGCACGACAGTTTCGTGCGCTTCGCGATACTTCCCGCGCGTGTCGATCACCAGCTTGGCGTGCTGCCGGATGGCATCGTAATCGAAGTCCGAGTGATCGGTCAGAAGGACGACGGCATCGTACCCGGTCAGCGCTTCCGGCGTCAGCTCGACCGATTGCAGGTCAAAGCTGTGCTCGCGCATCTTGGGGAAGGTGCGCGCGTAAGGGTCGGAATAATGCACGGTAGCACCGCGGTCGCGCAGCAGTTCCATGACCTCGACCGAAGGCGATTCCCGCGTGTCCTCGACATTGCGCTTGTAGGCGATGCCCAGCGCTAGGACCTTGCTGCCCTTGAGCGCTTTCTCGCGTTCATTTAGCCCCTCGACCACTTTCGAG
This sequence comes from uncultured Erythrobacteraceae bacterium, assembly GCA_963972905.1. Taxonomy (GTDB): domain Bacteria; phylum Pseudomonadota; class Alphaproteobacteria; order Sphingomonadales; family Sphingomonadaceae; genus Alteriqipengyuania. The sequence continues at coordinate 167,047 of CAXAXQ010000002.1, forward strand.
ACGACCCATTCGGGCATGTTTCGGTTGATCTCGCCCGCCAGCTCGATGAAGCGAGTGGACACGCCGTATTCGCGCGCCTTCCATGTCAGGTAGAACGGATCGATCGGGATGCAGTGTCCGCCAAGGCCTGGGCCCGGATAATAGGCGGTAAAGCCGAAGGGCTTTGTCGCCGCTGCATCGATCACCTCGTAGATGTCGATTCCCATCCGGTCGCCAATCATCTTCATCTCATTAACGAGACCGATATTGACCGAGCGGTGGATGTTCTCGAGCAGCTTGGTCAGCTCGGCAGCCTTCGTCGAGGATACCGGCACGACCCGGTCGATCACCGCGCTGTACAACGCCTCGCCGACGGCGCGGCAGCCCGCAGTCGTCCCGCCGACCACCTTGGGAATCGTGCGGGTCGTAAAGTTCGGGTTGCCCGGGTCTTCGCGTTCGGGCGAATAGACTAAGAAGAACTCCTCGCCGACCGAAAGGCCGGCCGCCTCGACATATGGGCGCAGCACCTCTTCAGTCGTGCCGGGCCAGGTCGTGCTTTCGAGCGACAGCATCTGACCCGCACGCATGTAGGGCCTCACGGCTTCCATCGTCGCGACGACGAAGGAGAGGTCGGGCTCGCGATGCTCGCTCAGCGGCGTAGGAACGCAGATGATGATCGCGTCGACCTCGTCGATTCGCGCGAAATCGGTTGTCGCCTCGAAGCCCGCTTTGCACATCGCGGTGATTTCTTCTGCAGGGATATGCTTGATCGGGGTCTGGCCGGCATTGAGCGTATCGACCCGTTCCTCATCGATATCGAAGCCGAGGACGGCAAGACCGACCTCGTGGAAGCGCAGGGCGAGCGGGATGCCGACATAGCCGAGGCCAAGGATGCCGATCTTGGCGCTGCGCTGGTCGACGCGATCGATATAATCGCGGGCAATCTGGGACAAAGTGTCGGACACGTCAGGAGTACTCCAGTCGGGTGATCAAGCAGGAACGGTCGCGAGAACGGCGTCGCAAACGGTGTCGACCTCCTGCTCGGTCAGATAGGGGTGCATCGGCAGACTCAAAACCTCTTGCGACAGCCTCTCCGACACTGGCAGCGATCCTGCGCCCCCGCCGTAAGGGAGGTAGGCCGGCTGCAAGTGCATCGGACGGGGGTAATAAACTGCGGACGGAACGTCAGCGTCCTTCAGGCGCGCCTGCACCGTATCGCGATCCTCGACCTTGAGCGTATACTGTGCCCAAGCGAATCGCTGGCCTTCCTCGGGCAGCAGCGGCGTCTTCACCCGATTGCCGAGGCGCCGCGAGTAGGCGAGCGCGACCTGGTGGCGCTTTTCCAACTCGCCCGCGAACGCCGCAAGCTTGGGCAGCAGGACCGCGGCCTGCACCGTGTCAAGACGGCTGTTCACCCCGACGCGTACGACGTCATACTTCGCGTCGCCTTTGCCGTGAAGGCAGATCGAGCGGATCACGTCCGCGACCTCGTCATTGTCGGTGAACACCGCTCCGCCATCGCCATAACAGCCGAGCGGCTTTGCCGGAAAGAAGCTGGTGGTGGTGATATCGGCAATGCCCGAACCGACGCGGCGCCCCTTGTAATCGCCGCCGAAGCCCTGCGCGGCATCGGAAATGAAGTGCAGGCCGTAAGTGTCGGCCAGCGAGCGGGCGCGATCGTAATCGACCGGCTGGCCGAACAGGTCTACAGTCATCAGAACCCGCGGCTTGTACTTGCCAGCATCGCGGACTTGCTTGATCATCGCTTCGGCATGGTCGAAATCGACATTGAAAGTCTCGGCATCGACTTCGACGAAGATGGGCTGCGCTCCCAGCAGCAGGATCACCTCAGCAGTTGCCGTATAAGTGAAGCTGGGCACGAACACGGCATCGCCCTGGCCGATATCCAACGCCATCAGCGCCAGCTGCAAGGCGTCGGTGCCGTTGGCACAGGTGATGGCGCGCTTCGCCCCGCAGAAGTCGGACAGCGCCGCTTCCAGCTCCTTCACTTCTGGGCCTTGGATAAAGGCCGCGCGCTCCAGCACGGAGAGCATCCGCGTGTCGATCTCGTCTTTGAGTTCGGCGTACTGGGCCTTGAGGTCGATGAATTGCATCACAGAGATCCCGTTATCGAATGGTCCGAAGATGGTTGAGAAAGCGATCGTGCGGTATCGCGAAATTGCCTGAGACTGAAGCGCCTTCGGCTACGTCCTGTGTCACCACTGCACCAATATTTATGCGGGCCCTCGCACCAAGTGTGAGACCATTCTTCACGACCGCTGAGGGGCCGATATAGGCATCGTCGCCAATGATCGTACGGCCAAGAATACTGACCAGGGCACATATCTGCACACGCCGACCGATCTGCACATCGTGAGCGACGTAAACGAGATTGTCGACCATTACTTCCGGTCCGAATGTCGTTTCGCCGCCGAAGATCGCGCTTGCAATGGTACAATTGGCCAGCAGCTCGCAATGTTCGCCGATGCGGACACCGCCCAGTGGCTGCACGATCCGCAGCCGCCCGCTCACCATGCCGGTGTTGAAGCCGGGCACGCCCAGCGCGCAGCCCGGATGCAGGACCGTGCCTTCCTCGATCGTCACGCCCGCTGCCAGCGAGACATTCGCGCCGATCCGCGCGCCCGCTCCGATGGTCACGCCATAGTCCGCGATGCGGGCCGAGCCATCGATGACCGCGCTTGGATCAATCCGGTTGGACTGCGCCTGCCGCTCGGCGGCCTTTGCTTCGGCCAGCAACGCGTGGATCTCAAGGTGCGCGCTATTCGGATTCTCTGACGTCGCAACGGCAAGCCGATCTTCTAGCTGCTCAGCGATCTCGGGCGTCGTGATCACCGCGGCTACGCGTCGATTGTCGTTCACTTCCTCGACATAGGCCGCCGAACGCAGCGGGACACAGATCAAATCAAGCGGGGTCGAGAGCTTGCCGGTAACGGCGAACTCGCCGTCCCGCACGACGTCGAGGCCGATCGCCTCCGCGAAGCTCGACAGCCTATACATCATGCGGTGATGGCCGCAGCCCCCGCATTGTGCAGCAGGCGTAGCACAGGGATCGCCTCCTCGGGACCACTGCGGCTTGCATTTTTGCCCTGCGCTGCCGACAGAAACGCGCGCATTTCCATTTCCAGCGGCTCGCCTTCGGGGAATGCGACCGGCGTGCCGGTGCCCTTGACGAAACTAGGCGCCTGTCCGCTGCGATCGACATAGCCGGGATAATGCATAAGCTTTTCTTCGCGCGAACCCGCAGTATCCTCGAACACCAGCGCACCTTCCGTGCCCAGCACGGTCAGCTTGTGCTCTTTGTAAGGCGAGAGCCAAGATACATTGGCCTGCCCGGTGCGGCCTGAGGGGAAGCTCATTTGGACGAAGAACTGGTCCGGAATCGCGGCATTGACGACACGGACCGGCAGGGTGGACACGGCATCCGGCTCTTCACCGATCAGCCGCAGGATCATCGAGAAATCGTGCGGCCCCATGCTCCACAGCGCGTTTTCCTCGGTGCGGATCGCTCCGGGATTAAGGCGATGCGAGGTCACGTGCCGAAGCTCGCCGATCGCCCCTTCGGCGACCAGCTCTGCAAGGCGAACGAAGGCGGGGTGATATTGCAGCAGGTGGCCGACCATCAGCGCCAAGCCCTTTTCCTGCGCCAGCGCGGCGACTTCCTGCGCTTCATCGAGATCGAGCGCCAGCGGCTTCTCGATGAAGACGGGCTTGCCCGCTTCGAGCACACGCTTGGCGAGCTTGCCATGATCGACAGCGGGCGCCGCAATCGCGACGCCTTCGATCCCGTTCGCGAAAGCCGCGTCGAGGTTGCTGGTGATCCTCACGCCGAGTTCTTCGGCATAGGGCGCAAGCGCTTCGGCTGCCGGATCGATGATCACTTCGAGCGAGCCGATGCGAGCGAGTACCCGGGCAATGTTGCGGCCCCACCGCCCGCATCCGATGAGCGCGGTGCGCGGCACGTTGCTGGAAGTCACTGTTTCGAGCCCTTTGCACAGAGTTGGCGCTAAAGATCGAGCGGGAATGCCGATCGGTACGGAACACCGTACGCGCCCAACCCTCCTGCCGACCCGCGCCGCGACATTCGATGCAGGGCCGGTAAAGCAATGCATGCCGCAACGCAATGCGTGTCGCAACGCGCCCCACCCGATTGAAACAGGTCGTTGGAAAGCGCTTTTATTTCAAGAGCCTGCCGCCCGGCTTGAAAGACAGCCGCAGCACGTTCATAGAATCGTCCGCATCGAGATTAAGGTGTGCGAGATCACTGTTCGGGGTCAGTCCGCTATGGGCCGAGGCGCGCACGCAGAACCAGTAGAAGCCCCGCTCTACCGGCACTGCGCCAGTCAGGTTCACTTGGCCGTAGTGGTCCCGCAGATCCCTGATATTGGTGCCTCCGATCCACCCGCGGGCAGTTTCCGCCTTGCCGCTCTGTAGGCCTTCGCGCGTGGCCGCGTACTGATAGGTCACGTGTGCACCGAAGCCGATCACCTTGCCGTAGCCGTCGCCTTGGTGGGTCGCCTCCAGCTTCATGTCGATATCGAGGACACCGGGTTCGCGCACTTCGAGCAGCACGCCCATGTCGGGCACTGCGGTGTAGTTCTGCTTCAGCGAATAGGCCCCTTGAGGCTCGACCTGGATCGTATCCCCACGCCCGGCGAGGAGATAGGTCTTGGCGATCGGGCACTGGTCGAGCTCGTGCCGTTCCTGCCGTTCCCAGATGTCGTCGTAGGTCCACGCTTCCCAGCGATCATTCACGCGGGGCATGAGGTACATCGTCGCCAGTGTGCTGAATACGCTCGTGAGCACAACGAGCCCGAGAAGCTTGAGACGCTCCGCCATGGCCGCAACCTTGAGCGATCGGGATGGCCAGGTCAACACGGCTCGTGCGCGCCAGTCCGGGAGTGGCGCAGTGCGGCAAGCTCAGCCGGCGAGACTCAGGCTCTGCGCCCTGCGGGGCATGCCGGGGGCATCAACCCAGATTCCGCGCGTATCGTAAACCAGCGCGTGGGCGCGCTCTTCTGCCGGGATCGACCGGAACACGTCGTGGTCGACCAGCACGATCAGGATGCTGCAGGTCTCGAGCGCGGTGTCGATATCGACCAGCTTCGCGCCCGTTTCACCGAATTCGATCGGCAGTTCGCGCGCGTAGGGCTCGACAATATTGACCCGCGAACCGAATTTGCGCGCCAGCCGGGCGGCGATGAAACGCGCGGGGCTTTCGCGGAAATCGTCGATATTCGCTTTGAACGCGAGGCCGAGACACGCGACCGGAGCGCCCGGATTCTCTTCGATCAGCGCACTCGCCCGGTCGAGGACATGCTGCATCTTGGCATCGTTGACCTCGCGCGCGGTGCGGATGACGCGCGCTTCTTCGGGCGCGCCGTGAACGATGAACCAGGGATCGACCGCGATACAGTGGCCGCCCACACCCGGCCCGGGCTGGAGCACGTTGACCCGCGGGTGACGATTGGCGAGGCGGATTACCTCCCAGACGTCCAGCCCCTGCTTGTCCGCGATGATCGAGAGTTCGTTGGCGAACGCGATGTTGACGTCGCGAAAGGCATTTTCGACCAGTTTGGTCATTTCGGCTGAGCGCGCATCGGTGGCGATGCACTCGCCGCGCACGAAACGCTTGTAGAAGGCGATCGCCTTGCGGGCGCAGCGCGGCGTGACCCCGCCGACCGAGCGATCATTATGGACCAGCTCTTCCAGAATGCGGCCCGGCAGCACCCGCTCGGGGCAATAGGCGATCGCGATGTCGGGGGTGCCCGCCCCAAGCCCCGGCATCGCGAGATCGGGGCGCAGCGCAGCCAGCCGGTCACGCACCGCATCGGTCGTGCCGACGGGGCAGGTGCTCTCGCAGATCACCAGCGCGCCCGCGTCCAGCACCGGCGCAATCGCATCGGCCGCCGCCATTACATAGCCGGTGTCCGGCGTATGCTCGCCATCCTTCTCGAACGGCGTGGGCACCGCGATGACATAGACGTCGGCGCGCGGCATCTGCGTGGAGGCGCACAGCGTCCCGCGCGAGACCACCGCCTGCACCAGTCCATCGAGATCGACTTCCTCGATATGGATCGCGCCGCGATTGATCGTTTCGACCACCTCGGCCGAGACGTCGACGCCGGTGACTGCGCATCCGGTGCGCGCGATGATTGCAGCGGTCGGCAAGCCGATATAGCCGAGCCCGACCACGGCAACCGTGGGTGTGTCGTTGGTCATGCGTCTGCGTGCCCCTGTGGCCAAATCTTCTTCCTCGCTTTTGCATGGCGCGGGTAAAATTTATGGTAACGGCCTCGGTGTTAGGGGCATGTGCGAGCGAGGAGACCTGCGTGAACATTCTGGTTACCGGAGCGGCAGGCTTCATCGGTGCCGCACTGGCCGAGGCCCTGGTGGTGCGCGGCCACCGGGTAATCGGGATCGACAATCTTAACCCCTATTACGCAGTAACACTGAAGCGTGACCGGCTCGCGCGGGTGGCTGCGGCGGCAGGGCAGGCATTCCGCTTCGTGGAATGCGACTTCGGCGATCACGAGGCACTGGCACGCGCGCTGGACGGGCACGGCTTCGACCGGATCGTTCATCTCGGCGCGCAGCCGGGGGTGCGCTATTCGCTCGAAAATCCGCGCGCCTACGCACATTCGAACATTTCCGGCCATCTCAACATGCTCGAGCTGGGCCGCGAACGGCGCATCGACCACCTGGTCTACGCCAGTTCAAGCTCGGTCTATGGCGGCAACGAGAAGGTGCCCTTCGCGGTCGAGGACCGGGTCGATCACCCCTTCTCGCTTTACGCCGCGACCAAGAAGGCGGACGAGTTGATGAGCGAAAGCTACGCCCATCTCTATCGTCTGCCGCAGACCGGCCTCAGGTTTTTCACCGTGTATGGGCCGTGGGGGCGGCCCGACATGATGCCGTGGATCTTCACCCGGAAGATCCTGAAGGGCGAGCCGATCCCGGTATTCAACAATGGCGAAATGAGCCGCGATTTCACCTATGTGGACGATATCGTTCGCGGCATCACCGCCTGCCTCGCCGGGCCACCGAGCGATGACGGTGCCACGAAGCCGGGGGGCAGCGTTGCCCCGCACGCGCTCTACAATATCGGCAACAACCGGTCCGAAGAGCTGATGCGGGTGATCGGGATCATCGAGGAGGCGTGCGGCCGGAAGGCGGAGATCGAGCTGCTGCCGATGCAAAAGGGCGACGTACCGCGCACCTTCGCCGATATCGACGCAATCGCACGCGATCACGGGTTCCGCCCCGAAACCAGCGCCGACGAAGGCTTCCCACGCTTCGTCAGCTGGTTCAAAACCTATCACGGGATCGACTAGGGCGCACCGCGCGCCGTTAGTGCTGGACCATCAGCTCCGCGATCCGCTGCGATGACCGGCCATCGCCGAACGGATTGTGCGCCTGCGCCATTGCGGCATAGGCGCTCTCGTCGTCGAGCAGGCGGAACACCTCGCGCTGGATTGCCTCGGGGTCGGTCCCGACCAGCTTGGCAGTGCCTGCCTCGACCCCTTCGGGCCGCTCGGTCGTCGCGCGCATAACCAGCACGGGCTTGCCCAGCGCGGGGGCCTCTTCCTGCACCCCGCCGCTATCGGTCAGCATCAGCGTGCTCGCCTGCATCAGCGCGGCGAAATTGGGATAGTCGAGTGGTTCGAGCAGCGCGACATTGTCCAGACCGCCCAGTTCGTCATGCATGGTCGCGCGGACATTGGGGTTGAGGTGGACGGGGAACAGCACGGCGGTGTCGTCGCGCTCCGCAATCGCGCGGATGGCCCTGGCCACTGCGCGCATCCCCTCACCGAAATTCTCGCGCCGGTGGGTGGTGACGCCGATGATCCGCTTGCCTGCGAAGCGCTGTGCCGCCGCGTGCAGATCCGCCGCGAGAGCGGGTTTGCGGTCGATTGCGCCGAGCACCCAGTGGAGCGCGTCGACCACCGTATTGCCGGTGACGTGGATAGTGGCGGGGTCGATATTCTCGCGCCGCAGCGCGTCGGCGGCGGTCTGCGTGGGCGCGCAGTGGAGCGCGGCCATCGTGCCGATGACCTTGCGGTTGACCTCTTCGGGCCAGGGATGGTGGATGTCGCCGCTGCGCAGGCCCGCCTCGACATGGCAGATCGGGATCTTGCGGTAGAACGCGGCGAGCGCGCCGCACATCGCGCTGGCGGTGTCGCCCTGCACCACCACCCAGTCGGGCACCTCGGCATCGAGCGTTTCGCCGATTGCGGTCAGGAGCCGCGCGGTCAGCGCATCGAGGCTCTGGTCGGCGCGCATCACGGCGAGATCGTGGTCGGGGACGACCTGTGCGATGTCGAGCACCTGATCGAGCATAGCGCGGTGCTGCCCGGTGGAGATCACCACGGGCGCAAAGCGCGGGTCGTCGCGCAGCAGGTGGATCAGCGGGAACAGCTTGATCGCCTCCGGCCGGGTCCCGAAGACGATTGCAATCTTGAGCGGCGCGTTGGTGTGCATGCGGGCCATGCCGCCCGCTTACGCAAAATCGGTTAACAAGCCGAGACGGCGCGTTAACGCCGCTCCGTTGCGCCTAGTCGTCGGAGGGCGTTGCCGACGACTGCGGCTGCGGCAGTGCTTCGGCCGCAACCTCCGCCGCGCTCTCACGCTCGATCCGCTCCATATATTCACGCTCGATCTGTTCGACCCGCTCCTGCTCGGCGGCGGCATCTTCGTCGATGGTCGAAAGCCGCTCGGCCCGCGCCTCGGCGATCAGCTGGCCGAACCGCGCGGCGGAGCCGCCCTCGCGTGCTTCGTAGGCGGCGTCGATCATCTTCTGGGTGCAGCCGGTGAAGCCCGCCGCGCCCGAGGGCGAGCAGCTCATCGCGCCGAACTTGCCGACATATTCGAAGCTCTCGACCCGCTTTGCCCAGGCAGTATTGGCCGGATCATTGCTGTAGCGAAGGTTTTCGGGGATGCGGAAGCGTTCGCTCTCGTCCATCCGCGCGACGACGCAAATCGTATCTCCGGGGCAGTCCACTTCATCTTCGCCATAGGCGATGACCATGCTGACCTTGTCCCCGGCCTCGTCCTGCGCGGCGGCAGGCACGCCCGCGCCGAGGGCAAGCAGGCTGGCGATGGTGGCAGTAACGAAAGTCTTCATGATGGGCCTCTGCGGCAAGAAATGGGATAGTCCGTATGTGTGCTTCATAAGCGCGCCCGGTGGCTGAACTGTGACTGAAGCGGGCGAGTGCGAAGGCCGGTTCCCGCAGCTCATACCCGCTCGCTCAGCCGGATCGCCGCGCGGCAGCCCAGCCGGATCGCGGCGGAAAGCAGCGGATAGGCGGGCGTCTCCTCGGCTCCGGCGGCGATCGCGGCATCGTGATGCTCGCGCTCTTCCTCTCGGAACTGTTCGATCATCTGCTGCAGATCGGGCTCTTCGTCGGCATCCTTGAGCGTATCGAGCTGCTTGGAATAATGCAGGTCGATCTCGGTCTCGACCGCAGCGGTGCAGGCCATCGCCGCCTTGGGCCCGATCAGCGCGGTCGCCGCGCCCAGCGCGTAGCCCGCGACCGACCACAAAGGATGCAGCGCGGTGGGGCGAACCCCCCGCTCTGCTATCAGGTGGTTGAACGCGTCGTGATGTTCGTCTTCCTGCCGCGCCATCGCGGCGATCTCGCCCGAATGCGGCCCGCGATCGCCCATCACCGCCAGCTGCCCGGCATAGATGCGCGTCGCGCCGAACTCGCCTGCCTGATCGACCCGGATCATCCGGTGGATATGGTCTTTCATGCGCGCTTGCCCTTCTTCGCCAGCAGCGAAATCGCGGCGATGCCAGCCGCACTCGATATAAGGAAGTTGTAGCCCGCCAGCGAGATCCCGAACAGTCTCCACGCCGCCTCGTCGCAGCGCACCAGCGGCGTGTTGATAATCGCGTCGAGCGCATTGCCGCCTTCGCTGGACGAGGGGATGGCGGCGCAACCGGTGATCCCCTGCCACCAGTGGTATTCGACCCCAGCGTGAAACAGGCCGATCATGCCCGAGGCGATGATCGCCAGCGCCGCGAGGGCGATCCACAGCCGCTGCGGCGGAGCAATGAAGGCGAGCATCGCCAGCGCCAGCGCGGCGAAGTGCGGGTAGCGTTGCCACCAGCACATTTCGCACGGGTACAGGCCGAAGACATACTGGCTGACATAGGCCCCGCCCAGCAGCAGCACGGGCACAAGCAGGACTATCCAGCGGGCCGTGCGCGCGCGGGGCGTATCGATCATGCCTGTATCTCGATCATGCCTGTGCCGCCCGGGCTACTTGCGCAGCGCGACCGAGCTGGGCGTGGTCCGGCGCAGCGTCTTGAGCGCATAGTCGAGCTGAAAATCCTCGATCCCCTGCTCCTCCAGCTCCGCAGCGGTCTGGGTGAAGCGCGGATCCTGCCGGATGTCGTTCTCCAGATCGTCGTCCTTCAGATCGGCTTCGTTGATCAGGTGGCCGCGCAGGTCGCTTTCGCGCAGCTGGTACTTGCGGCGCCGTTCCATATCCGGGTCGGACAGCTGCGGCACGCGAATGTCGGGCTTGATCCCGCCTTCCTGCACCGAATGGCCCGACGGGGTGTAATACCGCGCGGTGGTCAGCTTGAGCGCGGCGTCCGGCCCCAGCGGGACCAGCGACTGCACGCTACCCTTGCCGAAGCTGCGTTCGCCCATGATCAGCGCGCGGCGGTGATCCTGCAGCGCGCCGGCGACAATTTCGCTCGCCGAGGCAGAGCCTGCATCGATCAGCACGATCAGCGGCACATCGGCCGCGATCTGTCCGCGATAGACCGTCTCCGCATCGAACGACATCGATTCGCCGCGCGCACGGCCGCGCTGCGAGACGATCCGCCCGTCGTCGAGGAACAGGTCCGACAGCGCGATCGCCTCGTCGAGCGAACCGCCCGGGTTGGAGCGCAGATCGAGCACCAGGCCGTTGACCCGGCCGCCCGCCTCGCGCTGGATATCGCTCCACGCGGCGAACACATCCGCGCCGACATCACGCGAGAACTCGTTCACGGTGATGACGCCGATCCTGCCGTCCTTCACCTCGTAAGTGACCGGCTCCAGCTCGATCACGCCGCGCGTCACGCTGGTTTCGATCGGCTCGTCGCTGCCGGGGCGGAAGATCGTCAGGTTGATCGAGGTACCGGCGGGGCCGCGCATCTGCTGCACCGCCTCGTCCAGATCGCCGCCGTAGATCAGCTTGCCATTGAGGTGGGTGATGAAATCGCCCGCCTTGATCCCGGCCTTTTCCGCCGGACTGCCGCGAAACGGGCTGATCACCTTGACCGCGCCTTCTTCCATCACGACCGAAAGGCCGAGGCCGGAATAATTGCCGTCGATCAGCGTTTCGAGCCGCTCCAGATCGCTCCCGTCGAGATAGGCCGAATGCGGATCGAGACTGGCGAGCATCCCGTCGATCGCGCCGCGAATCAGCTTCTCGTCATCGACTTCGTCGACATAGCTCGCCTGAATCCGCTGGTAGGTGGCGAACAGCTTGGCGAACTCGGGGGCCACGCGGCTGTCGACTTGCGCCATCCCGGCGGTGGCGATGGGAATCATCGCGAGCGCGGTGACCAGCGCGAGAGAGCGGGCAACGACGGGCAGTTTCATATTCGTAAGCCTTCCGGACATTCGCCCCCGTTTATAGGGAGCAAGCCATTAACGCCAGATGCACTTGGGCCCGGGCCGCGAGGGGGAAAGCTCAGTTCGACAAGTGGTCGAGCGGGTTCGCCGGGCGCCCGCCCAGCCGCAATTCGAACCCGATTGCACCACCGGCCGGTGGAGCCACGCCCAGCGACGCGCCTTCGGTCAGCTGCTCTCCCACGGTCACGTCGGTGCGGGCGAGCCCGGTGACGAGGCTGGTCCAGCCGCCCGGATGCTCGACGATCACGATCCGGCCATAGCCGCGAAACGGCCCGGCAAAGGCGACCCGGCCCGGTGCGGGGGTAACCGCCTGCGCGCCGCCGCCCGCGCGCAGCAGGATGCCGTCGCTGCGCACGCCCGAGCTGTCGACCGAGCCGAAGCCGCGCAGCGTGCGCCCATCGACCGGCAGGCGGAGGCCTGAGGGTGAGCGCACCTGCTCGCGCGTCGGTGCCGGGATCGGCGTCGCGCGGGTGCGCGCGCGGCCCGGATCGGACGGCCGCATGACAGGGCCGGGCAGCGCGGCCAATTGCTCGCGCAGGGTGCCCGCAGCATCGATTCGCGCAACCAGCCCGTCCAGATCCCGCGCCTGTTCGGCAAAGGCGAGTGCGCGCTCCTCCTGCCGGTCTGCCTCCCCGCCCCGGCGGCGCGCGGCGAGGCGCTTGCGCGTCTCGATTTCGGCCAGCTGCTTGCGGCGCAGCGCGAGGCGTCCCTCCTCCTCGGCCAGCTGGGAGAGCAGGGTTTCGGCCCGCTCGCGCAGCGCGCGGCTACGGTCGATCTCTCCGCGCAGCGCGGCGGTGCGCCCGCGCACTTCGGGGATGGTCGTCTCCAGAACCGCGCGCAGATACATGCTGTCGCGGATCGAGCCGGGGCGAAAGACCGACAGCACCAGCGGCCTGCGCGAGACGTTCTGCAACGCGCCGGTCAGCCGGATCAGCGGTTCTCGCCGCTCGGCCAGCCGCGCGTCGAGCGCGCGCTGCTGGCGTGCGATCAGCGACAGGCGGCCCTGCGCCACTGCGATCTGCGCCTCGGTTTCCTGAATTCGCGCAGCAAGCGCGGCAGACTGAGTTGCGACCTTCTCGGCCTCCTGCTCCGCCTCCGCGGCGGCAGCTTCGAGCGAGCGAGCGCGCTGCGCAGCCTTGGTGGAAGAGCGTTCGGCCCTTCCGATCGCGGCGCGAACCGCATCCGCATCCTCGTAAGCCTCGACACCCTGCCCCCGCACCTGTGGTGCGGTGACAACCAGCGCGATCGCGGCGATCGGCGCGGCAAGCAGGGCGAGGCGGTGTAGCACGTGCGCTACCCTGCCCGATGATAGGGATGGCCTGCAAGAATGCTCGTTGCGCGGTAAAGCTGTTCGGCAAGCATCGCGCGCGCCAGCAGGTGCGGCCAGGTCGCGCTGCCGAAGGCGAGCAGCAGGTCCGCTTCCTGGCGCTGGGCTTCGCTATGCCCGTCGGCGGCGCCGATCAGGAATCGCGTCTCGCGGATCCCGCCATCGCGCCACTGGCCGAGGATTTCGGCAAGCTGTTCGGAGGAAAGATCGCGGCCCTTCTCGTCCAGCGCGACGGTGCGGCAAGGATCTTTGGTTGACGGGATTTTCCCGCCGCTATCGGGCAGTTCGGTCAGCTTTGTGTCCCACGCGATCCGCGTCAGATAGCGATCCACCAGCTGCGCCTCTGGCGAGCGGGCGATCTTGCCGCGCGCGATGACGTGGAGGAGCATGGCAGGCGGTCAGTGATGCGAAGGGAGGCTTACGCCGTGCCCCCGGCAACGACCTGCCCGTTCTCGCCGAACGACCACATCCGTTCGATATTGTAGAAGCTGCGCACTTCGGGGCGGAACAGGTGGATCACCACGTCGCCCGCATCGATCACCACCCAGTCGGCGGCGGGCAGGCCTTCGAGCCGGGCGTTGCCGTAGCCGTCCTGCTTGATCTTCGCGGCCAGCTTCTGCGCGATCGAGGCGACCTGCCGGGTCGACCGGCCAGAGGCGACCACCATGTGATCGGCCATGCTGGATTTGCCTTCCAGGTCGATGCTGACGATGTCCTGCGCCTGATCGTCGTCGAGCTGCTGCATTACCAGCGCGTGGAGCGCGTCGGACCGGTCTTCAGTCATGGCAGAGCCCTTCGGGCGGTTGGTGGCGGGCATGATGGCGGCTTGCACATTGGTCATGGGCGAGGTCGATACTCCTGTCATTCCAGTAATATGGGAATGGCCGGGAGCAGATGCGAGTCATGCGCTGCCCGGCTCCGGATCGGTACTGAAATCGATGATGGGTCGATGGGTAATCTGATCGCGGAGCGCAGCGTCGCGATAACCGGAGGCCCAGTCTGGCGCGCCCGCGCGAATCGCGGTGGCGGACCGGGCATCGGGATCAAAACGCAATGTCACCAGAATAGGTGCGCTCCACTCGCCCCTGGCCTTGAACTGCGCCGGTTCCACCCGGAAACGCCGCAGCATGGCCGCCGCGGGGCTGGCGACGGTTGCCATCTCATACCCCGGTCTGGCGATGACCGCAATCGGCACGCTCCACACGATCCGCCGCCAGGCGCGCCACTTGTGGAATGTCACCAGATTGTCAGACCCCATCAGCCATACGAATTCGTGGCTGGAGAACCGCTTCTGCAACGCTGCGATCGTGTCGACCGTGTAGCGCGTGCCCAGCTCTCGCTCGATCGCGGTCACCCGGATCGGCGCACGACGCGCCTGCACGAGAGCGGAGGCATAGCGCGCGGCGAGCGGGGCCATGCCCTCTTTCGGCTTGAGCGGATTGCCCGGCGAGACAAGCCACCATACTTCGTCCAGGCCCAGCGCATCCATCGCAAACAGGGAGATTCGCCGATGGCCACCATGCGCGGGATTGAAGCTGCCGCCCAGCAGGCCGACGCGCCGCGTCCTTCGCGAGCTGGCGGATGAGGCGGCGAACGGTGGGGGCGGACGGTTGATCAAGCGCGACGCAACCCGCGAATGCTCAAGTGGTTCCCGCGTAAACATGGTTAACGCCATCGCGATTTAACAGTTCATCGTAGGTAGAGTTCCGTTCGTCCTAACGACTCGGCACGGGATTCGACCGGGTCGGACCCTACTGTTACCCCCCGAATCGGGACCGGGACAACGGTAGGGGTCGACTTGAGCAACGAACAGCAGCACCGGCTCACGTGGCGTGAGCGGATGGAGCATTGGTTTCCCGAGCGCGAGTTTTTCATGCGCTCGCAAGGCCAGGTCCGCTTCATCAAGATCAGCTCGAGACTTCAGAAACGCACCGCCGCGCTGGCGCTGACCGCGTCGGTCGCCTTCGTCGGCAGCATGGGCGTGATGAGCGTGCTGCAATACCGCTCCAGCGTGGAGCGGGTCGCGCTGCTCGAACGCGAGGCGGATGTTGCGACTTCGGAAGAACGGCTGAAGGCCTACCGCGCCAATATCGGCGAGGTGACGCAGGATCTCGAGAAGCGGCAGGACTTCATCGAGGGCATGATCGAAATGCTGCCCGCCGATGCGGTCAAGCACGGCAATGTCACCGACAGCGCCAACGAAACCGACGAACTGGTGGAGAAGGTCTCCGCCGCGGTGCCCGAAGCGGCCTCGCTCGCGCGGATCGAATCGCGCCAGCTCGCCTTCGTCGAAGGGCTGACCCGCTACGCCGACCAGCGATCGCGCCGCGCAATGTGGGCGCTGCGCGAGCTCGGCCTCGATCCGGACAGGATGCTCTCCTCGGCAGATACCAGCGCGCGCGGCGGCCCGCTCGAAGCACTGTTCGGCAAGGACGAGCAGATCGATCCGCGATTCGAGCGCCTGGGTGCAAGCCTGTCGAGGATGGCGACGCTCGAAGCGACGCTGCAGGGGGTTCCGCAGTTCGCGCCAACCAGGGCAGCGGCGGTCAATTCATCCTACGGCTATCGCCGCGACCCCTTCACCGGGCGCGCCGCGATGCACCGCGGGCTGGACTTCCCCGCCAAGATAGGTGCGCCTATCTTCGCCACCGCGCGGGGAACCGTGACATTTGTAGGCCGAAAGGGCGGCTATGGTAACGTGGTCGAAATCAGCCACGGCCAAGGTCTCTTAACACGTTACGCCCACATGTCGCGTTTTGAGGCGCGGGTCGGGCAGCGGGTTGAAGCAGGTACAATTATCGGCGCAATCGGTAGCACCGGTCGTTCGACCGGCCCGCACTTGCATTTCGAGGTTCGAGTGAACGGCACAGCAGTCAATCCGCGCACATTCTTGGAGTTAGCCCCCGATGTTCTCAAAAAAGTCCGCCGAAGCTCCGGCGCCCAGCGCACCCGCACGGCCAGCGACACCCAAGGCGACGCCGGTGTCTAAGAATTCGTCCTCCTCGGGGAGCTTCTCGGTGCTTGGCGCCGACGTCACCATCACCGGCAACATCGCGGCTTCGACCGAACTGCATATCGACGGCACTGTCGAAGGCGATATCGACTGCGCCTCGCTGGTGCAGGGCGAAGCCAGCCAGATCACCGGCGAAGTAAAGGCGGAAAGCGCGCGCCTTGCCGGGCGTGTCGATGGGTCGATCCATGCACGCGAGCTCATCATCCTGCGCAGCGCAACGATCAACGGCGATGTCCATTACGAAGCGCTGACCGTCGAACAGGGTGCCTCGGTCCAGGGCCGCTTCGCCCCGCGCGAAGCCGGGTCCGCCCACTCTCAGTCGAACCAGTCGAGCGTGCAGAGCGAGAGCGACGGCGCGGACGCCTCTTCGGCGAGCGGTTCGACCACCGCCGATCTGGGCATTTCGCCCTTCTCCTCGGACGATAGCTCGGACGAACAGAGCACGAGCGCGAGCGCCGGGTACTACTGATCGCCGAACTTGCGAAAAAAGGGGGCCGTCGCGGATCGCGTGACGGCCCCCTTTTTCATGCGCGGTGTCCCGCGACGCGAACGCGCAATCAGCCGAGCACTTCGGCCCGCAGCGCCTTGCGGTCGAGCTTGCCGACCATCGTCACCGGCAATTCCTTGCGGATCACCACCTGATCGACCCGTTCATGCTTGCCGACGCGGCCATTGAGCCAGTCGCGCAGAGCCTCCGCGGTGGGGGCTTCCTGATCGGGTTGCAGCGTCGCGTAGGCGCGCGGAACCTCGCCGTGGTAATCGTCGGGCACACCGATCACGAGCACGTCGCGGATCGCGGGATGGGTCTGGAGCACATCCTCCACCTGGCTGGGGAAGACCTTGAACCCGCCGACCGCGATCATGTCCTTGATCCGGTCGACGATCTCGATGAAGCCATCTGCATCGATCCGCGCGACATCGCCGGTGCGCAGCCATTTGCGCCCCTCATGTTCCACGAAGACCTCGGCATCGGCTTCAGGCAGGTTCCAGTAACCCTGCATGATCTGCGGCCCGTGGATCGCCAGCTCGCCCGGCTCGCCCTCGGGAGCGAGCTTCGTTTCGTCTTCCTTGTCGAGCAGCAGCAGCCGCGTGCCGGGGATCGGTTGTCCGATCGTGCCCGTCTTCCGCGTAGCGATGTACGGGTTGGTCGAGACCACGCCCGAGCTTTCGGTCAGGCCATAACCTTCGACCAGCCGGACGCCGGTGAGCTTTTCGAACTTGTCGCGCAGCGGGTCGGCGAGCGGCGCGCCGCCCGAGATGCAGATCCTGAGCGAGGAGAAGTCGGTCGTCGCCGCCTTGGGATGGTCGAGCAGCGCCTGGAACATGGTCGGCACGCCGGGAAAGCCGGTCACCTTGGCGCGCTTGAGCGTCTTGAGTACGTCGCCCGCCTCGAACCGCGGGACCATCGCAATGGTCGCGCCGCGCACGATGCTGCGGTTGAGCACGCAGGTGTTCGCAAACACATGGAACAGCGGCAGCGCGCCCATGACCACATCCGGATCGTCGCGCTCGAACGGGTCGATCGTGTCGACCTGCTGGGCGTTGGCGGCAAGGTTCGCGTGGCTGAGCATCGCGCCCTTGGGCCGCCCGGTGGTGCCACCGGTATATTGCAGCAACGCGATCTCGTCGGGCGTGATGTCGAGAGGGGTCGGCTCGCTGCGCGGCAGCATGCTGCTCCAGCGTACGATGCTCTGCCCATAGGCAGGCTTGGCGATCGCGCTGCGCTTGAAAAGCTTGAGCCCGAGACCCTTGAGCATCGGAAGCATGCTCGCAAGCTCGCCGACCACCAGCGTCTTCAGCGACGATCCCTCGAGCACGGCCTGCGCGGTGCCGTAGAGCGCGTTCGCATCGACCGTAACCAGCAGCCGGGTGCCCGAATCCTCTACCTGGTGGGACAGTTCGTCGATCGAATAGAGCGGCGAGAAATTGACCACCGTCGCCCCGGCGAGCATCGCGCCGTAATAGGCCGAAAGGTAGATCGGCACGTTGGGCAGGAACAGCCCGACCCGGTCGCCGCGCCCGATGCCGGCGGCCTGCAACCCCGCGGCGAAGCGTCGCGCCTCGGCATGCATCGCCTGATAGCTGAGCTTGCGCCCCATGAATTCGATCAGCGTGCGGGCAGGGTGCTCCGCGACCGCCCGCGCCAGCAGCGCGGACATCGTCGTGGTTTCGATCGGCGTGTCCCACGGGCGCGGGTGGTGATAATTGCTGCTGCTTACATCCATGTAAGCCTGATGCAGGCCTGCGAACGCTGCCGCAAGTATTTGCTTGAGCGCAGGCGGATTATTCTTCCGTCTGCTCCTCGGCGTCGTCGGCGTCGTCGGCGGCCTCGGCTTCCGGCTCGGCAGGCGTTTCGCTTGCGGTGCCGATCGGCATGCCGCTCAGCTGTTCTTCCTCGCTCGCGCGCTTGGCCTGCAGCCATGCGGCGGCTT
>CAXAXQ010000003.1:0-173273 GCA_963972905.1 uncultured Erythrobacteraceae bacterium
CAAATATGCCTGGGTGCCCTTCGGCGGCGGCGCGCATATGTGCCTGGGGCTGCACTTCGCCTATATGCAGATCAAGATCCTGATGGCGCACATGCTGACCCGCTACCGGATCGAAGTGGCCGAAGGCTACGCGCCCGACTGGCAGGCCTGGCCGATCCCGCAGCCCAAGGACGGGTTGCAGATCAGGCTGGTGCGGATTTGATGAGCCTCAGACAGGCCTAGAAATCGATCGCGATTCCGTCCTTCACCCAGTCGCCATAGCGCGTGGGGCTGAGGCCTTTGGGGTCTTCCTCGGCCGCGTCGATGGGTTCGGGCGCGGGCGCGGGATCGTCACTCCAGTGCGCAGGCTTCTTGAAGTCTTCGGGGCGTTCGGTAGCGCGTTTCATATGAGAGAAATGATCCTGTTCGCATCCGGTTTCAAGCCGCGCTTCCATCATCATGGGTGAGGGGGGCAAGGATATTCCCGGCCTGCCCGCGCGCCGCGCCGCGCTGCGCCTGCTCGACGGCGTGCTGCGCCGGGGCGAAACCCTGGAGCAAAACGAGACCGCGGCCCTGCGCGGCCTGCCCGCCTCGGATGCAGGGCTCGCACGCGCGATCGCGGCGGAAACCTTGCGCTGGCTGCCCGATTTCGACGCGCTGATCGACAGCGCGACGCGTGAGGTTCTGCCCGAGGATGCCAAGCCGCGCACCGTATTGCGGCTGATGCTCGCCCAATGGCTGCGGCTGGAAACGCCGCCGCACGCGGTGATCGCGACCGCGCTGCCGCTCCTCTCGGGCGGGCCCAAGCGGCTGGCGCATGGCGTGTTCGGCGCGCTGACCAAGCGCGGGGTCGAGCTGCCCGCGGCGCCGACACTGCCCGAAGCCATTGCGCAGCGCTGGGGCGAACGGGTGGACGCGATCGCGCCGGGCCTCGCCGAACCGCCACCGCTCGATCTCACTCTGCGCGATCCCTCGCAAACCGCCGAATGGGCGGTGAAGCTGGGCGCGGACAGCCTGATGCCGGGCCACCTGCGCCTCTCGCGCGGGCAGGCGGTGCACGATCTGGAAGGCTATGGCGAAAAGCACGGCGGCGGCGAATGGTGGGTGCAGGACCTCGCCGCCTCGCTGCCTGCGCGCCTGCTGGGCGATGGGCAGGGCAGGCGCGCGCTCGACCTGTGCGCCGCGCCGGGCGGCAAGACGCTGCAACTGGCGGCGCAAGGGTGGCAGGTCACCGCGCTCGACATCTCGGCCAAGCGGTTGAAGCTGCTGGAGGAAAATCTCAAGCGGACCGGTCTGGAGGCCGAGGTCATCGCCGCCGATGCCTTCAAATGGGAGCCTGAGACGCCCTTCGACGCGATCCTGATCGACGCGCCATGCACCGCTACCGGAACTGCGCGCCGCCACCCGGACGTGCTCCACCGCATTGGCCCGCGCCAGATCGCCGACCTTGCCGAAGTGCAGGCGCGGTTGATAGAGCGCGCCAGCGGCTGGCTCACGCCGGGTGGCGCGCTGGTTTATGCGGTGTGTTCGCTTGAGAGCGAGGAAGGGGAGGAGCAGGCGGAGAAAGTCTGGCTCCCGCGCGAACCGATCAGCGCGGAGGAACTGCCCGCAGGCCTGTCACCCACCGCGCACGGCACCCTGCGCACCGACCCCGGAATGCTGCCCGAACACGGCGGCCTCGACGGGTTCTTCATCGCCCGCTGGCGGAACAGTTAGCCACATAACTCCTCTCCCTTGGGGAGGGGTTTGGGGGTGGGGGCTCTGCACCAATGGCCTTGGTACACCCCTACCCAACCTCCCCCTTGAGGGGGAGGCGAATATCAGCCGCCCATATCGACCACGCCTTCGTTCTCGCCGTAAAGTTCGGCCTCATTGGCGGTCACCTTGATGATCCGCACGCCGCCTTGCTCCTCGGGGCCGTGGCCGAACCACTTCTCGATGTCGGGCGTCCAGTGCTGCTTGATGAGCGCGGGGTCGTTATGGACGCTCGCAGTGCCGCGGATCGTCAGCCAGATGCCGTCGCCCTGAAAATCGAGCGCAACGTGCTTGTCGCGGTCGATATCGCGCAGCTTGCGCGTGTCGGGGGCGGTGAAAAAAAAGCTGTCGCCGTCGTAATCGACCTGCGCGTTGTTGCTCATCGGGCGGCTGGTGAGCGAGCTACCCTCGCCATGTGTCGTCATCATGCACAGATCCATGCTGCGCATGGTTTCGGCGATCATTTTCTTGTCAGGCTTGGCCATCCGGAAGATTCCTTATGTATCTGAGGGACTTAACTTCCGGTGAGAACGCTACGTTCCTCACATTCGTCAGGGGCGGGCCGAGTAGACGCGCTCGATCCAATAGTCGTTCATCCAGTCTTCGTAGCCGAGCAATTCGCCCTGCCGTCGCTCGTGATCCGCAGTCCAGCGATCATTGCCATGGAGAAGCTCGAGATAGGCGGCAACGCGCCATTCCTGGTCGGGAAGGGTGAAGAATATCCAGTGTGCCGTATATGATTGCGCACCTGCACCGGGCGCCAGGTGATCGCGGCGACAAAAGCGTCCCGCCGTCACATGCCTGTCGAACAAACGGATATAGCGTCTGACGACCTCGGGAAACCGATCCTGCCCATCGACAAAGACCGCCATCGGTTTGCGGCTCGCGATCATCAGGCCGAACTCGCGGTTCGTATGGACGAGATATGGGAGAGAGCGAAGCAGGCTGTTGAGCACCGTGCGGGTCTAACGCCCGTTTGTGGTCAACGCCATCGCATGTAATCCGGGCTCGCTCGACACCCGGCATAAAAACGGCTGGCGAGCCTGTGCCCGCCAGCCGCTGAAAAGCCTTACGCGGCTTCCTTGATCTCGACCAGGGTCACGCCGAAGGTCAGGTCTTCGCCTGCCAGCGGGTGGTTGCCGTCGGCCTTGACCGCCTGCTCACCCACTTCGGTGATGACGAGCTGGATCGGCTGGCCGTCCTGGCCCTGCGCCGAAAGCTGCATGCCCGGCTGCGGGGCGGGCTCGGGCGGGAGGTTTTCGCGCGGCACGTCGATCACGAGTTCCTCGCGGCGCGGGCCGAAGGCGTTTTCGCTTTCGATCTTGACCTGCTGGACCGAGCCGACTTCCATTCCGTCGAGCGCGGCTTCGATCGCCGGGAAGATTTCCTGCTTGCCGAGCGTGACGACCTGCGGGCCGCTTTCCTCGGTGTTGCCGACCACTTGGCCGGCTTCGGTCTTCACCACGAAATCGATGGCGACGGTGTCGCCGTTCTTGGCTGTAGGCATTGAAATTCCTCTCTGACTGAGGGTTGGGGCTGCGAGCGATTGCGCGGCCACGGGAGTGTTCGATGCGCCCCAACGTGGGGCCAAAGCCGCGAGGTGCAACCCCGAAGGCC
The DNA here is from genome assembly GCA_963972905.1 of uncultured Erythrobacteraceae bacterium. Taxonomy (GTDB): domain Bacteria; phylum Pseudomonadota; class Alphaproteobacteria; order Sphingomonadales; family Sphingomonadaceae; genus Alteriqipengyuania. The sequence goes on from CAXAXQ010000003.1 coordinate 3,352, forward strand.
GAATCTGCCGATTTGGCGCTGTCCTACAGCCGCTCGCGCATGCCATCCTCGCGCTATGCGCCAGATCACGAAAACGTCGGCCCGGGCCGCCTTTGACGGCCGCCCGGACCGGCGGAGGTTTTTTGGCCCCTGGACAGTGTCTCAGGTGTCTCAAGTGCCCTCCGCGGTCGCGTATCCGAACCGCAAAACCGGCGTCCACTTTTGCCTAATGCGCGTCGGGCGGACTAGGCGTCGTCTTTCACGTATTTCTGAAAGCTCTTGCGCAGCTTCATCAGCTTGGGCGGAATCGTCGCCTGGCAGTATGGATTGCGCTGGCCTTCGCCGTCCCAGTAATCCTGATGATAGCCCTCGGCCGAATACCAGGTCGCGGTCTGCTCGCCGTTCGACATGCCTTCGATCGTGGTGACGGCCATTGCGCCGTTTGCGGCGTTCCAGCGTCCGATCGCGGCTTTGGCTTCCTCGGCCTGGGCCGCATCCAGCGGGAAGATCGAGCTGCGGTATTGCGTGCCCACGTCGTTGCCCTGGCGGTTGAGCTGGGTCGGGTCGTGCGTGCCGAGAAACATGTCGAGCAGTTCCGCATAGCTGATCGTGTCGGCGTCGTAGGTGACCTTCACCGCCTCGGCATGGCCGGTGTCGCCGGTGCACACCTGCTTGTAGGTCGGATTCTCTACGGTGCCGCCGATATAGCCGCTCTCGACGCTCTCGACGCCGATCACATCCTTCATCACCGCCTCCGTGCACCAGAAGCAGCCGCCTCCGAAAATTGCGGTCTCGCTCATGTCGTCATTCTCCTTTGGGTTCGGAGGTAGGAAGCATGGGCCGCAAATCCATGGCTCTTGTCATCGCGCGCCCCGCAGCTAGGGTGCGCGCAAGACAAAAACCGGGAGATTTCACGATGCGTATTGCCCTTCTTGCCGCTGCCGCCGGCCTTGCTCTGGCGACCCCTGCAATGGCCGATGACCACATGGGCGTGACCGCTGAACGGCACGATCACCATGGCGCGCTGAAAGCTGCGGTCGCATCGGATGTGCGGGGCGATGATGCGCAGCGCGACGAATATCGCCACCCGTTCGAAACGCTCGACTTCTTCCAGGTTAAGCCGGGGATGACCGTGGTCGACTACATGCCCGCGGGCGGCTGGTACACGCGCATTCTCGTGCCCTATCTGGGTAGCAATGGGCGCTATGTCGGTCTGACTCCCGATCCCGCCGCCGCCGATGGGGAGCGTTTTGCGAACTACTTCGGCGGGTTGCCCGGCAGTTTCACCGAGAAGTCGCCGACATGGAACCTGACTGGCGCTCCGACGAGCGTCTATGGCTCGCAGGATGTGCCCGAAGCGATGGCAGGCCAGGTCGATCGCGCGCTGATCTTCCGCGAGATGCACAACCTGCTGCGCTCGGGCGTGCTCGACAGCGAGCTGACCCGCATCCGCTCGCTGCTGAAAGACGACGGGATGCTCGGCATCGTGCAGCACCGCGCGAAGGAAGACGCGCCGGGCGACTATGCCAATGGCAGCAAGGGCTACCTGCGCCAGAGCGACGTTATCGCGCTGGTCGAGGCGCATGGCTTCGAGCTGGTGGGGATGAGCGACATCAATGCCAATCCGGCCGACCCGGCGAACTGGGAAGGCGGCGTGTGGACGTTGCCGCCGAGCAACAGCGGCGATGTCGCCGGAGCGGCTGCGACGGGCGAAAGCGACCGGATGACGCTGCTGTTCAAGAAGCGCTGAGGCCTGTCAGACGCGGTTCAGGCAGGCGGCGGAAGATGGCGCGTGAGATGCAGTCTCATCAGAGGATATGCCATGCGTTACAGATACCTGCCCCTGCTTGCCGCGCCGCTGACGCTCGCCGCGTGCCAGCAACCGGCCTACGATCCGCGCGGGGTAGACCATGACGAAACGCTGCTTTCGGTCAGCGCGACCGGAGAATCCGAAGTGCGGCCCGACGAGGCCTTCTTCCAGGTCGGGGTCGAGAATTTCGGGCCGACCGGCAAGGCGGCAAGCGATGCCAATGCGAAGGATATCGCCAAGGTGGTCGCCGCACTGAAGGAGGCGGGCGTTCCGGCGAAGGATATCCAGACGCGCACGGTGGGCATCCAGCGGATCCAGTATGGCGACCGCAAAGGCCAGTATCAGGCGAACAACATTGTTGCGGTGACCGTGCGGCAGATTGACAAGGCGGGCGAGGCGGTGACCGCCGCGACAGAGGCAGGTGCGAACGTGTTCTCCGGCCCGGACCTGCGCATCTCCGACAGCGAGAAGGCCGCGAACACCGCCTATGGCGAGGCCTTCAAGGCCGCGAAGGCACGCGCGCAGGCCTATGCCGATGCCGCCGACATGGAGATCGCTCGCGTGCTCACCATCCGCGATGGCGGCGGTTCGCAGGGCGACCGCTACATTCCCGGAGCGCCGCCTGCGCCTCCGCCGGTGGCACCGATGGTTCGCACGCAAGCGGTGACCGAAGAAGCCGGCGGGGTGATCCAGCCGGGCCAGACGATCAGCCGCGTCTCCGTGCAGGTGGACTTCGCGCTGGTGCCAAAGTAACCGGCGGCCATGCGAGAGATCACCGTAGCTGCGCTCCAGCTGGAGCTTGGAGCACAAGACAAGGTAGAGAACATCGATGCGGTCTCCTCGCTGGTCGAGGAAGCGGCGTCGCGCGGCGCGCAGGTGATCCTGCCGCCCGAGCTGTTCGATGGGCCGTACTTCTGCAAGCACGAGGACGAGGCGCTGTTCGCCCGCGCCGCGCCCACCGCAGATCATCCCAACGTACGCGCGATGGCCAAGCTGGCCAAGAAGCTGGGCGTGGCGATCCCGACCAGCTTCTTCGAGAAGGACGGGCCGCATCACTACAACACGCTCGCGATGATCGGCCCCGATGGGGAAGTCATGGGTGTCTACCGCAAGAGCCACATCCCCGACGGGCCGGGATACGAAGAGAAGTACTATTTCCGCCCCGGCAATACCGGCTTCAAGGTGTGGGACGTTTTCGGAACGCGGATCGGCGTGGGCGTGTGCTGGGACCAGTGGTATCCCGAAACCGCGCGGGCGATGGCGCTGATGGGGGCCGAACTGCTGTTCTACCCCACCGCGATCGGCTCCGAGCCTTACGACGCCAGTTTCGACACCAGCCGCATGTGGCAGCGCGCGATGCAGGGGCATTCGGTGTCGAACTGCATGCCGGTGATCGCCGCCAACCGGATCGGCACCGAGGACGGCCAGACCTTTTACGGGCACAGCTTCATCACCAACGAATGGGGCGACAAGCTGGTCGAATTCGGGCGCGAGGAAGATGGCGTGCTGGTCGCCACGCTCGACCTCGATACCGCTGCGAAACACCGTGCGGGTATGGGCTTCTTCCGCGATCGCAGGCCCGAGCTTTACGGTCGCCTGGCGCAGGACGTGTGATCTGAGCGAGACCTACCTTATCGCGTTGGGCTCCAACCGGCGGCACGGCGAGCATGGCCGACCGCACGAAGTGTTGCGCGCCGCGATGGAGGAACTGAGCGCGCTCGGCATCGTGACCAGCCGCAGCCCGGTGATCGCCAGCGCAGCCATAGGCCCTGCGCGGCGGCGCTTCGCGAATGCTGTGGCCGAGCTGGAGAGCGATCTCACCCCGCCGGAACTGCTGGGCGAGCTCAAGCGGCTCGAACGCGGGTTCGGCAGGCGGCGCGGGCAGGCCTGGGGCGACCGCGTGCTCGATTGCGATATCGTGCTGTGGTCGGGCGGGGCGTGGCTTGGCGATGACCTGACGATCCCGCACCCGGCCTTTGCGCGGCGCAGCTTCGTGCTCGGCCCGGCATGCGCGATTGCGGCCAGTTGGCGCGATCCTGTCACCGGGCTTTCTTTGCGTCAGCTTCACGCCCGCTTGACCCGCCCGCGCCCCCTCCTTAGGGACCGCACCCGGTCGGACCCTTAGCTCAGTTGGTAGAGCAAGATACTTTTAATATCGAGGTCGCTGGTTCGAGCCCAGCAGGGTCCACCAACCCTCACCAAAGCCAGACGTACAGGCCCGTGAGGATCGCGATAACCGCGACGCTGAGCGTGTTGAACAGCGGGGTGGTAGCGAAGGCAATGTCGCCCATCCGCACTGTCTGCCGTTCGTCGGGACGGCACGTGAAGCGTGATACCAGCGCGGCGGCGACCAGCGCGATCACGAACACGATCCAGATGCGGATGATGAACGGCACTTCGGGCGCGGCGAACTTGAGCGCCACGTTGACCGCGAGCGACCCGATCAGCGCGGTGTAGGCCCCTGCCGCATTGCTCCGCCGGTCGAAAAAGCCGAGCAGGAAGACCACCACCACTCCGGGCGCGATGAAGCCGGTATATTCCTGCACCGTCTGAAACCCGCTGGCGAACCCGCCGATGAAGGGGCGGGCGAGCACCAGCGCAACGGCGATCGCGGCAAAGGCGGCGATCCGGCCCACGGTGACGTAATGCGTCTCGGCCCGGTCGGGCCGCCATGTGCGGTAGAGGTCCATCGTGAAGATCGTCGAAATCGAATTCATCATCGAGGCGAGGCTGGAGACCACCGCCGCGATCAGCGCGGCGAACACCAGGCCGCGCAGGCCTGCGGGCGCGAACGCCATCAGCTCGCCATAGGTGCGGTCGCTCTGGGCCGCGATCGCCGCCCCGTCGATTGTGCCCTGCTGTGCCAGCATCACCGCCGCGATGCCGGGAATGACCACGATGAACGGCGTCAGCAGCTTGAGGAAGGCGGCAAAGGCAAGCCCCTTCTGTGCTTCCCCGAGGCTTTCCGCCCCCAGTGCGCGCTGGATGATGTACTGGTTGAAGCCCCAGTAACTGAAGTGGAGCACCCACAGCCCGCCCAGCAGCGTCCAGATGCCCGGCAGGTCGCGATAGGCGGGGTTGTCGGGGGCGAGGATCATCTCGAAATGCCCCGGCATCTCGCGCATCAGCAGCGCCAGGCCTGCCATCGCACCATCCGCGCCATCGAGCGCGTCGAGCGCGATCCATGTGATGGCGAGCCCGCCGATAATCAGGATCACCACCTGGATGATGTCCGTCAGCGCGACTGCCTTCAAGCCGCCGTAGAGCGAATAGAGCGCGGCGAAGGCGGCCAGCGCGGCCATTGCGCCGAACACACTCCAGCCGGTGAGCGAAGAGATCGCCAGCCCGCCTAGCCACAGCACGGTGGTCAGGTTGACCGCCGTGTACAGCGCGACCCAGAACAGGCTCATCAGCGTCTTGACCCCCTCGCCATAGCGCTGTGCGAGGAACTGCGGCATCGTGTAGATGCGCCGCTTTAGGAAGATCGGCAGGAAGAACTTGGCCACGATGATCAGGACCAGCGCGGCCTGCCATTCGTACGCCGCGATCGCGATCCCCACCGCATAGCCCTGGCCCGACTGGCCGATGATCTGTTCGGCGGAGATGTTCGACGCGATCAGCGATGCGCCGATCGCCCACCACGGCAGCGCGCGCCCGGCGAGGAAGTAGTCCTCGGTATTCCTGTCGCGTCCCTTGGGCTCGCGCGAAACCGCCAGCGCAATGCCCAGCAGGGCGAGCGCGTACCCCGCGATGATAATAAGGTCGATCGTCTCAAGCGCCAACGGCTCATTCCCCCCAGTGGATTACAGGTTTTGATACTGAGCCCGCGGTCACGCGGTCGGCCTTATCCGGCAGGCTTCAGCTGGATCGCGAGCCCGCCGCCGGGCGCGAGGCGCACGGTGTAGGTATCGCCGCGACGGATGGTCAGCGTGTCGTAGGCGATATCGTGCCGCGCGTCGGTTTCGTAGGTCGCGGTCGGCCCGTCCTTCCACACCCGGGCGGTGAAGGCCTGTCCATCGTCGAGGAAGTCGAAACTGAGCTCGATCGTCCGCTCGGTCGCATCGTTGACCCCGCCGACATACCAGTCTTCGCTGCCCCGATCCTTGCGCGCGAAGATCGCGTAATTGGCCACTTCGCCTGCGATCAGGTGGCTCTCGGCCCAGTCGGCCGGGACCATGCGGATGAACTCAAGCTCCCTGGGATGCGCCTCGAGGCTCTCGACGAAATCCGCCGCCATCTGGATTGGCGAATAGATCGCGAGATAGAGGCCGAGCTGCTTGGCCAGCGTCGAGGCGATCGGATCGCCATCATTGCCGACCAGCCCCAGAACGCCCGGCGTGTAGTCCATCGGACCGGACAGCATCCTTGTATAGACCAGCGTGGGATCGTGCTCGGTCCCGTTGGCGAATGCACCCCAGGCGTTGTATTCCTGGCCGCGAGCGCCCTCGCGGCTGACCCAGTTGGGATAGGTGCGGCGAAGGCCCGTATCCTTCACCGGCTCGTGCGGGTTGATCGCGATGCCGCGCTTGGCCGCTTCGGTAACGACCTTGAGGTGGTGCTGCACCTGCCGCTGGCCGTCGTGCCACTCGAACACCTCTTCCCCGCAAGGCTCGGCGATGTCCGCGTTGCAGCTGATGATCCCGCCCGCATCGGCGACGTAGCCGGTCTTGACCACGTCGACCCCATGCGCGGCATACATATCCAGCGCGTCGGCCAGCTGGCGTTCGTAAACCTCGATATTGCCGCCGGTCTCGTGGTGACCGATCAGGTGGACGCCCTTCGATGCGGCGTAGGCGGTGACTTCGTCGAAGTCGAAATCGGGGTAGGCCTGCGTGAAACTGTAATCGCGGCCATTGCCGAACCACTGGCCGTCCCAGCCGATATTCCAGCCTTCGACCAGCACGCCGCGAAAGCCATTGGCGGCGGCGAAATCGATATATTGCTTGGCCCGCTCGGTAGTCGCGCCGTGCTTTGGTCCCTGCGCCCAGGTCCAGTCGCCGCGGATCATGCCCCACCAGATGCCGATATACTTCGCTGGCTCGAAATAGCTCACATCGCCCAGCTTATTGGGTTCGTTGAGGTTAAGTTCGAGGTTGCTCTCGACCAGCCCGGCAGGCCCATCGGTCATGCGGATCGTGCGCCAGGGCGTGGTGAAGGCGCCCTCGCGCACCACCTTGGCCCCGCGGCTCGACGGGGCGAGCACGGCGCGAAAGCGGGTGCCGTCGACCCGCCGCAGCCACATCCCCGCATAATCGATCAGCGCCGCCTCGTGGAAGGCGAGGTGCGTGCCGTCGGCGAGCCGCAGCGTCATCGGCGTGTGCGCGGTCGAAACCTCGGCCAGCGGGGTTTCGTTGTAGAGATATTCGTAACGGTTCCAGTCGCCGCCCGGAATCCACCACGCGGTGCCGCCTGCTGCGGCTTCGGGGGCGATCACGAATTCGGTCAGCTCGTCGGCAATCCGCGTGACCGGCGTCGCATCGCTGTCGGGGAACTCGTAGCGAAAGCCGATCCCGTCGTCGAACACGCGCATCCGCACAGTCAGCGCGCGCTTCGAGGTATCGCGGGTTTCGCGGAAGGTGACCGCCAGCTCGTTGTAATGGTCGCGCACGAAGCGCCGCTCACCCCACGGCTGTTCCCACGTATCGTCGTGGCTGGCGCGCGCCTCGCTCTCGATCGCGAAATTGCGGCGCATGGTCTCGGCATCGGTGAAGGTGAAGCCGAGCACGCTCTGCGCAATCAGCGGTTCGCCGTCGCGGCTGACGGTGTAGAGAGCTTTGCCTTCGTTATCGACATCCAGCTGCACCACGATCCGCCCGTCGGGGGAGGATACCTCGGCGGCGGAGAGCGGCCCGGCGAGAGCGACGAGCGAGAACAGGGCAACCAGCAGGGCTCGCATTACGCGGTCTCCAGAATAAGCGCGGCAAAGGGGGGGAGGGTGCCGGCGGTGGCGCCATTGATAGCGAGCAGTTCGCGGCCGCTTACCTCGATCGCGTGCTCGCCCGCGCCCAGATTGAACACGCACAGCACGCTCTGCCCGTCGGCCTCGCGGGTCAGCCACAGCAGGTCGCCATCGGCGTGGCACTGCGCGACCCGCCCATGCCGCAGCGCGGGGGTCGCATTGCGCAGCGCGAGCATGCGGCGGGTGAAGCCGAGCAGCGCCTCGGGATCCTTGGTCTGAGCATCGACCGCGCGGGTGCGGTTCGCCTCGCCGACCGGCAGCCACGGCGATCCGGTGGAAAATCCGCCCCTAGGGTCGTGCGCGACCCACGGCATGGGGGTCCGCACGCCGTCGCGCGAGAGGGTTAGCGGCCAGTTGGCGATCGCTTCGGGATCGTGGAGCTGTTCGAACGGGATATCGTCCTGTTCGAGGCCCAGCTCTTCGCCCTGATAGATGATGATGTTGCCGCGCAGCGAGGCGAGCAGCGCCATCTTCATCCGCGCAAAGGCGGCGATGTCTTCGGGCGAGCAACCGGCCGGAGACCAGCGCGAGACCGCGCGCGGGGCGTCGTGGTTCTCGAACGCCCAGCTGGGCCAGCCGGTGCCGGGATCGTCGGGCCATTCGGCCAGCGCGGCGCAGACCAGCCCGGGGGTCAGCCGCTCGGCATAGAGGAAGTTGAAGCCATAGGCGGAATTGAGATGCGCCTCGCCTTGCGTGAAGGCCTTCATCTCCGCCTCGGCCTCGTCTCCACCTACCTCCGCGACGGTGAAGATTGCCCCGGAATCATCGGTGTACTCGTCGGTCAGCGCCCGGATTCGCTCGATGAAATGCGGGATGTCGGGGTGCGACATGTTGTATTTCTTGAGCTGGAAATCGAATGGGCGCGTGCGCGGCCTGTCGGTTGCGGGGGCGGGCGGATTATCGCGCAATTGCGGGTCGTGCATCGCGAAATTGAGCGCATCGATGCGGAAGCCGTCGACCCCGCGATCCAGCCAGAAGCGCATCACGCCCAGCAATGCGTCCTGCACTTGCGCGTTGTGCACGTTGAGCTGCGGCTGGCTGCTGAGGAAGTTGTGCAGGTAATACTGCCCGCGCCGCGCATCCCACGTCCATGCCGGTCCGCCGAATACGGACTGCCAGTTGGACGGGGGCGACCCGTCGGGCTTGGCATCGGCCCACACGTACCAGTCGGCCTTCGCATTGGTCCGGTCCGAACGGCTCTGCGCGAACCACTCATGCTCGTCCGAGGTATGCGAATAGACCTGATCGATCAGTAGCTTGAGGCCCAGATCGTGCGCGCGTGCGACCAGCGCGTCGAAATCGGTGAGGGTCCCGAAGATCGGGTCGACATCGCAGTAATCGGAAACGTCGTAACCGAAATCCTTCATCGGGCTGGTGAAGAAGGGGCTGACCCAGATCGCATCGACGCCGAGGTCGACGACATGGTCCAGCCGCGCGGTGATGCCCGGCAGATCGCCGATGCCGTCGCCGTTGGAATCCATGAAGCTGCGCGGATAGATCTGGTAGATCGCCGCGCCGCGCCACCATTGCGCGTTGTTGGCAGCGGCGGGGTAGGGTTGCATCGCGCTCGCCATCAGTTGCGCTCCAGCTCGCACACGGCCCAGCCGAAGGGGGGAAGGGTGAACCGCGCGCTGCCCGGCGCAGTCGGTTGGGCGGGGCAGGTGCCGTCGAGGGTTTTCAGCGTGGTTTCCTTCATGTCGATTTCCACGTTCCGCGTGATCGCTTGCCCGCGGGTGTTGAACACCAGCAGGACCGTTTGGCCGCTTTCGGGGTCGCGGCGGATGAGGGAGAGCAGGCCCGGCTCGCGGTCGAAGGTGCCGATTTCAGTGAGCCCGCGGCGCAGCGCAGGCGTCGCCTTTCGCAGCGCGGATAGGCGCGCGATCGCGCGGTAGAGCGGGTGGTCGGCGGCGTAGTTCGCGTCCGCCGTGGTCGCCTGCGTGCCGAGCAGGTCGTTGTCGTTGTAGTCGGCCACCCGGCTGGCGAACATGTCCTCGCGCGCCTGCTGGTCGTTGCCATCGGAGACGAAGCCCTGCTCGTCACCGTAATAGACCGTCGGGATACCGCGCAGGGTCAGCAGCATCGCATGGCCCAGCATGGTGCGCGCAAGCAGTTCCGACTGGTCGGCATCCGGATTGCCCGCTTTCACGAACATCGAAAAGCGGCCCATGTCGTGATTGCCGAGGAAGGTCGGCAGGCGCAGCGCGGCTTCCTCGCCGCCCGCGTAGAGCACATCGCCTTCGAGCATCTGCACCAGCACTTCGGGCGAGGCATTGTCTGCCACCACATTGCGCACCGCGGACTGGAAGGTGAAGTCGAGCACGGCGGGCAGGGCGTCGCGGTGGGTATAGGCTGCCAGCGGGCCGGGACGCGCACCGTCGACATAGACCTCTCCGAAGATCAGGAAATCCGCGATCCCCTTCGCCTGGGCGCGCGCCTGCATGGCGGGCACGAAGCCTTGCCAGAACTCCGGGTTGACGTGCTTGACCGTGTCGATCCGAAAGCCGTCGATCCCGAACCGGTCGATCCAGCCGCCGAAGATATCGATCATCCCGGCGAGGACGCGCGGATGCTCGGTCGCCAGATCGTCGAGCCCGGCGAAATCGCCATAGACCGCACTTTCGCCCCACCACTCGCTGTTGCCGCGATTATGGTAGTAGATCGGATCGTTGAGCCATGCGGGGACTTTCACGTCCCGCTCGGCCTCGGGCACCACGGGGGTGTAGGCGAAGCGCGGATCGGTCAGCTTCGCCCAGTTTTCCGGACTGGGATCACCGTCGCCCGCAAAGCCCGGGTTGATCCGCTCGCCCTCCGGCCCGCCAAGGGTGGAGTAGGGATAGTCCGCCTTGCTGCGATAGGCATAGTCGCCGCCCGCGTATTGGATGACGTCGGCGGTGTGGTTGGTGATGATGTCCATGTAGACCTTCATCCCGCGCGCGTGCGCCGCCTCGACAAAAGCCTTGAACTCGGCATTGGTGCCCAGATGCGGGTCGACCGAGGTGAAGTCGGTCACCCAATAGCCGTGATAGCCTGCGCTCTCGTCACCCGCCGGGCCCTGCACGGGCTTGTTCTTGAAGATCGGCGCGAACCAGATCGCGGTGACGCCGAGCCCCTGAATATAGTCGAGCTTCTCGGTCAGGCCCTTCAGATCGCCGCCGTGGTAGAAGCCGCGATGGGTCGGGTCGTAGCCGCTTTCGAGCCGGTCCGCCGGATAGCCGCCAGTGTCGTTGGCCTTATCGCCATTGGCGAAGCGGTCGGGCAGGACGAAGTAGATGACTTCGTCCTGAGACAGGCGCTCGCCCGTTGCGGCTGCTGGCTCCTGCGCCAGCGCGGGGGTGGCAAAGCCGAGCAGGCTGGCTGCGGCGAGCAGGGTGACGGCGCGCTTCATCGGGCGGTCTCCGAAACCGGGGTGGGGGATGGGGTGGTAGCGCGGGGCATGCAGTACGCGCGCAGGAACTCGATATGCGACGGCATGGCATCGACCAATTGGCCGATCCCCGCCTGGATCTCGCGCAGCATCCGCTCCAGCGCGGCGGGGTCGGTTGAGGTGGCGAGCGGGTGCAGCGATTGCGGCATCACTTCCTGCCCGATCAGCACCTGCGCCCAGCCGGGGATGGTGAACAGCTCTTCGTGTTCGCGATGGATGAAGCCGCTGCTTTTGAACTGGTCGATCTTCGCGGTCAGCGTGTCGGGCAGGGCCATCTCGCGGCAGCGATCCCAGAAGGGTTCGCCGACGCGCCCGTTCGCCCAGTAATGCAGGATCAGGAAGTCGCGGATGCGAGTCCATTCGAACTCGGCCTGCCGGTTGAACTCAGCGCGCGTCGCGGGCGCGGGCTGGCTGCCCGGCAGCATGTTCAGGAACCGGGCGATCGACGACTGGATCAGGTGGATGCTGGTCGATTCCAGCGGTTCCATGAACCCGGCGGCCAGCCCCAGCGCGAGGCAATTGTGCGACCATTGCTGCGTGTGCATGCCGGTGGTGAAGCGCAGGCGGTTGGGCGTGGCCTGTGGCGCGCCGTCGAGATGGGCGAGCAGCTGCGCCTCGGCCTCGTCGTCGGAGAGATATTCGCTGCAATAGACCAGCCCGTTGCCGATCCGGTGCTGCAGCGGGATGCGCCACTGCCAGCCGGCGGAGTGCGCGGTGGATCGGGTGTAGGGGGTGAACTCGCCTTTCGTGACGCTGGGCACCGCGACCGCGCGGTCGCAGGGGAGCCAGTGCCTCCAGTCCTCGAACTGTGTGGCCAGCTCCTGCCCCAGCAGCAGGCTGCGAAAGCCGCTGCAATCGATGAAGAAATCGCCCGCGATCCGGCGCCCTTCTTCCAGCGCCACCGCCGCGATGTCGCCGCTCGCGCCATCGCGCTCGACCGAGGCGACCTTGCCCTCGATCCGCGACGTGCCGCGCGCTTCGGCCAGGCGGCGCAGGTAGGCAGCGTAGAGGGCGGCGTCGAAATGGTAGGCCCACGGCATGTCGGGCACGCTCTGCCCGGCATCGTCGCGCCACATCTGCATCTTGAGCGCGCGCGCCGCGCGCTCGTTGAGCGAATAGGTGCCGAGGTCCTTCGCGATGCCCAGCTCGCGCGCGCGCAGCCACAGCTGGTGGAAGGGGAGCAGGCCCGCGCCCGCGCCGATCTCACCGAAAGCGTGCATATAGCTGGTACCGGCGCGCGACCAGCCGGCGAATTCGATGCCGAGCTTGAAGGTGGCTTTGGTCTCGCGCAGAAACTCCGCCTCGTCGATCCCCAGCGCCTGATTGAACAGGCGGATTTGCGGGATCGTCGCCTCGCCCACGCCGACCGTGCCGATCGCCTCGGATTCGACCAGCGTGACCGGGCAGGGCGTCAGCCGCGCGAGCGCTGCCGCCGCCATCCACCCGGCGGTGCCGCCGCCGACGATGACGATGGCGGGCGGTTCGGTTTCGCTCGCACTGGTCTGGTTCACGCTTACCTCCCATCCTCCCCTGCGCGCAGGGCGCAAGGCAAGAAAAGGGCCCGGAGCTGGCGGCGCGCCTTGGGAGGAATGCGCCGCCTGCTCCGGACCTTCGCTATCAGAACTTGAAGGTCGCGCCGACGAGGAAGCGGCGGCCATATTCCTGATAGTCGATCACCGCACGCGGTTCGGGCACGTTGAACTGCGACACGAACGGGGCGTTGGTCAGGTTCTGCCCCTGGAGATAAACGGAGAGGCCCTCCAGCGCGCTGCCCGGCTGGAATTCATAGCCGATTTGCGCATCGACGATCGTCTCGCCACGCGCCAGACGGCGCGTCGGTGATCCACCGAAGCCGCTGAATTCTCCGATGAATTCGGAGCGATAGCGGACGCTGCCCCGGGCGCTGAAGCCGTTGAGGTCGTAATAGAGCGTGCCGTTGGCGACCCATTCCGAATAGCCGGAAATCGGGGCGACATCTCCGTTGAAGTCCTCCACTTCGGTCTGGGTGTAGCCCACGCCGCCTGTCGCGCCGAACCCTTCAAGGCCGGAGAAGAAGGCGTCGAACGGTACCGTCGCCGACAGTTCGACCCCGTAGAAGTTACCGCCGCCGGTGTTCACCTGCGTATCGAGGAAACCGATGGTGGTTGCCGGGGTCTGACCGGCCGGGGTCGGAAGTCCGGCGTAATCGAAGGTGTAGCGTCCATTGGCGATCCAGTTGACGATATCCTTGTAGAAGGCCTGCACCGCGACGACGCCCGCGCCGTTTGCGAAGTACTTCTCGATATTGAAGTCGACCGCATTGGCCCGGTACGGGCGCAGCAGCGGGTTGCCGCCGCCGCCGCTGATGAACGGCGCAACGCCGGTCGGGCTTTCGCCCGCGTTGGTGTTGACGCCGTAGCTGATCGCCACGCGCAGATCGTCGAGACGCGGACGCTGGATCTGGCGGCTGGCGGCGAGGCGGAAGACCCATCCGCTATCGAGCCGCAGCGACAGGTTGGCGCTTGGCAGCACGTCCCAGTAATCCGCGCCGAGCGACACATCGACCGGCTGGCCACCGGCAAACGCAAGTCCGGTCGAGTTCTGGTCGGTATTGATCGCCTGCACGCCGAAATTGCCGGTCAGCACGCCGATGCCCAGTTCCTGCTCGATATCTGCCTGCAGGTAGATGGTCATCAGGTCTTCGGTGATGCCGTAGGCCTTGGCCGGAACATCGTTGGAGGTGTTCGGGTCGAGGATCAGCGTGCCGTCCGCGATCAGGTCGCGGACATCGTAGCTGACGATCGGGCCGAGGCCGAGATAGTCGAGATCGGTCGGCCGCAGCAGCGCGCCGGTGGGAATCGCGACTTCGGTTGCGCCGCCCGGCGGCGAGATGAAGAACTCGTCCGGCGTCAGGCTCTTGGAACGGTCGGTATAGGCCATCCCGAAGTGCATCGCCGACAGGAAGCCGCCCAGTTCCTTCGACACGCCGAGACGATACTGGAACAGCTCGTCGGCAATGATGCGGTTGTTCCAGTAGCCCGCCTGCACCCGTGCGCCGCCCCAGCCGAGCGGGTCGGTCAGCCGGATCAGGCTCGGGTCGCTGTAGTCGAGCGTGTGGGTGAAGGCGGTGCCATTCGTGTCGGACGTGAAGCCGATCGTGTCGGCTGCCCCGTTGCCCCCGCCATAGCCGGTGCCCGAATAGCTTTCGATGCTCAGCTCGTTGCGGTTGGTCCGCGAATAGCCGAAATCGAAGAACGCGCTCCACCCGTCGTCGCCGTCGTAATCGAGGTTGAGGCCGCCCGAATAGAGATCCGCCTGGCGCTGGAATACGTCGTTGCGCACCACGCCGCGCACGTCGGTGAAGGTGCCGGATTCGGCGAAACCGCCGAACGGCCCGTCGACCACGCTGCTGGTGGTGTAGGGGTTGCTGAAGCCAAGCGGCAGCTCGATCCCGCGCTTGGACTGGTCGTCGTCGAAGTTGGAATAGAAGCCGTCGACGGTGACCATGAAATTGGGCGACGCCTGATACTGCAGCGTGCCGTTGACACCGAAGCGCTTGAGCCGGGTCGAGGTGACGAAGCTCTTGTTGCCGCCGATGATGTAGGGATTGCCGGGCGTGCCATCGCCCGCATAGCCCCAGGCGTTGAATTCCTGCAGCTGGTAGGGCTCGTCCGTATAGGCCGCCGCCAGCGCGACGCCGATGGTGTCGTCGGCGAACTGGTCGACAAAGGTCGCGTTGAGGCGATAGCCGTAATCGCGCGAGCCTGCGTTGAGTGCGCCGATATCTGCGTAGGAACCCTTGGCCCCGATCGCGAAGATCGGCTCGTCCACTTCCAGCGGACGGATCGTGCGCACGTCGATCGTGCCGACCAGACCCTGGCCCACGAGGCTGGCCGAGGGGGTCTTGTAGACATTGACCTGGGCGACGACTTCGGAGGGGTACTGGTCGAATTCGACCGCGCGGCTATCGCCGGTGGAGGTCTGCTCGCGACCGTTCAGCAGCGTCTGGGAGAAGTCGGGGCCGAGGCCGCGAATGGCGATCACGTTGGCGCGGCCGTTGAGCCGCTGCGAAGTGATGCCGGGCAGGCGGGCGATCGATTCCCCGATCGAATCGTCGGGCAGCTTGCCGATATCCTCGGCAGTGACCGATTCCAGGATCAGGTCGCTGTTGCGCTTCTCGTTGACCGCGCTCTCCAGAGCGGCGCGAAAGCCGCTTACCACGATCACGTTCTCGTCGGTGTCGTCGTCGGCGACCGGCTGACCATCTTCTTGCGTATCGGGGACGGGCGGCTGGGTGGTTTGCGCGGCGGCGAGGCTCGGCACGGCGGCGCCAGCCAGGATCAGCGCGATGGCACAGGTGCGCAGGCTGGTGCCGCTGCGAAGCGAATTGCGATAGGACATGACTGTTCTCTCTCTCCCGTGTGCGGCGCTGCGATTCCCAGCGTCGCCAGATGCACGTGGTCCGGTCTCGATCGGCCGGTCCTTGGCGCATCTGCGGAGGTCATAATGCAGCACCGTGGGCGTGCCGGAAGATCGCATACGTATACGCGTGCCATGCACTGCGATCGGGCCGACCGGACTGTGGCACAAATGTCGATGCTCCGCTTGCGCACACGGCATGGTGCCATCATAGGCGCAATCACGTCATTTTCGCGGCTGCGGGGTGCGCCGCACAGGTGCGGCAATTGCCTTGCACGGCGACCTGACGTAATCCGATGAATACGTAAGCATGAGAGGCGCGTGACGCCTTTCGGGAGAGAGCATGGGCCGCACCCCGTCAGGCAGGCCGACCAGCTTCGATATCGCCTACCGGGCCGGAGTCTCGCAGCCCACGGTCAGCCGTGCGCTGCGTGGCGACAAGTCGGTCAGCAAGGCGACCCGCGAGAAGATAGAGGCGATCGCGCGCGAGCTGAACTATGCGGTCGACCGCAATGCCTCCTCGCTCCGGACCCAGCGGACCAACACCATCGCGCTGCTGTTTTTCGAGGACCCCACGCCCGACGAGAGCATGATCAACCCGTTCTTCCTCTCGATGCTCGGTTCGATCACCCGCGCCTGCGGCAATCGCGGGCTCGACCTGCTGATCTCATTCCAGCGGATGGAAGACGACTGGCACGTCAAATATCAGGACAGCAAGCGGGCGGACGGGCTGATCCTGCTCGGCTACGGGGACTACACGCTTTACGCCGAGAGGTTGGTCCAGCTCGTCACGGCGGGGACGCATTTCGCGCGCTGGGGATCGGTCAGCAGCGACCGCAGCGGGGCCACCGTGGGCTCGGACAATATCGGCGCGGGGCGTCTGGTCGGCGAGCACTTCGCCGAGCGCGGACGCACGAAGGTCGCGTTCCTCGGCCATGCGGACGAGCATTATCCCGAATTCGCGCACCGCTATCTTGGCCTGTGCGAGGCGCTGCGGGAGCAGGGTATCGAGCCCGATTCCGCACTCCAGTTCGATGCGGTAACCTCCGACGAAGCGGGCTATGCCGCCGCGTGTCACCTGATCGAGAGCGGGGCCGCGTTCGACGCGGTGTTCGCGGCGAGCGATGTGATCGCGATCGGCGCGATGCGCGCGCTCGACGAGGCGGGGCTGGCAATTCCGCGCGACGTCGCGGTGGTCGGGTTCGACAATATCCCGGCCGCCGGCATGACGCACCCGCCGCTCTCCACCATCATGCAGGATACGCAAGGCGCGGGCGAGTTGCTGGTCGAGACTTTGCTCGCGCATATCGAAGGCTCCGATCCGCCGCCCACGCGGCTGCCCACCCGGCTGATCGTTCGCGCCAGCTCCTGACCGCATTCGTATGTTGCTTGTCCGGCCTCCCGGATTGGTGAAAGTCTTGCCGCATCATCGATCGGCAGGATGACGCGAGTTCGTCCACCGACAGGGGAAAGGATAACAAGGCCGATGGAGAAACCACGCCAGAGCTGGGCGGGGCTGTGGAACATCAGCTTCGGCTTCTTCGGAATCCAGATCGGCTTCGTGCTGCAGAATTCCAACATGAGCCGCATCTTCCAGACGGTGGGGGCATCGCTCGACGATCTGCCCGCGCTGTGGGTTGCCGCGCCTCTGACGGGGCTGATCGTCCAGCCGATCATCGGCTATCTTTCGGACCGGACGTGGAACCGGCTCGGCCGTCGGCGGCCCTATTTCCTGACCGGCGCGATCTTCGCCGCGTTCTCTCTCTTCCTGATGCCCTTCGCGCCCGCCTTCGCCGCGCCGCTGGTGTTTGCGGCGGGCCTTCTGTGGCTGCTCGACGCATCGCTCAACATCTCGATGGAGCCGTTCCGCGCCTTCGTGGGCGACATGCTGGACAAGTCGCAGCACGCGACCGGCTATGCCGTGCAGACCGCCTTCATCGGCAGTGGTGCGGTGGTTGCGGCGATCTTCCCGTGGGTTCTGGAGCATCTGGGCGTCGCCAATGTCGCGCCGCCGGGGCAGATACCCGATACCGTGCGGTGGAGCTTCTGGGCGGGCGGGGTCGCGCTGTTCGTGGCGATCGCGTGGACGGTGCTGACCACGCGCGAATATTCGCCCGAGGAAATGGCCGCGTTCGAGGCCGAGAGCCAGATCGAGCAAAGCCAAACGATCCGCGCGCTGGCGGCCAAGAACTACGGCTTCGCACTGGTCTGGCTGATGGCCGGCGCGGCGGTGATCCTCGCAGTCGCGCCGCTGGGGCTGGAGAAAGAGATCTACCTGCTCGGCGGGCTGCTGGCGACCTACGGCCTGCTCAGCGCGATCGGTATCTCGATGGCGCGCAAAGGTCAGTCGGCCAACATGCTGTCGAGTATCGTGGGCGACTTTTCCGGCATGCCCGATGTGATGAAGCGGCTCGCGCTGGTGCAGTTCTTCAGCTGGTCCGCGCTGTTCATCATGTGGATCTATTCCGGCCCGATCGTGTCGCAATATTTCTACGGCAGCGCCGATCCCGCGAGCGCGGCGTATAACGACGGCGCCAACTGGTGGAACCTGATCTACACCGTGCAGAACGGGGTCGCCGCGATCGCCGCGCTGTTCGTGCTGCCGGTGATGGCGCGCAAGTTCGGCCAGGCATACACCCACATGGCGTGCCTGCTGGCGGGCGCGCTGGGGTTCCTCGGCTTTTTCGTGCTGCGCGATCCGATGCTGCTGATCGGGTGCGAGGTGCTGAAAGGCATCGCCTGGGCCAGCATTCTTGCGATGCCCTACGCGATCCTTGCGAGCAATCTGCCGCAGGCCAAGCTCGGCATCTACATGGGGCTGTTCAACATCTTCATCGTGGTGCCGCAGCTGCTGGTAGCGACGATCATGGGCTCGATCATGAAGGCCTTTTTCCCGGGGGAGCCGATCTGGACCATGCTGTTCGCCGCCGCCGCGTGGGCGCTCGCCGCGCTGGCCATGCTGCGGGTCGGATCGGCTCTGCCGGCGCAATCCAGTACGGAGACCGCCGATGCGTAAGCTCGCCATCGCCGCGCTGCTGGCGTGCGCCGCAACGCCCGCCGCCGCGCAGCCCGCCGATCCGTGGCATCCGCAACCCTTCGTCGAGATCGAGCATCCCGAATGGAGCCGCGATGCGGTCCTCTACCAGATCAACACCCGGCAATTTACGCCCGAGGGCACTTTCGCCGCCGCGCAGAAGGAACTGCCGCGGCTGAAGAAGCTGGGCGTCGACATCCTGTGGTTGATGCCGATCCACCCGATCGGCGAGGTCAACCGAAAGGGCACGCTGGGCAGTCCCTACTCGGTGCGCGACTACTACGCGGTCAATCCCGAGTTCGGGACCGAGCAGGACTTGCGCAATTTCATCGATGCTGCGCACGAGCAGGGCTTCCACGTGATCCTCGACCTCGTCGCCAACCACACCGCGTGGGATAATGCCCTCGCGAGCGAGCACCCCGACTGGTACGAAAAGACCTGGGACGGCCATTTCCGCCCGACCCCCTGGTGGGACTGGTCCGACATCATCGACCTCGACTGGAGCAAGCCCGGCGTGCGCGAGCATGTCGGCAAGGCGATGGAATACTGGGTCCGCGAATTCGGGGTCGACGGCTATCGCGCGGATGTCGCAGGCTATGTCCCGATCGATTTCTGGGAGACGATGCGCGCGCGGCTCGATGCGATCCGCCCGGTCTTCATGCTCGGCGAGGTACAGCAGACCGTCCACCACCGCGCCGCCTTCGATGCGACCTACGCGTGGGACTGGCACCATACCGGCAAGCGGATCGCCAAGGGCGAGGCGGACGCGACCGCCCTATTCGGCTATTATGCCGAGAACGAGAGCCTGTGGCCGCGCGAGGCCATGCGCCTGACCTACATCGAAAACCACGACAGCAATGCGTGGGAAGGCACGATCTACGAAAACTACGGCGAAGGGCTGGAAGCGCTGACCGCGCTGGCCTTTACCGGCGAAGGCCTGCCGCTGGTCCATAACGGGATGGATGCATGCAACGCGCACCGGCTCGCCTTTTTCGAAAAGGACCCGATCGACTGGGGCCAGCGCGAAGGCTGCGAATATGGCGACTTGCTGGCGGAGCTCATTGCGTTTCGCACCGCCAACCCCGCGCTGGCCAACGGGCAGTGGGGTGCGGTGATGCAGCAGGTCGTCAACGACAAGCCGCAACAGCTGTTCGGCTGGGTCCGGCAGAAGGGCGGCAACAAGGTGGTCGGCCTGTTCAACCTGTCCGACACACCGGTCGAGGCGAGGCTGGCGGACGGGCTGGCGGCGGGCACCTACCGCGAATTTCGCACTGGCGACGCGGTTTCCATCGCGGCAGGCGACACCGTTTCGCTGCCCGCCTGGGGCTTCCGCCTGCTTTCGACCGGCGGCGAGCGGTAGGAGCGGCAGGCCGGAACCACCCCGGGCGTTAAATCATCACATAGCTATGCGGCTGGAAATCCGGGCGATGCTTGCCCTAGGGTAGCCGCGGTCTGGCGGTTGCTGGAACACTGCTCCGCCGCACGATTATCAGGGAGCGACCTTTTTGAAGCGACACCCCTCTTCCTCGCTCTTGCTGTTCGGGGCGACCGGCGATCTGGCCAAGCGGATGCTGCTGCCATCGCTCTACGCGCTGCACGAAGACGAGCTGATCGCGGCGGATCTGCGGATCGTCGGCACCGCGCGCAGCGAGCTGTCCGACGAGGAATTCCGCGCGCTCGCCAAAGAGGCGCTGGACCAGTATCTGCCCGATGACCGCAAGGACGAGGCCAAGATCGCCTCCTTCCTCAAGCATCTGCAATATCAGCCGCTGGACGCATCGACGATCGAGGGGTTCGACGATCTCGCCGCGAAGCTGGGCGATATCTCGGGCGGCCTCTCGATCTTTCTGTCGACCGCGCCGTTCCTGTTCGAACCCACGATCAAGGGGCTCCAGTCCGCCGGGCTGGCGGGCGACAACGTGCGGATCGGGCTGGAAAAGCCGCTCGGCAATGATCTCGCCAGTTCGGCCAAGATCAACGACGCGGTCGCCAGTGCCTTCGCCGAAAACCGGATTTTCCGGATCGACCACTATCTGGGCAAAGAAACGGTCCAGAACCTGATGGCGCTGCGCTTCGCGAACATGATGTTCGAGCCGCTGTGGAACGCCAACCACATCGACCATGTGCAGATTACCATCAGCGAGACCGTGGGGCTGGAAGGGCGGCACGGCTTCTACGACGAGACCGGCGCGCTGCGAGACATGGTCCAGAACCACATGCTCCAGCTGCTCGCGCTGATCGCGATGGAGCCGCCGGTCGATTACGACGCGGCCAGCGTGCGCGACGAGAAGGTCAAGGTGCTGCGATCGCTGCGCCCGGTCTCGCCCGACGAAATGGTCCGCGGTCAGTATGGCAGCGGCGCGGTGCAGGGCGAGGCCGTGGAAGGCTATGCCGACGATCTTGGCGAGGCGTCCGACACCGAGACCTTCGTCGCCATCAAGGCGCATGTCGACAGCTGGCGCTGGCAGGGCGTGCCCTTCTACCTGCGCACTGGCAAGCGCATGACCGAGCGGCGCAGCGAGATCGTGATCCAGTTCAAATGCGTGCCGCACAACATTTTCGCCACGCGCGGCGGGCGGCTGGATGCGAACCGACTGGTGATCCGCCTGCAGCCCGAAGAATACGTGCGGCTGATGGTGATGGCCAAGCAGCCGAGCATGGACCGTGAAGGCGTGACCTTGCGCGAAGTGCCGCTGGACCTGTCGCTGACCCATGCCTTCGCCAAGGCGCGCCGCCGGATCGCCTATGAACGCCTGCTGCTGGACCTGATCGATGGCGACCCGACGCTGTTCGTGCGGCGTGACGAGGTCGAGGCGCAGTGGCGCTGGGTCGACGGCATCCGCGCGATCTGGGCGAAGGAAGACGCCCCGCCCAAGCGCTATGGCGCGGGCAGCTGGGGGCCGAGCGCGGCGATCGCGCTGACCGAACGCGACGGGGTGACCTGGCATGAGTGATCTGCGCTGGGCATCCGATGGCTCTGCCACGGCGGTGGCCGATCATATCGAACGTGTAGTCGCCGCCAGCTCCGCGCCGGTGATCGCGGTGCCCGGCGGGTCGACCCCGGTCGCGATCTTCGCCGAACTGGCGACGCGCGGGCTAGACTGGAGCGGGGCGACGATCATGCTGGGCGACGATCGTCAGGTGCCGCGCGATCACGAAGCCAGCAATCAGGCCAAGCTGGAACGCGCGCTGGGCGACAGTGGCGCGCGGATCGTCGCACTGGAAGAGGGCATGGCAGTGCCCGATCTCGACCTGTTGTGGCTGGGCATGGGAACGGATGGGCACATCGCTTCGCTGTTCCCACAGATGCAGGCCGAAGACCGCCCCGGACGCGCGGTGATCCGCACCGTGCCCGATCCGCTTCCCCCCGAAGCGCCGTTCCCGCGTCTGAGCATGAATTTTGCGGCGGTGACCAAGGCCCCGCGCGAAAGCATCATCGTGCTGCGCGGGGCGGACAAGAAGCAGGTGATCGAGCGGGCGCAGGATTGTGTAAGCGACCTCCCGGTCGCGCGCTTCCTGCGTGAGGCGAGCGGCCCTGTGACCATCTACTGGAGCGCGCAATGACACTGAACGACACCGTCGCCCGCGTCACCGACCGGATCGTGGAGCGTTCGCGCGACGGGCGGCGGCGCTATCTCGACCTGATCGAGCGTGCGCGGGACGATGGCGTGCACCGGCCTACGCTGTCCTGCGGCAACCTCGCCCACGGCTTTGCTGCGAGCGGGGAGGACAAGGCTGCGATCAAGGCCGGGCAGGCGATGAATATCGGTATCGTCAGCGCCTATAACGACATGCTCAGCGCGCATCAGCCCTACGGCCGCTATCCCGAACAGATCAAGATTTTCGCGCGCGAGCGCGGCGCGACCGCGCAGGTTGCAGGCGGCGTGCCCGCGATGTGCGACGGGGTGACGCAGGGGCAGGATTCGATGGAGCTGTCGCTGTTCAGCCGCGATGTGATCGCGATGGGCACGGCAGTCGGCCTCAGCCACGGCATGTTCGAAGGCGCGCTGCTGCTGGGCATCTGCGACAAGATCGTGCCCGGCCTGCTGATCGGCGCGCTGCGCTTCGGCCATCTGCCGACGATCCTGGTGCCCGCCGGGCCGATGCCCTCGGGCCTCGCCAACAAGGAGAAGATCCGCGTCCGCCAGCTCTATGCCGAAGGCAAGGTGGGCGAGGAAGAACTGCTGGAGGCGGAAAGCGCCAGTTACCACGGCGCGGGCACCTGCACCTTCTACGGCACCGCCAATTCCAACCAGATGATGATGGAAATGATGGGGCTGCACATGCCCGGCTCCAGCTTCGTCAATCCGGGCAATAAACTGCGCCAGGAACTCACGCGTGCTGCCGTGCACCGGGTCACCGAGATTGGCTGGCGGGGTGAGGATTACCGCCCGCTGGGCGCCTGCATCGATGAAAAAGCGATCGTCAACGCCACGATCGGCCTGCTCGCCACCGGCGGCTCGACCAACCACATGCTCCACATTCCGGCAATCGCGCGCGCAGCGGGCATTGTGATCGACTGGGACGATATGGACGAGCTGAGCGACGTCGTCCCGCTGATCGCCAGCGTCTATCCCAACGGCGCGGGCGACATAAACTACTTCCACGCGGCGGGTGGAATGCCCTTCGTGATCCGCGAACTGCTCGGCGCAGGGCTGGCGCATCCCGACATCCGCACGGTTTACGGCGCATCGCTGGAGGAAGGTGCGCGGGAGCCCTTCATCGAAGAGGATGCTCTGGTGTGGAAACCCGGCGCGGAGCAATCGCGCGACGATACGCTGCTCAAGCCGGTCGCCGACCCGTTCCAGTCCGACGGCGGTCTCGCGCTGCTCGCCGGCAATCTTGGCCGCGCGACCATGAAAGTCAGCGCGGTCGCGCCCGAGCACCGCACGATCGAGGCACCCGCCCGCGTGTTCTCCACCCAGCACCAGGTTGCCGAAGCCTTCAAGGCGGGCGAACTGGATCGCGACGTGGTGGTGGTAGTCCGCTTCCAGGGCCCGGCGGCAAATGGGATGCCCGAACTGCACAAGCTGAGCTCTCCGCTGGGGGTCCTGCAGGATCGTGGCTACAAGGTTGCGCTGGTCACCGATGGGCGAATGTCGGGCGCGAGCGGCAAGGTCCCCTCTGCGATCCACGTCTCGCCCGAGGCGTATCACGGTGGCCCCCTCGGCAAGCTGTGCGATGGCGACATTGTGCGCGTGTGCGCGCTTGAAGGCACGTTGAAAGCGCTTGTGCCCGCTGCTGAGTGGGACGCGCGCGAGCAGGCGGAGGCTCCGCCGGAAGCGTGGGGCACGGGCCGCGAGCTGTTCGCGATGATGCGTCGCTATTCCGATCCGGCGGAAAAGGGCGGTAGCGCAATGCTGGCCGAGGCGGGCTTGTGAGCGAAAGCCAGCTGGTCGCGGTTGATATTGGGGGCACCCACGCGCGCTTCGCCATTGCGACCATCGCCGAAGACGGCTCTATCTCGCTCGACGAGCCGGAAACGCTGCACACCGCCGATCACGTCAGTTTTCAGACCGCATGGGAAGATTACCGCGTGAGCAAGGGCGGCCATCTCCCGGACGCGGTAAGCCTCGCGATTGCGGGCCGGACGAGCGGCGATGCGATCCGCTTCACCAATAATCCGTGGGTCATCCGGCCCGCGCTGATCAAGGAGAAGCTGGGCGCGTCGCGCTACACGCTGGTCAATGATTTTGCTGCCGTCGCCCATGCGGTGGCGCAGGCACCCACCGACCAGTTTCTCCACCTCGCCGGGCCCGACCAGCCACTCGCCGCCGAAGGCACGCTGAGCATTCTTGGCCCTGGGACAGGGCTGGGCGTGGCGCATTTGTTCCGTGATTCAAACGGTTACCGGGTCCAGGCGACCGAGGGCGGACATGTTGATTTCGCCCCGCTCGACCAGATCGAGGACGCGATCCTTGCCCGCCTGCGCAAGCGCCACATGCGTGTCTCGGTGGAGCGAGTCGTGTCCGGCCCCGGCATTGTCGATATCTACGCCACGCTCGCCGCGCTCGAAGGGAAGCCAGTGGCGGAGATGGATGATGTTGCGATCTGGCAGGCGGGGATGGAGGGCAGCGACAGCCTCACCGCCGCCGCTGTCGACCGCTTCTGCCTCGCGTTGGGCAGCATTGCGGGCGATTTTGCACTGGCGCAGGGCGGGTTTGGCGGCGTCGTGATCGCCGGCGGGCTCGGCTATCGCCTGCGCGAGATCCTTCCCGGTTCGGGTTTTGCCGAGCGGTTTCGCGCCAAGGGGCGCTTTGCCGACCTGATGGGCAGTATTCCGGTCAAGCTGATCACCCACCCGCAGCCGGGCCTGTTCGGCGCGGCCGCCGCCTTTGCGAAGGAACACGGATGATAATCGAAGAGATCATGCGCACCGCGCCGGTTATCCCGGTGCTGGTGGTGGACCGGCTGGAAGATGCGATGCCGATGGCTGAAGCGCTGGTCGCGGGCGGGCTGCGCGTGCTCGAGGTGACGCTGCGGACCCCGGTTGCGCTCGACGCGATCCGCGCGATGCGCGAGGTCGAGGGCGCGATCGTGGGCGCGGGCACGGTCACCAATCAGGAACAGTTGCAGGCCGCGCTCGACGCAGGATCGCAGTTCATCGTTTCGCCCGGCCTGACCGAGGCACTGGGCCGTGCGGCGATCCGCGCTGAGGTGCCGTTCCTGCCCGGCATCGCGACGGCAGGCGACATCATGCGCGGGCTCGAACTGGGCCTGTCGCATTTCAAATTCTTCCCGGCAGAGGCCAATGGCGGTATTCCTGCGCTCAAGGCGCTGGCAGGCCCGTTCGGCGGGCTCAAGTTCTGCCCCACCGGCGGCATCAAACAGGCAACCGCTGCCGACTGGCTCGCGCTGGAGCAGGTGCTGTGCGTAGGCGGCAGCTGGCTGGTGCCGAAGGGCGAGGTTGACCGGGAAGCGATCCGGGTGCGGGCACAGTCTGCGGCCCGGTTGGTATAATAGGCATCCGCAACCCAGGGAGAATTTCCATCGCCACCCGACCCGCAATTCAGCAAAACCCCGATATCCGCTATCTCGGCAAGCTGCTGGGCGATGTGATCCGCGAGCATGGCGGCGAGAAGCTGTTCGAGCGGACGGAGGAAATCCGCGCCGCCAGTGTGGAGCGCCACCGCAACGAAGTGCCGGTCGATCTGCGGCTGGGTCAGCTCGATCTCGACGATACGCTCGCCTTCGTGCGCGGCTTCGGCCTGTTCTCGATGCTCGCCAACCTTGCGGAGGACCGCGAGGGGATGATGGCCGAACAGGACATGCCCTTCGCCGATGCGCTTGCCTCGCTGAAGGAGCAGGGCATTTCGAGCGGCCAGGTTTCCGAAATGCTCGACCAGGCGCTGGTGATGCCGGTGTTGACCGCGCACCCCACCGAAGTGCGCCGCAAGAGCGTGATCGACCACCGCGTGCGGATCGCGGACCTGATGCGGATGCGCGATGCGCAGGCGGCCTATACGCCCGAAGGCGATGATGTGGAGGAATCCATCATCCGCCAGATCGCGTTGCTGTGGCACACCCGCACGCTGCGCCGCGAACGCCTGTTCGTGACCGACGAGGTCGAAAATGCGATCTCCTTCATGCGCGACAGCTTCCTGCCCGCGATCCCGGTGCTTTACCGCAGGTGGGAAGACGCGCTGGGCGATCGCCCGGCAAGCTTCCTGCGGGTCGGTAGCTGGATCGGCGGGGATCGCGACGGCAACCCCTATGTTACCGCGGATTCGCTGCGTTTCGCGCAAGCCTTCGCCGCCGAGACCGTGATCGAGTACTATCTCGACGCGCTCCACAAGCTGGGTGGGGAGCTTTCGCTGTCGAGCGAGCTGACCGAGGTCGATCCCGAACTTGCGACGCTTGCCGACGCGAGCGGAGATGATTCCTCCCACAGGCAGGACGAGCCTTACCGGCGCGCGATCATCGGAATCTACAATCGCCTCGCCGCGACTTTCGAGGAACTGGTCGGCAAGGAACCCTCGCGCGCCGCGCTCGCACCAGCAGAATCCTATGACGGGCCCGATGGTCTGCAAGACGACCTGCGGGTGATCGCCCGATCATTGACGAAGGCGGGCGGGCAGACGCTCGCCTCGCAGGGGGCGCTTGGGCGCCTCGTGCGCGCGGTACGCACCTTTGGCTTCCACCTCGCCACGCTCGACATGCGGCAGAACAGCGCGGTGCACGAGCGAGTTGTCGGCGAATTGCTGGCTAGCGCGGGCGTGGAAGCGAACTACGCTGCGCTCGACGAGGACGCGCGCATCGCCCTGCTGCGCAGCGAACTCGCCAGCGCGCGGCCCTTGCGCTCCCCGTGGATGGATTACGGCGAAGAGACGACCAAGGAACTGGCGATACTGGCGGCTGCGGCGCAGGCGCACGCCCGCTTCGGCCCGCACTGCATCACCCAATATGTCGTATCGATGGCGGAGACGGTGTCCGACCTGCTCGAAGTGCACATCCTACTCAAGGAAGTCGGCCTCTATCGCGCGGGCGATACGCCGCACAGTGCGATTCAGGCGGTGCCGCTGTTCGAGACGATCGGCGACCTGAAGAACGCGCCCGACGTGATGCGCAGCTATTTCGGCCTGCCAGAGGTCGCCGCGATGGCCAGCGCGCGGGGCCATCAGGAAGTGATGATCGGCTATTCCGATTCCAATAAGGATGGCGGCTATCTGACCTCAAGCTGGATGCTCGCGCGGGCGAGCGAGGCGTTGGCTCCGGTTTTCACCGAAGCGGGCGTGACAATGCAGCTGTTCCACGGGCGCGGCGGCTCGGTCGGCCGGGGTGGCGGCTCCGCCTTCGAAGCGATCCGCGGACAGCCTTCGGGCACGGTCAATGGGCGCATCCGGATTACCGAACAGGGCGAAGTGATCGCGGCGAAATATGGGACGCCCGAGGTCGCTGCGGTCAATCTGGACGCGATGGTTACCGCGGCGATGCTCGCCACGCTGGAGCCCGAGCGGGTCCCTTCCGGTGACTACACCCGCTATGCCGAGGCGATGGATGCGGTGTCGGAGACCGCGTTCGGCACCTATCGCGATCTGGTCTACGGCACGGATGGGTTCGTCGGCTTCTTCCGCCAGATGACGCCGATCGCGGAGATCGCCACGCTCAAGATCGGATCGCGCCCGGCGAGCCGCAAGTCGGACGACCGGATCGAGAACCTGCGCGCGATTCCGTGGGTCTTTTCATGGAGCCAAGCGCGCGTCATGCTGCCCGGCTGGTACGGGGTGGGCACGGCGCTGTCGCAGTTCGAGGACAAGGCGCTGCTGCGCGAAATGGCGCGCGAATGGCCGTTCCTGCGCAACGCGCTCGCCAACATGGAAATGGTGCTCGCCAAATCCGACATGGGCATTGCCGAACGCTACAGCGAACTGGTCGAGGATCGGGATCTCGCGAAGGGCGTGTTCGGGGTGATCCGTGACGAATGGCAGCGCACGCACGACGCGCTGCTCGATGCGACCGGGCAGTCCTTCCTGCTCGAAAACTCGCCCCGGCTCGATGCGTCGATCCGGCTGCGGCTGCCCTATATCGAACCGCTCAACCTATTGCAGGTCGAGCTGCTCAAGCGTCACCGCTCGGGCGAGCCGGACGAGCGGATTGCCGAGGGGATCCAACTGTCGATCAACGCGATCGCGACCGCGCTGCGCAATAGCGGCTGAGGCGGTGAGGGGACGGGCTGGCAGGGCAGGCCCCTCCGCTCAATACCCCGAGGCCTGCCCGTCCTTGCGCATCTCGGTCGCGCCGACATAGACACCGCTCTCGGCATCGCGGGCGATCGCCTGATAGCCGCCGAACGGGATGCCGGTGGTTTCCACCTCGACATTGTGGCCCATCGCGCGCAGCGCCTCCACGGTGGCGAACGGGATGCCGGGTTCGACCATCAGCACGCCCAGATTGTCGATATCAACGGTATCGGCGGCGCTGCCTGCCAGTGCGTCGGTAGGCTGGCGCCCGCCATCGTGCATCAGCCGCGCGGCATCGCCCGCCTCCTGCAGATTCATCCCGTAATCGACGAGGTTGATCAGAATCTGCACATGCCCCTGCGGCTGCATCCCGCCGCCCATCAGGCCGAAGCTCATGAACGGCTTGCCATCCTTCTTCGCGAAGGCGGGGATAATGGTGTGGAAGGGCCGCTTGCTGGGCGCATAGGCATTGGGATGTTCGGGGTCGAGGCTGAACAGCTCACCGCGATCCTGGAACATGAAGCCCAGGCCCGGCGCGACCAGGCCGCCACCCATGCCGCGATAATTGGACTGGATCAGGCTGACCATCATCCCGTCCTTGTCGGCCACTGTCAGGTAGGTGGTGTCGCCTTCCCCCTCCAGCTTCGGCTCGCCGGGACCGAAAGCAGGCGTCGCGCGCACCGGATCGATCAGCGCGAAACGCTCGCGTCCGTAGGCATCGCCCAGCAGGGCCTGCGGTGCGGCTGCGAAATCCGGGTCGGCGTAAAAGCGTGCGACGTCTTCGAACGCGAGGCGCTTGGCCTCGGTGATGTAGTGGATCACCTGCGGCGAACCGCGCTCCCACTGCGAAAGGTCCACGTTCTTGAGGATGTTGACCATCTGCAACGCCGCGAAGCCCTGGCTGTTGGGCGGCAGTTCGCACAGCTCGTAGCCTTTGCGATAGGTGACGCACGAGACATCGACCCATTCGCTGTCGTGACTGGCGAAGTCCGCCATCGTGAAGGCGCTGCCCTGGTCGCGCAGATAGTCGATGATAATGCGGGCGGTTTCGCCCTCGTAATATTCGTCGCGTCCGTTGCGCGCGATCCGCTCCAGCGTGTTCGCGAGATCGGGGTTCTTGAACATCTCGCCCGGCTCGGGAGCATTTCCATCGGCGAACCAGGTCGCGCGGGCATTGTCGAAGTCGAAATCGAAGCGCTTGAGGCGCGCCTCGTAGGCGGCGAGCGAACGGTCGAGATACATCGCGATCACCGGTGCCACCGGGTGCCCTTCACGTGCGTAGGTGATCGCGGGCGCGAGGATGTCCGTCATCGGCAGCTTGCCGAAGCGCTCGTGCATGTCGAACCAGGCATCGACCGTGCCGGGAATGGTGATTGGCAAAGGCCCCACCGGCGGAATCGCGGTCGCATCCGGCCCGAGCTTTTCCTTCAGCTGTTCGAGTGTCTGGCCCGACGGGCTCCGCCCCGATCCGTTGATGCCGTAGAGCTTGTCGGACTTGGGATCGTAGACGATCGCGAACAGGTCGCCGCCGATGCCGTTTCCGGTCGGCTCCATCAGGCCGAGCGCGGCGTTGGCGGCAATCGCCGCGTCGACCGCGCTGCCGCCAGCCTTGAGAATGTCGAGCGCAACCTGCGTTGCCAGCGGATGCGCGGTCGCGGCCATGCCGTGCGGTGCCGCCACCGGCGAGCGGCTCCAGTCCGCACCCACGGGCCGCGCGCCCGCGCCGATTCCCTGCGTTGCACTTTCGGAGGTGTCGGCAGGGTTGAGCGGGGGCGGGTCGTCCTGCGCCAGCGCCGGGCTCACGATGAGTGCACCTGCTGCGATGCCCGAAGCCAGAAAACTCGAAATTTTGCGCATTGCGACTCTACTCCCCTAAATGCCGGTATTGACGCTAGGGGAAGCGGGGCAAGAGCAAAAGGGGGGCGGGTCGGCGGTCGCTTCGGTGAAGCTGTGCTTCTTCGCAGGCGCAACAAATTTGCATTGAAATTTCGTGGAGCATCCTCAATGCTGATCGAGTGATGCGCCAAATGCGGCGCTGACTTTCCGAAACCGCAAATTTTCGCTTTGAACTGGGCCGATCCGATCGAACGTAACGTCACCAACAAATTTGTCGACCGCAAACAGGCCTATCCGGCCAAGCGCACCCCCGATAGCCGCCGTGCGGACTTCCTCGAGATCGGTGCGCCGTTCGCGGACGATGCCGCGCGCGCCCAGGCGGGGCGCTGCGCGCAATGCGGCGTGCCCTACTGCCAGGTTCATTGTCCGCTGCACAATCACATTCCCGACTGGCTGCGTCTGACCGCCGAGGGCCGCTTGCAGGAAGCCTACGAGCTATCCTCGCGCACCTCGACCATGCCCGAGATTTGCGGCCGGATCTGCCCGCAGGACCGTTTGTGCGAAGGCAATTGCGTGATCGAGTTCTCCGGCCACGGTGCTGTCACCATCGGCAGTGTCGAGAAATATCTCGGCGACAATGCGTGGGAAAACGGCTGGGTGCGGGGGATCGAACCCGGCACGCCCACCGGCCAGTCGGTCGCGGTGATCGGTGCGGGGCCTGCCGGGCTGACCGCTGCGGAATATCTTCGCGTCGCAGGCTACGAGGTCGAGATCTACGACCGGCACGACCGGGCTGGCGGATTGCTGATCTACGGCATCCCCAATTTCAAGCTCGACAAGAGCGTGGTCGACCGCCGCGTTGCGCGGATCGAGGAAGGCGGCATCACCATCCATCGCGGCGTCGAGGTCGGCGGTACCAAGGATGGGGATATTACGCTGGCCGAATTGCGCGAGCGGCACGATGCGGTCTTCGTCGCGACCGGCGTGTACCAGTCGCGCGAGCTGACGGTCGATGGGGCGGACAAGGACGGTGTCGTGCGCGCGATCGATTTCCTGACCGCTTCCAACCGCAGCGGTCTGGGTGACGATGTCGCCGAACATTCGGACGGCAGCCTGTTTGCCGAGGGTCGCGATGTCGTCGTGATCGGCGGCGGGGATACCGCGATGGACTGCGTGCGCACCGCGATCCGCCAAGGCGCGAAGAGCGTGAAGTGCCTTTATCGTCGCGACCGGGAAAACATGCCCGGCAGCCGCACCGAAGTCGCCCATGCCGAGGAAGAGGGCGTCGAGTTCCTGTGGCTTTCCGGCCCCGCCTCGATTCAAGGCGAAACCCGTGCCGAGCGGGTGCAGGCGAACCGGATGGAACTGGGCGAGCCCGACGCCGATGGCCGCCGGCGCCCGGTGGTCGACCCGTCGAGCAGCTTTGCACTCGATGCCGATCTCGTGATCCTCGCGCTGGGGTTCGAGCCCGAGCCGCTGCCGGCGATCTTTGGTGAAGAAGGTCTCGACGTGACCGACTGGGGCACGCTGGAATGTGATGAGGACATGATGACCTCGCTCCCCGGAGTATTCGCAGGGGGCGACATTTCCCGCGGGGCCAGCCTGGTCGTCTGGGCAGTACGCGACGGGCGCGATGTGGCCGAGAAAATCGACGCCTACCTTGTCCAGCAACGCAAGCCGAGCGCGGCAGCAGCATGATCAACCAGCACGAAGAAGCGCTCCGCCTTGCAGCGGAAGGCATGTACCATGCCGATAGCGAGCACGATGCCTGCGGCGTCGGGCTGATCGGGGAGATTTCGGGCAAGCCGACGCGCCGCGTGGTCGATTGCGCGATCGAGGCGCTGTCCTCGATCTGGCATCGCGGCGCGGTCGATGCCGACGGGAAGACCGGCGATGGCGCGGGCCTGCTGCTCGACCTGCCGGTGGAGTTCTTCACCAGCGCGATCAATGCCAGCGGCCATTCGCTGCGCGACGGGCGGCTTGCGGTCGGCGTCGTATTCCTGCCGCGCACCGATCTGGGCGCGCAGGATGCGTGCCGCACGATCGTGGAGGCGGAGCTGATCCGCGCGGGGCTGTTCGTCTACGGTTGGCGGCAGGTGCCGGTCGATATCTCGGTCATCGGTCGCAAGGCGAAGGAAACCCGGCCCGAGATCGAACAGGTGATGATCGCCGGGCCAAGCCCCTCGGAAAGCACGTTGGATGAGTTCGAAAAGCGGCTTTATATCGTGCGTCGCCGGATCGAGCGGCGGATCGTCGAGGCGCAGTTGCGCGACTTCTATGTCGCTTCTCTCTCGGCTCAGTCGATCGTCTACAAGGGCCTGTTCCTTGCAGAGAGCCTTGCGAAATTCTATCCCGATGTGCGCGATCCGCTGGTCACCAGCCGGATGGCGATCCTTCACCAGCGCTATTCGACCAACACCTTCCCGCAATGGTGGCTCGCCCAGCCGTTCCGTACGCTGGCCCATAATGGCGAGATCAACACGATCCGCGGCAACCGCAACTGGATGCGCACCCACGAGATCAAGATGGCCAGCCTGTCCTTCGCGGGCACGGCAGACGATATCAAGCCGGTGATCCCGGTCGGCGCGTCCGATACCGCCAGCCTTGATGCCGCGATCGAGCTGCTGGTGCGCTCGGGCAAGGCAATGCCCACCGCCAAATCAATGCTGATCCCCGAGGCATGGCAGGTTTCCGCCGACATGCCGGCTGAGAACAAGGCGATGTACCAGTACATGGCGTCCGTGATGGAGCCGTGGGACGGCCCCGCCGCGCTCGCGATGACCGATGGCCACTGGGCTGTCGCCGGGCTCGACCGCAATGCCCTGCGTCCGCTGGCCTTTGCCCGTACCGACGACGGCCTGCTGGTGGTCGGCTCCGAAAGCGGGATGGTATTGCTGGAAGAAGATCGCGTGGCCGAAAGGGGCCGCCTCGGCCCTGGGCAGATGATCGCGATCGACTTGGAGGCGGGCCGCCTGCTGCGCGATGCCGAACTCAAGGCGCGGATCGCGCGCGAGGCCGATTATGGCGCGCTGGTCGCCGGTTTTCGCAGCAGCGACGATCTGCCCAAGGTCGACATGCCTGCGGATCCGCCGTTCGACGACGATCAGCTTGACCGCCGCCTGACCGCGGCAGGCATGACCAATGAGGATATGGAGCTGATCCTCGACGCGATGGCGCTCGACGGCAAGGAAGCGATCGGCTCGATGGGCGACGATACGCCGCTCGCCGTGATCAGCGGCATGCCGCGAAATGTCAGCCAGTTCTTCCGCCAGAACTTCGCTCAGGTGACCAACCCGCCCATCGATTCCCTGCGCGAACGGCATGTGATGAGCCTGCGGACACGGTTCGCCAATCTCGCCAATATCCTCGAAGAAGACGCGCAGAACGATTCCGTGCTGGTGCTCGAAAGCCCGGTGTTGACCTCGAACTTGTGGGCCCGTCTGCGGTCCGGATTCGGCGATACGATCGGCGATGTCGACTGCACCTTCCGTGCACGCGGCGAACCGGCCGATCTGCGCCAGGCGATCGAGCGTATCCGCGCCGAGGCGGAGGCGCTGGTCCGGCGCGGGAAGTCGGAGATTTTCCTGAGCGACGAGGGCACTGGGCCCGACCGCGTCGGCGTGCCGATGATCCTCGCCGCCGCAGCCGTGCACACGCACCTGACGCGGGTGGGCCTGCGCAGCTTCACCTCGGTCAACGTCCGCTCGGCCGAATGCGTCGATACGCATACGCTGGCGGTGCTGATCGGCGTGGGCGCCACCACGGTCAATCCGTACCTTGCCGAAGGCGCTCTGCTCGCTCGCCATGCGCGCGGCCTCTACGGCGACCTCTCGCGTGAAGAGGCGCTGGCCAATTTCCGCACCTCGCTGGAAGACGGCCTGCTCAAGATTATGGCCAAGATGGGCGTCTCGGTCATCTCCAGCTATCGCGGCGGCTATAATTTCGAAGCCGTCGGGCTCAGCCGTGCGATCACTGCGGACCTGTTCCCCGGCATGCCCAACAAGATTTCGGGCGAGGGTTACGCTTCGCTGCACCTCAGCGCGGAGAAGCGCCATTTGCGTGCTTTCGGAGCACGCCATGCGGAGCTGCCGGTCGGCGGTTTCTACCGCCGCCGTTATGGCGAGGAAACGCACGCCTGGGGCGCGGAGGGAATGCATGCGCTGCAAACCGCCTGCGCGACGGGCAACGAAAAGCAGTGGCGTCGTTTCGTCGACGCGGTCGAGAACCAGCCGCCGATCTATCTGCGCGACCTGCTGGGGATCGACGAGGCGGTCGAACCGCTGCCGCTCGATCAGGTCGAGCCGGGCGAGACGATCCGCACGCGCTTCCTGACGCCTGGGATGAGCCTTGGCGCGCTATCGCCCGAGGCGCACGAGACGCTGGCGATCGCGATGAACCGGATCGGTGCCAAGGCGGTCTCGGGCGAGGGTGGAGAGTCCGCCGAACGCTTCACCCGCCGCGAAAACGGGGATCTCGCCAACAGCGGGATCAAGCAGGTCGCGAGCGGACGCTTCGGCGTGACCGCGCACTATCTCAACAATTGCGAAGAGATCGAGATCAAGGTCGCGCAAGGCGCGAAGCCGGGCGAGGGCGGACAGCTGCCAGGCTTCAAGGTGGACGAGGTGATCGCCAAGCTGCGTCACTCGACGCCGGGCGTGACGCTGATCTCGCCCCCGCCGCACCACGATATCTACTCCATCGAAGACCTCGCGCAGCTGATCTACGATCTCAAGCAGATCAACCCCCGCGCCCGCGTGTGCGTGAAGCTGGTCAGCGCGGCGGGGATCGGCACGATCGCGGCGGGCGTGGCCAAGGCCCACGCCGACGCGATCCTGATCTCCGGCCACACCGGCGGCACGGGCGCGAGCCCGCAGACCAGCATCAAGTTTGCGGGCACGCCGTGGGAAATGGGCCTTGCCGAGGTCAATCAGGTACTCGCGCTCAATGGCCTCAGACACAAGGTGAAGCTGCGCGTCGACGGCGGGCTCAAGACCGGTCGTGAGATCGTGATCGGCGCAATCCTGGGCGCGGAGGAGTTCGGCATCGGCACGATGAGCCTGGTCGCGATGGGCTGCATCATGGTCCGCCAGTGCCATTCCAACACCTGCCCGGTGGGCGTATGCACACAGGACCCGCGCCTGCGCGCCATGTTCGACGGGAGCCCGGAGAAGGTCATCCAGCTGATGGACTTCCTCGCTCAGGATGTGCGCCGCATTCTTGCCAAGCTGGGCGTATCCTCTCTGGAAGAGGTGATCGGGCGGACCGAACTGCTGCGCCAGATCAGCCGCGGGGCCGAACATCTCGACGATCTCGACCTCAATCCGATTTTGCAGAAGGTTCAGACGGACGAACCGCGCGTGTTCTCGATCCCCGAACATCGCAACCCGGTGCCCGACAGCCTCGATGCCGAGGTGCTGGGCGACGTGCGCGATGCGTTGGAGAACGGCACGCAGACCACGCTGCACCTGCCGGTGCGCAACGTACACCGCGCGGTCGGGACACGGCTCTCGTCCGAGGTGGTCACCCGCCACGGGCCCGAGGGGCTGCCCGATGGCACGATCGACCTGCATCTGACGGGCCAGGCGGGCCAGTCGCTTGGCGCGTTCCTTGCCCGCGGCATCCGCTTGCGGGTCGAAGGCGATGCGAACGACTATGTCGGCAAGGGCCTATCCGGGGGCGAGATCGTGGTCCATCCGCCGACGGGTCTCGCACGCGAAAGCCAGCACAACGGCATCATCGGCAACACCGCGCTGTATGGTGCGACTTCGGGCGCGCTGTTCGCAGCGGGCAAGGCGGGCGAGCGTTTTGCGGTGCGCAATTCGGGGGCGGTGACCGTGGTCGAGGGATGCGGCGCCAATGGCTGCGAATACATGACCGGCGGGAGCGCCGTGTTCCTGGGCCCGGTCGGTGCCAATTTCGGTGCCGGGATGACCGGCGGCATGGCCTTTGTGCTCGATGAAAGCGGTATGTTCCCGCAACTCGCCAATCCCGGCTCGATCCTGTGGCAGCGAATTGCGAGCGAACATTGGCGCACGCATTTGCGTGAATTGGTGGAGCGGCATGTCGAATTCACCGGTAGTGCCTATGCGCGCGGCTTGCTCGATGGGTGGGAAAAGACGCTCGCAAGTGTCTGGCAGGTTTGTCCGAAAGACATGATCGGCAAGCTCTCGCACCCGCTGACAGACATGCACGAGGAAGTGGAAGCGGCGGAATAAGCAATGCTTGGCAGGTCGTGCCGATTTCGGTCACCTGCCTGATCGGCGCTCGACTGACGGGATATTTCCGGCATGCCTCCTGCCGACAAACAGGAGGTATCGAATGAAAATGCTCACTGCCCTCGCGGGCGCCGCGTTTCTGGCTGTGGCCGCTCCGGCTGTTGCGATGGACACCCCGCCTTCGGATCCTGGTCATGGCGGTGGTTCGAGCGGTGGGGGAACGCCTGTTCCCGCACCTCCGGTCGCGATCATCTTCGGTCTCGCTGCGGGCGCGATGCTGGTCCGCCGCAAGCTGGGCTAGAGCTTTTGTCCCTAGGAGCGCGCATGCGTTGCGCCCCTAGGGCGCCATAGGTTCGCCGCCAGGATCGA
Source organism: uncultured Erythrobacteraceae bacterium (assembly GCA_963972905.1). Lineage (GTDB taxonomy): Bacteria > Pseudomonadota > Alphaproteobacteria > Sphingomonadales > Sphingomonadaceae > Alteriqipengyuania. The sequence continues at coordinate 40,056 of CAXAXQ010000003.1, forward strand.
CGGCATCGCGGTTCCTGCCGCGCCACCTCTGAACCCGCGCGACCGCGCGCATCTGGATCGTCGCGAGCGCGGGGATCAGCAGGATCAGTAGCGCGGTGCCGAACAGCACGCCGAAGCCCAGGCTGGCCGACATCGGGATCAGGAACTGCGCCTGCAGGCTGGTCTCGAAGGTGATCGGCGCCACGCCCAGAAACGTCGTGATCGCGGTCAGCATGATCGGGCGGAAGCGGGACTTCGCTGCATCGATAACAGCCTCGCCCGGCTCCATGCCGTTGGCGAGGTTTTCATTCAGGAAATCGATCAGCACCAGCGCGCCGTTGATGATCACCCCCGACAGAGCGATGATCCCGAACATCGAGAGAATGCCCAGAGGGATGCCTAGGATCAGGTGCCCGATCAGCGCGCCGATCATCCCGAAGGGGATGGCCGCCATGATGATCAGCGGCTGGATGTAAGAGCGGAAGGGCACCGCGAGCAGCGCGTAGATCGCGACCAGCGCGAGCAGGAAGGCCTGACCCAGATCGCCGAAGCTTTCCTGCTGTTCCTCCTGCTCGCCCCCGAAATCGTATTGCAGCGAGGGGTAATCCGCCCGCAGTTCGGGCATGATCTCGTCGTCGAGCAGGTCGGCGACCTCTTGGCCTGTGATCGTGTCGCTATCGACATCGGCAGTGATGGTAGTGATCCGGTGCCCGTCTTCGCGCCGGATGACCGAAGGCGCCTCGCCGAAGGTGACGTCCGCCAGGGTCGACAGGGCGACCTCGCCGCCGGGCACGCGGACCCGGTAATTCTCGATATCGGCGATCGAATCGCGCTCTTCCTCGGGCAGGCGGATATAGACGCGCACATCCTCGCGACCGCGCTGAACGCGCACCGCTTCCGCGCCGAAGAACGCCGCCCGCACCTGGCCCGCGACATCCTGCAAGGTCACCCCGAGCGTGCGGGCCGAAGGCTTGAGGCGCAGCTCGATTTCCTGCTGGCCCGCGTCCTGATCGCTTTCGATATCGAAGACACCGGCAACACCGCCTAGCGCGCTCATGAGCCGGTTCCCGGCAAGGTCGAGCACGGCATCGTCCGGGTGGCTCAGTTGCACGTTGACCGGCTCGCCGATCCCTAACAGCGAGGAGGAGATGGAGAGGGATTTCGCCTCGGGAACGTCCCCCAGTTCTTCGCGCCACGCCTCTTCGATCTGCACTGCGGATATATCGCGCTGGGCCGCAGGGACCAGGCTGAGCTGCACGTTGGCAAGGTTGGGGCGCACGGTTTGCTGCGGCCCACCCGGCCCCTGCCCGGTCTGCGCCAGCCCGATCGTCGCGTAGGTTGCTTCGAGAAATCCCGGGTTCGGATCCCCGCCCGCATCCGCGCCTTGCGATTCCGTTTCGCCGGGTGGGGAAGACCCGAATCGGGCCAGCGCACGATCGGCTGCGGCTTCGATCCGGCTGGTTATCTCGGCCGTCCGCTCAACCGTGGTGCCCGCCGGCATTTCGAGCGAGGCGGTGACGATGTCCCCTTCGATCTCGGGAAAGAATGAGAACTTGATGATCCCGCCCGGCAGCATGGCGACGAACAGGATCAGGAGTGCGATCCCGCCAGCGACGATCAGATAAGGCGCGGCCACAACGAAGCGCAGCGTCCTGTCGAGCGGGCCTTCGACGAAGGCCTTGAACCGTGCATCGACCCCTGCCTGTACCCGCGCAAAGAAGCGTGTGACCGGGTTGCCTGGCTTGTGCGAGGGGTCAGGCAGGGTGCTCAGGTGATGGGGCAGGACATAGAGCGCCTCGATCAGCGATAGCGTGAGCACCGCGATCACCACCAGCGGGATGTCGGCCAAGATCTTGCCGATCACGCCGCCCACTGCGAGCAGCGGCAGAAACGCGGTGATGGTCGTCGCGACCGCGAAGAACACCGGCACCTTCACACGCTGCGCCCCGGCGATCGCGGCCCCCATGCCGGTGCGCCCGCGCTCGCGCTCGGCATACACGTTCTCGCCCACCACCACCGCATCGTCGACCACCAGCCCCAGCGCGAGGATGAAGCCGAACAGGGAGAACATGTTGATGCTCGACCCGGCCCAGTCGAGGATGAAGATCGCACCCACGAAGGTCGCGCCGATCCCCACTGCGGTCCACATCGCCAGCCGCAGGTCGAGGAACAGCGTCAGCGTTGCGAGCACCAGCACGAGACCGAAGGCGGCGTTGCGCAGCAGCAGGTTGAGCCGGTCCTTGAGGACGTCGGAACTGTCATCCCAGATCGCGTAGGAGATGCCCTGTGGCAGGTCGAAATCCTGCCCGATCAGCGTCTTTGCAGCATCGGCGATGTCGAGCACGCGCTCGTCGCTGGTGCGGTAGATATCGACGAAGGCGACCGGCTGGTCGTTGAACCGGGTGATCAGGTCCGCATCTTCGAACGAATCGTCGATATCGGCAATGTCGCCCAGCGTCAGCGTCGCCCCGTCCTCGGTCGTCAGGACGATGATGTTCTCGAAATCCTGCTGGTCGTAGTTCTGCCCGACGGTGCGCACGCGCACTTCCTCGCGACCCGTCTCGATCGCGCCGGCGGGGCTGTCGAGGCTCGACTGGCCGACAATCTGTGCCACTTGCGGAAGCGGCAGGCCAAGCGCGCGCAGGCGCGACTGGGGCACGTCGGCATAGATCTCGTAATTGCGGACCGCCGATGTCTCGACATAGCTGATCTCGGGCAGCGCGGCGGCGGCATCTTCCAGCCGGTAGGCGGTTTCCTTCAGCGTGCGTTCGTTGACGTTGCCGAACAGCGCGATCCGCAGCACAACCTGCCGGGTGGTCAGTTCGCGAATATCGGGTTCCTCCGCCTCGTCGGGGAAGGTCTGGATCTGGTCGACTTCCGACTTCACCTCGTCCAGCGCTCGGGCGATGTCCGCGCCCAGCTCCAGCTCGACATTGACGGTGCCGCGCCCTTCGGCTGCAGTCGCGGTGATCTGCTTCACGCCCTCGATCGCCTCGACCGCTTCCTCGACCTTCTGGACGATCGATTCCTCGATCTCCTCGGGCGTGGCGCCGGGATAGGTGACGGAGACGGAGATTGTGTCGAGGCTGCTTTCGGGAAACACCTCCTGCACGATGCTGGTATAGGAGAAATAGCCTGCCACCAGCATCGCCAGCAGCAGCAGATTGGCCGCGACGCCGTTGCGCGCCATGAACGCGATCGGTCCGGAGCGGTCGCGCGCGCGGTCGGTCGCTTCGTTGCCGTAGCGATCGACCGCGCCGGTATTGTCGTCTGCGTCACTCACCGGAAGTTGTTTCCGCTTGGCGCCGCCCGGCTGCTGCTGCGACCCGCACACGCATTCCATCTGTCGGCGCACGCAAGGTGCTGGTCACGATCCGTCCCCCGGCGGCAAGGCTCTGGGTGGTGACGTAGGCAATATCGTCGGAGCGCTGGATCACCCGTACAGGCAGGATGCGCAGCCGCCCCTCGCGCACGACCCAAATCTCGTTACCGGGTCTGAGCGCGGCGACCGGAATGCGGGCGAACGGCACCCGTACCTCGCCTACGATCCGTGCCTCGACGAAGCTGCCGAGCAACAGGGGCGGGCCGGGCGGGGTATCCTCGCCTCCCTCGACCGGCTGCCCGCCGCGTAGCGGGGAGGGCACTTTCAGGAGGGCGTCGATCGTGCGTGTCTGCGGGTCGAGGATCGGGTCGGCTCGGTCGACGAAAGCATCCCACCGGTAGGTGACGCCGCCATATACGAAGGTCACGCTGGCGGGGATGCGGCCTGCATCGGGGCTGAGCAGCGAGGGGATCAGCGCCGCCTCGTCCTCGGTAAGCGCCACGCGCACCTCGAACGCGTCGGTCGCCACCAGCGTGCCCAACGTCTGGCCTGGTTGCACGAGGGTGCCGACCGCCGCGTTCTCTTCTTCCACGAGGCTGCTGAAGGGCGCGCTGATCCGGGTGCGGGAGAGCGAGAGTTGCGCCGCTTCGAGATTGGCGGCGGCCCGTTCCCGCGCGGCCTGGGCAGAGCGCAATTGCGGTTCGCGCGTGGCGAGGCGGCTGGGGGCGCCACGGTTCGGGCTTGCCTGCTCGCCAGCGAATGCCTGCTGCGCGAGTGAGCCTGGTGGCAGGATGCGCGCGGCGTAATCGTCAGGGTCGATACCCGCCTGCAGAACGTCGCGGGTCGATTGCCGCTGCGCGAACCGGTCGAGTTCCTCGCGTGCGATCTCCAGCTCCTCGCGCGCCTGCAGCACTGCGACATCCTGTGCCGCGACATCGGCGCGCGCGGTGCGGACCTGGTTCTGGTAATCGACCGGATTGACGCGGAACAGCGTTGCACCGCGCGGGACAATGCGCCCTTCGCGGAACCCGGGGTTCACATAGACTAGCCGACCACCGACTTCTGCCCCCACGGTGACGGTTTCGCTCGCCTGCACGGTGCCGCTGCCGCGTACTTCCAGCGGGCCGGTCTCCTGTTCGAAAGCGACCGTCTCGACCAGCGGGGCCTGCTCGACCCGCTCCTGCTCTTCCGCTTCGGGCCTCAGGGTCACCATCAGGGCAGCGATCAGGATCGCCCCGCCCAGCACGGCGGCCACCAGCAGCAATTGTTTGCGACGGCTCATGGCTCTTGACCTTCCTGTGGGGCGGGGACCATCTCGACCGGGTTGGGCGCGATGCGATCTGGCGCGGCCGCGTCGGTCCAGTCGCCGCCCAGCGCGCGGTGAATACCGAGGCGCGACAGCGCGACTGCCCGGCCTGCCGAGGAGAGCGCGGATTCGACCTGATAGAGCGCGCGCAGGGCGTCGAGATAGCTGACGTAGTCGCCCACTCCAGCCTCGAACCGGCGGGCCTGGAGATCGGCAGAAAAGCGTGCCTCGTCGCGCTGGGCGAGGATTAGCTGATAGCGCTGGCGGTTCTCTTCGTAATCCTCGATCGCGCTGTTAGCCTCGCGGAACGCGGTCAGCACGATGCGCGCGTAGTTGGCCGCTGCCGCATCATAGGTCGCCCTTGCAGCCTCGATATTGGCGGAAATGCGACCACCCTGAAAGATCGGTGCGGTCAGCCCGGCGGCGAGGTTGACCGCCCAGTTGTTCGCCACATCCAGCGCGCCGCCGATGTCGCCCGCCTGCGTGCCCGGCTGTGCGGACAGCGTGATCAAGGGGAAGCGCTCCGCCTTGCGCGCGCCGATGCGGGCACGCGCGGCTTCCAGCCTCGCCCACGCGGCAGCGACGTCCGGCCGCTGGCCGAGCAGGTCGGCGGGCAGGCCTGCGGGGACGTCGTCGAACACCAGTTGCGGCGTCAAAGGCCGGGCGAGACGCGCCTCCACAGCCTGCGGATAAACGCGCACGAGAACACCCAGACGGCCCTGAGCGTCGTCGAGCGCGGCTTCACGCTGGGGCAGGGACGCCTGAACATTTCGCTGGTCCTGCTGCACCTGATAGAGCTCGAAGCTCTGGGTCAGGCCGCGCCGGAAACGCTCCTCGGTCCGGGTCGCGCGTTCGGCCAGCAGGTCGATTGTTCCCAGCGTCAGTTCGATCTGGCGGCGCGAGTCGACGATTTCGAAATAGGTCGCGATCGTCTCGGCTGCGGCGGCGAGCTGGACCGTGCGGTAATCATATTCGACCGCGAGGGCATCCGCGCGCGCGGCTGCGTAGTCGTTGCGGACCCGGCCGAACAGATCGATCTCGTAGGATGCGCCGAGGCCGAGCGAGTAGGAGTCGTTCTCGATCCGGTCGATCTGTGCGCCGCCGCCAGCAAGGCCGCCGAAGGCGCTGCCGCCAAGCGGGGTGTTAGAATAGGTGGTATCGGCGCTGGCATTGATCCGCGGCCACAGGGCTGAGCGGGCGACGCGCGCCTGCGCGGCGGCTTGCGCGACGCGGGCGGAGGCTTCGGCGATGTCGAGATTGTCGGCCAGCGCATCGGCTACCAGCGCGTCGAGCACCGGGTCCTCGAATGCCGTCCACCACGCGGCGGGGCGGTAGGGCGCCGCGTTTTCGCTGTTGGGGAAATCTGTCGGCAGCTGCGCGGTCACCTGCGGCTGCGCGCGGTCGGGCGCGAGATTGACGCATCCGGTCAGGCCCAAGGCGGCGAAAGCAAGGGTGGTCGCGCAGCGCATGGGCGGCGACGATAAGCAAGCCTCGCCGGATTGGCGAGTGGGACTCAGAATTTAAGTTTCAATCGACGACCAATTCCGGCCAGCACGTGTCCTCAGGGCATCAGCCACCAGCGGATCAGGAAGGCGACCGCGCCCAGTGCGGCAACGCTCATCACCCAGATTGCGGCCATCCAGCCAACCCGCTTCCACAGCGGGCTATCGACATCACCTTCCGCCATCAGTGATAGCCTTCGTCGCCCACTTTGCCGCGAAATACCCAGTAGGCCCAGGCGGTGTAGGCGATGATCAGCGGCATGGTGATCGCCACGCCCACCAGCATGAAGACCTGGCTGCGTGCGGGTGCGGCGGCATCCCAGATCGTCAGGCCGGGAGGGACCACGTAGGGCCAGATGGTCACGCCCACGCCCGCCAGACCGAAAAAGAACAGCGCGAGCGAGAGCCAGAAAGGCTTGGAATGCCGATCGCACGACAGCGCGTGCCACAGGAATCCGGCCACGATCAGCGTGGCGATCGGGATCGGCGTAACCCAGTAGACCGCAGGCGCGCTGAGCCAGTGGTCGGCATATTCGGGGCGCAGGACGAGGTTGTAGAGGCTGACCGCGCCCATCAGCGCCAAAGTCGCCACCGCCGCGATCTTGCCCAGCTTGCGGGCATGGGCCTGTCCGTCGCCGTCCAGCTTCCACACCAGCCATGTCGCACCGAGCAGCGCGTACCCTGCGACCGTGCCGATACCCGTCAGCAGCGTGTAGGGCGTCAGCCAGTCGAACCAGCTGCCCGAATAGGCGCGGTCGGTGACCTCGATCCCCTGCAATAGTGCGCCCAGGATCATTCCTTGCGACAGTGCGGCGACGATCGATCCCCCGCTGAACGCCGCATCCCAGAAGCGCCGGTGCGACGGATCGCGCCAGCGATATTCGAACGCGACTCCGCGGAAGACGAGGCCCAGCAGCATTGCGATGGTCAGCGGATAGGTCGCAGGCAGGATCACTGCATAGGCGAGCGGGAACGCGGCGAACAGTCCGCCGCCACCCAGTACCAGCCAGGTCTCGTTGCCATCCCACACCGGCGCGATGGAGTTCATCGCGCGATCGCGTTCGCGACCCACCGCGAAGCTGGGGAACAGGACGCCGATGCCCAGGTCGAACCCGTCCATCACGACATAAGCAAAGATCGCGAAGGCAATGATGAAGGCCCAGACTGTGGTGAGGTCGATCATTGGTCGTCCTCCTTACTCTCGGGCTCGATGTACTGGATGGAACTGAGCGAATCCGGGCTGAGATTGCCCGGGTCCTGCGTCGGCCCCGGAGTGATCCCGGCTGTGCGGATCGGGCCGGTATCGCCGCGCTTGACCCCGGTCTCGCGAGCATGCGGTGGCTGGCTCATCAGCCGCAGGATGTACCAGGTGCCGGTGCCGAAGACCGCGAAATAAACGACCACGAAGGCGATCAGCGATGCACCTACAGCAGGCGCGTCGAGCGGGCTTGCGGCATCGGCGGTGCGGAGCAGATTGTAGATCACGTAAGGCTGGCGGCCGACCTCGGTCGTGATCCACCCCGCAATCACGGCGACGAAGCCCGCAGGCCCCATCACCAGCGCGGCGCGGTGCAGCCAGTGCCAGTCATACAGCTTCCCGCGCCAGCGCGCGAGCAGGCTCCACAGGCCGACGCCGAGCATCGCGAAGCCCAGCCCGACCATGATCCGGAACGACCAGAAAACGATGCCGACCGGCGGCTGCTCGTCCAGCGGAATGGTATCGAGACCGTCGAGCGGTGCGTTGAGATCGTGCTTGAGGATCAGGCTGGATGCCTTGGGAATTTCGACCGCGTACTTCACCTCGCGCGCTTCGCTGTCGGGAATGCCGAACAGGATCAGCGGTGCGCCATCGGGATGGCTTTCGTAATGGCCTTCCATCGCCATCACCTTCTGCGGCTGGTGCTCCAGCGTGTTGAGGCCGTGCATGTCGCCTGCGAAGATCTGCACCGGCACCACCAGCGCGGCCATCCACATCGCCATGGAGAACATCTTGCGTGCGTGGCCGTTGGTCCGGTCCTTCAGCAGATGCCACGCGCCCACCCCGCCGACCACGAAGGCGGTGGTGATGTAGGCGCCCAGCACGGTGTGAACGAGGCGGTAGGGGAAGCTGGGGTTGAAGATGATCTCGATCCAGCTGTCGCCCGGCAGGAACTGGCCGTTGGCGCCCATCTCGTAGCCGACGGGCGTCTGCATCCAGCTGTTGACCGAGAGGATCCAGAAGGCACTGATGAAGGTTCCGCCCGCGACCATCAGCGTGGCCACGTAATGGAGCTTCTTGCCCACGCGGTTCATCCCGAACAGCATCACGCCGAGGAAGCCGGCTTCCAGGAAGAACGCGGTCAGCACTTCATAGGCCATAAGCGGCCCGATCACCGGGCCTGCCTTGTCGCTGAATACCGCCCAGTTGGTGCCGAACTGATAGGACATCACGATACCGCTGACGACGCCCATCGCGAAGGCGATCGCGAAGATCTTCAGCCAGTATTTGAACAGGTCCATATAGACCGTCTTGCCGGTCTTCAGCCACAGGCCTTCCAGAACCGCCAGATAGCTGGCTAGCCCGATCGAAAAGGCCGGGAAGATGAAATGGAAGCTGACCGTGAACGCGAACTGGATCCGGGCCAGGATAATAGGATCGACGGCATCGAACATGGCTGCGATCTACAGAAAAGCGCGTCGCGCTTCCAGCGCCGGTTCGTCAATCTTTGTTGCGATTTGCGCAACGGAGACGATCTGCCGAGCCGTCACGCAGCCAGCGTGGGCGCGTAGCGCGTGCCGATACCTTTGCCCGCCTTCTTCGCGGCATAGAGCGCACGGTCGGCCAGAACGTGCAGTTCCGCGATGCTGGTGGCATCGTCCGGGTAACAGGCGAAGCCCGCAGTAACGCCGATCTCCACCAGGCTTTTTGCATCGGCTGCGTAGGGCGCGCCGGAGACCTTGGCGAGTACCTCCTCGATTACCGTTTCGGCGGCCTCGGCACCCTGCCCCGGGAGCAAGACAAGGAATTCGTCTCCTCCGATCCGCGAGAGGACCTGACCCTCGGCAAGCGCCGACTGCATCCGATTGGCGACCTCGCACAGCAGATCGTCTCCTGCGGCATGGCCGAAGCGATCGTTTATCGGCTTGAACCCGTCCAGATCGAAGCACACCAGTGAGAATGCCTCTTCGCGGGAGAGGCCTTTCATCACTCCCTCCAGCCCATGGCGGTTGAGCAAACCCGTCAATGGATCGCGGCGTGCACGTTCGGCATTGATCATCTCTGCGCTGAGGGCAGACAGCATCGCGCTGCGATAGTGTGCGAGCAGCTGAACCGAGCCGATCAGGAAGCCGGGAAGCAGCGCCAGCAGCGCCAGCATCAGCGGTTCGCCCGTACTCTCCGCACCGGCGAGGAACGGACCTACGCACAACCCCACAAGCACCAGCGCGAGCCGCGGTGCAGCGTAGTTGCGTGCGCACAACGGTCCGACCAGGCCCATGCAATGCGCAGCGGAGAGAACCATGATCGGCGTGTTGCCGCTTCTCATGCTGAAGAAGAACAGCGCGCCCTGCAGGGCGCACCACAGGATCGAGAGCGTGATCGGCGTATCGATGCTTGGGACTTCGCCCCTGGCGCGCTTCTCTCTCACCCGTTTGAGGCTGAGGAGGCGGGCGCACAGCAGGACCGTCTCGATGACGATGATGATGGCGAAGGCCGGGCCGCCGATGGTGAAATAGGCGAGGCTGGCAAGGAACAGGCCGTTTAGCGCGCCCATGATCACCGCGCCGGGCGAGGAAAGCAGCGCACCGCACATGAACGGACGCAGTTCATGGGGTGTCCCATGGCTCCACCGCATCAGCCACGGCAAAGGTCCTCGCGTCGCCTTCAATCGTCCCTCGGGTCGATCGGGCGAAGTACCTGGCGTCCTCTCGTCCATCCTCATGCGAGGGCGATAGCCGTACATCGCTAATAAAGATTAAAGTGATGATGGGGAATATGCCGCCAAATCAATGCGTGCGCTGGAAAAAAAGGGCGACCCGCGGGCCGCCCTTTCTGCTTTTGCCGAGCAAATGGTCGCTTAGTCGACGACATCCATTTCCGCGATCAGGTTCTGTGCCCCGTCGACCTTTTCCATCACCCACAGCATATAGCGGGTGTCGACATGGATCGAACGCGTGGTGCGCGGATCGAAATCCCAGTCGGAATTGACGCTTTCGAACGTGCCGTCGAACAGAAGGCCGACCAGCTCGCCCTTTGCGTTGAGGGTGGCCGAGCCGCTATTGCCGCCGGTGACGTCGAGGTCGGACAGGAAGTTGACCGGGACCGAGCCGATCGAGTCGAGCTTGTACTGGCCGTAATCCTTCGCCTCGATCAGCGCGAGTTCGCGCTCGGGAGCGTTGAACGGGTCGATCCCGGTGTCCTTCTGGGTGATCCCTTCGAGCGTGGTGAAGGGCAGGTATTCCATCCCGTCGAACGGCGAACCGCCCATGACGTTGCCGTAGGTGATCCGCAGCGTCGAATTGGCATCGGGATAGGGCAGCATGCCCTGCTGCGCCTGCCACTGCGTGATTGCCTCCATATAGGCGGGGCGCAGCGCGAGGCCGCGACCCGCGCGTTCCTCGGCTTCGTCCTCGAGCCCGCGCTCGTAATCGTAGAGCGCGATCGCGAGCTTCATGAAGGGATCGTTGCTCGCCTCAAGATCGGCGACGCTGGCATCCATCAGCGCGAGGCGGGTTTCGGTCTCGTCGAGCGAGGTGTTGGCGTAGTAACCGTCGAGCACCGCATCGAGCTGCTTGGCATCGTCGACGCCGGTCAGGCCCAGGGCGTTGTCGAACACGGCGACACGCTCGGCCTGCGGCTGGGCGAGATAGCCGTCAAGGAACAGTTTCCATTCGGCCTTGTCGACGCTGGCGTCATAGCGGCGATCGAGCGCCTGCATGCCCTGGCGGAAGAACGCCATGTCGCGGTCCTGATAGCCCGATTCACGCTGGGCGTTCGGCTTCTGGCGCTCCTGTGCGAGGCGATAGAGCCGCTGCGCTACCGAGAGCAGCTGGGCGCGGGTGGCGTTGCCGTACCAGAAGCTGGTGCGCGCCGCCGTGGCGCTTTCCTGCGACAGTTCGGCGAGGTCGTCGATCGCCGGGCCATAGGCCGCGCGCGAAGGATCGGCGGCGATCCACGCAGCCAGTTCGGCTTCGCGTTCGCGGCGACGTTCGATCAGGCCGACGCGGCGCGCGCCTTCGATCTGGCCGCGCAGGTTCTTCTCGTAATTGTTGAGCCCGGCGAGACGCGCTTCGTATTTGACACGCGCGTCCGATCCTTCGGGGGCGGCGGCCTCGATCGTGCCGATCCATTCGGTCAGCAGTTTCTGGAAGGTGGGATACTCCCAGCCGAAAGTATTCTCGACTTCGGCGAGCATGGCATAGCGCGAGGTCGAACCCGGATAGCCTGCGACCATGACGAAATCGCCTTCGTCGAGGCCGCTCTTGGAGACTTTCAGGAAGTGCTCCGCCTTGTACGGCACGTTGTCTTCCGAATATTCGGCGGACGAGCCGTCGGGGGCGACATAGGCGCGGTAGAAGGAGAAATCGCCGGTGTGGCGCGGCCACATCCAGTTATCGACGTCGCCGCCGTACTTGCCGACCGAATCCGCCGGGGCGTAGACGAGGCGCACGTCCTTCACTTCGAGCTGCTTGATCAGCTTGTATTCGTCGCCGCCGTAATAGCTCGCAACCCGGCAGCGATAGCCGGCTTCCTGCTCGCATTCGGCGGTGATGTCCTTCGCCCGCTGGTCGATCGCGTCATAGCGCTCGTTGGGCGTCATCGCGTCGGTGCCCTGGCGCATGCGCTGGGTCACGTCGCTGAAATCGGTGGTGACATAGATGCGCGAGCCCGGTGCGGCGGGCAGTTCGGCGCCGATGGTCTTCGCGAGGAACCCGTTTTCGAGGTAGTTATTCTCGGCGGTCGAGTTGTACTGGACCGATCCGCGCGCGCAGTGGTGGTTGGTGACCACCAGGCCCAGCGGCGAGACGAAGCTGGCGGAGCAGCCGCCCAGGCTGACGACCGCGCCCATCGGAAAGCCGGTCAGGTCGGTCAGCGTTTCTGGGTCGAGCTCCAGGCCGGTCTCTTTCAGATCATCCGCAATCTCTGGCAGCTGCTCGGGGGTGAACATCCCTTCCTTGGCGGCAAGCGGTTGCACCGCGACGCCGGCCATGAGGGCGGCCATGAAAAACACCTTGCTACGCATCTGATTCCCCTGAAATTCCACGGCACGCGACTCGCGCCGATGTAACAGGGTCACTCGCTATTGGCCTTGTCCGGATGGTGCAAGGGCGGCGCGATGTCGTTTGTCGGTCTGGCTGGGTCGTTCGTCAGCAGGCGATCACCGCGTGAGAAATCCCATGAAAGCTGCGCGGTCGCCAAAACCGTATCGATCGGTTAGCCAGTTGGAAAACACGATTGGGAGAGCCAGCGCCGTGAGCGAATTCATCGACCCGCCGCAGACCGCGAACACGAACTGCAGCGCAGAACAATATGAGGCGGATTATGCCCGGTCGCTGTCCGACCCGGACGGGTTCTGGCTGGAGCAGGCGCAGCGGCTCGACTGGATCGACCGGCCCACCACGGGCGGCGAATGGTCTTTCGATCCGGTCGAAATCAGGTGGTTCGCCGATGGCATGCTCAACCTGTGTCACAATGCAGTCGATCGCCATCTGGCCGACAAGGCGGACAAGACTGCGCTAATCTTCGAGCCCGACGATCCTGAGGGTGAGGTCCGCACGCTGACCTATGCCGATCTCCATCGCGAGGTCGTGCGCATGGCCAATGCGCTGAAGGCCATGGGGGTGACCAAGGGCGCGCGTGTCACGCTGTACATGCCGATGGTGGTCGAAGGTGTGGTCGCGATGCTTGCCTGCGCGCGGCTGGGCGCGATCCATTCGGTCGTGTTCGGCGGTTTCTCGCCCGAGGCGCTGGCCGGCCGGATCATCGATTGCGACAGCCACTTCGTCATTACCGCCGATGAAGGCCTGCGCGGGAGCAAGCCGATCCCGCTCAAGGCCAATGTCGATGCCGCAGTGGACGAGCATGATACACCGGTGAAAGGCGTGCTGGTGATCGCGCATACCGGCGCGGACATCGCGATGAAGCAGGGCCGCGACCACTGGTACGCCCACCTTGCCAGCGACGACGACTGCCCGTGCGAGCCGATGAATGCGGAAGACCCGCTCTTCATCCTCTACACCTCCGGCTCGACCGGAAAGCCCAAGGGTGTGTTGCATACTACCGGCGGCTATGGCGTGTGGACCGCCACCACCTTCCACTACGCTTTCGATCACAGGCCGGACGACATCTTCTGGTGCTCCGCCGATATCGGCTGGATCACCGGGCACAGCTACGTCACCTACGGACCGCTGCTGAACGGCGCGACGCAGGTGATCTTCGAAGGCGTGCCCAACTATCCCGACCACGGGCGGTTCTGGCAGGTGATCCAGAAGCACAAGGTTTCGATCTTCTACACCGCACCGACCGCGATCCGGGCGCTGATGCGCGAGGGGGACCGCTTCGTGACCGCGCATGACCGCTCCAGCCTGCGCCTGCTCGGCTCCGTGGGCGAGCCGATCAATCCGGAAGCGTGGCGATGGTATCGCGATGTGCCTGGCGAGGGCCGGGTGCCCGTGGTCGACACCTGGTGGCAGACCGAAACCGGCGGAATCATGCTGACCACGTTGCCCGCCGCCCACGCGATGAAGCCCGGAAGCGCTGGCCTGCCGTTCTTCGGCGTGCAGCCCCAGCTGGTCGATAACGAGGGAGGTTTGCTGGAAGGCGTGGCGGAGGGCAACCTGTGCCTGACCGCAAGCTGGCCGGGCCAGGCGCGCACGGTCTACGGCGATCACGACCGCTTCGTGCAGACCTATTTCAGCACCTACAAGGGCAAGTATTTCACCGGGGACGGGTGCCAGCGCGATGCGCAAGGCTATTATCGCATTACGGGCCGGGTCGACGATGTGATCAACGTCTCGGGCCACCGGATGGGCACGGCCGAGGTGGAAAGCGCGCTCGTGCTCCACCCGCATGTGGCGGAAGCCGCGGTGGTCGGCTTCCCGCACGACATCAAGGGGCAGGGCATCTATTGCTATGTCACGCTCAACGCAGGCGATGACGGTTCGGACGCGCTTGCCGAAGAACTGCGCCAGCAGGTCCGCAAGGAGATCGGCCCCGTGGCGACGCCCGACCGTATCCATTTCACCGACGCGCTACCAAAGACCCGTTCGGGCAAGATCATGCGGCGTATCCTGCGCAAGATCGCGGAGAACGACCATGGTTCTATGGGCGATACATCGACGCTCGCCGATCCCTCGCTGGTCGATCGGCTGATCGAAGGGCGCGTCTCCGGATGAGGTGAAGATTTCGCGCTGCGGAACAATTGACGCAGGCCCGTGGTTGGGTGACTATCGACCGCATACGGCCAGTAGAGAAACCGTAACAGCTGCACAGGAAGGCCGGGAACCGAATTGAGCTTCGACGAAATGCTTGGATATGATGGGGGCAAGTCTGGCGAGACCCGGGAAGCCTACCAGGCATTTCGCAAATGGCTCGACTCCCAACCCGACAACCGGGTGCTGCGAAAGTCCGAACAGGCAGAGAATTTCTTCCGCAAGATCGGCATTACCTTCAACGTGTACGGCGAAGAGGCTGCCGATGAGCGGTTGATCCCGTTCGACGTTGTGCCACGCGTGCTGTCGGGCAACGAATGGCGCAAGCTCTCCAAGGGGATCGAGCAGCGCGTTCGTGCGATCAACGCTTTCCTGTACGACATCTATCACCGGCAGGAGATTCTTCGCGCCGGCCGTGTGCCGACCAGCCTGATCGCCAATAATCCGGCGTTCCTGCCCAAGATGATGGGCTTCGATCCGCCCGGCGGCATCTACACCCACATCATCGGCACCGATATCGTGCGCACCGGGCCGGACGAATTCTACGTGCTGGAGGATAACGCGCGGACCCCCTCGGGCGTGTCCTACATGCTCGAAAACCGCGAGATCATGCTCCAGATGTTTCCGGAGCTGTTCGCGGATATCCCGATCCGCGAGGTGAGCGATTACCCCAGCTGGCTGCGCCGCTCGCTGTCGTCATGCGCGCCTGCCGCGTGTCTCGACAAGCCGAACGTGGCGGTGCTGACGCCGGGGACGTTCAATTCGGCCTATTTCGAACACAGCTTCCTCGCCGATCAGATGGGCGCGGAGCTGATCGAAGGGTCGGACCTGCGCGTGATCGACGGGCGGGTCGCGATGCGCACCACACAAGGGTACAAGCCGGTCGACGTGATCTACCGCCGGATCGACGACGAATATCTCGATCCGCTCAACTTCAATCCGGATTCCATGCTCGGCGTGCCCGGCATCTTCGATGTCTACCGCGCCGGCGGCGTCACCATCGCCAATGCGCCGGGCACGGGGATCGCCGACGACAAGGCGCTGTACAGCTACATGCCCGAAATCGTGGAGTTCTACACCGGGGAGCGACCGCTGCTTCAGAACGTGCCGACCTGGCGCTGTTCGGAGCCCGACCAACTTGCCGAAGTGCTCGACAAGCTGGATGAGCTGGTGGTGAAAGAGGTCCACGGCTCGGGCGGCTACGGCATGCTGATCGGCCCGACTGCCAGCAAGCAGGAAATCGCCGACTTCCGCGCGAAGCTGAAGGAGAAACCCGAAGGCTACATCGCGCAGCCCACGCTGGCACTGTCGACCGTGCCGATCTTTACCGAGCAGGGCCTCGCCCCGCGTCACGTCGACTTCCGCCCCTTTGTCCTGATGGCACCCAATTCGATCGACATCGTCCCCGGCGGGCTGACCCGCGTGGCGATGAACGAGGGATCGCTGGTGGTGAATTCGAGCCAGGGCGGCGGCACCAAGGATACGTGGGTGCTCGATGACTGATCGCGTGACGACCCTTTCGATGGAGGCGCGTGATGCTGGGTAAGACTGCATCGGGCCTGTTCTGGATGTTCCGCTATCTCGAGCGAGCAGAGGCAACCGCGCGCTTGCTGGACGCGGGCTTCCGCATCGCACTGACGCGTGCGGGTTCTTCGCGTTCGGAATGGCAGTCCGTGCTGACCACAGTCGGCCAGCTGGATGCCTTCAAGCAGCGCCATGGCGAGCCGAACTCGTCCAAGGTGATCGAATTCCTGCTCAGCGATCGGGATAATCCCTCCAGCATCATCTCGATGGTCAAGTCGGCGCGCGACAATGCCCGCGGCGTCCGAATCGGGCTGACCAGCGAAGTGTGGGAAGCGACCAACGAAAGCTGGATGACGCTCGATAAGCTGCTGCGCGGGACGATCCCCGAAGCGGATCTTCCCGACACACTGACCACGATCCGGCAGCAGAACGCACTGGTGCGCGGCGCGACCACCGGTACGATGCTGCGCAACGATGGCTTCAATTTCGTACGGCTGGGCACCTTCATCGAACGCGCCGACAACACTGCGCGTATTCTCGACGTCAAATACTACCTGCTGCTGCCCTCGATCAGCCAGGTCGGCTCCACGCTCGATATCAAGCAATGGGAGACCATCCTGCGCT
Source organism: uncultured Erythrobacteraceae bacterium (assembly GCA_963972905.1). GTDB lineage: Bacteria > Pseudomonadota > Alphaproteobacteria > Sphingomonadales > Sphingomonadaceae > Alteriqipengyuania. The sequence goes on from CAXAXQ010000003.1 coordinate 56,722, forward strand.
CTGTCTCCGCGCTGCGCAGCTACCAGTGGCTCCACGGAGCGACGGTCAATCCGCGCGACATTGCCCAGTTCCTGATCCTGCACGAGCAGATGCCGCGCAGCTTGGCGTTCTGCTATAACAAGATCTGCGACAATCTGGGCTATCTGTCCAAGAACTACGACAACCGCACGGAGTCCTGCGAATTGGCCGACCGCATCCATCTCGACTATCTGGGCCGGTCGATGGACGCGATCTTCGATGACGGGCTGCACGAGTTCATCGAGAGCTTCCTCGACGCAAACAACCGGCTCGCGAGCCAGATTTCGACCGATTATTCGTTCGGGCCGGGCGCATGAGGCTGCGGGTCGATCACGAAACGCGTTATACCTACGATGCGCCGGTAGCCTACGGGCTGCAGCAGGTGCGGATGCGGCCTAAGGACAGCCGGGGCCAGAAGGTCCTCGACTGGACCATCACGGTCGAGGGCGGGGCGACGGAGCTGTGCTATGACGATCACAACGGCAACCGGGTCGACCTGATCGGGATCGAGCCGGGCCGCACAGAGACTTCCATCCGCTGCGTCGGCCTGGTCGAAAATACCGAGGGCGATGGGGTGCTTGGCAAGCATCAGGGGTTTCTGCCGCTATGGCATTTCCGCCGCTCTTCCCCGCTGACGCGTGCGGGTGAGGGCGTGCGAAAGCTGGTGGCCGAGCTTGGCGAGTGCGACATCGCGCAGGTATCAACCGGGCACGCGCTATCCGCCGCGATACTCGAAACGGTCGGCTATGAGGGGGGCAACACCCACTCCGGCACCACCGCTGAAGAAGCGATCACGGGCGGCACCGGCGTGTGTCAGGACCACGCGCATATCTTCTGTTCGGCCGCCCGGCTGATGGGACTGCCCGCGCGCTATGTCTCGGGCTACCTGATGATGAACGACCGGGTCGAACAGGACGCCAGCCACGCGTGGGCAGAAGCTTTTTTCGAAGGCTTGGGCTGGGTCGGTTTCGATGTGTCCAACGGTTATTCACCCGACGAGCGCTATATCCGCGTCGCAACCGGAATCGATTTCCGCGAAGCCGCGCCGATCAACGGCATGCGGATGGGGGGAAGTGACGAGGGCGTGCTTGTCACCCTGAAGGTCGAGCAATAGTCCTTTCCCCGAAACTACGACGAGTGGCGACCTAGATGACCTATTGCGTGGGCATGCGGCTGGACCGCGGCCTGATCTTCATGTCCGATACGCGGACCAATGCGGGCGTCGACGACGTCTCGCAGGTGCGCAAGATGCGCCATTGGGAAAACCCCGGTGAGCGGATCATCACGCTGCTTTCGGCAGGCAACCTCGCCACCACGCAGGCCGTGGTCAGCCTGCTGGACGAGCGGACCAAGGCCCCGTCCGAACGCGACCCTTCGATCATGTCGGCCCCCTCGATGTTCCAGATCGCGACCATCGTGGGCGATACCCTGCGAGAGGTCATCTCTTCCCTGCGGCACGAGGGCCCCGAGGCAAGCGCGTCGTTCCGCGCGAGCCTGATCCTGGGCGGCCAGATCGCCGGCAGCGAGCCACGCCTGTTCCTCATCTATCCCGAAGGCAATTTCATCGAAGCGGGCGATGATTCACCCTTCTTCCAGATCGGCGAGACCAAGTATGGTCGCCCGATCATCGTGCGCACCTTCGACCCGGCGATGACCTTCGAGGATGCGACCCGGCTGCTGATGGTCAGTTTCGATTCGACCATCCGGTCGAACCTCGCCGTCGACCTTCCGCTGGACCTGGCAACCTACGAGCGCGATGCGTGCAAGCTTGCCCATCAGCAGCGCATCGAGACCAACGATCCCTATTTCCGCCGAATCTCCGAACAATGGAGCCTGTCGCTGCGCGAGGCGGTGAACCGTCTGCCGCCCTTCGAATTCGAAACCGGCAGCGACACCGAAACCTGAACCGACCACTGGAGGGACCTTCGATGATCGACATTACGCAGCTCGACGAAACCGTGTGGGTCGCGGGGCAGATCGACCCCGCTGACCTCCCTACGCTGGCCGAGCGTGGCTTTCGCGCCATCATTGGCAACCGGCCTGACGGCGAGGAACCCGGCCAGCCGAGCTGGTCCGCTATCGCTGCCGCCGCCAAGGATGCAGGAATCGAGGCGCGTCATATTCCTATCGCCGGACCGGAAGACATCACCGCGCGCAAAGGCGATTTCGCACAGGCTCTGAACGAAATGCCCGGTCCGGTGCTGGCGTTCTGCCGCTCGGGTGCACGCTCGGGCAGGCTCTACGAGGCCTCGAAGAGCTGACGGGTCAGGCTGCGGCGCGGCGCCTCGCCGCGACCGAGGCGACCTTCGGATCGCGCAGGTGCGGGCCTTCGGCGATCGCCTGGCGATAGCTGGCGATCACGTTGTCGAGGATCGCCGACCAGTGATAGCGCTCGCTGAATGCGATCCCCGCATCGGCCAGGGTTTTCCGGTAGGCGGGATCGTCGGTCAGCCGCTCGATCGCATCGGCATAGGCGCGGGCATCGCGAGGGGGCACGATCAGCCCGTTCTTACCATCCTCGATCAGCGCACGTGCCGCGGGAGCATCCGCGCTAACCACCGCCAGACCGGATGCCATCGCCTCCAGATTGACGTTGCCGAACGCCTCGGTAATGCTCGGATTGACGAGAATGTCCGCGCTGCCGACCGCGCGCGCCAGTTCCTCACCCTCGACATGGCCGGTGAACACCGCTTCGCCGATTCGCCCGGCGAGATCGTCGCCCGCAGGGCCTGCGCCGACGATCAGAGGACGGACCTGGCGGCCACGCGCGCGAAGGGTTTTCACGACCTCCTCGAACACGTCGATGCCCTTTTCCTTCACCAGCCGCCCGAAGAACAGCAGCACCGCCTCGTCGTCCGCGTAGCCCTTGGCCCGGCGCCATTCCGGGTCGCGGCGCAAGGGGTTCCATAGCTTGTGGTCGACGCCCCGGCTCCAGGTGTGGACATGATCGCCAAGCTGCGTCGTCTGACGCAGTTCCTCGACCAAGTAGGGATTGGGGGCGAGCACGATGTCGCACCGGCCGTAGAAGCGATCGAGATAGCGCTCCGCATAGCCTCGGAAGATATCGAGCCCGTAATAGGTGAAGTAGGTCTGGAACAGGGTGTGCAGGCTCGCCACAACCGGCACTTCGATCTCTGCGGCGAAGGTTTGCATCTGGCGGCCGAGCCGGTCGGGCGCGGACAGGTGGACCACGTTGGGCGCGAAGTCGCGGATGTCTTCGCGCACGGCGGCAGGCAGGCCCAGCGCCAGGCGGTATTCCTTGCGCGTGGGGATCGCGAAGGAGGGGACGGAGACAAGATCGCCGGCGGGCGCAAACGCGGGCTGCGCGATGGTCGGCGAATAGACGCGCACCTGTGCGCCGTGGTCCAGAAGGTAGCGCACCAGCCGGTTCAGCGCCTTGTTCGCACCATCGCGAACCATGTTGTAATTTCCCGAGAACAGCGCGACCCGCAGACCGGCGGCCTTGCCACCCGTCCGGTCGGAATCGAAGACCGCGGTCTTCGCGCTAGGCTCAGTCTGTGCGATCGCTCGTTCCCTCGTCCCGCAATCTTCTTGGCGGACCTTACGCGTCTCGAAAAGGCCGCGCGGCGGTACGCTTGTTTGGGTGCGCGGTTAGCACGGGGTGATGCGTGTGACGATAGTGATTGCGTTCGGGGTATCGCGGCGCTCTTCGGACACCTCGAATCCGCGGATCGGCGCAAGATCCTGCGGATGATAGCTGTCGGCGCTGGCGACGTGGCGCTTGGATGCGCGCGGCGCACGCAGAAGGCGGTCGGTGGTGCGCAGGCCCTCGATCCGGTCGGTAATCTCGACATTGCCATTGTCGTGCGTCGCGGTGCGGGTGAACAGCGGCCCCCCTTGCCCGCCGCGCTTGAAGATCAGCGCGCGCTTTAGGACCGGGATAAGCTGTCTGCCGAGCACGAAGGCGAGGCAGCGCAGGACGATGTGCTGCAATGGGTTGGACAGCTTTTCACGATGGGCGAACATCCGCCCCGAGATCGCGACACCGCTCTCGATCGGCCCGAACGACCAGTCCGGGCTCCACCAGTGCGTGACGTATTGCGTTTCGCCGCGCTCCACGATCCAGCCGAAATCGCTCGCCTCGCCGGAGGGACCGCTCACAGTGAGAATGCCGCCCTTGCGTGCCGAGACGATCAGCCCGTCGGCCAGATAATGGCCCGACCTGTCGAACAGGCGGGGCGCGGGCGTGGCGGAATCGCTTGCCAAGACCACCCGGCCTTCGAGCAGCGCGAGCGCGCGCATCACCGAATGGCCGATATAGTGGCAGATATAGCGGTCGTCGGTCGCGGCGTAGGTGTGATCGTCCCGGTCGGCGTTAGCGAAAGCCCACTGCGCGACCCGCGCCGCATCCGCTCGCTCAGGGGTCGTGCCCTCAATGGCGGAGCGGATGATGCCGTAGGGCACCAGGTAATCGGTATTGCGGCTGTTGTGCTGGCCGATCCCGTGCGGCGCAGCGCCGGGAAACGCGGCCATGAAGCCAAGCGCGCGGGCGATGCTGGTGCGGTAATCGGCATCGCCGGTCGCATCGTACAGATCCCACAGGCAGTCGATGGTGACCGCGAGATAGCCCAGGTCCGGTCCGTCATATTCCCAGAACCAGCCTTCCGCGTGCTGCAAGGCCAGCGTGCGCGCCTTGAGCTGCGCGAAGGCGGCCGGGTCGGCATCCTGCGGCAGCACTGTGTCGATCCACGCGAGCGCGGCGAGCCCGGCGACCTGCTGATTGCCCGCCTGCGCTTCGAACCGGGTGCGCAGCTGGCGCGCGGCGATGCGCAGCCCGTCGCGCACATCCTCCACCGCGACCACCCCGTGATGCGCGAGCTTGGCGACCGCGAGCGTGGCGAAGGCGAGCGGGGGATAGCCCTGCTCCCACGGGTAATATTCCTCGAACGCGTGGTGCTTTTGCGCGCGGGTGTTCCAGAACCGGGCGCTCGCAGCGGCGATCGCGTCCAGCGGCTCGCGCTGGTCGTGCCATTGCGGCAGGCGCGCGGTCTCGTGCAGCGCGTAGCCCGCCTGTTGGAGGATGATCGAGGGAAAGTCGCGGATCTTGTAGTGCCACCAGTTGCGATCTGCGCAGCCGAATAGCGGCGAGGTGGGGTCGCGGCACACCTGTGTCAGGATGCGCGGCATCCAGCGCTGCGCCACGCGAAGCAGTGGGGCATGCAGATCGGGCGCGCTCATTCCTCGTCCACGATCATGCGGAAATCGGCCAGCCCCTTGCGCTTGGTCGGCTTGCTCGCCTTTTTCCAGCTCAGCCGCAGCTTGTTGAACACCGGGCCGATCACGCTTTCGGGGATCTGCCGCAGCACGAAGCGCGCAGGGGCCGTGCTGCCGACCACGAACAACGTCGAGATGACCAGTTCGGCAATCTTGCGCGAGGGCGGGATGCTGGCGGGCTCCATGCCGTAATCCGGCGCAGCCAGCCCGATCTTGCGCCGCCATTGATTGCGAATGAAGCCGCCGCGTTTCTTGAAGTCGATCATGTGGCCATGCATTTCGGTGGCCTTCAGATCGTCTTCGCGCTCCAGCACCAGCGTACCGGCGGCGATCATCTCCTCGATCAGCGCGTCCATCTTCGCGGTGCGGGTGACCACTACCGAGTGTCCGCCGCCCTGCGCCTCGAATGCCGGGCTCCACGCATCGCCGACCGACAGGTCGCAGAACTCGTTGGCGAAATCCATGCTCTGCAGGCTCGCGCGGGTGACGAAGAAGGGGATCAGGAAGTTGTAGTAGACCTTCTTGGATCGCAGCACCATGCCGCTGCGCGTCTTGATCTGAAGATAGCCCGGCCAGTCGCCCGCGCGCCACTCGAGGCTGGTGACGGGATCGTCCTTCGCCACGCCATGCGCGCGCACGAAGCTGTCGATCGCAGCGGGGTAGAGCGCGGTGCCGGTATAGGGGCCGAGGACATAGTCGATCTGCTGCGCCTGCGGGTGCCCCGAATGCTGGAGCCGTCGCAGCGCGCCCGCTTGTTCGGGCACCAGCGTGATCGCATAACGCTTGCCCGGCTCAAGCCGCGAGAGAATGTCGAGCATCGCGACCGGGATATAGACCGACTGCGCCGCGTCGAGGATTTCCTCCACCGTGGTCGCGATCACCGGGCTCGCTTCGAGCGGGGCAGGCACGCCTTGCCGCGCGACGATCGCCGCATCGATTCGACCGGTTTCCAGCAGCTGGACAATCACCGCCGTGGTCACGCCGCCCGATGCGCCTCGTGCGCGCACCGACGGGTCACCCGCATAGCCGGTCCGGGTCGCGACGATGTGGCCGACCAGCCAGGAGTCCGGCATCCGCCCGTAGTGGTCGAGGTAGAGCTGGGGATAGTCGACGCCCTTGCCCGGGCATGCCTGCCACGCCAGCTCGGGCAGGGCGGTGCCGGGCGCGAAGACCGGCTTTGGCCCGGTCGCCGTGCGCTGCATCGCCGAGCGTCCGCTTGCATCCAGCGCCACGCACGCGCCGCAGCCTACGCAGATTCCGCGCCGCACGACCTTGTCGCGCAGGCGCTGGGCAACCTCGGCTATCGGGGGCGCAGGGTGTTTGGATGTCGTTTCGCGGGAAATCGTGACTACCTTTGTCCGGTTGAGCCAAACTGTGCGAGCCCATAGAGGGGGAGCGTCGTTTACGGCAACATTTCTTCTGGCCATCAACGGGTCTAGGGGCTTTAGCGCCCGACACCCTCGCAATACCCATCGATCAAAGAGCGCGCCTGTGAAGCTGATCATTCAAATCCCCTGCTACAACGAGGAAGAAACGCTGGGCGAGGCGTTGAGCGACCTGCCGCGCGAAGTGCCCGGCATCGATGTGGTTGAATGGCTGATCATCAATGATGGCAGCACCGACCGGACGGTGGAGGTCGCCAAGGCATACGGAGTCGACCATATCGTCGATCTGCCGGTGAACATGGGGCTGGCGCACGGCTTCATGGCCGGTGTGCAGCGGGGCCTTGCCGAAGGTGCGGACATCATCATCAACACCGATGCGGACAACCAGTACGACGCGTCCGACATCCCCCAGCTGGTCGAGCCGATCCTTAAAGGGCAGGCGCAGTACGTGATCGGCGCGAGGCCGATCACGGATATCGAACATTTCAGCAGCACCAAGCGGTTCCTTCAGAAGCTGGGGAGCCGCGTGGTCCAGATCGTTTCGGGGACGGACATTGCCGACGCACCGAGCGGTTTTCGTGCGCTGAGCCGCGAAGTAGGTCTGCGGATCAACGTGTTCGACAGCTACACCTACACGCTGGAATCGATAATCCAGGCAGGGCTGAGTGATTTCAAGATCATCTCCGTGCCGGTCGGCGTGAATGGAGAGACGCGCCCCTCGCGGCTGGTCCGCTCGATCCGCGACTATGTCCGCCGCTCGATGATGTCGATCCTGCGATCCTTCTTCGTCTACAAGCCGGGCAAGACCTTTTTCCTGCTGAGCCTGCTGCCCGCAGTGCTCGGTACAGGTCTGATGATCCGCTGGCTGGTGCTGTTTTTCATGGGGACCGAGCGCGCGCATGTGCCCAGCCTGGTGGTCGCGGCGGTGCTGCTGATCGCGGCGCTGATCTTCTGGGTCGCGGGGCTGCTGGGGGAACTGTTGGCGATCAACCGGCGGCTGCTGCAAGACCTGCAGTATATGAAGCGCAAGGAACTGGCGGACGCCCACCTGCGCCTGCGCGATCGGGAGCCGCCCGCCCCGCCGCCCGCAGGGTGAGCGCCCCTCCGATGAGGGAGGCCGCACAGTGAAGAAGGCGACCGGAGCACTGGTCAGCCTGATCCTGCTTGGCATTATCTGGTGGCAGGTCGATCTGTCGTCGATCCGCTCGGCGCTGGCGGCTGCGGACGGCTGGTGGCTTGCGGCAGGCCTCGCGACTATCGTACCGCTGACGCTGGTCACCGCGCTGCGCTTTGGGATGCTTACCCAGACGCCGATCGGCCTGTGGTCCGCCACACGGCTGATCCTGGGCGCATCCTCGCTCAACCTCGTGCTGCCCTCCAAGCTGGGCGATCTGGCCAAGGCGGTCGCGCTGACCGGTCGCCATGGGTTCGACCCGAAGCTGGCGGTGGGCGTGGTGGTGATGGAGCGCTCGCTCGACATGGCGGCGCTGCTGTTCTGGGGCGTGCTCGCGCTGCTGTGGGTCGGCTGGGGCAATGGCTGGCTGATGCTCGCCGCGGCGGGCACCGGCGCATTGCTTGCGCTGCTGCTAATTCTGCTCTCTCCCTTGCGCTTTGCGAGCCGGCTTCTCGCGCTTGCCGGGCGGATCGCTCCGGGACGGATCGGGCGCTGGCTGTCCGGCTTCGGCGAGACCTGGCAGCAGGCGGTCGGCTGGTTCTGGAGCGACAGGAGGCGCGTGGCCAAGGTCGCGGGCGTCAGCCTGCTGATCTGGGGCGGGCATCTCGCGCAGTTCTGGCTGTTCGCGCAAGGTTTGGGGAAGGTTCCGTTCCTGGACAACATGGCCTTTGCGACGCTCGCGATCCTTGCTGGCCTGCTGCCTTTCACCATGGCCGGGGTGGGCACGCGCGATGCGGCGATCGTGCTGCTTTACGCGCCCTTTCTCTCCGCAGGGTCCGCCGCCGTACTCGGCGTGCTGGCGACCTTGCGCTATCTCGTGCCCGCAATCGCGGGCCTGCCCTTTATGGGTGATTACCTTGTTCAGGTCCGCAAGGAGCGCGCCGCATGACGATCCTTCCCGCACTCGACGACGCGCGCGGCTGGCGCAACCTGCTGTTCGCCGCGACTGGCGTGACCGCGCTGATCTATCTCTATCTTGCCTTCTTCGTCCCCGGCACGCTGACCTATGCGCCGCTCACGATCCAGGACGATGCGCGCCAGTTTCTCACCTGGATGGCGCGGCTGAACGATTCCAGCGCGATGCGCGGCGACCTGCTGGCGGATTACTGGCAGTCGGTCGGGCCGTGGGCCTATCGCGCGCTGTTCGCGGCGGCGAACATGTTCGGCCTCGAACCTCTGGTCTTCGCGCGGCTGCTGCCGGTGCCGCTATTATTCCTCTCGGTCTGGATGGCCTGGCGCATCGCGCTGATCCTGAGCCAGCGCCCGCTCGCTGCCTTTGCCGCCGCCGCATTGCTGGCCGGGTTCGTGTTGCACGAGGATTCGATCTACTCGGCCACACCGCGCGCATTCTCGGCCCCGCTGCTGCTGGTCTTTCTCGACGGGCTGCTGCGCAATCGCGGATGGCAGATGATCCCGACGTTGTTCGTCCTCGGCCTGCTCTACCCGACAACCGCGCTGGTCGGGCTGACCATGATGGGCCTGTCGCGGGTCGGCTGGCGACCCTTCCGGATCGATTTCGGCCTGCGGACATGGGTGCTGTGCGGGCTCGGCGCGGTGGCGGTCGGCGCGGCGGTGATCCCGCTCGCGGGTGCGACGGAGGGCTGGGGGCCGACCCTCACGATCAGCGACGCGCTGGGGATGGAGAATATGAACTCCGGCCTTGCGCGCAGCGCGGTGGTCGGCCTGTCGGACAAGGTCGATCTGGTGTGCCAGGCACGCACCGGCGTGTTGCCAGAGATCGTGCCCTGCTGGTCGACCCGGTGGGCATGGCTGCCCAACCTGTTGCTGCTGGTGCCGATGCTGTGGCTCGCTTTCGCAGCGCTGCGGCGCGGCTCTTGCCGCGTCGACGGGGAGCCGGGCAATTTCATCTATGCCTGGGTGCTGATCGCGGGGATCGCGTGGTGGGCGGTGGCGGTCACCTTCGCCTTCTCGCTCCACCTGCCCAGCCGCTACACCCAGCGCACGCTGTCGGTGCTGGAATTCATCGCCATCGGACAGGTGGTCGGCATGTGGCTCGATTCGCGACTGCGGGCAGGGGCGATTGATGCACGGGTCTATGCAGGCGGAGGGCTGCTGGCCGCCTTCCTCATCGCATCCTTTCTTTCGCCCACGCCGGGGCTGAGTCGCCCCGCCGACCGTGCCGCGATCGCGCGGATCGAGGCCTTGCCCGATGCAGCAGTGATCGGCGGAGTGAGCGAGCAGCTGGACTTCATCCCCGCGCTCACCGGTCATCGTACGCTCGCGAGTGCGGAGCATGCGATCCCCTATCACATGGGGTATTTCACCCCCCTGCGGGAGCGGCTGGAGGATGCGCTGGCGGCGGTTTCCTCTTCCGATCCGGCAGTGCTGCGCAGCTACGTGGAGAAATACGGCGTCACGGTGATCGCGGTCGACCGCGTGTTCCTGACGCAGGGCACGTTGCCCGAGCGGTGGGATCTGGTCGTGCCCACCGCATTCCGCGCGGCACAGGCGCGGCTTACAAGCGACCGCTCGGCGCTGCGCCGCGCCGCGCCCGGTTGCATCATCCACGAAGGCGAGCTGATGCTGCTCGACGCGGCCTGCCTCGCGCGTGGCCCGACCGCGAGGCGCGGCGAGGCAGGCTGACGGTCGGCTATTCGGTCGCGACGATATTATCGTCCGAATTGCGGTCGATATATTTGTTGTATGGATCGATCCCCGCGAAGCTCGGCCGCTTATCGGTAACGATCCGGATCGTCTGCGAACCGGAGTGGACGGGGTAGCGGCGCAGCGCCAGCACGTCCTTGCGCTCGAACGCGCCCAGACCCGGCTTCTGGGCAAACACGCCCACTTCGATCTCGTCGCTCAGCAACGCCTTGCGCTCCTTCCCCTGGCCGTCGGCGTAGAACTTGTCCGCATCAACGGTGATCTCGGTCTCGAACTTGCCGTCAGCGCGCCTGGTCACCTTGGCATCGTCGGCCTTCAGATCGTACAGCGTGATCCGCTTGAGCAGGTCGGTCACCAGATCGCGTTCCTGCTTGATGCGCGCCAGCGACAGGTAACCGCCGACCAGATCGTTCGCATTGGCGTAGGGCGCGCCCTTGAACTTGTAGCGATCGAGCAGGCTGGAAAGCATTGCATTGACGCGATCCTCGCCCAACCGGTCCTGCAGCAGATAGGTGACTACGGCACCCTTGCGGTAGTGGATGTAGCCCTGGTCCTCGACCCGTTCGAGAGGCAGTTCCTCGATCGCCTCGCTGCCGCGCGCCGCCAGGTAATTGTCCAGCTCGTATTTCAGGAAGCGGCGGATATTATCTTCGCCATACAGATGCTTCATCACCATCAGCGCGGAGTACTGGGCCATCGTTTCGACCAGCATCGTGCCGCCCTGCTGATCGGAACTGATCAGCTGGTGCGCCCAGTACTGGTGGCCCAGTTCATGCGCGGTGACATAGGTGACGTAGTCGATGCTCTCCGCATCGCCATTATCGGCGATGAAGCCCATGTCTTCCGAATAGGGGATCGTGCCGGCAAAGGCCTGCGCGAAGGATGCGTAGCCCGGGAATTCGATGATCCGCGCATAGTCGAACTGGTAGGGCCCGAAATTCGCCTCGTAATAGTCGAGGCTGACCTCCATCGCGTCCAGCATCCGCGCCACGTTGAAGTCGTGGTTCGGGTGGTGGTAGATTTCCAGCGTGGTGCCGTTGTGCACCCGCCGGGTCACTTCGTATTCTGCCGATTGGATCGAGAAGAATGCGAGGATCGGCTGCTCCGACACGAAGCGCGCCACGCGCCGATCGCCGCGAACCTCGTCGGACACGCGATCACCGGGGGCGACCGGGGTCTGGTCGGCAACGGTCGAGACCGTGATGTCCGAGGTGACCCACGGCGAATTGCCGACGTAATTGCGGTTGCGCGCGCTTTCGTCTTCCAGCTTGGCCTGCCGCAGCTCTGCGGGCAGGTCGTACTTGCGCCGGGTCGTGCGGTTGCTCAGCAGTCCTGAGCGGCTCATGCCGATCTGGGGAACGAACTCGCTGTTGTTCAGGAAGGTGCCGTTGCGCACCAGTCGGGTATCGTCGCCGCTGGCGCGCATGCCCTGTTGCCAGCGGCGTGTGGCGAAGGTGAACGTGCCAGTTGCGCCCGGGGCAAGCGGCTGATCGAAGCGATAGATGCGATATTTGTTGTCCTCGTCATCCATGTCGAGGGTTGCGCCCTCGACCTCGATCGAGCGGATTTCGGCATCGGAATCGGCCATCCGCAGATGCAGCTGCTCCAGCGGCTTGCCGGTATTGTTGACGAAGGCGATCGTCCCGCGCGCTTCCATCCGGGTTTCTTCGGGATAGAGGTCGACGGCGAGCTTCATGTCGGTCGCGGTCGGCTGCGGCAGGGTTTCGTATTTGAGATATTTCTTCTCGTACGCTGCCAGCTGCGCTTCGACATCGTCCTGCGTGCGGTACTCGTTGACCACGTTCATCTGGTAGAAGATCCACCCGCCCGACAGCACGGCCACCGCCAGCGCGCTGGCAAGGATGGCACCTGACGGCGAGGCGAGCCTGCGTGGCAATTGCCTGAGGCGCGGCAACAGCGCAGCATCTGCACCACGCCGCCACAGCAGGTGGGCGAGCACGGCCAGCACCAGCGCGATCGCGCCCCAGTACAGCCGCATCCACCAGCCGGTCGACCAGCCGATATCCGCCCCGTTGATATCGGACACGCGCATCGTGCCGGTGGTTCCGTAGAGGAAGAGCGGGTGTTCGAAGCCAAGGCTGCCCAGCACGATGGTGCCGATCAGATAGAGCACCATAATGCCCCAGCCGACGAATTTGTTGGGGCTGAGCGCTTGAATGAAGATCGACAGGATCGCGATCAGGATCATGTCCACCGACAGCGGCAACACATACCAGGCGAGGTACTTGCCGATCTCGAAATCGGTATAGCCGCGAAAGGCCTGGATCAGCATCGCCGCGACCACGGAGATCAGCAGGGTCGCGATCAGCACGAACGCGACCGCGATGGTCTTGGGGACCATGTACGACCATCCGGGGACCGAGGTGGAATCGATGATCTCGTGGAACTTGCGCTCCCGGTCGCGCCATACCAGCTCGCCGCCGTAATAGATCGCGATGATCAGGGGGATCAGCACGAAGGTGCCCATCAGCGGCTCGATCAGCGAGAAGGTCAGCGGGCGCGCGGGCGTGCCGTAAATCTCGTTACCGAAGAACAGCCCGCCGAAGGTGTTGAGCAGGCCGATCAGCAGCAGCACGAAGAAGGCCGGACTGCGCAGCACCTGTCCCATCTCGAACCGGGTGCGCGCGACCAGCCGGGCCCAGCCGGCACGCTCGGGCATCGGTTGGGGCAGGGTATCGACCAGACGCGGTTCCTTGGCTGCCAGCCTGGCCTGCTTCTTCGCCGCCTTGCGCGCCTTGCGCTCGGAGATCGACTTGCTTGCGAAGCTGAAACGCCAGTAGGCGAGCGCCAGCATGAGGAGCGAAAAGCCTAGCCAGATCGCGCGGTTGGCCAGCAGCACCCCGTCGATCGGCGGGGTCAGCGCGTTGGATTCTGCGGCGGTCCAGTAGCGGGTCGCGTTGCCGAAGGCGGCGATCCCGAAGGGCTCGATATAGCTCGCCAGATCGCGGTACTCCGGCTGGCTCGACATCACCGAGTTGAGGACGATGTACAGCACCAGAAACAGCACGACGGCGACGTAGGTGTACATCATCGACCGGGTGATGGTCGCTACCGCGAAGAACAGCGCGCTGACCATGAAGATGCTCGGCAAAGCGAACACGAAATAGGCAAGCGCGTAATAGGAAAACCGGTTCGGCCCGATCGTTTCGGGGTCGAGCCACGGCATCAGAGAGCCGATCCAGATACCCAGCGGCACCACCAGGAAGGCACATGCGGCAGCGATAAAGGCGCCGGTGAAGCGGCCGAACAGGTAGCTGAACTTGCTCACCTGCGTGGAGCGGATCAACGGTCCGAAGCCGCTTTCCTCGTCGCGCACGATCACATTGGCGACGAAGGCGGTGGTCACGAACATGAAGAACAGCGTTAGGATCAGGTGGGTCATGACGATCGCGACGGGGCTGTTGGCGTTGACGTTGCCGCCACCGCCGATGCTGATGTCGTCGCTCGCCATCGCGCCATAGGTCAGCAGGAAGAAGATGACCGTCGCGACCCAGAACACCGGGTTGCGCAGCTGGTAGCGCAGTTCGAACAGCGCGATTTTTGCAAACATGATGCTGCTCCCGCTCAGGCGGCGATGTCGGAGGGCGTGCGACGCGAGCTCGCAAGGGCGGAGAAATAGACATCCTCCAGCCCGCCTTCGACCGTGCGGAAGCCCGTTCCCGGTGCGCCATCGGACAGGACGTGGACGATCGTCTGGCCCGCGAACAGCCGGGTCGAGATCACCTCGTATTTCTCGCGCATCTCATCAAGTTCGGTGCGCTCGATGGTCTTGGCCCACACGGTGCCACGCGCCTTGTCGATCAGCTCCTTGGGCGCGCCCTGCAGGCTGATCTTGCCGTCGATAAGCACCGCCATGCGCGGGCACAGGTCGGCGACATCCTCGACGATGTGGGTCGAGAGGATCACCACCACATTCTCGCCGATCTCGGCCAGCAGGTTGAGGAAGCGGTTGCGCTCTTCGGGGTCGAGCCCGGCGGTCGGCTCGTCGACGATGATCAGGTTCGGGTTGCCGATTAGCGCCTGCGCAATCCCGAAGCGCTGCCGCATGCCGCCCGAAAAGCCCGCGATCGCCTTCTTGCGCACGCCCCACAGGTTCACCTGGTTGAGCAGCGTCTCGACCGTCGCCTTGCGATCCGAAGCGGAGGAGATGCCCTTCAGCACCGCCATGTGATCGAGCATGTCGTAGGCGGAGACGCGCGGGTACACGCCGAAATCCTGCGGCAGGTAACCGAGCTGTTTACGCAGTTCCTCGGGGTTTTCGAGGATGTCTATGTCACCGAACCGGATGCTGCCCGAGCTGGGCGTCTGCAACGTCGCGACAGTCCGCATCAGGGTCGACTTGCCCGCGCCATTGGGGCCCAGCAGGCCGAACATCCCCTTCGGGATCGACAGCGTGACATCGTCGAGCGCGCGCACCCCGTTGGAATAGACATGGGTGACGTTCTGCAATTCGAGCATTGGTACGCTTACTCCCCTCAAGCTGGCCAAGGCCTAGCATGAAGAGGGGGAGCATTCATTGACGCCAGTCGAAGCGTTCATGTCGCTGGTCGATGAGACGACTCACCGCCTGCAGGATCAGGCGCTGGCCGCCTCCTTGGCCGCGACCGCCGCGTCGAATGCGGCGGGGTTGTAGTAATAGGGCTTGATCTCGCACACCTTGCCGTCGCGGAAGCGGAACATCTCGCAGGTCTCTGCCGGGGCCAGTCCTTCCTGCGCGAACTGGATTTCCAGGATCACCACCGCGTAGTCGCCGCCGGTGGTGGTCTCGATCCGCTCGATCCCGGTGGCATCGACCATGGTGAAGACCAGCGTGTAGAGTTCCTTCAGTCCGCCGCGTCCGGTGAAGCGGCCTTTCATCGGCAGGTGATCGGCCTCGCTCGCGAAGAAGTCTTCGGTCAGCATGGACTCCGCGCGTTCCCAGTCGCCTGCGCCGGTGGCGGCGTAAAGATCGTCGATCAGCTTGAGCTTTTCATCGTGCGTCATGGTTCTCTCCCGGTTTTTATAGAGCTGCATTCTTTCCCTTCGCATGGCCGCGGGCACCTGCCGAAATGGTTAGCCTGTGCCTCTCACGCGTGGCTGCTAGGCCGGTGGGCATGGGAGAGTTCGCAAGTCCGGTCAGGCAGATCGCGTATTTCTGCGGGGATGTTCGCAGGGCGGCGCTGGACCACCATCGCCTGTTCGGCTCCGGCCCGTTCTTCGTGCTCGACCGGATTACGCTTGCCCGGGCGACCTACCGCGGGGCGGAGAACGATCTGGTCCACAGCTCCGCCTACGGCCAGTTCGGTTCGGTAATGGTCGAGTTCGTCCAGCAGGATAGCGAAGGTGCGTCCCCATTCCGCGAGATGTTTGCCGAGGGCGAGACCGGCCTGCACCATGTCGCCCTGTTCGAGGATGATCTGGAGGCCGCGGTCGCGCGCTTTGCCAGCAAGGGCCACGCGGAAGCCTTTCGCGGCACGATGGACGACGGCTTTCAGTTCGTTTTCATCGACACGCTCGCCAGCCTTGGGCACATGGTCGAGCTTTACCGACCGGTGCCCGCGCTGGTCGGGTTTTACGACATGGTCGCCGATGCTGCGGCGGGCTGGAACGGCGACGACCCTGTTCGAATTCTGGAAGGCTGACGAATGAGTGCATCGTGGTTTCAGGCGGTTGCGATCGGCGAGTTCCCCGATGACGGGAAGTTCGCCACCAAGCTGGGCGAATGGAACGTCCTGATCGTGCGCGAGGATGGCGCGTTCACCGCGTTCAACGATTGCTGCACGCACCAGGCCTCTGCCCTTTCGACAGGGCGTGTCCGTCGCGGTACGATCATGTGTCCGCTCCACGGCGCGCGGTTTGATGCCCGCACCGGCAGTTGCATAGGCGGGGCCTATCCTGCGCTGCGCAAGTTCGACACGCGCGAGAGCGAGGGCATGCTGGAAGTCGAATTGCCCGATCAGCCGCCCGAGATCGGTGAGCGGCCCAAGTTCGGCTGACGGCCCGCAGCACCCCCCTCCAATATTGCACAGCTGGCGGTCGCCCCGGAAGCCTGTAGTTTCGGCCGGATAATAATGGAGAGGATATTTCATGAGCTATTCCGGCCCGGTCGAAGACCGGCTCGCCATTCGTGAGCTGATAGAAGCCTATGCCGATGCGGTGACGCGGCGCGATGCGGACGACTGGGGGGCTTGCTGGTCGCGAGATGCCCGGTGGGAAATGCCCGACTATCCCGAATTTCCGCCGCAGGAAGGCCGCGACAACATCGTCGCCCTGTGGAAGTCGGCGATGGAGCAATATCCCGGCATCATGTTCCAGGCCTGGCCCGGAGCGATCGAGATCGATGGCGACCACGCCAGGGTGCGCAGCTGGACTGCCGAAGTGTACGACCAGGGCGAGAATACCGTGCGCGATCGCGGAGCGTATGACGACGAGTGCGTGAAGGTGGACGGGCGCTGGGTGTTCTCGCGCCGCAGCTTCCGCAACATCCACAAGCAAATCCAGCCGAAGGGGTGCTGAGGCGATGAGCACCCGTCGCCACTGGCGTCTCGATGCGCGGCCCGAAGGGCACGATTACGAATCCGCGCTGTCTTTGCAGGAAGAAACCCTCCCCGATCTGGCCGAGGGGCAGGTGCGGGTCGCCGCCCAATATCTCTCCATGGATGCGGGTGTGCGCGTATGGATGACCGCCCGCGAGGACGGCTATTCACCGCCGATCCCGCTCGGTGCCACGATGCAGGGTCAGTTTATCGGCCGGGTCGAGGTCTCGCGCAGCGACGCCTTCGAAGAGGGCGATCTGGTTCGCGGGTTCGGCGACTGGGCGACCCACAGCACGGTCGATCCGGCGCTGGCCGGGCTGACCAAGCTGGACGCGGATATCGACGACGTCCGTCAGCATTTCGGCGTGCTCGGCCTCAATGGCATGACCGCGTTGTGCGGGCTTACCGATGTGATCGGCGGTCTGGAGGAGGGGCAGACCGTGCTCGTCTCCGCAGCCGCAGGGGCGACCGGCGGGGCCGCCTGCCAGATCGCGCGCAACATGGGCTGCAAGGTCTACGGCATCGCGGGTTCGCCAGAGAAATGCGACTGGCTGACCGGTACGATCGGGATCGACGGCGCGATCGATTACAAGCGTCAGAATGTCGCCGAGGAAATCGCGAAGATCGATGGCGGGATCGACGTCTATTTCGAGAACGTCGGCGGCCCGATCCTCGACGCGGCGCTGCCCAATATGGCGCTCGGAGGTAGGATCGGGATATGCGGGCTGCTGTCGGGCTATACCAGCGAGAGCGGGGAGGCGGGCCCGGCGCGGTTCGACCAGATCCTGATGAAACGCCTGACTGTGAAGGGTATCTTCCTCCCCGACTACCTCGCCCAAGGTTACGACTACTACCCGCAGCTGCGCAGCTGGTACGACGAGGGCAAGCTGATCGGCGATATCGACGAGACACGCGGCATCGAAAACACGTTGCAGGCCTTCCGGCGCATGCTGACCGGCGACAAGTCGGGCAAGGTCATCGTCGCGATCGACTGATCCTGTGCGAACAAGAAAGGGGGCGTAGCCGATCTCGGCGCGCCCCCTTTTTTGTGCTTCAAGAGAGAGCCTACTGCGCGGTCATCCCGCCATCGACCACCAGTTCGGTCCCGGTGACATAGCGACCCTCGTCGCAGCTGAGGAACAGCACCGCGTTGGCGATATCGACCGGATCGCCCATCCGGCCCATCGGAATCGAATCGACCACCGCATCGAAATGCTCCGCATTGTCGGTCTTTGCGACGTTCTGCATATTGGTATCGATCATCCCCGGATGGATCGAGTTGACCCGGATATTGTCGCGCGCGCACTCGATTGCGATGGTCTTGCCAAACATCCGGACCCCGGCCTTGGCCGCAGCATAGGCCGAGCAGGCGGGGACCCCGACCAGGCCAGCGACCGACGAAAGGTTCACGATCGAGCCGCCCTTGCCACCCTTGCGCATGATCTCCACCGCGCGGCGCGTGCCGAAGAACACGCTGTCGAGATTGACGGTCAGCTGCCTGTTCCAGTCCGCGCTGGTCAGATTTTCGATCGGTCGCAGCACCGCGATCCCGGCATTATTGACCAGAATGTCGAGCGAACCCCATTCCTTCGCGATCCGGTCGAGCACGCTGTCCCAGTCGGCTTCGTTGGCGACATCCTGCTTCAGCGCCATCGCGGCGCCGCCCGCATCGCGGATGTTTTTGGCGACTGCTTCCGCGCCGTCCAGGTCGATGTCGGTCACGCAGACCCTGGCGCCTTCCTGTGCAAGGCGTTCGGCGGTTGCGCTGCCCAGGCCGGGGACCGAAGCCCCGCCGGTGACGAGGGCGATCTTTCCGTCAAGGCGTTTGGTCATGATTTCATCCTGCCTGAAAATAAAAAGGGGCCGGGCGTGATGCCCGGCCCCGTCCTTGAGTTCTTCCTAGAAGTCGAAGCCGACCGATGCACCGAAGATGCGCGGTTCGCGCGCCGAGGAGAACGAGAACAGCCCGGCCACGGTGAATGCGGCGTTCGGCCCCCGATCGTCCAGCAGGTTGCGCACGAAAACCGATGCATAGGCGCGTGCGCCACCGATTTCGAAATTCGCACGGATGCTGGCGTCGAGCAGGGTCTGCGCGTCGGAACGGACCCGGGGGTCGTTGCCGTTCACGATGACCGGCCCGTTGACCAGATCGCCGCTGAGCGGCCCGAGCGAAATCTGCTGATCGTAGGGATCGATATACCGGAAGGTAACATTGCCGACCATGCTGCCGAAACTGGTCGGCTGATCGTAGGTTGCGCCGATCGAACCGGTAATCTTCGGGTTGTAGATCAGATTGTTGTTCGAATAGTCGAACGGGATGATGTTGCCGTTCACCGGCGAGACGTTGCCTACGATGAACCCGTCGACTTCGTTGTTCAGATAGCCGAGCGCACCATTGATGGTCAGCTCGCTGGTCAGACGCGAGGTGAAGTCCGCTTCCAGACCCCAGATCGTGGCCGAGGCGACGTTGTCGGTGATCGTCTGGTTGCCGGTCGGCCCGCCGGGGATCGTCGTGTTCGCCTGCAGGTCGTTGTACTTCGAGTAGAACCCGGCCAGATTGACCTGGGTCCGGCCGAAGCTCAGCTTGGTGCCGAGTTCGAAGCTGTCGACAACCTCGGGCTGGTAGGGCCGGCTCGCGGTCGCGGCGGTCGCGGCACGTGGGGAGAACCCGCCCGAACGGAAGCCCTGCGAATAGCTGGCATAGACCATCACGTCTTCGTTGGGCCGCCAGTCGACCCCGAGCTTGGGGGTGAACTTTTCGAAGGTTGCCTCGCCCTGTCCGACGATGCCGGTCTGCGCGAACCCGTTGCTGAGTTCCTTGGTATCGGTGGTGTACCGACCGCCGAACGACACGCGGATCGTATCGGAAAGGCTTAGGTTGAAGTCCCCGAAGACCGCGAAGCTCTCGACAGACCCGACCACCGATTGCGGGTTGTTGTCGGTCGTGATCGCGTCGACCCCCGGCTGGAAGCCGAACACCGAGGTATACTGGATCAGATCGTAGTTCGAAGTGAAGTAGTACCCGCCGATCACGAAGTCGAAATTATCGGTGAAGTTGCCGGCAGCCCGCAGTTCCTGGCTGAACTGGTCGTAGTTCTGCAGGCGACGGACTTTGTAGAGGTCGACGCTGGACCCGTCGAAGTCCTGGCCCTGATCTTCCTCCGACTCGCGGTAGCTGGTGATCGATGTGAGTGCGAGGCTGCCCAGATCGAGGTTCATCTCGAGCGTGCCTGCAGGCGCCTTGTAGGTGCCTTTGAACGGCTCGACAAAGGCGGTGTACAGGTCGCTGGTCGTGTTGCGGTTGCACTGGTTGGCAGGCGTGAAGCCGCAGAAGACCTCACCCGTTTGCGTGATCGGCGCATTGACGACGTCGAAGCTCTGTTCCTGTTGCTCAAGGGTCAGCAGCGCTTCGAAGGGTCCGCCGTCGCCGACCTTGATCGACAGGCCGTAGTTTTCGTTGTTGCTCCCGCCGCGGTGGTTTCCGGTAGCGAAGTCCGTATAATAGCCGTCGGATTCGGTGTGGAAGTAGAAGAACTTGCCCGAGACCGTGTCGCCCAGCATCGGTGTGTTGATGACCGCGCGGGTGGCGAAGGTGCCATAATCCCCATAGGTAGCCTCGGCCTTGACGCCGAACTCGCCGGTCGGGCGGGTGCGACGGATATTGATGACGCCGCCGATCGTATTGCGACCGAACAGCGTGCCCTGCGGTCCGCGCAGCACTTCGACCTGTTCGATATCGAAGAAGTCGAGGAACTGGCCGGTGCTGGTGCCGATGAAGACACCGTCGATCACGACCCCGACTGTCGGTTCGGCGGACTTCTCGACGTCGGCATAGGTGAGGCCGCGGATCGACAGGTTGGCCGCCGCGGCGCCGCTGTTCTGATTGGTGATCAGCAGGTTGGGCGACAGGCCCTGAATATCCCCGATGGTCGTGGTGCCGCGGTTGTCGAGCGTCTGGGTGTTGATCGCGGTGATCGCGACCGGCGTATCCTGCAGAGCTTCGTCGCGGCGGCGGGCGGTGACGATGATCTCGCCATCCATGTCGTCGTCGTCGGCTTGGTTGCCGACGTAGCCGTCCGGCGAACCGTCCTGCGGCGTTTGCGTCTGTGCCTGCGCGGGCATCGCCCACATCAAGGCGGAGGTCCCCAGCATGGTGGCCAGGACCGTACGATAGGTCGAAACAGTCATCCTCTAATCCCCTCGTGAGTTCGCCATTCACCGATGGCTTCAACCTCAGTGTTTTCCCTAACCTGCCGTTAGACTTGAACTGACAATTGGTAGAGGTGTCTGTCCGGAGGCTATTTGTGAGGAATGGAAACGGGAGATATTCATGACCGATAACAAGCGTTTTCTTCTTCGCCGCCGCCCCGAAGGCGAGCCTGCGGAAACCGATTTCGAACTGTTGAGCGCCGAAATTCCCGCCCCTCCGCCCGGTGGATTCGTGCTGCGCAACCGTTTTGCCTCGCTCGATCCGGCGCAACGCGGCTGGATGGACGACGCGCCCAGCTACATGCCGCCGATTGCACTCGATGATCCTGTTCGGGCGACGACCGTGGGACAGGTGCATGCGAGTGATCATCCCGATTATGCGCCGGGCGACTGGGTTATGGGGCTGAACGCGATCGAGGAATATTCCGCCGTCGTGCCCGACGGGTTCACCGCCAAGGTGGATATTTCGGCGGTCGACACCCCCTCACGCTTTCTCTCCGCTTTCGGGGCGGTCGGGCTGACGGCCTATTTCGGGATGCTGGAAGTGGCGAAACCGAAGGCGGGCGAGACCGTGCTGGTTTCGGGCGCGGCGGGTGCGGTGGGATCGGTGGTTGGCCAGATCGCCAGGATCCACGGCTGCCGCACGGTCGGTATCGCGGGCGGACCTGACAAATGTGCGAGGCTGGTCGAGCGCTACGGCTACGACGCGGCAGTCGATTATCGCGGCAAGTCGATGGAAGAACTAGCCGACGCCATCCGCGAGGTAATGCCCGATGGTGCGGACATCGTGTTCGAGAATGTCGGTGGAACCGTGTTCGATGCCGAGTTGATGAACCTCGCCAAGCATGCGCGGATCGTGCTGTGCGGGCTGATCAGCGAGTATAACAGCGAGACCAAGCACGGCGCGCGCAATCTGTGGCAGGTGCTCGCGCAGGAGGCGACGCTGCACGGCTATCTGATCTCCGCTTTTGTCGATCGCTTCGCCGAGGGCGGGGCGCAGATGGCGCAATGGATCGCCAGCGGCGAGGTGGTGATGGACGAAGATATCCAGCACGGCATCGACAATGCCTATGTTGCGTTCATGCGCCTGTTTTCCGGTGCCAACACGGGCAAGCTGATCCTCGCACTCGACTGAGGATCGGCCTGCCCGTGGGCGGGGATCGGGTCAGAACTGGTTGCGCTTGGTGATCCCGCTATCGACCACGATATTCGCGCCGGTCATGGTCGAGCATACCGGCGAGGCGACGAAGGCGATCGTCTTGGCCAGTTCGTGCCCGTCGGTCATCTTGCCCAGCGGCATCTGGCCCATGATCTGATCGAAGAAATCGGGCATGCCTTCCTTGATCTGCGGCCACGGGCCATCCTCGGTCCATACAGGGCCCGGCGTGATGCAATTGACCCGGATGTTCCTGGGCGCGAGCGCCTGCGACTGGGCGGAGGAATAGGCCATCACTGCCGCCTTCAGAGCATTATAGGGCTGCACGCCCATGAACTCCTCGACCGCGCCGGTCGAGCTGATGCACAGCACGCTGCCCGCGCCGGATTTTTCGAGATGCGGCAGCGCCGCCTCGATCCCGCGCCGCATCGGCAGCACGTCGGTCGCGAGGATCGTCTGCCACGCTTCGTCGGTATCCTCACCCGGATTGGCCGAGGTGAAGCTGACGAAGATGTCGCACCCACCCAGCGCGTCGGCGGCATTGGCGACGAATGCGGGCACCGCTTTCGCGTCGGTCACGTCGAGCGCTTCGGAATAGACTTTCGCGCCCTTGCCTTCGCATTCCCCGGCGGTGGCGGACACCTTGTCGCTGCTGCGCCCGCAGATCGCTACATCGCAGCCTTCTTCGGCCAGCACATGCGCGACTTGTCGCCCGATTCCGCCGTTAGCACCGACCAGAATCGCCTTCTTGCCCTTGAGTTGCAGGTCCATTGTCGTCTCCCAGAAAACTGCTTGCGATTATCTCCAGCCCACCCTGTTCGAGCGGGGAAGTGCACACCACTGCGTTTTGTAACAGGCCAAGCGCTTCCGGTGCTCTGTTACGCTCGACCCATAACAACGCAGGAGAGCGGATATGAAACGGCTGGAAGGCAAGCGGGCGATCATTCTGGGTGCGAGCAGCACGGCCAATATGGGCCAGGTGATGGCGCGCAGGTTTATCGCGGAAGGCGCACAGGTCATGGTCTCGGGCCGCAAGGCGGATGTGCTGGAAGACTTCGCGAAGGAAACTGGCGCGGCATGGCAAGCGTGCGACATCACCCAGGAAAGCAGCCTTGCCGAACTGGCCGATGCAGCGGCCGAGCGAATGGGCGGGGTCGATATTGCGGTCAATGCGACCGGCTGGGGCCTGCTGGAGCCGTTTCTGGATACCACCCGGCAGACGCTGGAAGAAATGACCGCGCTGCAGTTCATCGGGCCCTATCAGTTCTTCCAGGCGATGCTGCGCAAGATGGCGCGCAGCCATGGTGGGCAGGGCGGCTCGATCATCCAGATGAGCTCCGCCACTGCAGTCATCATGCTGGAAAACCACGCCGCTTACATGGGGACCAAGGCGGGGATCGACCATGTCGTGCGCTGTGTAGCGAATGAGTTCGGGACAGAGGGCGTGCGCGCCAATTCGATCTCTCCCGGCCTTACCGATACCCCGATGAACGCCGAGGCCGCGAAGGTGCCCGGCCTGTTCGAGAGTTTCCGCAAGGGCTATCCGCTGGGCCGTTGGGGCACGTCGGAGGACATCGCCGAAGCGGCGGTCTTCCTCGCCAGCGATGCCTGCTTCATGACCGGCGAGAACCTGCAAGTGAACGGCGGCCTGTGCCTGCGCCGCAACCCGACGCAGGAAGAAATGCAGGCTTCGATCGAGGCAGCCTCGGCAGGCTGAGTCGGGGCGCCCGCAGGCTCGCCTAGGCGTCGGCGAGCTTGCGGGTGACATCCTTGCGCAACTGGTCCTTGCGGACCTTGCCGCTCGCGGTGCGCGGAAAGTCCGCGACGAATTCGAACCGCTCGGGGATCTTTTGCTTGGCGAGACCTGAATCGATCACGTGGGCTACCAGATCGTCGATCGCGGGCGGATCGCCCTCGGTAATGCAGTAGGCGCAGACGCCTTCGCCAAGCCGTTCGTGCGGCATGGCGACCACGGCGACATCCCTCAGCGCGGGGTGAGTGCGCAGCACATCCTCGATCTCGACCGCGCTGATATTCTCGCCGCCACGGATGATCAGATCCTTCTTGCGCCCCGTTACGGTCAGCGCGCCGTCCGCAGTCAGCCGACCCAGATCGCCGGTGCGGAAGAAGCCCCGCTCGTCGATCGCGTCGCGGGTCTGATCCTGGTCCGAATAGCCGAGCATCATTGCGGGCCCATGGGCGAGGATTTCGCCTTCCTCGCCCGGCGGCAGGTCGTTCCCCTCGTCATCGACGATGCGGACCTGGTAATCGACGACCTCGCCATCGGTGGTCGCTGCCAGTTCGGGCGATCCGGGCCAGCCATAGGTGACCAGCGGGACTTCGGAGGCACCGAACACGCGGAACGCGACCAGATTGTCGAACGCGCTGCGGGCACTCGGGATCAGCTCGGGCGGTACCGCCGCGCCACCGCAGGCGAACCAGCGCAAGGACGGCAGGCGGGTGCCCGCCTTGCGCGCGGCATCCGCCAGTTCGACCAGAAAGGGCGTCGCCGCGACGGTCCCGCTTACCTGATGCCGGTCGATCAGCGACACCGCTTCGCCCGCATCCCACCGCTCCATCAGGATCGTCCGCGTGCCACGCACCAGCGGCATCTCGAGCCCGTTGGCGAAGCCGGAAATATGCGTGACGGGGGAAGGCATGATCAGCGTGTCGCCCTCGCGCACACCCCAATGCTCGCCGCTGCGAGCGAGCACGGTGTCGAGCGTCGTGTGCGAATGGAGCACGCCTTTGGGCCGACCGGTGGTGCCAGAGGTGTAGAGCACCATCTTGACCCCCTTCGGGTCGACCTCGACCTCTTCCAGATCGAGCTGTGCGCCCTGGCGCACGAGTGTGGCGTAATCGGCTTGGCTCCCATCTTCGCCGCGCACGACAAAGATATCCTCCAGCTGCGGCAGGTCCCGCTGCACGCGCGCGGCCATTGCGGCGAAGTCGTAATTGCGGAACCCGGCGCAGGTGAACAGCGCGCGTGCCCCGGAATCCGCCAGCATCAGGCGGACCTCCGCATCCCGGTAGATCGGCACGATCGGCACGATCACCAGCCCCGCCAGCGCGGCGGCGAGATCGATTACCGCAGCCTCGTGCCAATTGGGCAGCTGGAACGCGATCACATCGCCTGCCACATAGCCGCGCTTCTGCAGCGCTGCCGCCAGCGCCCGCGCCTCGTCCAGCCACTCGCGCCGGGTGAGGTCGCGCCGTTCGTCGCTGATCGCGATGAAATCGGGATCGTCCTGCGCCAGTTCGCGCGCACGTTGTGCGATCGTCGTGTCTCGCCAGTCGCTGTCTGCGTGGTGCGCGGGCGGGATGGCAAGCCAGTTCCAGGCTTTGCGCGGGATGGCCATGAAAGCCCCTCTCTGTTTCGTTCTTATGGTTTCGCGCCGAAATCTAGCAGTCGGACCATGGGCGGCACCTGTTACCTCTCGCAGCTTGTCGGCCCGCGCGCACCACGGCAGTGTGGCTGGCAAAACCATAAAGACTGGAGAGACCCACATGGGCAAGATCGATCGCATTGCGAAGGTCGGCGACGTCGCTGAAATCATGCTCGATTACGTCGAGAACAAGAAAACCCACCAGACCGACAATGTGATGCGGGTCCCCGCCGCAGCCTATGTCGATCCGGACCAATATCAGCGCGAGATCGACCTGATCTTCAAGAAGGTCCCGCTGATGCTGGCCTTCACCGCGGAAATGCCTGAGCCGGGCGATTACAAGGCGATGGACGCGGTCGGCATGCCGGTGCTGATCGCGCGCGACAAGAAAGGCACCGTGCGCGCCTTCCTCAACGTGTGCGCCCATCGCGGTGCGCCTGTGGCGGAGGCCGGCCACGGCAACTGCTCGCGCTTTACCTGCAAATACCACGCGTGGACCTATGGCCAGGACGGCAAGTTGCTGGGCGTCGCGGAAAAATCGCTGTTCGGCGATGTCGACAAGCAGGACCGCTCGCTGCGCGAACTGCCGTGCGAAGAGCGCGCGGGGATGATCTTCGTCAGCCTCGACCCCGAAGCGACGATCGATCTCGACGAATATTTCCAGGGCTACCTGCATGATTTCGCAGATCTCGACCTTGGCAGCTGGTCCTACATGGGCAGTCGGGAAATCGAGGGCGCCAACTGGAAGATAGCATTCGATGGCTATCTCGAAGGCTATCATTTCAGCTCGCTTCATCCCGATACCATTTTCCCGCGCACGCCATCCAACCGGATGCACTACGAGGCCTTCGGCCCGAACCTGCGGATCGGCTTTCCCCATCACGCGATCGCCGAGAACCTGCGCGAGCATCCGCGCGACAAGTGGGGCGAGCAGGAAAACAACGGGTTCGACTTCGTCCGCATCCTGTTTCCCAACGTCTCCGCTTTCATAGCGCCGGAGATCACCCAGATCGCGCAGCTCTTCCCCGGGCCGACGCCCGACAAGAACCGCACCGTGCTGAACTATCTGCGGCGCGAGCCGATCAAGGACGACGCGGATCGCGAGGCGGTGGAAGGGGCGATGAACTTCTTCCGCAATGTGACCTACGAGGAAGACTATCTGATCGGGCTGGAAATCCAGAAAGGACTCGCCAGCGGCGCGCACAAAGACCTGGTCTTCGGCAAGAACGAGCGCGGCAACCAGTACTTCCACGAGTGGGTCAACTGGTATCTCGCCAATGATCCGGACGTGCCCAAGCCCGAACTCTAGGTGCGGGGACGCGGCAGATGAATCCCCTCTCTCTTGCATCGGGGGTGGTGCCCGAGTTCTCTCCGGTTGAAACCGTGCGCGCCGCCGCGTGCGGCGGTTTCGACATGGTTGGCCTGTGGGTCGAGCCGGGGGACTGGACCGCGCAAACCACGCGAGAGTTGCGCGCCGCGCTCACCGATACTGGACTGCCCTTGCTCGATGTCGAGGTCGTCTGGCTCAAGCCTGACGTTGTGCCGGACGACTGGCGCAAGGTGGTGGATGTCGGGGCAGAGCTTGGCGCACGCAATGTGCTGTGCGTCTCCTCGCTGCCCGATGCCGGCCGGACGGCGGAGGAATTGCGCGCGCTGTGCGAGCATGCGGACGGGAGCGGGCTGCGCATCGCGCTGGAGTTCGGGATCTTCACGCAAGTCGGGGATCTGGAGGCTGCGCTGGCGGTGCTTGCGCGGGTCGATCATCCCGCTGCCGCGCTGCTGGTCGATCCGATCCACGTTGATCGTTCGGGCTCGTCGATAGAGCGGATTGCGAGCCTCCATCCCGCGCTGCTGCCCTATGCGCAGATCTGCGATGCACCGGCTGAAAGGCCCAACCCGGACGATTTCGATGCGGTAATTACCGATGCGATCGACCTGCGCGAACAATGCGGGGAGGGGGCGCTGCCGCTGGCAGACCTGTATGCCGCGCTGCCGCCGAATATCCCGTTGAGCGTGGAACTGCGCTCCAAGGCGCTTCGCGATGCCTATTCCGACCCTGGCAAGCGCGCGGCAGCGGTGGCCGACGCTACTCGCGCCTGGCTCCGGAACTTGCCGGCTTCGACCGGGCGCTGAGCGGGGCGAAAGCGCGCAAAGCTAGGTAAACGGTTAGTGGTTTTGCCGCGCCAAACACCGCATCAAGGGGGCGCAAGGGTCAATGCCCGACAAGCCGGACCGCTACGAGTCAGGACACGAAGAGGACGCTATGAACATCGAGAAGGCCATCTCACGCTATTCCGAAGGCTTCGATCAGGAGGTGCGTGGCGACACGATTACCGCCGATCGCTACACCTCCAAGGACTGGCTGGAGAAGGAATTCAGCAACCTGTGGCCCAAGGTCTGGCACCTTGGCGCCGTAACCGCCGAGCTGGAGGAAGAAGGCGACATCGTGCGCCACAACTTCGCCGATGAGTCGGTTATCATGGTCAAGCAGGCGGATGGTTCGATCCGCGCCTTCTACAATGCCTGTCCGCACCGCGGGAACCGCCTGGTGCTGGGCGATGTTGCCGCGGTCGACCGCATCGTGTGCTCGTACCACGGATGGCAGTTCGATCCGGCGGGTACGCTGGTGGAGGTGCAGGACGCGGACGATTTTCCTGGCGGCAACCCGTGCGGCAAGGTCCACCTGACCGAACTGCGCTGCGAGACGTGGGGCCCGTTCGTGTTCTGGTGCATGGACGATGACGTGCCGCCGCTGCTCGAATGGCTGTCTCCCTATCCCGAGCGCCTTGAGGCCTACGGCCTGGAGAACTGGGTGCGGGTCCTCAACATCTCGGCCGAAGCGGACTTCAACTGGAAGATCATCCGCGACAATTTCAACGAGAGCTATCATCTGCCCACGATCCATCCCGAACTGGCGACCTTCATCAACGACGGCCTGCCCGACACGGTGTTCGAGATGTACGACAGCGGCCACAACGCGATGTGGATGAAGGGCCATCAGGCCACCACACGCCAGCAGTTCGAGGCGGTGCCGACGCCGCTCGACGACATTGCCCGGCAGTGGGATGTCGATCCGGACGAGTACGAGGGCCGCCCGGCGGAAATCCGCGAGGCGATCATCGAGGCCAAGCGGCGGCTGGGGCCGGGGCGGGGCTTCACCAACTACCACCAGATGTCGGACCAGCAGCTGGTCGACTATTTCCACTGCACGATGTTCCCCAACCTGACGTTGACCATGTCGCCCGAGCAGTGCCAGATCCTGCGCACCGAACCGCACCCGACAGATCCGGCGAAATGCGTGTTCCAGCACTGGTGCCTCTACCCGCCGGTGGAAGGCATGGAGACCGTGGTGACCCCGGTGGGCGAACTGCCGCTGCGCCACGATGCGGAGGCGCGCCATTCGGTCTACGGGGATGGCCAGTCGCTCGGCTTCGTGGCCGATCAGGACCTTTCGATCGGGACGACGCAGCAGCAAGGCCTCAATTCGCGCGGGTTCAAGGGCTGCATCCTGACCCATCAGGAAAAGCGCATCCAGCGCTTCCATGAACTGCTCAACGATATCGTGCTGGGCGAACCGACCGAGCCGCAGCAGCATTTCGGTGGCATGGACTGATCGGGTGGAGATATCCGTCACGCCCGGCGTCACCGGCCCGCACTTCATGCAGGCCGCTTTCGTGGTCGAGGATATCGAGGCCGCCGCGCGGCAATGGGCGCGGGTGGCGGGGGTTGGCCCGTTCCTGCTGTTGCCGCACCTGGCCATCGGCGAGATGCGCTATCGCGGGCGGCCGATGGACGACCTCGATTTCTCGGTCGCGATCGCGCAGTCGGGCGGCATCCAGATCGAGCTGATCGAGCAGCACAACGACCGCCCCTCGCAATATCGTGAACTGATCCCGAAGGGCGGGCAGGGCTTCCACCACTTCTGCGTCTTCAGCGACGATTACGACGCCGCGCTCGCCCATTATCGCGCGCTTGGTTTCGAACTCGCGCTCGACGCGGTCAATGACGGCGTGCGGTTCTGCTATGTCGATACCAGCCCCGCGCTCGGCTGCATGATCGAGCTGGTCGAGAAATCGGATTTCTGGTCGGGCCTGTTTGGTCAGGTGGCGCAGGCCGCTGCTACTTGGGACGGGCAGAGCGATCCCGTGCGGACCCAGCTTCAGGAGAAGTGCTTATGAGCGGATTTGGAATCGAAGATCGTCTCGCGCTGCAAGACATGCTGGTCGGCTATTGCAGAGCGATCGATCGTCGGGCGGATGCAGATGATGCCGCAGCATTCTACGCCCAGCAGGGCGTGCTCGACAATTCGGCCGTCGGTGCGCCTGTCGCCGAAGGGCGCGAGGCGGTGCGCGCGATGATCGACGGCATGTTCACGGGCATGGAGTCGCTGGAGCACTACCTCTCCAACTTCGTCGTCGAGAGCAGTGATGCGGACCGCGCGCATCTCAGCGCTTACGTCGTTGCGCATGGCAAACCGAAAGAGGGCGATGCCTTCTCCATGCGCGGGACTTATGCGGTCGAGGGGCGCAATGTCGATGGAGCGTGGCGGATCGCGCGACTGACCTTTACGCCGTTCGGTTGAGGGTGGGGCCGGTGCCGCACTAGGCGGCGGTCTCCACGGCACTTCCAGCCTCGCGGTTATGGGTCACGGCATGCTTGCCGGCGAGATAGCCGAAAACCATTCCGGGGCCGAGCGTGCCGCCACCGCCGCCATAGGTCATGCCCATCATCGATGCCATTGCATTGCCCGCCGCGTACAGGCCGGGAATCGGCTCGCCGCCCACGCCGATCACGCGGCCCGATGCATCGGTCTGTGCACCGCCCTTGGTGCCGAGCGCACCCGGCTTGACCTCGACCGCGTAGTACGGCCCGCCTTCGAGCTTCCCCAGTGTCGCCGCGCGACTGCCCTTCTTCTCCGGGTCGCCCCAGTAGGTGTCGTAATAGCTGTCGCCACGGCCGAAATCGGTGTCGCGGCCACCTTCGACCATCGCGTTCCAGCGCTTCACGGTCGCGGCAAGGTTCTCGGCGTCGACGCCCAGCTTCCGGGCCAGGCCTTGGAGACTTCCCGCACGCTCGATCCAGTCGGCAGGCTCTTTGCGTTCCCCGTCCGCCACGCCGACCAGCTGCGCGTCGAGAAAGCCCCATTTCTCGTAAAACGCCTGGTTGAAGACGCACCACGCGGGCAGGTTACGATAGCTGCAGGTCTGCTGGTCGATCTCGTGAAAGGCCGATCCGAAGGCGTTGTAATTCGCTGCCTCGTTGCAGAAACGCTTGCCTTCGCGATTGACCATGATCGTGCCGGGCAGGGTGCGCTCCCCGGTGAACAGCATCATGCCCATGTCGTTGAGCGGGGCCTCGACCACCGGCATCCACCATGCTTCGCTCATATTGCCGAGCATCGCGCCCGCCTTCATCGCCATCTTCTGCCCGTCGCCGGTATTGGTGCGGATGCTGACCGCCGTTTCGAGCGGACCGCGCAGGAAGGCCTTTTTGAACGCCTCGTCATGCTCGAACCCGCCAGTGGCCAGCACCACGTTGCCGGCCGAGATCTCGCGTCCGTCTTCGAGCACAACCCCGGTGATCGCGGCGCTTTCATCCTGCATCAGGCGATGCCCGGCTGTTTCGAGCAGGAAGGCGACATTGCGATCAAGACAGCCCTTGAGCAATCGGCCGACCAGCGAATGGCCGAGGCCCCGCTCGTCGTTTTCTGCCCGGCGCTGTGCCTCTGCCGGATCGAGCGGATCGGGCACGGCCTGCGCGAGCGAGGTTTCGCCGACGGTGAAATAGACGTGCGGCCAGTAATAGGGTGAGACCTCGACCTTGTCGGCCCATTCGCCCAGCCCACCATAGGGGTAGACCGGGCATTCGAGAGTCCGCCCACCGCGCGAGGCGGCGCCGGGCTGTTCGGCGTGGTAATCGGGAAAGTCGGGCACGACGGAGAATTGCACCGGCGTGCGCTCCTCCATGAAGGCGACCATTTCCGGACCCGTATCGACATAGGCTTCGGCCATTGCGGGGTCGATCAGGCCGTTGGACATTGATTCCAGATAGGTGAGGGCGCGGTCCCGGCTATCCTCCTTGCCGAATTCGCGCATGTGCGGATTGCAGGGTATCCAGATCTGGCCGCCCGACCACGCGGAGGTGCCGCCGATCTTCTGACCTTTCTCGACCACCAGCACCGATGCGCCGAAGTCCGCCGCCGTTAGCGCAGCGGTCAGGCCCGCCGCGCCCGAACCAAGCACGATAAGATCGTAGTCCGCCATGGTGTGCCCTCCCGCAGATCAGGTGAAGACGTACCCGCCGTCAATGTTGAGTTCCTCGCAGGTCATGAAGCTGGCCGCGTCCGAGCACAGAAATACGACCCCGCCGGCGAGCTCGTCGGGCCGCCCCATGCGGCCGATCGGATGGCGCGCGGCGACATTGCCGAGTGCCGTGTCGATATCGGGCGCGGCACCTAGCTCGACATAGCGCGATGCGATCGAGCGCATCATGCCGGTATCGATCCCGCCCGGATGCACGCTGTTCACGCGGATGTTGTAGCCAAGTGCGGCGAACTCCGCGCCGGTACACTTGCTCAGCATCGCGACCGCCGCCTTGCTGGTGCAATAGGCTGCGTTGAAGGGTGCTCCGCGCTGTCCGCCGACGCTGGAGAAGTTGACCACCGCCGCGCCGCTCTCGCGCCGCTTGCCGCCCGCCTTGAGCATTTCCATCAGGGCCTGTGTGCCGATCACGATGCTGTCGAGATTGACCGAATTGATCCGGTGAAATTCGCTCAGCGGCGTTTCCTCGAACGAGGCGACCGTGGAGATGCCGGCATTGTTCACCAGCGCATCGAGGTGGCCGAACTCGTCCTTCACGAAAGTAGCGATCTGTTGCCAGTCTTCCGGCTTGGAGACATCGTGGCGGAAGTAGTGGTCGGCCCCGCTTTCGTCGGCCTCGGCCAGATCGCTGGCGATCACGGTGGCTCCTGCCGCCTTCATCGCCTTGACGACTTCGCGGCCGATGCCGCCATTCGCACCGGTCACCAGCGCGACGATTCCTTCGACTGCGATTGTCATTGTGCGGTCCATCCTCCGTCGATGACCATTTCAGAGCCCGTCATGTAGCTCGCGTCCGGCCCGGCCAGAAACGCGATGCCCGCCGCGATCTCGCGCGGCTGGGCGAGCCTGCCCATCGGGGTCGCGGCATTCATCGCGTCGACCAGGTCCTGCGGTTTTTCCGCCACGCCCTTGTCGACCCAGCGCTGGAAGCCTGCCTTGAGCAGCGGTGTCTCGACAAAGCCGGGATGCACCGAATTGGCGCGGATCGGCATGCCCTTGGTCGCGAACTCGATCGCGATACCTTTGGTAAACAGCCGCACCGCACCCTTGCTGGCGTTGTAGGCGGAGACTTCGGCATAGCCGACCAGCCCCATGATCGAACTGACGTTGACGATGCTTGCCCCACCTTCGACCGCGCCGCCGCTTTCGGCCATCAGCGGGACGAAGCGCTTGGTGCCCATGAACACGCCATCGACATTGATCGCCATGATCCGCCGCCAGTCTTCCAGCTCGAGCGTCTCGACCGCACCGGTCAGGTCGATCCCGGCATTGTTGACCAGGATGTGGCACGCGCCGTGCGCCTGCTTCACATGGTCGAGCGCGCGCGCCCAGTCGCCTTCATCGGTCACGTTGGCCTGCACGTAGCCGACCTTGTCGGCCAGATCGCCCAGCAGGTCGTGCGCGTCGCTTTCGGAATCGAGATCGCTGACGATCACGGTTGCGCCTTCATCAAGCATCCGTGCGGCAGCCGCATGGCCGATCCCGCGCAGGCCCCCGGTGACGAAGGCAACGCGGCCCGCGAGCCTGCCCGCGCTCACAGCCCCATCATCCCGGCGGTGCTGGCACCGTCGATGGTCAGGTCTGCGCCTGAAATAAATGCCGCCTCGTCCGATCCGAGGAAGGACACGAAGGCCGCAACCTCGTCGACCTCGGCCATCCGCTTGAGCGGCGACATGCCTTCATACCCCGCGCGCATCGCATCGGGGTTCTCGTTGCTGGCGATCAGATTGGCGATCATCGCGGTTTCTACCACACCGGGCAGGATCGCATTGACGCGGATCTTGTAGCCCTGGTTGCCGCAATGGATCGCGGCGGATTTGGCCAGCGCCACCACCGCCGCCTTGGTCACCGAATAGGCGACGAAATTGCCCATCGCGCGGTTCGCGTTCATCGAGGAATTGATAATGATCGAGCCCGTCGGCCCATCGGGATTGTCGCGCATCGCGCGGATCGCGTGCTGCACGGTCAGCATCACGCCGGTCTGATTGACCGCGAGGACGCCGTTCCACCCGTCGAGCGAGATATCCTCCACGCTGCCGTCGCCGCGCTCCATGCCTGCATTGGCAAAGGCGATGTCCAGCCGGCCATGGGCATCACGGATATGGGCGATCACATCGGCCCAGCCGTCCGCATCGGACACCTCGTGGCGGATGAATTTTGCACCGGTCTGCCCGGCGATCTCGCTGCCGGCCTCTTCGTTGCGGCCGGTGAAGAACACCTGCGCACCATCGCTGCGAAGGCGCGCAACCGTGCCTGCGCCGATGCCGCTCGTCCCGCCGGTTACCAGCGCGACCTTGCCTGCGAGCCGTTCAGTCAAATCCTCTTCTCCCATTTTCTTATTCGGCGCATCCTGCCGCGCACCCAATGGTCTGTAACCTATGATTTCGGCAAGGTGACGACACGGCCCCCGGTCGGCATTACGGGTGCAAACGAGAAGCCGCACGCAGACGGCACGAGAGGAAGCTGACATGGCCGAACAAGATCCGCAGGTAGTACCCGGCCAGGATCGCAGCGAAGGCGATACCTGGGTCGATTTCATGAAGCGCGATTCGCGCGAAGTGCCCGATTTTCTGATCGAGGAGAGCTATGAGTATCGCGGCTCCGAACCGATCCCGGCGGCGCGCTATACCAGCGAAGAATTCGCCCGGCTGGAGCGCGAGCGGATGTGGCCTTACGTGTGGCAGTTCGCCGCACGCGAGGAAGACTTGCCCGAGCCCGGCGACTACATCGTGCACGAGATCGCCGGTCGGTCATGGCTGGTTGTTCGTCAGGAGGACGGGTCGGTCCGCGCGATGCATAATGTCTGCCTGCACCGCGGGCGCAAGCTGCGGACGGAAGACGGCAGTGCACCCGAGGGCTTCACCTGTCCTTTCCACGCATTCTCGTGGAACAAGGACGGCAGCTTCAACAAGGCGCCGTGCCAGTGGGATTTCCCGCATCTAAAGGACAAGAATCTCGACCTGCCCGATGCGGAGGTCGGCCACTGGCAAGGCTATATCTTCATCCGCGAGGAGAAGGGCGGCCCGAGCCTGGAGGAATACCTCGCGCCTCTGCCCGAGCACTTCAAGCGTTGGCGGCACGACGAATGCGTTACCGTGATGCGCGTCGCCAAGGAAGTGCCTGCCAACTGGAAGGTGACTGCCGAGGCGTTCATGGAAGCCTGGCACACGGTCGTAACGCATCCGCAGCTGCTGCCCTTCACCGGCGACTGTAACGGCGCCTACTGGACCTATGGCGATCACGTGAACGTCAACCTCGTTCCGTTCGGGGTGATGAGCCCCCATGTTGCGGAGGGGCAGGGCGAACAGTGGATCGTCGACGAGTTCATCAAGTATAACGGGCGCAGTTCCGACAATTACGATCCCGATGGCGATCCGATGGCGATCGAGGTGCCCGAAAACAAGACCGCACGCGAGGCGCTGGGCGACCGGATGCGCGAGGTCTACACCGAACAGACCGGCTACGACCATTCGCATGCGACCGACGCCGAAGTGCTGGATGCGCTGGTCTACAACGTGTTCCCCAACTTCGCCCCCTGGGGCGGCTACATGCCCAACATCGTCTACCGCTGGTATCCCGGAAAGACGCCCGATACCTGCGTGATGGAGGTCCGCGTGCTCGCCCGCGTGAAGAAGGGCGAGCCCAAGCCTGCTGGCGCGCCGCTCAAATACCTCACGCTCGAGCAGAAATGGACCGAAGCGCCCGAGCTGGGCGGGCTGGGCGAGGTGTTCGAGCAGGACATGGACAACCTGCCTTACGTTCAGGAAGGTCTCAAGGTGCACAAGACGGGCGAGGTCCAGCTGGGCAATTATCAGGAGATCCGCCTGCGCCAGTTCCAGGATACGATGATGAAATACATCGATGGCGAACTGGGCGGCTGGAAGGACGACGCAAGCGCATGAGCGATACCGACCACGGGCTCGATCCGCTCGCCCATGCGACCGAAGAGGATCACCCGCAGCGCATCGATTGCGTGCTGGTGGCGGGCGGGCTCTATCACGATATCGACTTCGCCCGGCTCGAACTGCTCAAGCTTCTGGCCGAGCATCCGGAGGTCCGCACGCGCGTGTTCGAGGACTATGAGAACCTCGACGCGCTGCGCGACGCCGACATGATCATCTCGTATACCTGCGACGTGGTCCCCTCGCTCGCGGCGCAGGAGGTCTTGCGTGACTGGCTGGACGCCGGCGGGCGCTGGTATGCGCTGCACGGGACCAATTCGATCCTGCGCCTGATGGACGACGGCGTGTGGGACGCTCCGCGCTGGGCCCCGCTGATGATGGATCTGCTGGGCAGTCAGTTCGTCAGCCACCCGCCGATCGCGCCCTACACCGTGACTGTCGCCGATCCCTCGCATCCGCTGGTGAAGGGGGTCGAGCCGTTCGAAACCACGGACGAGCTCTACCATCTGGAGACGCACGGCGACCTGCATGTGCTGCTCGAAACCGAGAATGCCGAAGAGGGCACGGGCTTTCGCGAGGCGGCCGATGCGCCCGGTACGCACCCGGTGTTCTATCTGAAGCCGCGCGGTAAGGGCGGGGTGCTGTACAACACGCTGGGCCATTGCCGTGGGCATTACGACCTCCAGCCGATGGCCCCGTGGTGGCCCACGCTCGACCGCTGCGCGTGGGATCTGCCGGTCTTCTACGACCTGCTGCGCAGGGGGATCGGCTGGCTCAAGGATCGCGAGCCAGCCTGATATTTCAGTCCGAAGGAGCTCCGGCCTAGCTTGCCAGGGCGAACCGGTCGAGCGCCGCGTCGGGCGCTTCGGGCCAGCGCGACAGCACTATCAGCCGCTTGTGCCCTTGGCCGATCGAAAGCTCCTGCGTGATCCCCATCGCGCCGTGCAGCTGGATCGCTTCGTGGCCCAGTTCGATCGCGGCTTCCGCGATGAACGCGCGCGCCCCGTCCAGCCGCTTGGCATAGTCGGGCTTGCCCTCGCTCACGATCGCGAAGTCGAGCAGCGACTTAGCCTGTTCGAGCTTGGCATAGAGCGCGGCCATCCTGTGCTGGATCGCCTGGAAGCGGCTGAGTGGCTGGTCGAATTGCTCGCGTTGACGCAGGTAGTCGAGCGTGTGTTCGAACAATCGCTCCATGATCCCGACCATCTCGGACGAACGGGCGAGCGAAGCAGTCTGCTCCACCTGCGCAAGCAGGCGCGCACCGTCCTCGATCCGTGCGATCGGACGAACGGCGTTGAGCTTTAGCATCGCTGCCATCGACCCGTCGGCGACCCGCCAGGTCTCGACATCGAGGCCATCCGCGTCGGCGGCGACGAGATAGAGCGCGCCGGTGTCGGTGTTGCTGGCGGCATCGCTATCGCGCGCACTGACCAGATAGAGATCCGCACCGCAGCCACCCATCGTGAAAGGCTTTGTGCCCGTGATCTGGACGCTGTCGTTTACTTTGCGCGCCTCGGTGCGCAGGCCACGCCAGCCACCCGGGGCATCGAATTCGTTGTGGGCAAGGGCGACCCGCTTTGCTCCGCTCGCAAGGTCGTCCGCCCATTGCTCCGCAATTTCGGACTGCGCGCGTACAACAATGCCGCCTGCCAACAGCGCGCAGTCGATCAGCGGCTCGACCGCGAGACCGCGCCCCATGGCGTGATGGATCAGCGAGATCGACGTCGCCCCCAGCTCCAGCCCGCCAGCCTCTTCGGGATAGCTGGCTGCAAGAATGCCCAGTTCTCCCAGCAACGCCCAGTTCCGGGGTTCGAAGCCGCACGGTTGTGATTGATACTCGCGTCGTTCCTCCCCCGCATACTGGTTGTCCAAAAAGCGCTCGGCGACGGCCTTCAGCATCTGCTCGTCTTCCGTCAGGTCGAAATTCACGTTTTCTCCTTCTCCCGTCAGTGGCTGAAAATAGCCGAGCCGGAACCGCACTGCCTCTCCCCAAAAGGCTAGCTGCGCGAGGTTGCTGGGCAGGGCCGCAGGTCGTATTGGGGGTTTCGGAGAGAGCATGGCTGAATTTCAAATAAAGAATCTGACCTCGGTCAGGATCACCGACCAGGATGACATCCGCCCAGCGGCGGAGGCCCTGCATGCAGTCGCATTGGAGCGCGGCTATCGCGTTGCCCCGGCGCACGACATCGCGGATAAGCGGACCCCGGTGGACAAGGACGGCAACGTCCTCGCACTGGAGGTGTTCGGTTGGGCGGGGGATGAAAGCGCGTGGTGGCGCAATTCGCGGATCGCGCTCGACAGCCCGATCACCAGCGCCTGCCGGTTCGAGAACGAGCCGTACTGGGTGAACGAGGAGGGGTTCACGACCCGCCTTCCCAACGCCTACCTCGAAAAGATCGACATGACCAATTTCGCCAAGCGGGCGATGACTCGCGCGGCGATCGTGGTGCCGGTGCACATGGCGTTCGGGCGAATCGGCGCGGTCAGCTTCAATCCGCTGGACGAGGACAAGACCGACCTTGCCGCAGATTACGAGGAATACGCCGATCTCTTCGCGATCCTCTCGCGGGCGTTCATCTCCAGCTACACCGTGGTGATGACCTCGCCCGAGCCGCTTCCGGCGGGCTCGCGCCTGTCGAAGCGCGAGGTCGAATGTCTGCGTTGGGCGGCGATCGGCAAGACCGATCTGGAAATCAGCATGATCATGTCGCGCAGCCGCGCGACCGTGCGATTCCACATGCACAATGCGTCGATCAAGCTGAACGCGGTCAACCGCAGCCAGACGGTCTTCAAGGCCGCGCAGCTGGGTTATATTTCCCAGAACAACTGAGCCCTGGGCAGCGCGATCCGGGTCAGGCCCCCATCCGCTCCGCTGCCAGCAGACCCAGCGCCATTGCCGGCGCGTTAGTGTTGCCGGTGACATGGCCGGGGATGACCGAGCAGTCGACTACGCGCACACCTTCGACACCGCGCACGCGAAGGTCCGGGTCGACCACGGTGTCTTCGCCCGATCCCATCCGGCAGGTCCCGATGCCGTGCAGCCCACAGCTCGAATAGCGGCGGAAGAAGGCGAGGATATCTTCGTCGCTGTCGACCTCGCGGCCGGGCAGCAACTCTTCGCCCACCTTGTCGCCCAGCGGGGGGGCATCGACGAAGGCGCGCATCTTGCGGACCATCGCGATCGCGCTCGCCCGGTCGTGCTCGGTCGAGAGGAAGTTGGGCGTGATCTCGGGCGCATCGTCGAGATCGGGGCCGCCGATCATGATGCTGCCCTCGCTGGTCAGGCGCAGCAGCGACCCATAGATGGTCAGCCCTGGCCGCCGGTCGATCTTGTCGAGCGGGACGGGGTTATTCTCGTCTCCGACCTCGAAAGTGTAGCCACCGAGGTAGAACTGCGCATCGGTCCGCCCGTCGGGGTGGTGGACGTTGAGGAATGCACCGACCTCGAACGGGCCGGTCGCCATGATCCCGCCGCCCGTCAGCAGGTAGCGCGCCATCGCCAGCGCCGCGCCGGTGCCATAGAAATGCCGGTTGGTGCCTTTCCCCCGGTCCAACCGGTAGGGCATCGATAGCGAGAGATGCTCGTTGAGATGCTGCCCCACGTGAGGATTGTCGACCACCGGCGCGACGCCCCGTTCCTGCAAAAAGGTGGCATCGCCGATCCCCGAACGCTGGAGCAGCAGGGGGCTTTCGATCGCGCCTGCACACACGATGA
Source organism: uncultured Erythrobacteraceae bacterium (assembly GCA_963972905.1). Taxonomy (GTDB): domain Bacteria; phylum Pseudomonadota; class Alphaproteobacteria; order Sphingomonadales; family Sphingomonadaceae; genus Alteriqipengyuania. The sequence goes on from CAXAXQ010000003.1 coordinate 96,383, forward strand.
CCTCGCCCGCACAAACGAAATGCTGCAGCTCTCCGTCGACAGCCACTTCGATTCCACTTGCGCGGCGTCCGTCGAATGTGATGCGCTGCGCTCGCGCGCCGGTGAGCACCGTCACGTTGTCGCGCTTGCGGGCAGGCTGCAGGAAGGTCTGCGCCGCGCTTTCCCTTCTGCCCTTGCGGATGTTGTGGCTGTAATAGCCGACCCGCGAGCCGGGCCGGGCATTGAGTTCGCGCACGCGCGACAATTGCAGGCTCTCGCCCGCCGCAATCATGTCTTCGGCCAGCGGATAGGTGAAAATCTCGGGCTCGATGTGCACCGGTCCGTTGGAGCCCAGCCGGTCGGTCGGCCCATCGGCGTGGTCCTCCAGTCGCTTGAAGGCGTCACGCATGGTCGCTGCATTCCAGCCGCGCGCACCGTGATCACGCTCCCACGAATCGTAATCTTCGTCCTCGCCCCGGCTCCAGATCATGCCATTGACCGAGCTGGACCCGCCGACGCCCTTGCCGCGAATCCAGAATTCGCTGGCCTCGCTTTCCGGAATGCGTGGTTGGGTGACTTTGTAGGCCCAGATCTTGTCTGGGTTGGTGACCAGCTTGGCGACACCCTTGGGCACGCGGTTCCAGAACCCGCTTTCGCCGCCGGCCTCCAGCACCAACACCCGGTGGCGACCGCTCGCGCTCAGCCTTTCGGCCATCACGCAGCCGCTCGAGCCTGCGCCAACTACGATGTAATCCCATTCCCGGGCCATGCTGCTCTCCCTCTGTAGAGGTCATCCCACGCTTGGCGGTCGGCTGTGACCTAGCACTTTGGGGAATGGGAGATGCCGTGAAGACGCGCCTATCGTTGCCTCCAAGAGGAGAGGGAAAGAGGTGTCGATGCGCGCGATAGCCGAAGGGCTGTTTACACAGGACGTGCCGCCGAGGCTGATCGGCGGGCGCAATCGCCATACTGGCCGGATCGTATTTCCCTGCCCGGATAGCGAGGATTTCGAGCCGCATCCGCTTTCGCGCGAGGGCAGCTTGTGGTCCTACACGATCCAGCGATTCCGCCCCAAGTCGCCGCCATATGAAGGGCCGGAGAATTTCAGCCCCTGGGCGCTCGGCTATGTCGCGCTGCCCGGCGAAACCATGGTCGAGGCGCGGCTGGTCAATGTCGCGTTCGATGATCTGGCGATCGGGATGCCGATGCGCTTCACGCTCGCGGTGCTGGATGATCAGGCCGATGATCCGCGCGCCATTCCTGCATTCGAACCTGCGGAGATCGCAGCATGAGTGATGTGTGCATCATTGGCGTGGGGATTCATCCTTTCGGACGCACCGACGGGGTCGAGGGGATCGACCAGGGCGTGTTCGCGGTGCGCGAAGCGCTGAAGGACGCAGGGATCGAGTGGCCCGACATCCAGTTTGCCTATGGCAGTTCGGATGCGGCGGGCAATCCCGACACGATGGTCGAGCGGCTGGGGCTTACTGGCGTCCAGTTCATCAACGTGCGCAATGGCTGCGCTGCGGGGGGATCGGCGCTGTTCAGCGCGCAGATGGCGATCAAGTCGGGCGATTTCGACCTCGGCATAGCGGTCGGCTTCGACAAGCATCCGCGCGGAGCTTTCGATGCCAAGCCCGCCGAATACGGCCTGCCGGACTGGTACGGCGAGGCTGGCTATATGGTCACCACGCAGTTCTTCGCGATGAAGATCATGCGCTACATGGAACTGCACGGCATTTCGCGCGACAGCCTGGGCCGGGTCGCGGAGAAAGCGTTCCGCAACGGCGCGCATGCTCCCCATGCATGGCGTCGTGAGCCGATCGATCTGGAGACGATTCTTCAGGCCCCGATGATCAGCGATCCCTACAGCAAGTACATGTTCTGCTCGCCCGCCGAAGGCGGGGTCGCGCTGATCCTGGCGAGCGAGCGCAAGGCGCGCGAACTGGGCTGCAAGCCGATCCGGCTGAAGGCGGCGACGATGCGGACCCGCCCGCCGGGCAGTTTCGAGGTGTTCGCACCCTCGGTCGATATCGAACGCGGCGGGACGGCCACTGCGCTCGCCAGCGCAGCGGCGTTCGAAGCTGCCGGGATCGGCCCGGACGAGATCGACATCGCGCAGTTGCAGGACACCGAAGCGGGCGCGGAAATCATGCACATGGCCGAGAACGGCTTTTGCGCCGACGGCGACCAGGAAGCCTGGCTGGCCGAGGGGGCGACTGCGATTGGCGGGCGGCTGCCGGTCAACACCGATGGCGGCTGTATTGCCTGCGGCGAGCCGATCGGGGCGAGTGGCCTGCGACAGGTCTACGAAAATGTAATTCAGCTGCGCGGCGATGCCGGGGCGCGACAGGTGCCGGGCGATCCCAAGACCGCCTACAGCCATGTCTATGGCGCGCCCGGCGTTTCCGCCGTGACGATCCTGGAGCGATAGATGGATATTGCGCTGACCGAAGAAGAAGAGCGCTTTCGCAGTGAACTTCAGGAATGGCTGAAGGCCAACCTGACGCCCGAGCTCAAGCGCGGCGCGAAGCTTTCGCCCGGCGTGTTTGCAGAGCCCGATGTGGCGGTTCCGTTCATGGCGAAGCTCAACGAAGAAGGCTGGCTCGCCTACCAGTGGCCCGAGGCTCATGGCGGGACCGGCTGGTCGGCGACGAAGAAGTACGTCTTCGAAAAGGAGCTCGCGCTGGCAGGCGCGCCCAACTCCGCAGTCATGGGGACCAAGCTGGTCGCGCCGGTGCTGTGGACCTTCGGTAGCGAAGCGCAGAAGGACTATTACCTCCCGCGCATCCTGTCGGGCGAAGACTACTGGTGTCAGGGTTTCTCGGAGCCGGGCTCGGGCTCCGACCTTGCCAGCCTCTCGTGCCGGGCACGGCGTGAGGGTGATAAGTACGTGGTCGAGGGGTCGAAGATCTGGACCACCCATGCGCAGTTTTCCAATCGCATGTTCACGCTGGTGCGGACCGATAATTCCGGCAAGAAACAGGCCGGGATCAGCTTCCTGCTGATCGATCTCGACACGCCGGGGGTCAGCGTGCGCCCGATCCACAACATCGCCGGCGATCACGATGTGAATCAGGTCTTCCTCGAAAATGTCGAGGTGCCGGCCGGAAACCTCGTCGGGGACGAGGGTGCCGGGTGGACCATCGCCAAGTTCCTGCTGGAGAACGAGCGAGGCGGATCGTGCCACGCGCCCAAGCTGGGCCATGCGCTCGACGTGATCGAGCGGGCGGCGGCCGAGATGCCCGACGGGGGGGGCGGTACACTGGCCGACGATCTCGCGTGGCGTCGGCGGGTTGCACGCCTGAGGTTGCGGCAGGAATCGCTCGAAATGATCGAGCTGAAGATTCTCGCCAATGTTTCAAAGGGTCGCGATCCCGGACCGCAGACCTCGCTGACCAAGCTGATCGCGTCGAGCCTCAACCAGGAGATCGACCTGCTGGCGGTCGATCTGTACGGCCCGCGCGCCTTGCAATTACCGGTCGAGAGACCGCTATACGGCGATGATGCACCCGAACCGATCGGATCGGAGGACGCGCAGGTCGCCATGGCACGCTATCTCAACAGCCGTGCCTGGAGCATCTTCGGCGGCACCAACGAAGTGCAGTCGACAATCATAGCAAAAACCGTGCTCGGCATGTGAGCGCGAGGGAGAGGGAAAACCATGCAATTGAGCCGTGAGCAGCTGCTACAGGCCTATCGAAGGATGGCCACGATCCGGGCGTTCGAGGAGCGCCTGCACGATGTGATCGCCACCGGCGAGGTCGCCGGGTTCACCCACCTTTATTGCGGCCAGGAAGCGGTTGCGGTGGGGGTGTGCGAACACCTCGATACCGAAGACAAGATCGTCTCCACCCACCGCGGTCACGGGCACTGCCTCGCCAAGGGCTGCGATGTGCAGGGCATGATGAAGGAGATTTGGGGCAGCACCGAAGGCCTGTGCAAGGGCAAGGGCGGCTCGATGCATATCGCCGATGTCGACAAGGGCATGCTGGGTGCCAACGGCATCGTCGGCGCGGGCGCTCCGATCGCGGTCGGCGCGGCGCTATCCAACAAGCTCGACGGGGAAGGGCGCGTCGCGATCGCGTTCTCGGGCGACGGCGCGTGCAACCAGGGGACCACGTTCGAAGCGATGAACATGGCGGTCGTCACCAACGCGCCGTGCATCTTCGTGTTCGAGAACAACCATTATTCCGAGCATACGGGCGACGACTATGCGGTCGGCACGGCGAACGATATTGCCAGCCGCGCGGAAGCTTTCGGGATGCGCGTATGGCGCGCCGACGGGTGCGACTTCTTCGCCGTCTACGAGACCATGCGCGAGCTGCTCGAATATGTCCGCGCGGGCAACGGCCCGGCTGCGGTCGAGTTCGATACCGAGCGTTTTTACGGCCACTTCGAAGGAGACCCGCAGAATTATCGCGGCGATGGCGAGATGGATCGGATCCGCAAGGAACGCGACTGTCTGAAGATCTTCCGTCAGCGCGTTTCGGACGCAGGGCTGCTGGAGACTGAGGCGCTCGACGAACTCGACAAGGCGGCACATGCCGATGTCGATGCTGCCGTGGAGGCAGCGCGTGCCGCCCCCCGGGGGACCGCCGAGGATGTCCTCACCGATGTCTATGTCACTTATTGAAGAGCGCTGACCAATGGCTGAAATGATGTATCGCGACGCGGTTCGCGAAACGATCCGCGAAGAAATGGCCCGCGACGAAAGCGTCGTGGTTCTCGGCGAAGACGTGGTCGGCGGCATGGGTACCGCTGGCGGGCCGGAGGCGATCGGCGGAATCTGGTCGACCTCCACCGGGCTGTTCGAACAGTTCGGCGCAGCCCGCGTGATCGATACCCCGATTTCCGAAAGCGCGATCGTCGGCACTGCCGGGGGCCTCGCGCTCAGCGGCAAGCGTCCGGTTGCAGAGCTTATGTTCGCCGACTTCATCGGGGTCAGCCTCGACCAGTTGTGGAACCAGATCGGCAAGTTCCGCTACATGTTCGGCGGCAAGACGCGCTGCCCGGCGGTGATCCGCATGGCCTATGGCGGCGGGTACAACGCCGCTGCGCAGCACAGCCAGTGCGTCCACCAGATCCTGACCGGGATGCCGGGCCTCAAGGTGGTCATGCCATCCACCCCCGAAGATGTACGCGGCCTGCTGCGCACCGCCATTCGCGGCGACGACCCGGTGATGTTCCTCGAACACAAGGCGCTTTACGGCGTATCCGGCGAGGTGCCCGAGGGCGACTACACGATCCCCTTCGGCCATGCGCGTCAGGTGACAGCGGGCGAGGATGTGACGGTGATCGCCACCGGCATGATGGTTGGCGTGGCCGAAGCGGCGGCGGAGCGGATGGCGCAAGACGGCATTGGTGTCGACCTGCTGGACCTGCGTACGACCAGCCCGATGGACGAGGAAGCGATCCTCGATTCGGTAGAGGTGACCGGGCGTCTGGTGATCGTCGACGAAGCCCCGCCGCGCTGCAATCTGGCGACCGATATTGCCGCGCTGGTCGCACGCAAGGCGTTTTCGAGCCTGCGTGCGCCGGTCGAGATGGTGACTGCGCCGCATTCGCCCGTGCCCTTCGCGCTCGAGCTGGAGCAGGCTTACCTGCCGTCCGACGACCAGGTCGAAGCCGCGGTCCGCAAAACACTCGATTATCGCTGAGGAGGCGGATGGAATGACCGATCTGCGCGCCTTTTGCATGCCCAAATGGGGCATTGAGATGACCGAGGGAACGCTCGCCGAATGGATGGTGGGCGAAGGCGATGCCTTCAAGAAGGGCGATCTGCTCTGCCTGATCGAAACCGACAAGATCACCAACGAGGTCGAGGCCGAGAAAGACGGCGTCGTTGAACGGCTCGTGGTGAAGGCGGGTGGCGATGCCGAAGTCGTCGGCAGTCTGCTCGCCGTGTTCGGCGATGGTTCCGCGGATACGGATGCGGTCGACAGCTTCGTCGCCGGGTTCAAGCCGACCTCCGCGCTGGGCAGCGTCCGCAAGAAGAAACCCGCCGCACAGAAGGTGGCGGACGATCAGCCGGTCCAACCCACGGATGCGAGTGGCGGCGAAAAGAAGCCGGTCAAGATCGACACCAACCGCCCGATCAGCCCCGAAGCGCTCAAATTCGCCGAAGCCGAGGGCGTGGATATTTCGGACATCGAGGGGTCGGGCCGCGAGGGCCGGATTACCCTGCAGGATGTCCAGCAGGCAGTGCGCCCGGCGCGTACGCCGCAGCTGCGTGGCCCGGTCGATCATCCGGAGGAGAACCTCGAAGTCTTCGCCTCTCCGCTAGCCCGGAGGATCGCCGCGCAGAACGGGGTCGATCTCGGCCCGGTTGCAGGCACCGGCCCGCGCGGACGGATCCGCAAGGCCGATGTGCTCAAACTGCTGGAAGGGCAGGGCGCGACCGGCGATGCACCCTTCGTGCCGGTCGATAACACGCCGCGGATCGAGCCCTTCGATCGCGTGCGCAAGGTGGTCGCCAAGCGGCTTACCGCAGCCAAGCAGGACATCCCGCATTTCTACCTGCGGACGTCGGTCTGTGCCGATCCGGTGATCGCACTGCGCCGTCACGCCAATCTGGTGTTGGGAAGCAAGGCTTCGCTCAACGATTTCGTGGTGATGGCGGCAGCGCGTGCGCTCCGGCACCATCCAGAGGTCAACGTGCAGTTGCACGGCGAGGAAATCCATCGCTTCCCCCACGCCGACGTGTCGGTCGCGGTCGCTTCGCCCAGCGGGCTGATGACCCCGATCGTACGCCAGGCCGACCGGCTCGGCATCGGGCAGATCGCCAAGGCAACCCGCGCGCTGATCGACAAGGCGGAAGCGGGTCGGCTGGGTTACGACGATCTCGACGGGGGCACCTTCACCGTCTCCAACCTCGGCATGTTCGGGATCGAGAATTTCGATGCGATCATCAATCCGCCGCAGGCTGCAATCCTCGCGGTGGGGGCTGCGTCGCGGGTGCCCACCGAGTGTGAGGACGGGGGGATCGCGTTCGAGACGCGTATCTCGCTGACCCTGTCGGTCGATCACCGCGCGATCGATGGCGCGGCGGGGGCGAAGTTCCTCGCCACCTTCAAGACCCTGTTCGAGAACCCCGAGGAATTGTTCGCCTGAGCAAAGTCCATCGGGGCGTGATTTGCTGGAGAAGAACCAATGCCCAAGCCTGGAAGTCTCACCGCTCTGGGGCCGTGCGAGCAGCTCGCCTACGTGCCGAGCGATTTCGACGCTGCGCTGAAATACTGGACCGAGACGATGGGGGTCGGCCCCTTCTTCCTGTTCGAGAACATCACGCTGGAAAACATGCGTTATCGCGGCGAGCCGACCGATGCGCGCTTCTCGGTCGCGATGGCCTATTGGAACGACATCCAGATCGAGCTCTTCCGACCCGAGAACGATGCGCCTGCGCATTATAACGGCGAATACGGGGTGAAGGATCGGCTGCATCACACGCTGGTGCTGGTCGAGGATTTCGAGGCCGCGAAGAAAGCGGTCGCCGATGCGGAGGCCGAAATCATCGTCGACGGCACCTTTGGCGGCGCGCAGGTCTATTACGTCGATCCCGGGGCGGGGCCGGGCGGGCTGCTCGAAATTCTGGAACTGAGCGAGCAGGGTCGACAGCTCTTCACGATGATGCGCGATGCAGCACGCGACTGGGACGGTCGCGAGCCGTTGCGGACGCTGGGATAGGCCAATGGGCCGGGGGAGAGTGGCAATGAGCACGCAGCCAATACCGGATCACGTCCCGGCAGACCGGGTGGTCGATTTCAACGTGTTCGCGCCGCCCGGTGGAGAGCAGGATTTCTTCGCCGCGTGGAAGTCTCTGCTCGGCGGTCCCGGTCTCGTCTGGACCACCGAGAACGGCGGACACTGGATTGCTGCCAAGGGCGAGGTGGTGCGCAGCCTGTGGGGTGACGCGGAGCGGTTCTCCAATGAAGCGCTCGCGGTGACACCTGGCCTCGGCGAGGTGATGGAGTTCATCCCGCTTCAGCAGGACCCGCCCGAGCACAAGCCGTTCCGCATGGCGGTGATGAAGGGCTTCGCGAATAATCACGTCGTCGCGATGGAGCCGCTGGTACGCGAACAGGCGGAGCAGCTGATCGACGGTCTGCTGGGCGATGGCGGATGCGAATTCATGTCGCAATTCGCCGAGATCCTGCCGATCCACGTTTTCCTTTCGCTGATCGGCGTCCCTCCCGAAGACCGCACGCGGCTGCGCCCGCTTGGCCAGCAGCTGACCCGCCCCGACGGATCGATGACGGTGGTTGAATTGCGCGATGCCGCGGATGCCTATCTTGAGCCTTACATCCGCGAACGGCTTACAAATCCGGGGGCGGACCTGTTCAGCCGTATCCTATCTGTCCCGATCGAAGGGCGGCCATGGACGTTCGACGAGGCTCAGCGGATGTGCCGCAATCTGCTGTTTGGCGGGCTCGATACGGTGGTCGCGATGATGGGCAATATGATCATGCACCTCGCGCGCCATCCCGACGATCAGGCACATCTGCGGGAGGATGCCTCGCGCATTCCCGCCGCAGTCGACGAGCTGATGCGCCGCTACCCCACGGTTTCGGTCACCCGAAACTGCGTGGAAACAACGGTGGTCGATGGCGTGGAGGTGCGCGAAGGCGATCTGATCTATCTTCCCAGCGTGCTCCACAACCTCGACCCGGCCTGTTTCGACGATCCGGAAAAGGTCGACTTCGATCGCGGCCTGTCGCCGGTGCGGCATACCACCCTGGGGGTGGGCCCGCACCGCTGTGTGGGGGCGGGCCTTGCCCGGCTGGAGGCGATCGTTCTGCTGGAAGAATGGCTCGCCCGCGTCCCGTCCTTCTCGCTGGCCGAAGATGGGCAGCCCACGTTCCGGGGCGGCAATGTCGGCTCGCTGCTGCAGCTGGAGCTGCGCTGGGCCGAATAGGCGGGCCACCCCTCACTGAGATAATCTGAAGGATTGAGAATGATCGAGGTTTCGCAACGCGCCCGGGACATCGGCGATCGGGTGGAGGAATTCGTGCGGAGCAAGATCGCTCCCTACGAACAGGACCCGCGCCGCGACCATCACGGCGCGCCGACCCGCGAACTGGTCCGCGAAATCCGTGCCCTTGCACGCGAGGCAGGATTGATGACGCCGCACATCATGGAGGACGGCAGCCACCTGACGCAGGTCGAGACCGCGTATGTCCTCATCAAATCGGGCCTCTCGCCGCTCGGCCCGCTGGCACTCAACACCAACGCGCCCGACGAAGGCAACATGTACCTGCTGGGCCATGTCGGCAGCGATCACCTGAAGGAGAAATTCCTCTCCCGGCTGGTTTCGGGCGAGGAGCAGAGCGCGTTCTTCATGACCGAGCCTGCCGATTGGGGCGGAGCCGGGTCCGATCCTTCGATGATGAAGACTACCTGCAAGCTCGACGGCAATCACTGGGTGGTGAACGGGCGCAAGCGGTTCATCACCGGGGCGGACGGCGCAGGCGTGGGCATCGTGATGGCGCGCGCCGAAGGTGTGGAAGAAGGCGGCGGGGCCTGCATGTTCCTGGTCGATTTGCCCGACCCGGCGATCCGGATAGAGGGCGCGCCCAACACGATCGACAATTCGATGCCCGGCGGCCACGCCGATGTGACGATCGAGAATCTGCGGGTGCCTGCCGATCAGATGCTCGGCGCGGCGGGCGAGGGCTTTCGCTACGCGCAGGTGCGTCTGTCGCCCGCGCGCCTGTCGCACTGCATGCGCTGGCTCGGCGCGGCGATGCGCTGTCAGGAGATCGCCAGCGACTACGCGTGCGAGCGGCAGGCCTTCGGCAAGCCGCTGATCGATCACGAAGGCGTGGGCTTCATGCTTGCGCAGAACCAGATCGACCTCAAGCAGGCCGAACTGATGATCTACTGGTGCGCCAGCGTGCTCGACACGGGCGATCTGGGCACGACCGAAAGCTCCATGGCGAAGGTCGCGGTGTCCGAGGCGCTGATGCGGGTGGTCGACAACTGCGTGCAGGTGATGGGCGGCACCGGGGTCACCGACCAGACCATCGTCGAGCAGGTGTTCCGCGAAATCCGGGCCTTCCGCATCTATGACGGCCCGACCGAGGTTCACAAATGGTCGCTCGCCAAGAAGATCAAGAAGGCCCACCGCGAGGCCAACGCGTCGGCATGAGCGAGGCGGCTGAGGGCAATACCGGGACCACTGCCGTCCGCGCCGGCTACGAGCTGAACCGCGACGCGCTGGAGCAATGGCTGCGCACGCATGTCGAGGGGTTTGCCGGGCCGCTGGAGGTGGCGCAGTTCAAGGGTGGGCAGTCCAACCCGACCTACCGCCTGACGACGCCGACCCGCAGCTATGTGCTGCGTCGCAAGCCGCCCGGCGAGATCCTGAAGGGCGCACACGCGGTGGAGCGCGAGGCGCAGGTGATGGCGGCACTGGGCGAGACGGGCTTTCCCGTGCCGAAAATTCACGGGCTATGCGAGGACGAGAGCGTGCTGGGCACGCCGTTCTTCGTGATGGAGATGGTCGAGGGGCGCATCTTCTGGGATACGACCTTCCCCGACGTGGCGCGCGATGCGCGGCCGGACTACTTCGCGGCAATGAACCGCGTGCTCGCGCAGCTGCACGGGATCGATCCGGAGGCGATCGGGCTGGGCGACTATGGTCGCTCGGGCAACTACTTCGCACGGCAGATCGGGCGCTGGTCGAAGCAATATCTGGCCGACGAGGAGGCTGGCCGGAACGTGGATATGGACGCGCTGGTCGAATGGCTCCCCGAGAATATCCCGCCGGGCGAAGAGAACGCGATCGTCCACGGCGATCTGCGCTGCGACAACATGATCTTCGTCCCGGACGAGCCGCGCGTGCTCGCGGTGCTCGACTGGGAGCTATCGACGCTGGGCCACCCGCTCGCCGATTTCGCCTACAACGCGATGATGTATCGCATGCCGCCCGACATCGTCGCGGGGCTGGAGGGTGTCGATCTGGCCGCGCTCAACATCCCAAGCGAAGCGGAATACGTCGCCGCCTACTGTGCGCGGACCGGGCGGAAGAGCATCCCCAACTGGGATTTCTACATCGCGTTCAACTTCTTCCGGCTCGCAGCGATTTTCCATGGGATCAAGGGCCGGGTGATCCGCGGCAATGCGGCCAGCGCGCAGGCGGCGGAGCGGGCGACGAAATTCCCGGTGCTAGCCCGGCTGGCACGCGAGGCGATGCAGGCCTGCACGCGTGAATGAGCCGGAGGCGGCGTGGCTCAGGTCACGAACCGGTCCCACGGCCCGGTTATCGCCACGGTCCGCGTCGGCGAATAGGCGTTGACGAAAAACCATTTACCATCGGGTGAAAAGCACCCGCCCGCCAGTTCGGTCTGCATGGTGAGGCGGCCGAAGGCGTAGGCGCGCCCATCGGGCGTGATCCCGCGCAGGTGGTTGTCGACCACTTCGGTATACTGATCCTCGCACACGATCAGGTGGCCGTTTGGCGCGACGGTCAGGTTGTCGCCGAAATCGAACTGGTCCTTGCTCTCGCTTTCGAAGAACAGCTCGACCATGTCCGGCCCGCGTCCGCGACCGGGGATGAAGCGGAAAATCTGCCCGAGCCCCTTCTGCCCGCCGCTGGTCGAGCACACGAACAGGTCGTCGGTGCCCATGTGGATGCCTTCGCCGCGTGCGACGAGTGCCGCACCCTTGGCAACCGCGCGGATGCGCAGGTCGTCCAGCGGAGCTTCTACTTCGTCGAGGTCGATCCAGCGCGCCTCGTACAGCTTTTGCACCGGCATGACCGGCGCACCCCGGTTGCGCGTGTCGCCGAGGCCATCGATGACCATCGCCTGCAGCCTGCCTCCTGCCCGCAGATTGCCGCGCTCTTTGGGGATGAACCGATAGAGGACACCGTCGTCGCGGTCTTCCGTCAGATAGACCATGCCCGTCTCCGGATCGACGCAGGCGGCCTCGTGGTTGAAGCGGCCCATCGCGGTCAGCGGGACGGGATCGACCAGCCCGGTGGCGTTGGCCGGCACTTCGAACACCCAGCCGTGGTTGCGCGCCAGTCCCTCGCCATAGCGTTGCCCGGGGCCGGTCGGCGCTTCCTCGCAGGTCAGCCAGGTGTTCCAAGGCGTGATCCCGCCCGAGCAGTTGCGGATCGTGCCGCCCAGCGTGCGAAATTGCCGCTTTACCTCGAGGGTCGCCGCGTCGAGCACGATATTGGTCGTCCCGCCTGGCACAATCTCGCCATTGCGGGTGTCGAAGCCCTTGGCGATCGGGCCGCCTGAACCGTCACCCGGCACCAGCTCGTGGTTGCGCACGAGCGCGATCTCGCCGTTGCCGATGTCGAAGCAGCCCATGCCGTCGGCCTTGTCGGGCACGGTCCCGCCATCATCCATCGCATCCCCGAGGGTGGAGAGCAGGCGATACGAGAAGCCTGCGGGCAGATCGAGCATTCCGGCAGGATCGGGTTGCAGCGGGCCGTATGCGGGCATGCTCGCGGTGCCGGCTGCCGTTACCATCCTGTTGGTTGTGCAGCCACTCGCCAGCAGGGCGCCGAATGCGGCGCCGGTTCCGGCGAGAAACTTGCGGCGATCGGTCTGGATCAAGGGCATCGGGTCTTCCTGTGATCGGGGGAGGGGAATCGGCGAGAAGCGCTATAGCCCAACCCGAATGAGATCGCAGCTTGAAACGTATGATATAATATTACATTTAGAGGTTCGCGCGTCTCGGCGCATTCTGACATGTGCCGAGCCAACACCAGCCTCGGAAGAAAACCCGCCCGCTCATGCAACTTGCCGCATCTCTATCCGATCCGCCGTCGCTCTCAGACGGCACCGCCTATGCATGCTTCACGAATGATTGGACTGCCATCCGGCGGCCGCAACACCCGTTGGTCGTACAACGGCGCGCGGTCCCGCCGCTCGAACATTGTCAACGGCACATGCTGACGCGCGATCCGTTCATGTGGCGGGCGAGCGGTGCGCCCGATCTTGCGACGGCCCAGCTGGGCGATCTGCCCGGGCCGCTGGCGGAGGATATCGCCATGCTCGCAACCCGTCTGGCGGCGTTGATGCGCTGCTACGAGGTGCGTCTGCGCCTCGAGCTGGTCGATGATGATTCCTGCCGCAAGCTGCACGCCGATTACACCGACCTGCGGCTGATCACGACATACTCTGGGCGAGGGACCCAGTTCGCTCGCGCCAACGAGAAGGGGGCGGACGACCTCTGGAACATCGACGCAGGCGATATCGCGCTCGTCAAAGGCTGGCAGTTTGGTGAGGGACACGCCCCTTGCCTGCACCGCTCCCCACCGATCGCGGGCACGGGTGAGCATCGCCTGCTGCTGGCGATCGATACGCCGCGCATCGATCCGGAGCCGGGCGAGTGAGGGCGCGTAGCAGAGGTGTCGCCGCCGCAATGGATGGTGCGGGCGTGACGCTGTCGACCGCGTGCCTCATCCATTGCCTCGTCTTGCCAGTGATCCTCGCCATCTTGCCGAGCTGGAGCACCGCGCTCTCGCTGCCGGAAGAGTTCCATCTCATCATGGTCCTCATCGCGGTGCCACTGACCAGCTATGTCCTGCTGAAATCGCGGCATGGCGCGGGCAGGGCGGGGCCCCGGCTTGCCCTCGGCCTTGCCGGGCTGGGGCTGATGATCTCCGGTCTGCTCGCTCATACTGTGGCGCTTGAAACCGGGCTTACCGCATTCGGCGCGGCACTCGTTGCCGGGGCCCATGTTCTCAACTGGAGAAGCAGGGCCAGACCATGCCGGGCGGTTGAGGTGCCCGACTGATTGACACGGAGCCTGCTGCTAGCGCAGCGTGAAGCCTGCAGAGACAGGGATACGAGGAGAGCATTCGCATGAAGCTGCTGGCACTTTTTATCGGAGCAAGCGCGTTTGCTTTGGCACCGGCGAGCCTTGCCGCGCAGGAAACGCAAGCTCCTCAGCCGGCACCTCGGGCCGAGGCCCCTCAGTCCGCATCCGCCATGGGCACCGTCGGGCCGGGGCCGGATCGCCGTTTTACCGGAGCGGACCTGTTCGATCTCGCGGCCGCATCCGACCCGCAGATCAGCCCCGATGGATCGCAGATTGCCTATGTGCGCCGGTCCAATAGTGTGATGACCGATAGTACGCACAGCACTATCTGGCTGATTGATGCCCGCACCGGCGAACAGACGCCGGTCGCAGGGCAGGGCGGCAACGCCCTCTCACCGCGCTGGTCCCCCTCCGGCGACCGGCTTGCTTTCGTTTCGACCAATGGCGGCAGCGCGCAGCTGTGGGTGCGGTGGATGGATGGGGGCGAGGCGGTCCGCCTGACCGGATTGCCGACCAGCCCGTCGAGCCTGGCGTGGTCCCCCGATGGACGCTCCATCGCCTACACCATGCTGGTGAAGGACGACGCGCCCAAGCTTGGCTCCGCTCCCGAGAAAAAGCCGGAGGGCGCCGAATGGGCGGAGCCCATCCAGATATACGACTTGCTGACCTATCGCGCGGATGGGGCGGGCTATCTCAAGCCCGGGTTCGAGAAGATATTCGTTATTCCGTCAGACGGCGGCGCGCCGCGCCAGCTGACCTTCGGCCCTTCGCATGATGGCGGGCCGCTTTCCTGGTCGCGCGATGGCGGCACAATTTATTTCGGTGCCAACCGCAAGGCCGACTGGCAGAGCGACCCGGTCGAGGGAGAGATCTACGCGGTCGATCTGACCAGCGGAGCGATTTCGCAGCTGACCGACCGGGACGGGCCGGACCACAGCCCGCGCGTCTCGCCCGATGGGAGCCGCATCGCCTATCTCGGCTACGACGATGCGTTGCGCGCTTACGAGAACGACGATCTCTACGTGATGGATACCGACGGGTCCAACCGCCGAATCCTGACCGAAAGCTGGGACTTCAGCCCGACGGGTATCGAGTGGGATGCAGATGGCCGCGCGATCTACGCGCAGTACGACGTTTCCGGCGAAACGCGCGTCGCGCGCATCGCGCTCGACGGGTCGATCCGAGATGTCGCCGAGGGGCTTTCGGGCGGCGGGCTCGACCGACCCTATACCGGCGGCAGCTTCTCGGTGGCGAAGAACGACGCGATCGCCTCTACCGGCGGACCAGCGACGCGCCCGGCCGAATTGCGGCTCACCTGCGGCGGCGACATCCGCATCCTGACCGACCTCAATCGTAGCTTGCGTGAGGTCAAGACGATGGGCGAGGTGCGCAAGATCACCACGGCGTCCAGCTATGACGGGACGCCGATCGAAGGCTGGCTGACGCTGCCGCCAGGCTATGTCGAAGGGCAGCGCGTGCCGCTGATCCTCGAAATTCATGGCGGCCCCTTCGCCGCCTATGGCCCCCATTTCGCGAGCGACAACCAGCTCTACGCAGCGGCAGGCTACGCCGTGCTGTCCGCCAATCCGCGTGGCTCGACCAGCTATGGCGAAGGGTTCGCGAACGAGATCGACAAGGCCTATCCCGGCAACGACTATTTCGACCTTATCAGTATCGTCGACGAAGCCATCGCGCAGGGCATTGCCGATCCGGACGCACTGTTCGTCACCGGCGGATCGGGCGGCGGCGTGCTGACCAGCTGGATCGTCGGCAAGACCAACCGCTTCAAGGCCGCCGCGACGCAGAAACCGGTGATCAACTGGACGACGCAGGTGCTGACCGCGGACGCGCCCGCGTTCTTCGGCTCCTACTGGCTCGGCGCGCAGCCTTGGGAGAACCCGCAACTCTACTGGGATCGCTCGCCCCTGTCGCTGGTCGGCAATGTCGAAACGCCCACGCTCGTGGTGGTCGGGAGCGAGGATTATCGCACCCCGGTGAGCGAGTCCGAGCAATACTACACCGCGCTAAGGCTGCGCGGTGTGCCGACCGCGCTGGTGAAGGTGCCCGGCGCGAGCCATGGCAGCATCGCGGCGCGCCCATCGCAAAGCGCGGCCAAGGCATCCGCGATCCTGGCCTGGTTCGAGCGGTACAAGGGCGGCTGGTCGCCCGATAACTGAGCCGATGTGACGGCACATACGCCGCACCATCCGTCGGATCAGTCGATCTGCGGCACGGCAAATGCCGCCGCGCAGAATATATTCAACGGCCATTGAATATATTCGAGGTACCTCCTAAATCGCGCTCCTGACAGGAGCGTAGAGTGACCAAGCGACGCGGGCCGGGACGGCCCAAAAACAGCGATACGGATACGAGCGCGGCGATTGCCGAGGCCGCCCGGCGGCGCTTTGCTACAAGAGGGTACGAAGCGACCTCGCTGCGTGAAATCGCCTCAGACGCGAATATCGACGTCGCGCTGATCGCCTATCGTTTCGGGGGCAAGGCTGGCTTGTGGAAGTCGATCGTCTCGCAATCGGCGAAGGATCTTCAAGCAGCGCTCGACCAGGCGATGACCGACACGCAGGCGAAGCCCGCCCGCGATCGTCTGCGCCACGCGATGAGGGCCTTCATCGACTACCAGCTTGCGCACCCGGATATGCCGCGGCTGCTGCTGCGCGACATAACGATCGATTCCGATCGCAACGACTGGCTGCTCGACGAGCTTTCGCTGCCGCTGCACCGCTATTTCTTCGATCTCGCTCAGGCGGCTGCCGCTGAGTGCGAGCGCGATGTGCACCACCTGCAATTCAGGGTGGCCAATTTCATCTATGCAGCGGCGAGTACCGTCGCCCGGCGGGAACGGCTCACCAAGCTGGTAGATAATGTTGCGGACGACCGGGCGTTCGAGGTCGCCCTCGAAGACACTCTGATCGATGGAGCCTTGCGCTGTGGCTGATCGTGCGGCCCTTGTAGACGAGCGCGCAGCTTATCGGTTCAAACCGCATGAGATGCCGATCCTGCCCGGGTCGCCGGCCAATCCCGATCATCCGGCGCGCCGCCGCGCGGCCTATCTTGCGATTGGTCTTTTCATCGGGCTGCTCGGTGGCAGTCAGAACGGCTTCCTGCTGGCCAATTCGGGCGCGCTTCAGGCCGAGTTCGCACTTACGCCGGTGGAGTCGGGCTGGCTGACGGTGGCGTTCTATTCGACCTATTCCTGCATGAGCATGCTGCTGTTTCGCGTGCGCCAGCAGTTCGGCATCCAGCCCTTCGTCCGCTGGGCGATGGCGGGGCTGGTTGCGGCCAATTTCGTGCAGATGATCGGGCCGGGCTATTATCCCGAACTCGCCGCACGCGCCGTCGCCGGGATTACCGCCAGCGGCTTGTCCGCGCTCACGATCTATTACCTGATGCAAGGACTGCCGGCTGCGATGAGGGTCGCCGGGCTGGTGATCTCGATCGGCCTCAGTCAGATCGCCTTCCCGCTGACGAGGGCGCTGTCGCCGACGCTGCTGGTCGATAGCGACATGAGCCACGTGTTCCAGTTCCAGTTCGCGCTATCGCTGCTGGGCTTTGGGCTGGTTTACCTGTTGCGGCTTCCTCCGGGGGAGAGGAAGGACACGTTCGAGGCGCTCGATATCCCGAGCATTTCGCTCTTCGTCATCGGCGTCAGCGCGCTGTGCACCTTCCTGATCCAGGGCCGCATCCAGTGGTGGGATACTTCGTGGCTTGGTTACGCGCTGGTCGTCGCAATCCTCGGCCTCGGCGGCTGTTTCCTGATCGAGGCCAACCGCAAAAGCCCCATGCTCGACCTGAGCTGGCTTTCGAGCCGTGCGATCCTGAGCCTTGCCGTGATCGGGGCTACGGTGCGTGTGCTGGTTGCCGAACAGGGCTTTGGCGCCAGCGGCATGTTCTCAGCGCTGGGTTACGGCAACGATCAGCTGATCGGGTATTTCTGGGTGCTGACCGGCGCGACGGTCGCTGGAATGGTGCTTTCGGTCGTGCGCCTCGACCCCAAGGATCTGACCCGCCCGGTGCTGTTCGCGATCTTCGTCATCTGCGTGGCGGCCTTTGCCGACACCAGAACCGGGGTGATGACACGCCCGCAGGACGTCTATTGGACTCAGGCCGCGATTGCCTTTGGCGCCGTCTTCGCGATGGGCCCGATCATGATGGAAGGCATGGTCCGTGCGCTCGTCGCCGGGCCGAGGTTCGTGATCAGTTTCATCGCGATCTTCTCGCTGTCGCAGTCGATGGGCGGACTGGCGGGCTCTTCGCTGCTCTCCGCCTTTTACACGATCCGTCTGAAGACCCACTTGATCGACGCCGGAAGCACGCTCACGCTCGGCAATATCCAGCTCGCGCAGGCCCTGTCCAACGCGGCCCGGCGGATCGCACCAGTTCAGGCGGACCCCGCGCTGCAACAGCAGGCGGCATCCTCCAGCATCTCGCAGTCGGTTGGGCGCGAAGCGGCGGTGCTGGCATTCAACGACGTGTTCTTCCTCGTCGGCACTCTCGCCGTCGTAACCTTTGCCGTGGTGTTCGTGCCGTGGCTCATCAACAAGATTCGCGGGCGCAATCCGCTCGCCAAGGAACTGGCTTCGCTCGAGGCCATGCTCGCAAGGACCAGACAATGACAAACTCCCCTTCTCAGACCGAGGCAGAACCCGAGGTTGCCGAGGACACGCCTGCAGAGGCGGAGTCGGACAAGGGATGGTCTCCCAATGCTTCGCGCCGACGTATCATTGTCGCGGTTCTGCTGATTATCGCAGGTGCGTTGGTGGCGCTGTATGCCTGGGATCTCCCCCCTTTCGGTGGTGGCGACGAGACGACCAACAACGCCTATGTGCGCGGGCGCACCACGGTGGTGAGCCCGCAGGTCGCGGGCTACCTGACCCAAGTGCCGGTCATCGATTTCCAGCGGGTCGAAAAGGGCGATCTGCTGGCGCGCATCGACGACGCGCCTTTCCAGCAGAAGGTCCTGCAAGGCTCGGCGAATTCCGCCGCGCAGCAGGCTGCACTGGCCAATAGCGCGCAGAGCCTGCGCTCCGCCCAGGCACAGCTCAAGCTGCAGACCGCTGCGGTGACGAGCGCGCGCGCCGCGCTGCAGAAGGCGCAGGCGGACATGAACCGCATTGCCGAACTGGTCGACGAGGGATCGGTCTCGCTACGTGAGCGCGATCAGGCGCGCGCCGCCTTGCAGCAGGCACGGGCCAGCGTGCAGCAGGCAGAGGCCCAGCGCGCCATCGCCGCAGAGAACGTGCGATCGGTCACGGTCGGTCGCGGGGGTCTGGAAGCGCAGGTGGCCGGTGCCGAGGCATCGAAAGACCTCGCCGAGATCGAGCTTTCCCGCACCGAAATCCGCGCGCCGCGTTCGGGCCGCCTGAGCGAAATTACTGCGCGTGTCGGCCAGCTCGTGAGCGCGGGCACCCAGCTGATGTACATCGTCCCCGACGAGTTCTGGGTGGTTGCCAATTTCAAGGAAACCCAGACCGCCGAGATGGCGGTGGGCCAGCGGGCGACGCTGGAGGTCGATGCGCTGGGCGGACTGGAACTGACCGGCCGGGTGCAGAGCATCGCGCCTGCCGCCAGCAGCGAATTCAGCATCGTCAAGCCGGACACGGGCGCGGGCAATTTCGTGAAGGTGCCGCAGCGCATCGCCGTGCGCATCGTGCTCGACAAGGGGCAGAAGGCTGCCGAACGGCTGGGGCCGGGCATGTCGGTCATCGCAACCGTTCACACCAAGGAGTGATCGCCATGCGCAAGTCTTTTGCCCTTCTGTTCACATCCGCGCTCGCCCTGTCCGCCTGCGCGCCGAGCCTGCAGGATGCCCCCGTCGGCACCGCCGTGACGCCACCGATCGAATGGCGTACCCAGCTTGGCGAGGGTGCTCCGGTCGAGGCGGCCTGGTGGGAAAGCTTCCGCGACCCGCAGCTGTCCCGCCTCGTCGAACTGGCGCGGCTCAACAATCCCGATGTCCGCATCGCGGCGGCACGGGTGGATGAAGCGCGCGCGACCGAGCAAGCTTCGCGCGGGTACCTGCTGCCATCCCTCGGCGTGGGTGTGGAAGTCGGCGCGCAGCGCGAGGTTTCGGCGCTCGGGCGGGCGCAGGAGTCGCTTGCGGCCCAGCCGACCTTTCGCGCCTCTTACGAGCTCGACCTGTTCGGTAGGAATGCCGCGCGCGTCGATGCGGCGGAGGCAGGCGTCGCGGCGAGCGCTGCCGGCGAGGAAGCCGCTCGCCTCGCAGTGAGCGCGGCCACCGCCACCGGCTACATCACGCTGCTGGCGCTGGATGCCCGGCTCGCGGTACTGGAGGATACGCTGGCCGCGCGTCAGGAGGCGCTGAAGTTCGCCCGCGACCGCGCCGAGGTCGGCTACACGTCCCAGCTGCCCTTGCGGCAGGCGGAGGCCGAATATCAGGCGACCGCGCAGCTGGTCCCGCAATTGAAGGCGCAGATTGCGCGGCAGGAGAATGCGCTCTCGGTCCTGACCGGGGAACTGCCCGGCGGTATCGAACGGGGCGGGACGCTGGACGAACTGGTGGCTCCCGCGCCGCCCACAACGCTCCCCTCCGAACTCCTGCGCCGCAGGCCGGATATCGCGGCAGCGGAATACCGGATCGCAGCAGCCGATGCCAAGATGCGGGTCGCGCGCGCCGATTTCATGCCGTCGATCGATCTCGGGGCGAGCGCGGGCCTGGCCCTCTCCGACCTGCTTGCCGATCCGATCAGCGTCTGGTCGCTTGGCGGCAGCATCCTCGCGCCGATCTTTCAGGGCGGGCGGCTGCAAGCCCAGCTCGACGGGGCGACCGCGCAGCGCGATCGGGCCGCCTGGGCCTATCGGGCCACCGTACTCGGTGCCTTCCGGGAAGTGGAGGATCGCATGGCGATACTCGCCAACCTGGGCGAACAGCAGGCGGCGCTGGAGGCCCAGCAGAGCGCGGTCGCGGACGCGCTGCGCCATGCGCGCAACCGCTACCGTGCCGGCTACACGCCCTATATCGAGCAGGTCGATGCCCAGCGCGCGCTGCTCGGGGTCGAGCTCTCGCTCGTTCAGGCGAAGGCCGACGAACTGACCACGCTGGTGGGGCTGTATCAGGCGGTCGGCGGCGCCCCGCGCTAGTCGCGGAGCGCCGCCGAGCCCGTTCACGCCTTGTCGACCAACCGCTTCAGCTTGGCGAGCGAGGTCTTCGGATCTTCGTGATAGTCGATGATCGACTTGAGCTTGCCGTCGGCGCCCATCAGGTAGACCGAGGCGGTGTGATCGATGGTGTAGTCATCGCTTTCGGTGGGCACCTTTTCGTAGAACGCGTGGTAGGCTTTGGTGACCTTGGCGATCTCCTCGTCCGATCCGGTCAGGCCGAGGATCGGCGTGCCGAACAGATCGACATAGCGCCCGATATCCTCCGGACTGTCGTAGCCGGGATCGACCGAGACGAACACGATGCGGAACTTGTCGCCGTCCGCGCCCATCTGCTTGCGCAGCTTGGCGAGGCTTGCGAGCGTCGTCGGGCAGACATCCGGGCAGCGGGTGAAGCCGAAGAAGATCGCAAACGGCTTTCCCCTCAGCGACTGGTCGGTGACGGTCGAACCATCCGTAGCGGTGAGCGAGAATGCGCCACCGACCGTATCGGCATAGCTGGCCGATCGATCGGGCGCGGCCTGCCTTTCCGGCCCGAACAGCGCGAACAGCGCCATCCCGGCCACCACAGCCACGAACAGCCAGGCGATCATGCGGAAGGTCTTCAGGCCCGCCGCACGCTCCTCCGGCGTCTGTTCTTCCTCCAGCTCGGGGAAGGGATCAGCCATCTGTCCCTCCCACCTCGTCCGGGCCTTGCGAGCCGACCGGCTCCACGGCGAGTTCCACCTCGACCGTACCGGCCTTCTCGAACGTGAACGTCAGGGGAACCGTCTCGCCCTGTTCGAGCGGCTGCTTGAGCCCCATCAGCATGATGTGGAAGCTGCCCGGCTTCAGCGTGACCGTATCGCCTGCGGGGATCGCCAGTCCATCGGACAACTGGCGCATGCGCATCACGCCGTCTGTCATGTCGACAGTATGGATCTGCACGTCGCCTGCCACAGGGGTCGACCCGCCGGTCAGGCGGTCGGCACCGCTGCCTTCGTTGGTGATGGTCATGAAGGCACCGCCCGCGTCCTGCCCATCGGCAGTTTCGCGCGACCACGGGCCGGTGATGACGATCTGGCTGGTGGCGTTTTCGCTAGCCGCGCCCTCGGGCGGGGTTTCCGAGCAGCACGCTCCGATCGAAAGTGCCAGCGCTGCCGCGCCGAGTGCGGCAAGGCTGGCGTGAAGGGTCCGCCCAAGCGGGCGCGTCGTCTTGAATTGCATGTTCTATACTCCGAAAGGCCGACACTCGCATTCCAGGCGCGCGGCGGCTGAACCAACAGATCAGTTTGGGATTGTCAGGCGGCTGCCGGGGGGCCGCGCAAGGGCGGTCGGAGATAGGGGGGGCGCCGGAAAGCAACGCGCTGCACCGGCGCCAGACCGAGCACCAGAATGAACGCGAAGGCCAGCGCCAGCAGCAGAGCGTCGGTAGCGCCGTCGGCCACCTTCGCGAGGCTGGAGAAGGCGCAATGCGGAGCTTTGTTTACGCCATCCGAATGCCCGCTGGCCGGCTTCTTGCCCGGGATGACGATGTGCATCTGCTTGAGGCCCGCCGACGCATCGGAACAGATCGTTACCGAGAGTACGGTGTCGCTGGCGGTGGACACCATGAAGCCTGCGGGGATCACTGCACGGATGAAGAACGCCCCCACCAGCAGCGCGAGCGCAAGGTGGCAGTGTTCCCGAATCGAGGCGCGCAAGGACTGCATCCGCCATGCGCCCTAGGACGCGGCCGTAACTTTGTCAGCCAGTCGCATCGCCTCGGCGCTATGCGGCAAATGCGTCGACCAGCATGTCTGCCACCGCGCGCACGGCTGGCGCATGGTGCAGGTCGGCATGGATGACCAGCCATACGGGCCTGGCCTCGGGCTGGTCTGGAGCGACCAGCTCAAGGTCGGCGCATACGTCGCCCATGATGCACGGCAGAAGGGCGACGCCGAGTCCCGCGCGCGCGGCTGCGAACTGGGAGTGGAAATCGCCGGTGAGCAGGTCCAGCGGTCGCGCGCCCGCGAATTCTTGCAGCCAGCGCTGCTGCGGTACATGGGCGAGCGTCTCGTCGAACGCGATGAATCGCCATTTCGAGGGCGGCTGCTTTGCGACCGGCGCGCTCGCGTAGAGCGCGAAGCGGACCTCGCCGAGGCGACGGACGATATTCTGCCGCCCCTGCGGCTCTACCATCCGCACGGCGAGGTCCGCCTGCCCGCTATCGAGCGAGGCGAGCTGCGAACTGGCCGACAGCGCAATCAGAAGTTCGGGATGCGCAGCGAGCAGGTCGCCCATCGCAGGAATGATGATCTCGCTAACAAGTACCGGCGGCGCGGTCAGTCGCACAGTGCCGGTCAACGTTCCTTGTGCGGCATGGCTTGCGCGCTCTACCTTCTGCGCACCCCGTTCCATCTCCTGCGCGATGACGGCGATTTCCCTGCCCTTCTCGGTCAGCGGAGTGGAGCGAGCGAGGCGGCGGATAAGCTGCTGGCCCAGATCCTCTTCCAGCGCGGCGATGCGGCGCGAGATCGTCGCATGGTTCACACCCAGCCTGCGCGCCGTCGCGGCCAGCGATCCTTCACGACCCAGTACCGCGAGGACCTGCAGATCATCCCACTTCATCGGATCGTTCTTGCACAGATGGCGTGCGAACACATGCAATTTCGCGGGGGATGGCAAGCGCTATGATGAATAGCGAACCCAAGACAGGAGTTACCATCATGATCGCCCAGCTTCCCCTCGGGACAGACGGCCCGCAACTCCCGCAACTTGGCCTGGGCTGCATGGGCATGTCCGAATTCTATGGCGAGACCGACGACGCGCAGTCTCTCGCCGTGCTGGACCGTGCCTACGAGCTTGGCGTCCGGATGTTCGACACCGCCGACATGTACGGCAATGGTCACAACGAGGAACTGCTCGCGCGCTTCCTGAAGCACGGCCGGCCCGAGGCCTTCATCGCGACCAAGTTCGGCATTCGCAAGCAGCCGGGTGAATACGCCCGCACGATCGATAACAGCCCTAACTATATCCGGCAGGCATGCGATGCGTCGCTCCAGCGGTTGGGGGTGGAGCGGATCGACCTCTACTATGTCCACCGCGCCGAGGCCGGTCGCAATATCGAGGATACGATGGGCGTGCTCACCGATCTGGTCGCGGCGGGCAAGATCGCGCGCATCGGCCTGAGCGAGGTTTCCGCCCATACCCTGCGGCGCGCACACGCGGTCCATCCGGTTGCGGCGGTGCAGAGCGAATATTCGCTGACCACGCGCGACATGGAGGCCGAGGTGCTGCCCACCTGCCGTGAGCTCGGTGTTGCCTTCGTCGCCTACAGCCCGCTCGGCCGAGGGCTGCTCTCCGGCACGATCGACCGCGAGACCCTCTCCGAAGGCGATTTCCGGCGCCATACACCGCGTTTTTCGGGAGATGCGTTGGAAGCCAACACCGCCCGCCTTGCCACCCTGTCCGCCATAGCCGACCAGCGCGAGGCAACACCCGCTCAGGTCGCGCTGGCCTGGGCGCTGGCCAAGGGGGTATTCGCGATCCCCGGCACCAAGCGGCTGACCTATCTGGAACAGAATGTCGCTGCGGCCAGCCTGACCCTGTCCGGTGAAGACATTGCTCTGCTCGATCGCGCCTATGCACCCGGCACCTTCGTCGGCGAACGCTATAGTGCCGAAGGCATGAAGGGCGTGAACGCGTAAGCGGCTAGCCGGTGACCGTGTCCATCTCGCCCTGCTGACCGAGAAAGGCTGCATGATCAAGATTGCCGGTCGCCCTGAGCAGGGCGGCCTGCGCCATCAGCACATCGCTGCGCGCACGGGCGAGGGCGAGCTGCGCGGCGCGATAACTCTGTTCTGCCAGCAGAATATCGATCGTGGAACGCAGGCCGAATTCGTATTCCGCGCGCACCCCGTCCAGCGCGATTCTTGCCGCTTCCAGTCCGTCCCGGCTGGCGGTCGCCCGTTGCTCTGCGGCTTCCAGCGTCGCCCAGGCCGTCTCGACCGAACGCATGGTCTCGCGCAACTCCGCCTGCACGGCGTAGCGATCGGCACGGGTGGTCGCCTCCGCCTCGCGCACTCTCGATGCAACCAGCCCACCGGTCAGCACCGGAATGCGCAAGGTCACACCGACGCGCGCGGCGCTGTCATAGCTCCGCAGGCTGCCATTGGCGTCTTGCAAGCCGCGGCCATAGGACCCCGCAAGCTCCACACTCGGCGCGCCGTCTGCACGGGCGCGGTCGATGCGTGCTTCGGAAGCGTCGACGATACGAAGCCGCTGGAGCAGTCGCGGATTGGCAAGCTCGGCAGCGGCACGCGCATCGGCAAGGTCGGCGGGAAGCATGGCAGGCGGGGGCACGTCGGCCTCCAGAGCGCCCGGCTCCTCACCGACCACCGCGCGATAGTCTGCGCGCGCGCTTGCCAGTGCCGCTTCGGCATCGGCGAGATTGGCGACGACGCTCGATCGCTGGGCCTGCAACTGCGCAACGTCGGTGCGTGTCGCTTGCCCGAGATCGAAGCGCGATTGTGCCTCGCCTATCTGCCGGTCGAGCCGCGCGATCCCGATCCGCGCGACCTCGACCGCTTCCTGCGCGAACAGCAGGTCGGCATAGGCCGCGACCACCCGCTGGAGCACCGCCGCCTCGCTGTCGCGCACGACCTGTTCGCCTGCTGCGACATCGGCGGACGAGGCCCTGACGGCAGAGGAGACGCGACCTCCAGTCCAGATCGGCATGGCAGCCTGGAGATCGGCGCTGCCAGCGCTTCCGTAGCCGAGATCATCATAGCCGCCATTGGCGGTGGCCGAGAGCGTCGGGCGACCTTCGGCTCGCGCCTGTTCGGGTGCCTCCTCCAGCGCCTCCTGCCGGGCCTGCGCCTCGGCCAGCGCGGGATTGGTGGCGTAGGCCCTCGCAATCGCCTCGCGCAGCGTATCGGCGTGTGCCGGGCCGGTGCCAAGCAGCGTTGCTCCGGCGAGCAGCGCGGCTTTGATCAGGGTAACCTTAGTCATGACGCAGCGCCCATGCCGGAGCGGTGCGGCTCGCGCGGAGCGACTGGCCGAGCACCGTCAGCACCGCGATCGCGATGGCGACAAGGCTCGCCCCGATGAAAAATACCGGCGAGAGCGCGATCCGGTCGTCGAAGCCCGCCAGCCAGGTGCGCATCGCAAAATACGCCAGCGGCCAGGCGATCAGGTTGGCGATCAGCACCGGGCGCATGAACTGGCCGACCAGCAGCTTGACGATATCGGTCGCCGAAGCGCCGAGCGATTTGCGGATCCCGATCTCCTTCACCCGCCGCGCGGTGTTGAAGGAGGCGAGGCCCCACAGCCCGACCATCCCGATCAGCACCGCGAGGCCTGCGCCGATGGCGAACAGGCGCGCGGTGTTTTCGTCATCCTCGTAGAACTTCTCGAGACGCTGGTCGGTGGTCTCCATCTTGAGCGGGAGCGCGCCAGCGCTCGTTTCCCAGGCCGCGCGCACCGCTTCCTTCACCGGGCGCGGATCGCCTGTGAAGCGCAGCGTGGCGACCACGAATGGGGACGGCTCGCTCCAGTAGACGTAGAAGGTCGGCGAGATCTCTGCGCGCGCCGAGGCATAGCGAACGTTCTCGGTCACGCCGACGATCGTACGCGGCCGGCCTCCACCCACGGTCTTGCCGATGGCCTCTTCGGGCGAACCGAAGCCGAGCGCGGAGACGGCTGCCCGGTTGATAACAATATTGAAATCGCCGGCCGCTTCGGTCTCGAGCGCATCGTCGCGACCGAATTCGGGGCTGAAAACCCGCCCGGCCAGGGTTTCGATGCCGTAGGTCTCGAAGAAGTTCTCCCCGACATCGATCTTGCGCAGGCTCGGCCCGGAGCCGGGTATCCCCGGAACCTGAACGTTCTCGCCGCTATTGGAGGTGCTGCCGCCGACCGCCATCGTCGAGGACGTGACCGACGCAACCTGCGGGATTTCGCCGAACCTCGCCAACAGCGTTCGTCTTGCCGCCGTGTCCAGTCCGGGATCGTTGAAGCTCGGGATCACGAGCAGGCCTTCACGCTCGAAACCCAGATCGGCGCTGCGCACGTAGCTTGTCTGCGCCACCATCACCGCGGTGCCGATCATGAAGGCGATCGAGAGCCCGAACTGGAAGATCACCAGCGCTTCGCGCACGCGCGCGCCGCCTTTGCCGCCGCTTGGCGAGCGCGAAGAGGCAAGCACCGCGGCGGGCTGGAACCGAGACACGACCATCGCCGGATAGAAGCCTGCCAAAAGCCCGGCGACGATCGACAGCACGATCAGCGAAGGCACGACCACCGCATAGGGAATGTCGAGCGCGAGCCCGCCCGCCGCATTGACGAAAGGCAGACCCAGCTCGGCCAGGATCAACCCGCCGAGCGAGGCGATCGCGACCGTCAGGATCGCTTCGCCCATGAACTGGCGCATAACCTTGCCGCGATCCGCGCCCAGCACCTTGCGCATCGCGACTTCGCGGGCGCGAAGGCCGGCGCGCGCGGTGGCGAGATTGACGTAATTGGTGAGCGCGATCAGCAGCGTGACGAAACCCACGATGCCCAGCGTCGCCACGGTCTCGCCGAGGGTGTCGGAAGAACTGAGATGGAGGTCGGCCAGCGGCTCGACGACGTAGCTCAAGATTTCGCCGGGGTCCGTCCCGAGGTCTCCGCCGTACTGGTCGACGAGGGCAGGCATTTTCTGAAGGAAGGCATCGACCTCGCCTGCCGTGTCGAAGCGAACATAGGTCATGGCGGACAGGGAGCCGAGGTTGCGCTCCCCCGCGATGATGTCGGGATCGGTCGATTTGCCCAAGGGCACCAGAATCGAGAAATCGAACTCGGTGTTCTCGGGCAGGTCGCGGATGACTGCGCCGACGGTATAGTTGACCGGGCCCGCATCGCGCGAGATCGTGATGGTCTTTCCGATGGCATCGCCCGCGGGGAAATAGCGTTCTGCCGCGCTTTGCGTCAGGACCGCGTTCTGCGGTGATTCGAGCGCATCGCGCGAGCCGCTCGCCAGATCGAAGCGGAAGAAATCGAGCAGGCCGGGATCGACCGCCGCGACCGGTTCCGCCGTCCCCACCCCGTCGCGGATCACACTGCCATAGGAGGGCAGCATCATGGTGCCGTCGATTCCGGGATCGACCTCCTCGATCATGGCGAGCAGCGCTACCGGCGTCTGGTAGCTCACCCCGTCGAAAGGGCTTCCCGGCATGTTGAAGTCGTTTTGCACCATGTAGAGATTTTCATGGTTCGGCACCCAGCGGTCATAGGTCGTCTCGAACCGGACATAGAGGCCAAGGACGATGAAGACGGCAATGCCGATCGCGAGCCCACCGATATTGAGGGCAGCATAGACCTTGTGGCGTGTGAGCGAGCGGTAGAGCGAGAGGAGCGCGAAGCGGTTCATCGGTCTGCCCTCCTCAAAGCGCGCGCATGGCGCTGGCGACGATCCGGCCGTCGAGCATGTCGATCCGGCGCTTCGCCATGTCGGCATGGCTGGGCGAATGGGTGACCATCACGATGGTCGCACCGGCATCGTTGAGTGCGGCCAGGATGTTCATCACCTGCTCGCCATTGGCGGTATCGAGATTTCCGGTCGGCTCGTCCGCCAGGATCAGTTTGGGCTGGCCGACGATGGCGCGGGCGATGGCGGCGCGCTGCTGCTGGCCGCCCGATAGCTGGTGCGGGAAATGGCGCGCGCGGTGCGCGATGCCGACCGTGTCCATCGCCGACGCGATCCGCTCGCCCTTGTTGCCGCTCACATCCTTGCGATAGGCGAGGCCCAGCGCGACGTTTTCCTCGATCGTCAGCTCGTCGATCAGGTTGAAGCTCTGGAATACGAAGCCCAGTTG
This sequence comes from uncultured Erythrobacteraceae bacterium, assembly GCA_963972905.1. Lineage (GTDB taxonomy): Bacteria > Pseudomonadota > Alphaproteobacteria > Sphingomonadales > Sphingomonadaceae > Alteriqipengyuania. The sequence continues at coordinate 125,089 of CAXAXQ010000003.1, forward strand.
CGCACCGCGAAACTTGGCCAAGTTCTTTTCGCTCATCGCGGCGAGGTCGCTATCGCCGAACCAGTAGTGCCCGGAAGTCGGCCGATCGATCGTGCCCAGCGTGTTGAGCAGGGTGGACTTGCCGCAGCCCGATGGGCCCATGATGGCGAGGAATTCGCCTTCGGCCACGTCGAGGTTCACGTCGACCAGAGCGGTCGTTTCGACCTCGTCGGACATGTAGCGGCGGTCGATATTCTCGAGCTTGATCACGAAGTTTATCCCTCTGTTCAGCGGATATTGATTGTGTCGCCCGTCACCCGGGCGAGATTGCTGGTGACGATGCGTTGCCCCGCCTCGAGGCCCGACAGGATCTCGACCTGGCGCGGATTGCGGCGACCGATCGTCACCGCCACCCGGCGCGCGTGGCTGCCGTCGGGATCGATCACGAACACCGACGAGCCGCCATCGGTCAGCCATGCGCCGACCGGTGCGATCAGGGCAGGCGTGGCGGCGCCGAGCGTGATCCGCACGTCGAGCGTCTGCCCGCGATTGAGATCCTGTTCGGGCATGGTCTTGAAGGTGAGTTCGACCCGGAAGCGGCCATCGGCGACGGTCGGCAAGACCTTGGACACGGTCAGCTGTGCTCCGTCGGAGGTGGTCGCTTTCTGCCCGACCTCGACCCGGCCGAGGTAGAATTCATCGACCTGTGCCTCGAGCTTCCACGCGCCTTCGCTGTCGACCTGCCCGGCGGGATCGCCGGGTGAGAGGGTCTGCCCCGGCTGGAGCGGAAAATTGGTGAGGCGCCCCGCCATCGGCGCGCGGATCGTCAGCGCGTCGAGGCTGCCGCGCACGGCAGCGAGGTTGTTCTGCAGCCGCGCGCGGGTGGAGTCTAGCATCCGGGCCTGGGTTCCGGTGATCCCCGCTTCCGTCGCGCGGCCGCGCTGCAACTGCCCGAGGCGCCGGGTCTGGTAATCGACCTCTTCCTGATAGCTTTTCACACCGGCATCGGAAACGAAGCCCTTGTCGTGCAATTGCTGCCGGATATCGAGATCGCGCCGCGCGCGGACCAGATCATATTCGGCGGCTGCGACCTGGCCCGCGCGATCGACCCGCGAGCGCTGAATGCCGAGATTCTCGCCCGCCACCCCGCCGAGCTGGCTGGCGATCTGCGCCTCCTGGCTCAGTACGGTGAGTTCGAGGTCGGGATTGGCGAGCCGGGCGAGCGGTTGCCCTTTGGTGACCAGAGCGCCGTCCTGCACGAGCAGCTCTTCGACCTGTCCTCCGCTCATCACGCCCACCAGCGTGGTCGTCGCTGGTACGACGCTGGCACGGACGGGAAGGAAATCGTCGAATGCGGCGCGAGCCACTTCGCCGGTCTGGAGATCGTCGGCATCGACATTGGTCGATCCACTGGCGGGGATGGCACGCCACCCGACCACCGCAATCGCGACCACCGCGATGGCGATCAGCAAGCGTGGATTGCGCCACCACGGGGCCTTGGCCTTTTCGACCTTGCGATCCATCGCGGCACCGGGTGCGGGGTTCGACAAACTGTTGGACTGTTCGGTTGTGTGCGTCATCATGCCCCCAGTATCGCCGAATGCAGCCGAAAGACCTAAGGCACTATGATTGAACGATATTATCGCGACGCTGCCGCACCTGTCCGTCCGTCGCCGGACACTGTGTCCGCAAATGGACAGCGTGGCGAAGCGTCAACCGCAAAATCCGCCCTAGCGATTCTCCTGATCGACGATCGTCCCGAGGTCGCAAACGCAATGGAAATCGCCTTCCGCATGGCGGGGCATCGCCTGACCGTTGCGTCCGAGCCGGAGGAAGCCTTCTCGCGGCTCGCTCGATCCCGGTTCGATGGAATTGTCCTCGATCTCAATTTCACCCCCGGCAAGAGCGACGGCCGGGAAGGGCTCGCTTGTCTTGACCGGATTATGGCGGACGACCCGGGCGCGTGCGTCGTGGTGCTGACCGCGCATGGAGGTGTCCGCATGGCGGTCACGGCGATGCAGTCGGGTGCGCGCGATTTCGCGGTCAAGCCGTGGAACAACGCCGACCTGATCGGCAAGGTGGAAGCTGCCGTGATGCGCGAACCGATCGCCACCGCGCCAGGCGCACCTACCGCCGAGCGCAGCGTGCCGCCAGCGCGCATCCTTGGCGAAAGCGCGCCGATCGAAGAACTGCGCCAGCTGATCCGCCGGGTCGGGCCGACAATGGCCGGGGTGACGATTACCGGTCCGGCGGGTGCAGGGAGGATGCTGGCAGCGCTGGCCGTACATGCAGCCTCCGCCGACGCCGAGAACGCGCCTCTGCGGATCGATCTGCGCGAGGAGGGCGCGTTCGAAGCAATCCGGGATGCAACAGGCAGCGCGATCCTGCGCTATCCGGACCGGCTCGACGAATTGTCGCAGGATCGCCTCGCCGCGAGGCTTTCGGAGAATGTCCGCCCCATTGCGATCGTCGACCGGTCCGATGGGCTGACACCTGCGCTTCGTCGGCGGATCGCGACCATCGAGCTTGCCGTCCCCCCGCTGGCGCACAGGCGCGCGGACATCCCGATCCTGGCACGCCATTTCGTAACCGATGCAGCGTTACGTTTCGGCCGCGCCACGCCGCGCCTCACACAGGCAGCCGAGACCACGTTGTGTGAAGCCGACTGGCCCGACGAGGTACGAGGCGTCGCGGCGGAGATGGAGCGTGCCGTCTTGCTATGCGATGATGGGACGATCGATACCGCAGCTTTGTCGATCGGCGTGCCCGCCGTGCTCGGCGCCGCAGCTGAAAGGACCACGTCCAGCTTCGACCTCGACCGCACCGAAAAGGCGATGATCGCCGCTGCGCTGGCAGAGCACCATCACAATGTAAGCCATGCGGCCAAGGCACTGGGTCTCAGCCGAGGTGCGCTTTACCGCCGGATGGAGCGTCACGGTCTATGAGCCTGTACCACAGGCGCGGGTGGCGGGCGACGGCACTGGGTGTGGGCCTTCTCGCCAGCGCATGCGTAGCCATCTTCGCCTGCACCACTGGTCGATGGGGTCTGCTGACCGGCGCGGTACTTGCGGGGATCTGGGCGCTCACGCTCGCCTGGTGGAACGCGGCGCTTGTTCCTCCACGCCCGCCCGCAGACGGCGGCGAGGCGGAGGACGAGGATGCAGCCGTGCATCGCCTGTTGCTCGACGCCGCGCCGACTCCACTGCTGGCGCTCGATCACGATACGGCCCGCGTGCTCAACCGTGCGGCGCGCGCGATCTTTGGCTTCGACGACCGGATCGTGCCGGTCCCGCACGCGCTGCTCGATCCTTCGGCGGCCACCTTTCGCCACGAAGGGCGTCTGTGGCGGATCGACCGTGTGGAGGCCTCGTCCGGCGTTACGGTTGCCGCGCTGATCGATGTCGAAAGCGAGGCGCTTGCTGCCGAGGCGCGCGCGAGTGCGGACCTGATCGAAGTGCTGGGGCATGAACTGCTCAACGGCCTTTCGCCGATCGTGTCGCTGGCCGAAAGCGCGCAGACCGCAGCGGCGCAAGAGCCGGTCGACACCGCCTTGCTGACGGAAATCCTGGGCCCGCTCGCGCGCCGCGCCGAAGGCTTGCAGCGCTTTGCCACCGATTATCGCGCGCTCGCCCGGCTGCCCGAACCGATCCTCGCGCCCGCTTCGCTCGGCCAGTTCGCGCGCGATCTGGCACAGCTTTTCGCGCAGCGGTGGCCCGCCGCGACGCTCACGCTCGATGTTGGCGACGTGGATCAATGGAGGATGGATCGCGACCAGCTGCACCAGGCGGTCTGGGCGCTGCTCAACAATGCAGCCGAAGCGACTGGCACGACCCGTAGCCCGCGCGTCGCGCTCTCGATCGCGCGCGATGAGCGAAGACTTGTGATTACCGTCACCGACAATGGGGTGGGAGTGGAACCGGAAAGCGCAGGGCTGATCTTTCGGCCCTTCCATACGACCAAGTCCAAGGGCTCTGGCATCGGCCTGTCGCTGGCGCGCCAGATCGCGCGCGGTCATGGTGGATCGCTCGAGCTGACCGGCGCGAACCCCACCGCCTTTCGGATAAGCCTGCCGGCAGGGTAGGCGGCAGATTGATTGACCCGAAGGGGACTTTCGGTCTCATGATAGCCGTGAGCATCCAGAGCGGGCTATCAGCGGCCCATCCACACAAGGCAAAGAGCCCGCAGATGACGACCATGACCCAGTTTCTCGTTCAGAAAGACAATATCCGCGAGGGCCGCATCGACACGCGCGAATTGCCGCCGCTCGGCGACGGCGAGGTTCTCGCAAGGATCGACCGCTTCGCGCTGACCGCCAACAACGTCACCTATGGCGTGATGGGAGAGCGCATCGGATACTGGAAGTTCTTTCGGACCGGAACCGAGGGCGAGGGAGTCATTCCGGTCTGGGGTTTTGCCGAGATCGTCGAATCCACGCATCCGGGGGTCCCGGTCGGGGAGCGGATCTACGGCTTCTTTCCCATGGCGAGCCACCTCGTCATGCAGCCGTCAAAAGTCAGCGAAGGCCGCTTCGTCGACGGCGCGGACCATCGCGCCGGCCTGCCGCCGGTGTACAATTCCTATACCCGTGTCGGTGCAGAGCCCGATTACGACACCGACCTCGACGATGCGCGCATGGTGCTGTTCCCGCTCTATGCCACATCGTTCTGCATCTACGACTTCATGCAGGATCACGATTGGCACGGCGCCGAGCAGGTCGTCATCCTGAGCGCGTCTTCCAAGACCGCTATCGGGTGCGCCTATGCGATCTCCGCCGATCCGTCTGCGCCCAAAAGCGTCGGCGTGACCTCGCCCCGCAACCAAGCCTCGGTCGAAAGGCTGGGGCTTTATGACGAGGTGCTGACCTACGACGCGCTGGAGAATATCGACGCGAGCGCTCCGGCCGTCATCATCGACATGTCGGGCGATGGCGGCGTGCTGGGGCGGCTGCACGAGCATCTGGGCGACGCCATGAAATATACCTCCAATGTGGGTGTCACCCATTATGACGCGAACACCATGCCGCCCGGCTTCATTCGCGAGCGCAGCGAAATGTTCTTTGCGCCCGGCCATATCCAGAAGCGCCACAAGGACTGGGGACCGGGCGTTTTCGAAAAGCGCGCGCACGACTTCTGGAAAGACACTGCGCTGAAATCGCGCGACTGGCTGACGATCCACCGCGAGGACGGCGCCGATGCCGTGAAACAGGCATGGGGCGCGGTCGTTCAGGGCGGGGTCGCGGCGGATGCGGCGTGGGTGGTCGGCTTCTAGAGGCGCGCGATCCTCAATCCACCCCAATTATCTTTCCATAGCGCGGGGAGGAGGCCGCAGAGATCATTCCGCGTCCGCCACGAACGGAGCGCGCCATGAGGTCGAGGGGCCGGAGGAAGCTGTCCTAGCCTCTAGAATACGGCATGCTCGCCGCGCTCGGCCTGCGCCTCTCCGCTGAGCAGCTGTGCGTAATAGTCGAACAGCGTTTCGGAGCCGGTGGAGGGCGTTGCCTCTGCATCGTAGAAGCCTGTTTCGGGATTCAACACGAGCATGGACTCGGTCGCGTAATAGCGCCCGATGCGTGCAAGTTCGGCCTTGGCTCTGAGCGGAGGCACGACGCGCCCCAGGGTTGCGAGCGTCATGATGATAGCGTCCAGCAGTCCCACAGGTACGTGTTTGAAGCGCGGCGGCTGCCCAAGCATGGCAAACAATTGCTCCCCTTGCATGCGCGGGGTGATTGCCGGTCCGGGGCCACCGATCGGAAGGATGCGGTTGCGCCGGTCGCGATTATCGATGCAATCGGCGAGGTATGCAGCAAGGTCACCGTCGCTGATCGGCTTGCAGGCGGTCAGCGTGCCGTCGCCGAACATCACGAACGGCTTGCCCTTTTGGACCCGCGCAACCTGGCCCGACAGTGATTTGAAAAAGGCTGTGGGGCGAACGATCGTGTAGCCGATACCCGATGCGATCAGCGCATGCTCGAACGCCAGCTTGGCATTCTGGAAAGCCAGTTCGGGCTTTTGAACGCAGATCGCGGAGAGCAGGATCATGTGCGGTATGCCTGCCGCCTGGGCCTGCTGCAGAGCGCCCAGATGGGTGTCATGATCGATCCGCCAGGCATCTTCGGGTGCGCCGGTGCGCGATGCGAGGCACGAGAGCAGGACATCGAACCGTTCGCCCTTGATGCCGTCGCGCGCTATCGCAGCAGGGTCGGTCACATCGCAGGCGCGAAGCTCCGCTCCCGCGAGATGAGAGGTGGACGATCCCGCAGGTGCGGGTCTCACCAGACAGACCACCTCGTGGCCACGTGCGATCAGCACGCGTACGGTTGCGCGCCCGATCGTGCCGGTTCCGCCCAAGACGAGAACCCGGCGCGTGTTTGCATCATCTGTCCGATCGGCCTGCATTGCATCAGACTAGGCAACGTCGCGACAGGTGGCGAGGAATTCCTAAGGCGGGATGCAGCTCCCGAAGGCAGTGCCTGCCTCAGGACTTTGCGAGGTCCTTCAGCGGGGTTCCGGTATCTGCGAGCACCTCCGGGTCTGGCAAAACACCCTGCTCGACCAGCTTGCGACCCTGGACGAAGTCCTTCATCGCGTTGACGCAGTCGAGCGCGATCACCTGCCCGTTACGCAGGTAGACGACCGAGAACGAGCGACTGGCCGGATCGCCGCGCAGTATGGTGGCGTCGTAACCGATCGAGAGGCCGGCAGTCTGAAGCTTCAGGTCATACTGGTTGGACCAGAACCATGGGAAGGCGGAGTAATCCTGCTCCACGCCGCAGATCGTCTTCGCGGCGGCAGTGGCCATGTCGTTGGCGTTCTGCACGGATTCGATCCGCAGGACCGCATCTTGCGCCCACCGGCTGCGATGGGCGGCGCAATCGCCGATCGCGAATACGTCCTCCAGCGAGGTCCGGCATGATCGGTCGACGTCGACGCCGTTCGAACACACCGCACCTGCCTTCGCCAGTGGTTCGACCGAAGGCACGATCCCGATCCCGACGATGACCAGATCGGCGTCGATCGCGCTGCCATCGTGCAGGCGCACGCGTGCGACCCGGCCATCCTCGCCCTCCAGGCAGTCGACCATCGTCTCCAGCCGCAGATCGACCCCGTGGGCGCGATGCTCGGCCTGGTAGAAATCGCTGAGTTCCTCGCCCGCCACTCGCGCGAGAAGGCGCGGCTGGGCTTCGAGCAGGGTGACTTGGCAATCGAGCTTGCGCAGAACCGCCGCCGCTTCCAGCCCGATATAGCCGCCGCCGACGACGACCGCCTTCTTCGCCCCAGCGCCGAGTTCGTGCATTAGAGTATCGACGTCGCTGCGCGTGCGCACCGCGTGAACACCCTTCAGATCAGCGCCCGAGCAGGTCAGCGCGCGCGGCGCGCCGCCCGCAGCCCAGATCAGTTTGCCATAGCCGATGCTATCGCCATTACCCAAGGTCACCTCGTGCTTTGCAGGGTCGATCGCGGCGACTTCCACACCAAGGCGCAGTTCGATGTCCTTGTCGCTCCAGAACTCTTCCGGGCGGATCAGAATACGCCCGAACGGCTTGTCGCCGGAAAGATATTCCTTCGACAGGGGAGGGCGCTCGTACGGCAGTTCGCTGTCCCGACTGACCATCAGGATCGAACCCTCGAACCCGTTCTGCCGCAGCGCGATGGCGGCCTGCGCTCCGCCATGGCCGGAGCCCACGATGATGATGTCTCTGGTTTCCATTTCAGACTCCCGTGGCGCTCCGTTTCGATGCGGTGCAAGGTTGGTACGACAGGCAAGCATATGGGCGACCGCTGGGATTTTCGCCTCACTAAACACACTGGTTGGCAGGGCTGACCGTGCTGGCCGGGTCCGGGGCCATCGGGACGCACCGTCGCGGTGAGGAAGAAGTGCAAGCGAATCGGGTTTCGTCCGCCGCGACAAGCGGACTGCCGCTTTTTCTGGGCACCGGTACCGCGTATGTGCCGCGCGGTTCGGCTGTCGCTTCAGGGGGGCGGATGGGACCAGCGAAAAAGGGGAGAGCGCGACCATGAACAATACTGGCGAAATGGCGCCGCACCACGATGCGAGTGATCCGGACGGGCCGGATGCCGGAGAAGGCCCGCCACCACGCGGCAGGATGTGGCGTCATCTCGGCCCTGGTATCGTGGTCGCGGCGACCGGGGTGGGGGCGGGCGATCTGGTCGCCACGCTGATCGCCGGGTCGCGCTTCGGCTATGCCCTGTTGTGGGCCGCGGTTGTCGGCTGCATCGTAAAGATCGCGCTGTCCGAAGGCTCGGCCCGCTATCACCTTGCCACAGGCTCGACCATCCTCGCCGGCTGGCGCTCGCTCGGGCGATGGACCAGCTGGTACTTCGGCATCTACGTGATCATCTGGGGCTTCATTTACGGCGCCACCGCGATGAGCGCCACTGCCCTTCCGCTGACCGCGCTGTTCCCCGGCCTGTCGCTGCGTGCCTGGGCGATGATCGCGGGCCTGTCCGGCTTCGCATTCGTGTGGTTCAACAGGTACGAAACCTTCGAGACGGTCATGAAGCTGCTCGTGGGCACGATGTTCATCATCATGGTCGGGCTGGCGATCCTCGTCGCGCCGAGCCTGCCGGACCTCGTCGGCGGCATGACCTTCACGCTGCCCGAAGGCTCACTCTTCTACACGCTGGGCCTGATCGGCGGGGTCGGAGGCACGATCACCACCGCCGCCTACGGGTACTGGACGCAGGCCAAGGGTTGGCGCGGCACACCCTGGCTGCCGATGATGCGGGTCGACAATTCGGTCGCGTACATCGTCACGGGCGTGTTCGTCATCGCCATGCTGATCGTGGGTGCGGAAATGCTCTATTCCGCGGGTATCGCCTTGCAGGACAGCGACAAGGGGCTGCTGGGCCTCTCGGGCGTGCTGGAGGAGCGGTTCGGGGCGACGATTGCGACCCTGTTCCTGATCGGCTTCGCCGCTACCTCCGTCTCGTCCCTGCTCGGCGTCTGGCAGGGCATGAGCCTGTTCTTCTCTGACTGGTGGTACCAGTTGAATGGCCACGAAGAGGGCGGGCACGAAGGCAGCAATGCCTATCGCTTCTATCTAGCCTGGCTGACCTTTCCGCCAATGCTGTTGCTGTTCGCGGATCGCCCGTTCCTGCTCGTGATCATCTACGGCGCGTTTGGCGCGCTTTTCATGCCGTTCCTAGCCATCACATTGTTGATGCTGAACAATTCGGAACGCCTGCCGGCACAGGCCCGCAATGGCGTGATCGCCAACGTGACGCTGGCGGGCTCAGCGATCCTGTTCATCGTACTTGCGGTTCAGCAGGTGGCGAAGCTCGCCGGCTAGATGTCCTGCTGGCGTAGCGACGGCATTTTTCTCGGTTCCAGAGAAACAGTCTCTTCGGTACCTGGGAAGGTGCGCGCAGGAAGAGTTTCAGGGTCCAGCGCAACAGCCCGCCAAGCGTATGGCCTTGCATGCGGCGGGCCCGGTAGAACTCGAGGAAATCGAAGCGGCGCTTTTCTGCGTAACTTGCTTCCCGGATAGTAATCCGGCGCAGTTCGAACGAACCCGTCACCAGTTCGGGCTTCGACCACACCTCGTTTCGAGTCGCATGCACGAGCACGGCGTCGTCGACCAGGCCGCGCGGACAAAGCCCCACAGCGCATTCATCGGCCGCTGTTCGCCAATTTAATGGATCAGGATGGCTGCTGTCTTCGACTTTGCCACATCTGCCCCCTTGGTAAAGGCAGGCTATCGAGTATCGACGGGTTGTCGATGGGCATTCAATTCATCGCCCCGGGGCCGAGGCTGAGCTCTCGGCGATGATCAGGCCGAAGGTATTGACTATGATAACGACCAAGCGACCGACGTACGGTGCACTGACGCGGTCGCGGGGGCTCATCCGGTTGTTTGCGCTGTTCGTCCTCGCCGCGGCATTGCCGCTGGCCGGGTGCGCAACCATCGAGCGCGAGCCGTTCGAAGCAGTGCAGGTCGAAGCCGCGCAGCCGCGCGACATGCCCCGCGTGCGGTACTGGGCCGACGCGCCCGATCTCATTCAGCAAATGTCCCTACCCGAACCGGTGGATGGAGAGCCGCTGCGCCTGCTCGCCTTGTCGGGCGGCGGCGACAAGGGTGCCTACGGCGCAGGCTTTCTCAACGGCTGGACCCAGTCGGGCAAGCGCCCGCGGTTCTCGATCGTCACCGGGGTCAGCACCGGGGCTCTGATCGCGCCATTTGCCCTGCTCGGCTCCGACTACGACGACGAGATGAAGGCTGCCTACACTCAGATCACGTCCGACGACGTGTTCGAAATGCGCTTTCCGCTCGCGATCCCGTTCTCGTCCAGCGCAGCGACCACCGGTCCGCTCGAACAGCTGATCGCCCGTTTCGCCACCGACGCCGTGATCGATGCCGTGGCCGAGGAGCATCGTGCGGGTCGGCGGCTTTTCGTCGGCACTGTCAATCTCGATCGTCCCGGCAATGCGATCTGGGACATGGGCGCGATCGCGGCGAGCGATGCACCGGACCGCTACGCCTTGTTCCGCCGCATCCTGCTGGCGAGCAGTTCGGTTCCGGTCCTCTTCCCTCCCGTGCTCATCGAGACGCAGGTCGAAGGCCGACCGATCAGCGAATTGCACGTCGATGGCGGGGCCATCGCCACCTTGCTGGCATCTCCATCGGTCGCGGAAGGGCAGACCGGGCGGGCCGGCGCGCAGACCGAGCTCTATCTGCTGGTGAACGGCAAGATGGCGGGCGAATTCGAGATGATCGGTGGCTCGGTGCCGGATATCGCCGCGCGGACGATCGATGTGATCCTCTTCGCCAGCCTGCAGGATCGGGTGAATTCTGCCTATGTCTGGTCGCAAGGAAACGGCGCAGCCTACCATCTCACCTACATCGCCCAGGACTATAAGATCGAAGACCACGATCTGTTCGCGCAGGACTTCATGCAAGACCTGTACGACTACGGCCTGGAGCGCGGACGAAACGCCGCCTGGCAGCAGCGCCCGCCTTTTCCCGCGCCGGAGGACGGAAGCGAGTCCGACCAGAGCGAGGCCGGGGAGGACGCGCTCGGCAACCGCCAGTAGCAGGTCCGTTTGTCCTTTCCGCGGTAGCCTATGAGATGCGCACGTCGCCAGGGGTGTTGCCTCTGCGCTTGGGGATGGTCGAGGTCGCCGATCCTGCTCCTCGCCTGCAAGAGCGCTGAATGTCGACCGTAAGGCGCTGAACTGCTACGTGAAGGGAATGCGCAAGTTCGGCAGGTGTCGGAGCGACCGACTAGCTTGCCATGCCTATTGCCAGACGCACGGCATGCCCATAACCCACCTCGCGAGATTGCGGCATCGACGCTACCGATAAGGCCCACTGCGATACCTGCCTTGGGACATGTTTGTCGGTCAAACCGCCCACGCAAGCGAGTAAACCGACTGTGGCACACTCCGGCGATCCCCATGACGGGCTAGAGGCCGTTTTTCTGGCGAATCGGAACAAGCTCCTCCGCTTTCTCGTCGCGCGTGGGGCGGGGGAGGATGCCGAGGACATATTGCAGGACGTGTGGCTCAGGATTTCGCGGGTGGAAGCCGGACCGGTCGGCTCGCCGCTCGCGTATCTCTATCGTGTGGCCAACGCGGCGATGATCGACCGCTATCGCTCCGCACGGCAGGCCGATCTGCGCGATTCCGCCTGGGTCGAAGGACACAGCGGCGCAAACATCGGCGTGTCCGACAGTCCCTCGGCTGACCGGGTGGTTGCAGGCAGGCAGCTTGCGGCACGCGTCGAAGAAGTACTCGCGCCCCTGCCGCCGCGCGCGGTGGCGATCTTTCGTCGCAGCCGGATCGACGGCATCGCCCAGCGGCTGATCGCCGAGGAGTTCGGCGTGAGCGTCAGCACGGTGGAGAGCGATTTGCGGCAGGTCTATCGGGTTCTGATCGAACTCAGGGAGCGGCTGGATGAGGTATGAGGGCAAGGACTCCGTCATGTGGCCAGGAGCATTCGTGAATGGCGGTTGATCAGCAAATCCTGGATGAAGCCGCGATGTGGGCGGTGCGCACGTCGGAGCCGGACTTCGACGACTGGGCTGCGTTCACCGACTGGCTCGAAGTCTCGGCTGCTCATGCCGAGGCTTACGACCGGGCGACGATCGCGGTGGAAGAGGGTGCCGAGGCGCTCGCCTCGCTCCCCGCTAACGATCCCGACTGGCCGGACGAGGATTGGGATGGGGATCGGGACGAGGGCCGGTCGCCTCGCCGCTGGCTCGCGCCGGCGCTTGCCGCATGTCTCGCCCTCGTCGCGGCGCTGTGGCTGTGGCCCGCGGGCGATGCCGATACGACCTACCGCACGGCAGCGGGCGAGATGCGTACCATTGCGCTCGGCGATGGCAGTGCGGTCGTGCTGGCGGGCAGCACCGAACTGGTCATCGATGGCGATAGCGACCGCCAAGCGCGCCTCAACAGCGGGCGTGCCGTGTTCGAGATCCGCCACGACGAGGCCGATCCCTTCCTCCTCGCGGTGGGCGATGCGACGCTTCTAGATGCAGGGACCGTGTTCGAGGTGACTATCCGTGACGCCGCAGTCGCAGTGGGAGTGGCCGAAGGGGCGGTGATCTACGAGCCGGATGGCTCGGCGGCGCGGATCGATCCGGGCCAGGTCCTGAGCTTCGATCGGGGCGCGGGAGCCTACCGGATGGAGAGTGTGCCCGTCGACCAAGTTGGTGAATGGCGGGAGGGACGGCTGACCTTCCGCAACGCCCCGCTGGCCGATGTGGCGGACGACCTCTCGCAAGCGACCGGGATTGCTTACCGCGTTGCCGAAGCGGGAGAGGCTCGCTCGATTTCGGGAAGCGTTGCGATCGATCCGCTGCGCCGCGATCCGGGTGCGCTGGGGCCCCTGCTCGGGATCGACGTCCGGCGGGACGATGATGTCTGGATCCTCGGCGGACGCTGACGATGCGCGCGTACCCGGTTCTTGTGGCAGCTCTGGTGGTAAGCGCGGCATCTCCGGCCAGCGCGCAGGAGCGGCGCGTCGATGTGCCTGCCGGAACGGTCGCGGACTCCGCGATCGCGCTTGCCCGTCAGACCGGGTCGAGCATCGTGGTCAACGGTTCCAGCCTGTCGTCGCGGCGTGTCGCTCGCATTCGCGGGACCATGTCCGCCGACGCAGCAGTGCAGCGGCTTGCGCGGGAGGCGAACGCCCGCGCGGTCCGTATCAGTCCGAAGGCGTGGCGCCTCGATCCGCTATCTGAGCGGGCCGCCCGTCCGCGCCGCGCGGGTAATGCCGCGAAGGGCGAACCGAAGACGGGCCCGCACCCCGCGCCACCTCCTGTCGCGCCCCCAGCCGAGATCGTGGTGACCGCCAGCAAGCGCGACCTTCCGCTGAAGGAAATGCCCGCGCAGGTCTCGATGATCAATGGCGAGGAACTGTCGCTCGGCGGCGTCGGCGGGACCGAGAAGATCACCCAGCGCGTGGCCACGGTCTCCTCGACCTATCTCGGCAGCGGACGCAACAAGCTGTTCATCCGTGGCATCGCGGATTCCAGCTTTACCGGTCCCACGCAGGCCACGGTGGGGCAGTACCTCGGCGACATCCGGCTGAGCTACAACGCGCCCGATCCCGACCTCAGGCTTTCCGACCTCGAGCGGGTCGAGGTGCTGGAAGGGCCGCAGGGAACGCTATACGGCGCGGGCTCGCTCGGCGGGATCATCAGGCTGGTGCCGAACAGCCCCGAACTTGGCCGGTCTTTCGCGAGCGGAACGCTGGGCGGGGCGCTGACCGAACATGGCGATGGCAGTGCCGATCTGGGGCTGATCGCCAACCTCCCGCTTGCAAGCGACAAGGCGGCGCTTCGCGTGACCCTCGATGGAGTGACGGAAGGGGGCTATATCGACAAGCCGTTCCTCGACCGGACCGATGTCAACCGGACCTCGATCCTCTCGGGCCGGGCCATCCTGCGCGCGCAGCTGGCGCCGGACTGGACGATCGACCTCATCGGCCTGGGCCAGGCTACGCATGCGCAGGACAGCCAGTACGTCACCCGCAACCGGCCCGGCTACGACAGCGCGGCGCGGGTGCGTGAGGGATCGGATGCGGAGTACCTGCACGGCCAGATCGTGATCGACGGACGGATCGGTGCGGTGCGCTTGCGATCCTCCACCGCAATTGCCGGGCACACTCTGGAAGAGCGCTACGATGCGTCGACACAGGCGGAGCAAGAGCGATTGTTCGTGCAGCGCAACGAAACGCGCATGATCGCGCACGAAACGCGCCTGTGGCAGCCCATCGAGGACCGGTTCGGATGGGTCGCGGGGCTGAGCGTGGTCGACAACCGCACCCAGCTCAATCGCAGTCTGCAGCAGACGTTCCTGCGCGCTGCCGCCACCGGTGTGCTCAACACGGTGACGGAAGGGACGGTCTATGCAGAGGGTTCCTATCGCCTGCACGATGATCTGATCGCCACTCTGGGCGCTCGCTATTCGCTGGTGCGATTGGGCGGCAGTGCGGAAGATGTCTCTCCTGCGCTCGCGATCGAGCGCGCGGCGGTAACGGCGAAGCGGGACCAGTCGGCCTTTCTTCCCTCGGCATCGCTGATGGCACGGCTTGCGCCCGAAACCAGCCTCTATCTTCGCTATCAGGAGGGTTTTAGGCCGGGCGGTCTTGCGATCGAGGGTGAATTCGTCCGCCGGTTCGATCGCGACGACGCGCAGACCTTCGAGGTCGGCATCCGCCATGCAGCCCCCGGGCGCGATCCGTTCGATCTGGCGCTCAACCTCTCCTACACCAGATGGAACGACATTCAGGCCGATTTCATCGACGTGGCAGGGCTGCCCAGCACGGCGAATATCGGCGATGGTCGCGTGTGGACGATCAGCGCGAGCGCAGGCGCGTATCTCACGCCCGAGCTGCGACTGACGGGCGGTGCCAGCGTCAATCGCAGCTCGATCGACGAGCCACCCTTCAACCTCATCCTTTTGATGGGCCGCACCTCGCACGTGCCCAATATCGCAGAATTTTCGGGGCGGCTGGGGCTGGAATATTCGCGCCCGATCGGCGGAAACCTCGATCTCGATGCGCGCGCCTGGGCGAGCTATATCGGCAAGTCACGGCTGGGCATCGGCCCCGAACTCGGCGATCTGCAGGGGGACTATCTCGACAGCGGGCTGACGCTGCGGATCGGCAATGATCGGATCGGCGGCACGCTTTCGATCACCAATCTGGCCGACGCGAAGGGCAACCGGTTCGCGCTGGGCACGCCGTTTGCGGTCGTCCGCGCGCAGGAAACCCCGCTGCGCCCGCGCACCATCCGGATGGGCGTCGACTTCGCGTTCTAGCGCCTCGGCCGGGCGCGCGAGATTTTTCTCGACAGGACCAAGGCAACCTACCGTCGGCTCCGTCCTTCCGTCTGACTCAAGACGGAGGAATGCATGTATCGTTATCTTATGGCCGGAACCGCACTTGCAGCCCTTGCGGCGCCTGCGGCGGCGCAGACCACGGTCGACGCGAAGCGGACGGAGCCGGTTCGCACGTCACAGCTCAAGGAGGGGGCTGGCGACAACGTAAAGGTGACGAAGAACGGTTCGATCGAGCTGACCAGCGGCTCGGCGATCGTCGTCGACAGCGATCACGACGCGACCAACGAAGGCAAGATCGTCGTCACCAATGTGGATGGCGCAAGCGGCATCGAAAGCACGGGCGACCGGCAGTCCGACATCGTCAACACCGGGACCATCACCGTCGACGAGACCTACACGCCCACCGATGTCGACAACGACAAGGATCTCGACGGTCCGTTCGCGGTCGGCACGGATCGCGCGGGCATCCGGATCCGCGGCAATCTGATCGGGAACATCGTCAACTCGGGCAAGATCACGGTCGAAGGCAATGATTCCGCTGGGATATGGGTCGCCGGCGTGGTGGACGGCAAGCTGGTCCATGATGGCGAAACGGTGGTTCTTGGCGACCGAAGCGTGGGGATCGAAGTGCATGACGTAACCGGCGACGTACGCCTTGCCGGGACGGTAGCCGCGACTGGCGAGGATGCTATCGCCGCGCGTTTCGCAGGCGATCTGGACGGTACTCTGGTCGTGCAGGGCACGATTACATCCACCGGCTACCGCGCGGTTACCGCACCCGCCGATCTGAGCAAGGTCGATGACGACGACGTTCTCCAGGGAGGCAGTGCGATCCTCATCGAAGGCGATGTGGCCAAGGGTATCCGCTTCGCGGTGCCACCCGCCGATACCGATAAGGACGACCCCGACGAGGACAAGGACGGGATCGACGACGCGAAGGAAGGCACCGCCAAGGTCGTCTCCTACGGAGCCGCGCCCGCAGTGGTCATCGGGGCGACAGGTAGGGACATCGCGATCGGTGCCCTGCCTGCCACCGGGACCGGCTTCGGGATCATCGTCGACGGATCGATTTCGGGCCAGGGCGTGTATGGCGGGATCGACGGAAACGGAATGGTCATTGGCGGGCGCGGCGGCGGTGTCGCGGTTGCCGGTGGCATTGCCGTCAACGGTTCGATCGGCGCGACCTCGAAAGACAGCAATGCGACCGGGCTCCGCCTCGGGGCGGGGGCTGCCACCCCCGAATTGCGCAATTCGGGCACCATCTCCGCTTCCGGTGGAGGCCGCGACGCGACCCGCGCTACCGCGCTTGCAATCGATGCCGGGGCAAGCCTGCCCTATGTCCGCAACGCCGGCACGATCAAGGCGACCGCGCTGAAGGATACGAGTTCGGCAGTCGCGATCGTCGATCGCAGCGGTACGCTGCGTCTGGTCGATAACAGCGGCCAGATCAGCGCTACCGGCGCGAAGGCCGACACCGGCCGCAACATCGCGGTCGATCTGACCAGCGTGGCCGCGGGCGCGACCGTTCGCCAGACAGTAGTTGGCTCTGGCGTCAATGCGCCGGGCATCAAGGGCGATATCCTGTTCGGCAGCGGGGAAGACCGGCTCGAACTGCTCGATGGGACTGTTGCGGGCGATGTCTCGTTCGGCGCGGGCCTCGATCGCTTCGTCCTGTCCGGCGATGCAAGTTTTGCCGGGAAGACAAACTTCGGCGGCCAGGCCGACGAATTGACCCTTTCAGGCACCTCGGGCTTCGCGGGCACGGCCGATTTCGCTGGGGGGGCGGGCAAGCTCACGCTGGGCGACAAGGCCCTGTTCAAGGGGCGTCTGGTCGGCAGCGAAAACGTGGCGGTGGTGGTCAATGGGGGCGCGCTCGATCTGAGGTCGCCGACCACTGTCTCGACACTTGCAGTCGGTGCGAACGGCGTGGTCGTCACCACCCTCAGCAAGGATCCGGCTGCGGGGAGCGGGATCACCGTCACCGGCAATGCCAGCTTCGCGGATGGCGCGAAGCTCAAGCTTCGGCTGACCGATATTGCAGAGGCGGAAGGGATCTACACCGTCATCGACGCGGGCACGCTGACGGGCGCAGGGGCCCTGAAGCCGGACGTTGCTCTTGTCCCCTTCATGTACGAAGCGCAGCTTGCCGTGGATCAGGCCGCCGGCCTCGTGAAGGTCGATATCGACCGCAAGGCGACCGACCAACTCGGCCTCAACCGCGCGCAGACGACCGGCTATGATGCGCTTTACGCCGCCCTCGCCGAGGATGACGACGTGGCGGGCGTGTTCCTTGGCATCACCGAAAAGGATCCGTTCCGCGAAGCCGTTGCGCAGACGCTGCCCGATCATGCCGGTGGTGCGTTCGATGGCCTGAGCCTCGGCATCCGGACCTTCGCGCGCAGGCTCGCGACCCCGCAGGGGCCGTTTGAACGCGCGGAGAAGCTGAGCCTCGTGTTCGATGCGGCCGCGTGGGATTCGTCCAAGGACGAAGGGGAAACCGCGCAATACGATCTCGACGGTCTGGGTTTTTCGGGCGGTGCCGAACTGAAGACGGGGCTCGGTACCGTCGGTGCCACGGCCACCTGGTTGTGGAACCGGCACGATACGCTGGCCGACAACAGCCTGATTTCAAACACCTATGAAGGCGCGCTCTACTGGCGTGGCAAATGGGGGGCGCTCTCCGGCTTCGCCCGTGGCTCCTATGGCTTCGCCAGCTTCGACGGTGCGCGATATTTCAACGGCAAGGACGGCGATCAGACCGTCACGCGCACGATGGACGGCCAGTGGTCGGGCAACACCACCAGTTTCGTCGCCGGTGCCTCGCTCGAAGCCGGATCTCAGTTTGTCTTCTTCCGGCCATCCGTGATGATCGACTATATCCGGCTAAGCGAAGACGGGTATGTCGAGACCGGCGGCGAGGCGCTTAACCTCACCGTCGAGGATCGCACCAGCGGTGAACTGGCAGTCAATGTCGGCACGGCTGTAGGCGCCGACCTGCTCGGCATGCGCAGGCGCGACAAAAACTGGCTGCGGATCGAGGCTGAAGGAGGATGGCGCGAAATCCTCTCCGGAGAACTCGGGGCGACAACCGCGCATTTCGGCGATGGCGAAAGCTTCACCCTGACGCCGGAGCAGCGCGCCAACGGCTGGTATGCAAGGTTGCGCGGGGTCGGGGGCACCGAGTTCTATACGATCTCGGGCGAACTTTCGGCCGAGGAGCATAACGACCAGATCGGTTACGCGCTGCGAGCCTCGGTCAGCTTCGCCATGTAGCGAGCGCTGAAAATCTACGGGATGGGTTCGGCAACCGGTCCAAAACCTCACCTCCCCTGATGGGCCGATCGAACCCTGAACCCGGGCGTCCTGTACGACGCCCGGGTTCATCGCCTTTTCGAGAAAGTCTTCCTTTGGGTCCGAGATCGACCCGGCATCTGTTCAGGCGTGAGCACCCTGGTGAGGCACGCTATGCAAACCGACCATTGCAATTGCGAATAGGTTGCATTAGCGGGCGCTCAGATTGTGTTCAGGGAGCCAGATGTGAAGCCGATTTTCGCCGCCACGACCGCAACGCTTGCACTGATTGCCGCGTCGCCCGCGTTCGCTCAGGATGATTCCGCCGAGACCGGCGATCCGAGGGATGGAGGCGATGAGCGCACGATCGTCGTCACCGGCGCGCTGACCGACTTCGGTGCGACCAAATCGGATACACCGATCGTCGAGACGGCGCGCTCGATCTCGATCGAGACTGCGCAGGATTTCGAAGAGAAAGGCGCGCAGTCGCTGGACGATGCGCTGACCTACTCGGCTGGCGTCACCGCCGAGCCCTTCGGCTTTTCGACCCGCGGCGACTTCGCCAAGGTTCGCGGGCTCGCCGCGCCCGAATATCGCGACAATCTCCAGTACCTGTTCGGCTACTACAACACGACCCGGCAGGACATCTACACGCTGGAGCAGGTGGAAGTGCTCAAGGGGCCGGCATCGGTGCTCTACGGGGCGGGTTCGCCCGGCGGTATCATCAACGTGGTCACCAAGCGCCCCAAGGGCGTGACCGAGGGTGAGGTGCGCCTCGACTACGGCAGCTTCGATCGCAAGCAGATCGCGACCGACATCAACATCGCCATCCCCGGCGCCGAGGATCAGGCACAGTTCCGCTTCGTCGGCCTGTTGCGCGATTCCGGCACCCAGATCGACGAGGTCGACGACAACAAGTTCGTCATCGCCCCCGCGCTGACGCTGCGCCCGGCCACAGGCACCGAAATCACCATCCTCGCCAATTATTCGGACCAGGATTCCGATACCGCGCACCAGTTTCTCCCCGTCACGGGAACGCTGCTGCCGTCGGCTAGCGGCGAGGAAATCGATCCCTACGAATACATGGGCGCACCCGGCTTCAACGCCTACGATACTCAGAGCTTCGCGCTGACCCTGATCCTCGAACAGCAGCTGAGCGATGCGTTCTCTTTCGAGGCGGTCGGACGCTACGTCGATTCCAAGGCCGATTATCGCCAGGCGTGGATCGCTTTCCAGGGCAATGGCGTGCCGCGCATCGACGCCAATGGTGACGGCGCGTGGACCTTCTATCTGGCGGATAACCGAAGCGAGCAGCTGGCGCTGGACGCACGCGTGCGCGGCGAGTTCAACACCGGACCGATCCGGCACGAACTGCTGGTCGGCGTGCAGACGCAGAACGTCTTCACCGATTCCGATACCGCCTATGTGTTCAACGCGGGCACGCTCAACGCATTCAACCCGCAGTACCAGAACGCGCCGACAGTCGAGCAAATCCGCGCCTTGCAGGTCAATGGCCCGCGCAACTACGTCGATTCGACCGGCTATTACATCTCCGACCAGATGACCTGGGGCGCGCTGGTGGCCAATGCGGGTGTCCGGTTCGACGACGTGGCCAACCGGGTCGAGAACGGATCCACGCAGAAGGACGATGCAACCAGCCTCAGCTTCGGCCTGCTGTGGCGCGGCCCGGCGGGCATCTCCCCGTACGTCAGCTATGCGGAAAGCTTCGAGCCGGTCGTCGGGGTCGACAGGATCACCAGCCAGCAGCTCAAGCCCCAGGAAGGCCGCCAGTACGAGGCCGGGATCAAGTGGCAGCCGACCGGCATCAATGCGCTGGTCACCGCATCGGTCTTCGACATAGAGGTTTCCAACCTGCCCAATCCCGCAGCGCTTCCAGGGGCCGACAGCCAGCAGGAAGGCATCTCGAAGGTACGCGGTGCGGAGCTGGAAGCCAATGCGCTGATCGGCGGCCTGCGGATCGATGGCAACGTCACCTATCTCGACGCGGAAGACCCCAACGGACTGCCGCTGACCTCGATCTCCGACTGGCAGGCCTCGCTCTTCGCGCTGTACAACTTCAAGGGCGCGCTGGAGGGGCTGAGCTTCGGCGGCGGCATCCGCTACGTCGGCGGGAACGAGAGCAACGGCATCTCGGCGATCGACAACACCCTGCTGACCTATCGCGTCGACGGCCACACGGTCGGCGATCTTTCGCTGGGATACGACTTCGACCGGTTCAGCCTGCGGATCACCGCGCGCAACGTGACCAACGAGGAATACTACTCGGTCTGCCTGGTCCGCGGCGACTGTTACCCGGGCGAGAAGCGCGGCATCAACGGCTCGCTGACCGTCGCGTTCTGATGGCGAGCGATGCGCCGATGTGGCTTGCCAGCGCGCTCGCAATCGCGGGCGTGGCGGTTCTGCGGGTGTCGTGGGGGCGGGCGAAGCGCTCGCTCCCCCTCAACCTTGCAGGTTGGGCGGCGCTGCTTGCGGCACTGGTCGTCGCGGATCGTGCGGCAGGCGAGTGGGGCATCACGGTCGCTATCCTCGTCGCGACCGGGGTGGCCTTCGTCGCGCTCGCATTTGCGGCCACCGAGAAGACGCGAAAGGGCAGGGCGAAAGCGGTCCGCACGGTGGATCGCGGCAGCGACGAAGTGACGGATGCCCGCCGCTCCGGCTGGCTCACCTTCCTCATCACCGCACCGCTGGCTCTCGCGACCAGCCTGTTGCTGGCGCTCGCGGTGCGCGCGCTGATCGTGGCTGCGGGCGGGGCCGAGGCAGACGGCAATGTCGTCGTGCTCGCCGTGGTCCCGCTCGCGTGGCCCATCCTTGCCTTCGCCCTGCTGATGATGTCGCGCCGCCGCGCCCAACTCGGCTGGGTGCTCGGCATAGCAGCGCTTTCGGCGCCGTTTCTCATGTTGCAGGGAGGCCCGGCATGACCTTCGCATTCTCCAAAGACACCGTCCGCAAGGCGATCTCGGCCCACTCCGCGCTGGGCCTCGTGTGCTGCGCGCTGCTCTACCTGATCTGCGCCACCGGCACCGCGATCGTGCTGTACGAAGAGTGGCAGCGTTTCGAGCAGCTCGATGCCCCCGAGATGACCGCAATCGAACCCGCCAGCGTCCAGCGCGGGATCGAGAACGTGATCGCCAGCGAGCGCAACAAGCCTGCCACGACGCACCTCTATGTCCACCTGCCGAGCGAGGCGCTGCCGCGTACGACGATCACCACCGATACGCAGGCGGTGCATGTCGATCGCCAGGGCGAAATCGTCGTCCCGGAAGAGAATGCCTGGGCGGAATTCCTGCTGGCGCTGCACTACCGGCTCAACCTTCCCGCGCTGTATGGCATGACGCTGGTCGGCCTGTTCGGCGCGATGATCGTGGCGCTCGCGGTCTCCGGCATCGTCGCGCATCCGCGCATTTTCCGCGATGCCTTCCGCCTGCGCGCGCGCCGGGGGGACGATGTGGCGACGCTCGACTGGCACAACCGGCTGGCCGTCTGGACGCTCCCCTTCGCGCTGGCGATCGCGCTCACCGGGTCGATGATCGGGCTCTTCTACGTGTCCGGTGGCGCGGTGGCGGCAGCGGCGTATGGCGGCGACAGCGAAGCGGCGCTCGCCCCGGTGTTCGGCGGTGAGCCGGAAGGCGATGCGGCCCCGGCGCCGGTGCCCGATGTCGCGCCCGCGCTTGCCTACATGGAGCGGGAATTTCCCGGCGTGGACCCCTATTACGTCATCCTCCATGATCCGGGGACTGCGGGGCAGCATATGCAGATCATTGCGGAACATCCCCGCCGGCTGATTTTCGGCGAGTATTACGCATTCGCCGCAAGTGGCGATTTTCGCGGCACGGTGGGCCTGGCCGACGGCACGGTGGGGCAGCAGCTCGCGGCTTCGATCTACAATCTCCACTTCGGCAATTTCGGCGGGCTGCCCGTCAAGATCGCCTATATCCTCTTCGGGCTGGCGCTGACCGTGGTTGTGGCAACGGGCACCTTCATCTGGTTCGACAAGCGGGAGCGGCGGGGCCAGCGCTCCACCTATCTGCGGGCCGCCTGGTGGGGCCTTGTGGCGGGTGTTCCACTCGGTCTCGTGGCAACGCTTCTGGCGCGTTTTGCGCTGGGCAACGGCGCGCCCTTCGTGGCGATTTTCTGGGCAGTCTGTCTGCTCGCGATCTGCTTGCCATTGCTACTGGCCCGGCGGACCGGCTCTGCTGGCAAGAAATTGCCGGATCCCGTTCCGGCAGAGTGAGTATCCCCGAACATGGCGTTCGGCTCAGATGAAAATCGCATCGCCGGCCCACACGAAGTTTTTAGCGTCAATGGCACCGAACTAGCCACTATGGCGATGCTGCGATAGTCGAAGGACTGCCATTTCGAATTGCATTAGATTTGGTCGGGCAAGCATTGTCGGAACGATTATAGCTCGCAAAAACTTCAGGCTCAGACCACGAGATATGATCAAGCGCCCTGCACATGCGGCCGTTCCCAGGAATGGTCTCCCTACGGGCCAATGATGGGCACAAGAATGCTACGGGATGAACCTTCATCAGCCCTCGCTTCGATACTACCTCGGATGAGCCTGTTATCCCTTCGCTTCTTGCATGGGCGCTTCGTTCAGGATCCGAGGTACTGGCGGGGTGACTGGCCGAAGGTGCGCCGGAACATGGCGCTGAATCCGCTCGCACTTTCATAGCCCACTTCATACGCCGCGCGTGTGATGGACATTCCCTGGCTCAGGAGGGAAAGCGCTTCCATCAGACGGACCTGCTGGCGCCATACCGCCAGCCCCATGCCGGTTTCAGCCTTGAAAGCCCGGGTGAGGGTCCGCCGGCCCATCCCCACTTCGCGTGCCCAATCGTCGATATCCCGGGTGCACGAAGGGTCCTGCAGCAGCGCCTCGCACACTTTGAGCAGGCGCGGGTCGCGCGGCATATTTACCTTGTAGGGTGCGTCGGGCATGCGCTCTATCTCTTCCAACAGAAGCGCGATGATCCGCCCGGCGCGGGCCGTTTCTTCGGCCTTCGGGTCCAGCCGCGCGGTCTCAAGAATCAGCGCTCTTAGAAAATTGGAAACCTCGAACGCGCGGCACGCATTGCCTCGCGCATTCAGCGCTGGCTTGAGATACAGCGTGCGCAGCGAAACCGGCCCGCGGCAATATACCTCGTGATCCGTGTGTGCGGGTATCCATACCGCCCGCTGCGGCGGAATGACGTAGCTGATGTCGGGCGTGCGCACCGACATCACTCCGGCCGACGCGTATAGCACCTGGATATGATCGTGATGATGGAGCGGGTCGAGGTACCCTGCTGGATATTCGTCCACGAGAACGACGACAGGCTGGTCCCGGGCGAGAATGTCGAGGCTGTGTTGCATTGACCCTTCGCTATTCCACACGGATTGAACGACACTGCTGAAAATATTGCAAGTGCGAGAAAAAGCTTGGCCTGATCGGGCGGGTCATTGACCCGTCCGGAGTGGAGTCGGCGCGGCAGTCCCAGTAGCCGGACGGGAGGGAATGCAGGATGAAAGGCGGCGCGATGGACAGGTTCGGCGGGGGAAGCGACCAGGTGGATCCCGATATTGCGCGGTTCGTCGCCGGGCTGGCAAGTGCATATGCCCGCCACGAGAGCACCGGCGATCCGGTCGAGCGCCGGAAAATCGCAGAAATCGTGCGCAAAGAGTGGCGCAGCGGTGGCCCGGCGATGGCCCAGACGGTGACGTGGGACCGCGGCGGCATCCGCATGCGCCTCCACCGCCCTCAGGATCAGGACGGACTGCCGGTTCTCTTCTATATCCACGGTGGCGGGTGGACGATCTTCAGCATCGACACACACGACCGGCTGATGCGCGAATATGCTGCACGCGCAGCCGTCGCGGTGATCGGCATCGATTACAGCCTCGCCCCTGAAAACCGCTACCCCGTCGCCCTGAACGAAGTCGTCGACACGCTCGACTGGCTGGAGCGCGAGGGCGGAGAGCTTGGGGTCGATCCGCATCGGATAGCCATCGGCGGAGATTCTGCCGGGGCCAATCTGTCGGTCGCCGCATGCCTGCGCCGCCGCGATGCGGGGCAAGCGCAACTTGCGGGCATGCTCCTCAACTACGGTGCCTATGATCCGCAACCTCGCGCAAGCTACGAGGCTTTTTCGGGGCCCCGCTATACCCTGGAAGCGGACGAGATGGATGCGTTCTGGCGGGGATATGTGGGCAGCGAGCAGGATCTGGACGATCCTCTCGTGGCTCCGATCCGGGCCGATCTGGAGGGCCTGCCACCGGCCTTCATCGGGATAGCGGAGTGCGACATCCTCGCCGACAGCAATATCGCCTTCGCCGAAAAGCTCGAAGCCGCAGGCGTGGCGGTGGAGCGCACCATCTATCGCGGGGCCACGCACAGCTTCCTCGAAGCGGTGGCGATCGCACCGATCGCGGATCGCGCTTTCGCGGAGCAGTCGCAATGGCTGCGCGAAAGGCTCGGTCTTGCCTGACAGCGTGCGCCACTCCGCCGATATGCTGGACCGCATTGCGCGGCTCGTCCGGGACTATCCGCTGGCGTGGGTCATATCGCGCGATTTCCATGCCAGTCCGCTGCCCCTGCTGGCCGAGCGGAACGCGCAAGGCGAGATCACCGCGTTGTTCGGCCATTGTGGGCGCGGCAATCCGCTGTGCGACGATTTCGCGCAGGACGCCTCGGGCCTGGTACTGTTCAACGGCCCGGCCGGCTACGTCTCGCCCCGCCATATCAGCGAGACCGACTGGGGCCCGACCTGGAATTACGCGGTCCTTCGCTTCACCGTCGAAATCGAATTGCGGCCCCAAGAGACACGGGAGTCGGTGGAGCGGCTGCTCGACCATCTCGAAGGGCGCGAACCCGACCGCTGGACGACGGCGGAACTCGGCAAGCGATACGAGGGCATGCTCGACCGCATTATCGCGTTTCGCGCGCACGTGCGCGATTGCACCCCCACCTTCAAGCTTGGGCAGGACGAGGATGCTGCCGTCTTTGCCGAGATAGCAGCCAACCATCCGGACAGGATCCTGGCGAACTGGATGCGCGAATTCGTGGTGGGATCGGCATGATCAGGGCCGTCTTCGACGAGCGGCAGCTCGCCCACGCACCGACACGCGAGCTGCATAACGGAGACTGGATTCCCTTTTCCGAGGTCTCCGACCGCGCGCGCGATATCGCCAGCCTGCTCGATTGCACCGCACCGCGCGACCACGGCTTGGAGCCGATCCTAGCGGTGCACGATGCGCAGTATGTGGCCTTCCTCGAACGCGCGTTCGACCAGTGGAAGGCCACAGGGCGTCAGGGCGATGGGATAGGCTACACCTTCCCGGTCATCCGGCGCCGCGATCTCGTGCTCGACCGGATCGACGCGCAGCTCGGGCGATACAGCTACGATGCAGGCACTCCGATTGCCGAGGGTACTTGGCAGGCAGCCTACTGGTCGGCCCAAACCGCGCTGAGCGCCTTGCAGGACATGGCGGACGCGAAAGAGCGCACCGCTTTCGCTTTATGTCGCCCACCTGGCCACCACGCGGGGCCGGATTACATGGGCGGCTATTGCTATCTCAACAATGCGGCCATCGCGGCCCGCCAGGCGAGTTCGATGGGCCTCGGCCCCGTGGCGGTGCTCGACGTCGATTACCACCACGGCAACGGCACGCAGGACATTTTCTGGCAGGACGAGGCGGTCTTCTTCGCCTCGATCCACGCCGATCCTGCCACCGATTACCCCTTCTACTGGGGCCATGCGGACGAGCGCGGCGAAGGCGAAGCCCATGGCGGCACGCTCAACCTGCCGTTGCCGCGCGGGACCGGCTGGGCCGCGTATCGCGACGCCCTGTCACAGGCGAGCGAGGCGATCGCCGAATGGGGTGCCAAGTTCCTCGTGCTGTCCTTCGGGGCAGACACCTTCGAAGGCGATCCGATTTCCGCCTTCAAACTGGCGCGCGACGACTTCCCCAAGCTGGGCGCAGCCATCGGTGCGATGGGACTGCCCACGCTGGTGGTGATGGAAGGCGGCTACGCGGTTGCCGATCTCGGCCGGAACGTCGCCGCCTTCCTCGATGGTCTGACGGCTCAGTAAAGGTCGAACCGCAGGCTCGCGCCCACAGTACGGGGCCGCGTCACCGAACCGGCAAAGCCGAAGGGGGCGTTGAGGATGGCGTATTCGTCGAAGACGTTCTTCACGAAAATGCCCAGTTCGAGCCCGTTTGCCAGCGTGATGTCGGCATTGATATCGAGCAGGTGGTAATCGCCCTTCTCAAGCGCATTGCCGAATGCGACCGGCGCTTCCGACAGCCAGCGGTGCGCGAAGCCCAGCCGCGGTTCGAGGCCGGAAATGGGCAGGCGGAAGTCGATCCGGTTCGACAGGGTCCAGTCCGATGCGCCGGGCAGTTTGGTGCCCGCGGCATAGCCGCCGCCGGGCACGTCGGTCGAAGGCAACAGCGCGGATAGCCGCGCATCGCTGTAGCTGACGTTGGTGGAGAGCGACATGAACTCGGCGGGTGTCACGTTGAGCGAAACCTCGACCCCGTCGATCTCCGCCCCGCCGCCATTGGTGGTGTAGGCCTCGTAGGTCACGGGCACGAACAGGCGTGCCTGAATGTCCTCCCAGTCGATGTGATAGGCCGTCGCCTCGATCGAGATCTGACCCGGCAGCGGCTGGTACTTGAAGCCCACTTCGTAGTTGCGCGTCGAATCGCTTCCGAAGTCGAGCGGCGTGCCGGCCGCAGCCGAGTAGACGTTGACGCCGCCGATCCGGAAACCTTCGGAATAGAGCGCGTAGGCCATGAAATTGTCTTCGGGCTGATAGCGCAGCGATACCTTGGGAATGAAGCCGCTCTCGGTCTGCTCGCCCGGCTGGTAGTCGAACGGATCGACGAGGTTGGCATTGGGCAGGAACTGCAGACGCGGTTCGGACCGGTATTGGAACAAACGGCCACCCAGCGTCAGCGTCAGGACGTCGGCCAGGGTGTAGGATGCCTCGCCGAACAGCGCGATCTCGCGCACGTTGCTGCTGCTGACCGTGCGCTGCACGAAGTCGTCCGGCGCGATTTCGCTAGCCGGCAGTCCGCCGAACTCGCCGGGGTTGGCATCGATATAGCCGCCGATCCCCTCGATATAGACGCGGTCGGTGCTGTCGGCTCGCAGCTTGGTGTAGTTCGCCCCGATCAGCCAGTTCAGCGGGCCGGTATCGTCCGACGTCAGCCGCAGCTCGCCGTAATAGGTCTCTGACTCGCCGGCCGAGCCGGAAAGCTGCGCGGTATCGGTGCGCGGATCGATGCCGACGAAGATCGAATCGTCGAACGCAAGGTCGTTTTCCTTGAGCGTGTAGCTGCCGATGGCAGTCAGCGTCGCGAAGCCGAGTTTCTGGTCGAGCCGCAGGCTGTGCAGCTGGAAGCTGGTGTTCTGGTATTCGGGGACATTGGTCTGCCGCTCGAACGGGCCGAAGTCGTCGCGAAACTCGACATAGGTCTGATCGTCGAGCTCGTATTCCTGATACATGCTCAGCGCCGACACCGTGGTGGTCTCGTTCGGCGTCCAGACGATCGAACCGCGCAGGCCGCGAACGCGCAGGTCGTTGCTGCCATCCTCCCCCAAGAGCGTGTTGTCGAGATAGCCTGCATCATAGCGCTGCAGCGCGACGACACGGACCGCCAGCTTGTCTTCGATGATCGGCACATTGACCATGCCCTTGATGGCGGTGCTCGCCTCTCCGGCATTGCGAGTGGAGGACACAATGCCCTCTACACCTGCATCGAAGCCGCTCGCGTCCGCTTCGTTCACCACATAGTTCACCGCGCCGCCGAGCGAGGAGGAGCCGAACAGCGTGCCCTGTGGGCCGCGCAGCACTTCGACCTGCGCGAGGTCGAAGGTGTCGACATCGGGGATGACGATGGGGAAGCCGGGTTCGACCAGCGGGATCTGGTTGAGGTAATAGCCGGTCGTGGCCTGGTTCGCCTCGTGATAGGTGGTCGATGCCACCCCGCGGATCACGACTTCGGACACGCCGGGCTGATAATCGTTGAAGACCACCCCAGGCACACGGGTGATATAGTCTGACAGGCTCTGCGCGTTGAGCTCGTCCAGCTCTTCCCCGCTGAGCGCGGTGACGGAGGCGGCGACGTCTTCGATACGCTCGTTGCGCTTGGTCGCGGTCACGACGATGGTGTTGCCCTGCGTGACCTCGGGCTCGTCGGCCTGCTGGGCAAGCGCGGGTTGGGAGAGCGCGAGCAGCGACGTGCCGCTGGCGAGAACGATCGAGAGCGTGTGGAATTTCATGCGTTGCCTCCCTGTAAATCCGGGGCGATGCTAACACCCCGGTTCGCGGCCCGGCAGCGAGGGAGGGTCATATTGTTTCTCGATTGGGCCAAGGCGCGCATGATACCTTCATCTGTAACCTGAATGCCGCAGATTTCGTGCCCTCCGGCCCGATCGGCGCGATGAAGGGCCCGGATGAGCGCGCGTCTCCCCCCGGCTGCGGCCTAGGATCGCCTCGATGTCGAACGTCCCAGCCACCCGATTGACGAGGCGCGGCATGCTCCTCGGCTCCGCCGCCACCGCATTCTTGGCCACCGGTTGCGTCGGTCCTGCCGTGGGCACCGCTCCTGCCAGCGCGAATGGCCGCTGGCCGAACGCCACCGCGCCCGTGGCACAGCGCGTGGACGACTGGATCGAACAGCTCGGAAGACGGCGCAACGATCCCTATTCATGGATGAAGTTCATCCCCGAAGACGGCGCCCGCTCGCTCGAGAACCTGCCAGCAAAACTTGCGAACCACCTGGCGCAGGAGGCGGCCTACGCACGCGTGATGCTCGACCCGCTCGAACCGCGGCGCGACGCCTTCCTGTCGGCCATGCTCGCGCGCTCCGAAACGGGGGAAGTCGCGCCGCCGCTCATGCGCGAGGAGTGGCTGTACTACAGCTATGTTCCGCAAGGTGCCGCGCGCCCGGTTCATGTGCGGAGCAGGCCCGATGGGCCTGAGCAGATTCTGGTCGACGAGACCGAGCGGGCCGAGGGGCACGCCTATTACCGCGCGACCGATTTCCAGCCGAGCCCCGATCACCGCTATTTCGCGTGGGCCGAGGATTTGATCGGCAATGATCGGCATCGCATCTGCGTGCTCGACACGCGCGAGGGCAAGGTCCGTACGATCGTCCCCGGTGACGCCTATGGCTATGGCGCGCTGACCTTTGCGCCGGGATCGGACAGCCTGCTGTGGATCTGGCGCGATGCCTATAACCGGCCCACGCGGCTCTATCGCAGCGCCATCGACGAAGGAGAGGCCGCCCTCGTCTATGAGGAGCGCGACCCTGCGATGTTCATGCAGGTCCGCCGCACGGCAGCGGGCGGCTTCGTGGTGCTCGAGATATCCGGCCCTGACATGTCCGAGACGCGCCTGATCGCAAGAGGAGCGGAAAGTGAACCGCCACGCGTGGTGCGCCCGCGCGAGGATGGGATCATCTACTCCGTCCACGAATGGAACGGGCAGCTGCTGATGCTGACCAACATGGACGGCGCATTAGACGGTAAGCTTGTGCGCCTCGATCCGCGCATACTCGAACCCGGGGGCACGCTGGTGCCCCACCGTGCGGGCAGGCCGATCGCGACGCTGATGCCGTTCGCCGCAGCGCTCGTCAGGCTCGAACGGGCCGACGGGCTGCACCGCCTCGTCCTGATGAAACCCGACGGGACGGAGGCCGAGATCGGCTTCGGCGCGCCAGCCTATGCGCTCACGCTTCCAACGGGGCAGGACTATTCGGTCCCGTCGGTGCGCGTGGGGTTCGAAACTCCCGCCCGACCGATCTCCTGGTACGATATCGATCTCACGTCGGGCGAGCGGACGCTGGTCGGCGAAACCGAACTCGATGATTATGACCCCGATGCCTATCTGGTGGAGCGGACCGAGGCGCGCGCACCCGATGGCACGATGGTGCCGGTGACGGTCCTTTCCCGTCGCGGTTTGCCGCGCGACGGCTCAGCCCCGTTATTGCTCTACGGCTACGGCGCCTACGGCGTGTCGAGCGAGCCACTATTTTCGCTGCCCGCCACCGTGCTTGTGGATGCGGGCTGGGTCTATGCGATCGCACATGTGCGTGGCGGCGGGGAAAAGGGGCGGCAGTGGTTCCTCGATGGGCGACGCTTCCAGAAACGCAATTCGATGACCGACTTCATCGCCTGTGCCCGCCATCTGGTGGCGCAGCAGCGCTGTTCGCCCGACAGGCTGGCCGCCTACGGCCTGTCCGCCGGGGGGCTTTTGGTGGCGGGAGCGATGAACATCGCGCCCGAAATGTGGGCGGGTGTGATCGCCAAGGTGCCGTTCGTCGACATGCTCAACACGATGAGCGATGCGGACCATCCGCTGGTCCCGCTGTTCCGACCCGACTGGGGCGATCCTCTCGCGGACCCGCAGGCCTACGACTACATTGCCAGCATATCGCCATACGAGAACGTGAAGCCCACGCACTACCCGGCGCTGCTGTGCACCGCAGGGCTGAAGGACGACCGGGTGGCCTATTGGGAACCGGCGAAACTCGTCGCGCAGGTCCGCCATCGCACGGCGAATGACGAGCCCGCGATACTGCACCTCGATCCCGATGCGGGGCATCAGGGAAGTGCCGACCGCCGTTCCGAATTCAGCGAGATGGCACTGTTCTGGGCCTTTGCCGAGAAGTGCGTTTCCGGCTCAAGACCACGCGCCCGAGCACATGACAGGGAGGGAGAGGCTGACCCGCTGACAAAGAGCGGAGCCTCGCTCGCGCCACCGAAGATGAAAGTGAACTGGGCTGCGCCTGCAAACGACGCCTACAAAGGATAAATCGGCGCTCGGATAGCGAGGCAATTTTCCTACCGCGACATCAACGTTCAGCCACATGCGGGGCTTCAAGGTGTCTTCCGGGGTCGCTAGCGGAAAGGCAGCTTCGCGACCGTCAATTCTCAAAACCTGCCAGTCGGCTACCCGCCCATCGTCAGGCACTCGCGAGACGCTCACGCAATGTCCGCTTCCCACCCGATTCCCGACATCGCATCGACATAGCCCGCTAGGCACTTCCCGGAACGCCCTCACTCCCTCACGTTCTCTCCTGTGACGGCAGAAAAACAGGAGACGAACGATATGGGCGAACATCTGGCAGCGGCGCAGGAGCGGATGACGCGGGCGGCGGAGATGGTGGGGCTCGACAAGGAAGTCGTCTCGCACCTGCTCAACCCGATCGAGACGCTCGCCGCCTCGGTCAATATCCGGCGCGACGATGGCTCTGCGCTATCGCTCAAGGGCTGGCGGTGTCGCTATAATTCCGCGCTCGGGCCGACCAAGGGCGGCATCCGCTTCCACCCTTCGGTCCATCTGGACGAGGTCGAGACGCTCGCCTTCCTCATGACCATGAAATGCGCGCTGATGGGCCTGCCCTTCGGCGGCGGCAAGGGCGGGGTCGAGGTCGACGCGCACGACCTCTCGACGATGGAGAAGGAGCGGCTGGCGCGCGGCTACGTGCGCGCGATGGCGAAGATCCTCGGGCCGGATCGCGATGTGCCTGCGCCCGATGTCGCCACCGGCGAGCGCGAGATGGCGTGGATGGTCAGCGAATATTCGGAGATCGCGGGTTCGATCCAGCCGCATGCGTTCACCGGCAAGCCGGTCGCGCTGGGCGGGATGCCCGGGCGCACGCCCGCGACCGGGCGCGGCGCGCATATCGCGCTGGAGGAAATGCGCGATCTCGCCGGGCTGGGCGACGACGGAGCGCTGACCATTGCGCTGCAGGGCTTCGGCAATGCCGGGTTGTGGTTCGCGAAGGCCGCCGCCGAGGAAGGGCACAGCATCGTCGCGGTCGCCGATTCCTCGGGCATGGTGTCCGACCCCGGCGGGCTCGATATCGACGCGCTGGCGCAGGTGAAGGACGAGCAGGGCACGGTCACCGCCTATGATGGCGGCGATGCGAAATCCTCGGACGATCCGAAGGACGTGCTCTCCACCGAATGCGATGTGCTGGTGTTCGCCGCGCTGGGCGGGGTGATCGCCGATGCGGAGGATGCCAGGGCGCTCGAGTGCAAGGCGATCGTCGAGCTGGCGAACCGCCCGATCCTGCCCGGTGCCGACAAGGCATTGCAGGATGCCGGGATCGAGGTGGTGCCCGATATCCTCGCCAATGGGGGCGGGGTGACGATCAGCCATGCCGAGTGGGTGCAGGGCCGCCAGGGGATCGACTGGGCGGCCGAGGATGTCGACGACTACCTCGACGACACCATTTCCAACGCGGCGGATAATGTCCGCGATGTGATGCAGGAGTGCGACACCGACATGCGCACGGCGGCCTATGCGGTGGCGCTGCGCCGCCTGTGCGCCGCGATTTCCGCGCATGGCACGCGCGCGGATTTCGGCAAGAGCTGATCTGTGTGACGCAGGGCGGCGCGCGTCCGCCTGTGGGCAAGAAACGACGCGCTGCCTTGCCCTCGGCCCAAATCGCATTACGCTCTCGAATCGTTATGAAGAACCTGTTCGATCACGCCGCCACGACCGAGGACATAACCGTCAGGGTCACGGTCAATTTTCTGCCCGAGCAGAGCGATCCTGCGGCGGGCAAGTGGTTCTGGATCTACCATATCCGGATCGAGAACGCCTCGCGCGAGCGGGTCCAGCTGATGACCCGCCACTGGCGGATCACCGATGCACAGGGGCTTGTGCGCCATGTCGATGGCGAAGGCGTGGTCGGCGAACAGCCGGTGCTCACCCCGGGGCGCAGCCATGATTACGTTTCGGGCTGTCCGCTGACGACGCCGTTCGGATCGATGGAAGGCTTCTACACCTTCCACCGCGAAGACGGATCGCCGATCGAGGTGCGCATCCCGTTCTTCCCGCTCGCCGCACCCGCCACCGCACACTAGGGTCAGGGCGACGGCGGGAGATAAGCACGCCGCTTGCCGTGCGGGCGCGCTCTGGCTAGCGATGCGCCCGTTATGAAGCGCACGCTCCTGCCCCTCAACGCCCTGCGCGTATACGACGCCGCCGCGCGGCACCTCTCCTTCACCAAGGCGGCGGACGAGCTGGCGGTGACGCCTGCCGCGGTCGGCCAGCAGATCCGTGCGCTGGAGGATCACCTCGGCACCGTCCTGTTCCGCCGGACCAGCAAGGGGCTGGAGCTGACCGAGGAGGGCGAGGCCGGGCTCGACAATCTGCGCGAAGGCTTCCTGCGGTTCGAGGAGAGCGTCTCCGCGATGCAGGCGGGCCAAGCGGTCGACCGCTACGCCATTGGCGCACCGCGCGGCATCCTCGAAAGCTGGCTTGCCCCGCGCCTTGCCGCGTTTCAGGCGGAGCGACCCGGCGTGCGCTTCCAGCTGCGCGAGCGCGAGCGGGCGGATTTTTCCGAGGCCAATCTCGACCTCGCGATCTGGCTGGCCGAGGGGCCCGAGGAGTTTCCCGGCGAGCAGATTTCCAAGCCGCTGTGGGTCACCATCGGCCCGGTCGACAGCCCGCAGGCCAAGGGGCGCAGCGTGGGCTGGCCCGGCGACGGGCGCGGATCGGATGCGGAACCGTGCATCGCGGTCGGCAGTGCGGGCCAGGCGCTCGCCAGCGTGGTTGCGGGGATGGGGTCTGCCCGGCTGCCTTTCGCGCTCGCGAGCGGGGCGATCGATGCGGGGCGGGTGCGCGTGGAGGAAGGGCCGGTCGAGGGCCGCCGGTCCTACTGGCTGGTCGCGCCGCCGCCGCAGTGGCGGCAGAAGAAAGTCCGGGCGCTGGTGGATTATCTCAAGGCGTCGATCTGATCAGCGCAAGCTGCGCATGATCGCGGCACGCGCCTGCGGGTTCCACACGAAGCGGGCGAGATGCGCCTCTATTTCGGCGGCATTGGCGCGCGCATAGGCGCCGCTTTCGACCGCGCGAATGACGTCGTCGAGCGTGCGTTCGATATTGGGTGAGGCGTCCTCGATCGGCCGGGCGCGGGCGAGCCGTCGGGCGGCGGCGCGATCCTCCAGCCCGAGAACCACGAGCATCGCGTAGAGCTGGCTGAGCGGGTCGAGCGTGCGGCTGCCCTGCGACATTGCGCCGATTTGCCCGCGCCAGTCGCCTGCGCTCTGCGCAAAGTCGGGTCCACAGGGCGCTGCTTCGGTAGCCATCATCGCCGCCAGCGCGGGGTAATAGCCGCCGCGCTCGATCATCTTGAGAAAATAGCTTTCGGCAGCAGCGCACTCGCCATCGGCCAGCGCGATCCGGGCGGCGAGCGCATTGGCGTAGCTGTTGAAAGGATCCGCCTCCAGCGCACGGGTGGTCAGCTCCCATGCCTCGCCCTCGCGGCGGATCGGCAGGCCCTGTCGCAGGTCCGCCTGATAGAGGAGGAAAGCTTTTCGGGCGAGCCAGAAGGCGGCGTACTCGCTGCGTGGATAGCGCGCGAGGCAGCGGTCGAGCAGCGCGGGCAACCGCTCCGCCGAGGTGGCGGTGGGGCGGGCGGCGTTCTCGGAGCGCAGGAAGCACAGATAGTCGCTGTTCGTTTTGGCGTGCGCCTTGAGTTCGAGCTGCGCGACCAGCCCGTCGGGCGTCAGCAATTGCGTCAGTTCGCCGCCAAGTGCGGCATCCAGCGCCTCGACATCGGCAGGCAGGGCGAGAGTGGAGACATAGGCGCGCGCACCATCGCGATCGAACAGTTCGAGCCGCAGCCGGTCCTGTGCATCGAGACCCGGCGCGGTATGAAGGGTCAGGCGGTAGTCGGCGGGGGCTGCGTCGCGGGCGAGACCGGCGATGAACGAGCCGGCGACCTGGCTCTCCATGTCGAAGCGCACGTGGTCGGCCAGTTGCGGATCGCCGATCCGGCCAAGCGCGTCAGGGGCAAGGTCCACCTCGACCGTGACGTTCGGCGCCGCCTCGCCCGCCGAACCTGCGCGTGCATCAATCCCCCCGAAGAGGTTGGAGAGCCCGAAGGCGAGGATCACCATCGCGGCGAGGACACCGGCAGCGCGTGTCCCGATTACCAGAGCCCTGTGCGGCGATAGCGGCGAAGCGCCGGGTGGAGCGGGGTGGCAGTCGGCATCATGCTCTGGCTCGGCGTGGGTATTGCCCAGCCTCTCGGGATAGGCCTTCTCGGGCGGGGCAAGGTGGAGCTTGTAGTCCCCCCGGTCGAGATGAACCGCAAGCCCGTGGCCCGGCGCGATGCGGGTGTAGTAATCGGCCAGGTTACGGCGCAGGCGCGATATCTGCACCCGGGGATAGCTGTCGCTGGTCAGGTCGTAGCTTTCGTCGCGACCCAACCCGTCGACCGCGATCGCATATTGGGTCAGCGGCCCTTCTCCCGCCAGGGTCTGTTCGCACAGATAGCTGAGCAGGCGCGATTGCACGGGCGCTTTGGCAAAGGCGGGATCGGCGAGAACCCGCGCGACCTCGGCGGAAAGTTCATCCGCGAAATCATATGCAGGAACGGGCTCTGCGGTCACGTCGCAGCCTGCCTTTCCGGCGAACCGGCGTGCTGTAACACGTAAATTTCGCGTTAGGATTTGGCTCGCCTAGTCATGGCCGTAGCACATTAATGGTTACGAAAGTCCTGCTTTTTCGGCCGTGTAACGTGACCTTCGCCGTGAAACACTGTCGCGGCGTGCGTCGTAGGCGCATCATAGCGACCATGGCATGCGTTCCCGAACCCTTCCCCAAGGCCAACCCGGCGAGCCACCATCACCCCGTGGCTCCGGGGCGCATGCCATCGCGGCTTCACCCCCTGCGATATCCAGTGGGGCGGAGCATGGTTGCCCTGCAGCGCGTCCGGCCCCTTTTCGGCGCGCTGCAGGGCGACCCCTGTGCCTTTCGCCCATCCGCCAGCGCAGAGATTCCGCGTCGGAAAAGATCCGGACACAAATACCCGCCCGCCCGGTTACCCGATCCTAACCATGCGTCCCTAGCAAGTGTGCAGGCAGGCATTGATGTCTGCCGATCACGCCAATCGAGGGAGCTCAGGTCGCAGGGATGTCCAGCTTGACGAATATCGCCGACTATCAGCGCGGCCAAGAGGTCGCCGTCGACCACGGCGAGGCCGCGGGGGACGGCGATCGCCGCAAGAACGAGCGGCAGATTGCGACCTTCAAACTGGCCTGCCTGATGGTCCGAGGAGAGGCGCACCCTGCGATCCTGCGCAATGTCAGCGATGGCGGCGCAATGATCGAGGCGCTCGTCCCGGTGCAGCCCGGCGATTCGGTGGTATACTGGTGGGACGGGATCGCCCAGGTCGAGGCGCGGGTCGCCTGGGTCAAGGGCAACCGGCTGGGCCTCGCCAATATTTCCGGACCGCCGCAGCCGCTTGCGGTACCCCGCCAGCGCGCGACGCGCATTCCCGTGCGGGTTCCTGTGCGGGTGTGGGCGAGTTGTCGCGGCCATTGGGGGGAACTGACCGATATTTCGCTGTCGGGTCTCGCCGTGAAGGGCCTTCAGGATATTGCGCTCGGCACCTTGTGTACCATCGAGCTGGGCGGGCAGGCACTGCACAACGCCACGCTGGTGCGGATCGATGGAGAGGTCGCGGGTATCCGCTTCGAACGCCCCCTGCCGCCCGCCAAGCTGATGCAGCTTGTCGAAGGCGAGGGGCCGAGCGCCCGCGTGATGACCCGGCCGCCCCCTGCTGCCCCCGGCGCAGCCGCTCCACAGCGCCAGCCGGAGACCGGGGACGAGGGGCCGCAGCCCCCCTCCGGCCCGAAGGTGCCTCTGCGCCGCTTTCTCTAGAGCGCCCCGTTACGGGGGGCGGAAATCCTGAACGGCTGAGCCACGCGGGTCACGGGGCCTGCGTTGTCCGTTCGGGCAAGCGCGGCGGGCAGCATCGTGGCATTTGTGCTGCGGTGAGAAAGAAAAGATTCATCTGGCATCGATAGCGCTTGCCCTAATGCTACGCACTCGCAATAGCGCCTCCAATTCCCAGGGAGGTTCTTTTGTCCGATTCCAGTCTTCCGCGCAGCTCGCGCTCTTCCAGCCGCCGTTCCACCCGTCGCCCCTCGGCCAGCGGGCAGGGCACCGCGCTGCTCGCCGGTGCGTTCGGCGCGGCATTCATCGCCGTGCCGGCGCATGCCGACGAACAGCGCAACCCCGATATCGTGGTCACCGGCCAGCGGCCCGACGTGAACGTCAACGCCGAACCCGAAGCGCCTTACAAGGCGGAATCGAGCGACGGTAAGTTTACCGACTCGGTGCTCGACACGCCCAAGTCGCAGACGGTGATCACCAAGGAAGTGATCGAGGATATCGGCGCGACCAGCTTCCGCGAGATCGTCCGCAGCACGCCGGGCGTGACGCTGGGCACGGGCGAGGGCGGCAATGCCTTCGGCGACCGCATCTTCATCCGCGGGTTCGAGGCGCGAAACGACGTCTATATCGACGGCCTGCGCGATCCCGGCGTGACCAGCCGCGAGATCTTCGCGGTCGAGCAGATCGAGGTGATCAAGGGCCCCAGCGCGGTGTTCGGCGGACGCGGGACCACCGGCGGGCTGGTCAGCCTGCAATCCAAACGCGCGCAGTTCGGCAATGATTTCGTGGTCGCCGAGGGCGGCGTGGGGACCGAGAACTACTATCGCGGCACGATCGACGCGAACTACCAGCTGAGCGATGGCGCCGCGATACGCGTCAACGGCCTGTTCCACGATGCCGACACCCCGGGCCGCGACTATGTCGGTTCGCGCCGTTACGGCGGGGCGATTGCGGGCACGCTGGCGGTCACCGATACGCTCAGCATCAATGCCGACTACTATCTCTACCGTCTCGACGGGGTGCCCGATTACGGCCACCCGTTCGATTCGACCACGCAGCAGCCCTATCTCGTCGACCGCGACAATTTCTACGGCGTGGTCGGGCGCGATTTCATCTCCAACGGCGCGGATATCGGCACGGTGGAGATCGAGTGGAGCCCGATTGCGGACCTCTCGTTCCACTCGATCACCCGTTATGGCGAGACCTGGAACCGCTACGCGGTGAGCGAGCCTTCGCTGTGCGTGTTCCAGCGCGATGCGAACGGCAGCTGCCCGCGCGGCGGCGGGGTGCCCGTTCCGGAGAGCGAATATACCGTCAGCCCCGCGATGAAGAGCAGCTGGCGCAACAATTCCTACTGGGCCAACAGCACCTATGCTACCGCCACCGCGCGGACCGGCGGGATCACGCACGAGATCGTGCTGGGTGGCGATTTCAGCGACGAGAAGATCGACAGCTTCCGGCTCGACGTGCCGACCACGGTCGAAGATGCGCAGGGCAATATCGTCTCGATCCCCGGCGGGTTCGTGTGGGACCTGTTCGATCCGGACCCGGTGCTGGGGTACGAGATCCCGATCGGGCCGGACCTCGCGAGCGGGCCGAGCACCACCAATGCGCAGAACTTCGGTGCCTATCTGGTCGACACGATCAAGTTTTCCGATGCGTTCCGCGTGGTTCTGGGCGGACGGATCGACACGTTCGACATCGATTACCTGTCCTCCTCGGGCCAGTCGCTCGCCTACAGCGCGGACTTCTTCAACTGGCAGGCCTCGGCGGTGTTCAAGCCTTCGAGCAACTCGACGCTCTATGCCTCCTACGCCACCAGCTCCAACCCCAGCGGGGAGCAGCTCGACGGCAACGGCGCATCTTATGACGGGATCAGCAGCGACACGATCGACTTCCAGCCCGAACAGAACACCTCGTGGGAACTGGGCGCCAAGGCTGAACTGTTCGGCGGCAACCTGCTGCTGACCGCCGCGGCGTTCCGGATCGAGAAGGATAATGCGCGCGAAAGCGGCGGGCGCGGCCAGCCCTATACCAATGTCGGCACGCTGCGCAGCCAGGGCGTGGAGCTGAGCTTCGCCGGCACCATTGCCGACACGCTCCAGCTGTTCGGCGGCTATACCTATACCGACGCGACGATCACGCAGTCGGCCGACCCCGCCAATGTCGGCCGCCGCTTCGCCAATATCCCGCAGCATACCGCGCAGCTGCTCGCCACGGTGATGGTGACCAGCCGGTTCGAGATCGGCGGCCAGGTGTACTATCAGGACGAGATGTTCGGCGGCACCCAGCTCGCGGGCAGTGCGATGGTGCCGGGATACGCCCGGTTCGACGCGGTCGCGCGCTATCGCATCAGCGACAATCTGGAGGCGCGGGTCAACGTGCTCAACGTAACGGACAAGCGCTATTACGATGCGATCTATCGCTCCGGCTCGCCGTTCAGCTATATCGCGCCGGGCCGGTCGGCCTTCGTCACGCTGACCGCCAACTTCTAACCGGCATCAGCGAGGCTGCCGATGATGATGCTGCACATCCCCGATGTGCTCACGAGCGAGGAGGCGGCGGACCTGCGGGCCCGCCTCCTCGCCGCGCCGTGGGTCGATGGCAACGCGACCAGCGGGGCGGGCGCAGCCCAGGCCAAGCGCAACCGGCAATTGCCCGAGGATGGCGAGGCCGCCCGCGCGGCCCAGCAAACCGTCAGCAGCGCGCTGATGGAGAGCGCCACCTTCCTTTCCGCCGCCTTGCCGCACACGATCTTCCCCCCGCTGTTCAACCGCTACGGCCCGGGCGAGACCTTCGGCCTCCACGTCGACAATGCCGTGCGCTACCACGCGGCCACCGGCGCGCGCATCCGCACGGATCTGTCCGCGACCCTCTTCCTCACCCCGCCCGACGAATATGACGGCGGCGAGCTGATCGTGGAGGGCAATAGCGGCGCGCAGAGCCACAAGTACCCCGCCGGATCGCTGCTGCTCTACCCCTCCACCACGCTGCACCGCGTGGCCGAGGTGACGCGGGGCGAGCGGGTGAGCTGCTTCATGTGGCTCCAATCGCTGGTCGCGGACAATGCGCAGCGCGAGATGCTGTTCGACCTCGACACCAGTGTCCAGGCCCTGAGCGCGGATCGCGGCGCGACCGACGCACAGGTCCTCAAGCTCACCCAGCTCTACCACAACCTCGTGCGCCGCTGGGCGCAGAGCTGAGGCGTTTCATCTCCTCCCCCTTGAAGGGGAGGCCGGGTGGGGGCGGCCTGCCGCCAGCGAGGACGCGCGGCTGCGCCACGCTCCCCCACTCCTCCCCGTGGGTAGGGGAGGCTGTCGCGTGGACCCGGGCTAGTCCCCCTCGGACTCATCCGCCGCCAAGTACCGCTCCCGGATCAGCGCCAGCTTCTTTTCGAGCGAGGCGAACACCTCCGCCTCGCTCACCGCGCTCTTGCGCCGCTGGTCCTCCAGCACCTCTTTCCGGATGCTCTCGTACACCGGATGGCCCGGACCGAGATTGTGGATGCCGTAGCGTTGGGGCAGGCGATGCTGGAGGAGGAAGCGCAGCAGGTGATTGTCCGGCTTGTTCCACGTGCCGAGCAGCTTGCCGCCCGAGACGATCGGCGTCGGCGTGCCGCTGAGCGCGCGTTCCAGCGCGCAGTCCTCCAGCCGCTGCATCCCCCGCTCCAGCGCCGCATCCCACGCTCCGGCAAA
Source organism: uncultured Erythrobacteraceae bacterium (assembly GCA_963972905.1). Classification (GTDB taxonomy): domain Bacteria; phylum Pseudomonadota; class Alphaproteobacteria; order Sphingomonadales; family Sphingomonadaceae; genus Alteriqipengyuania. Next base: position 166,076 of record CAXAXQ010000003.1, read on the forward strand.
CCCCTCGGCCCCCGGCCGCGCGCGCAGCTTGTAGAGCGCCTCCATGCTTTTCCCGATAGAACGCGCCGCCTGCGTGACGATGCCGGTCGCGGCGAGCGTGGCAATAAACCGCCGCTGCCGCTCGGGCGTGATCGAGTTGGCGCGCGGAGCTGCGTGCAGGTAGGGCGCAAAGCCGAGCAGCGGATCATCCGCCTCGGGCGGCTCGCCGGTATAGGCCACGGCGGAGGTCGCCTGCCGACCCGTCCGCCGGTGGCACACCGCAGGCCCCGAAGCGGAGACTGTATCGGGTGGAGCCGGGGAGGGCGTATTCGAGCGACGGTCCTCGGCGGACTCATTGAAAGACTCGTTGCGGTTGTTTTCGGGCATCTATGCGTCTCGTCATTGCGAAGAGCCGCAGGCTCCGCGGCAATCCATGGCGTTGACCCCTGGATTGCTTTGCTACGCTCGCAATGATGAGTAGGACAGGCAATTGTCAGAAGAAAGTCAGCGCCGATCTCCGAGCCGCAGGCGAGGCGTTGCGAAGCAGAACCGGCGAAGCCGGGACAACGGCGACCGCCCGTCGCGCCTTATGGCGCGGAAGCCAAGCGAGCGGATGCGAGCGCCGGCGCTTGAGGCCAAACAAACAAACGCGCGTGTTCGAGCGACGGTCCTCGGCGGACCCATCGAAAGACTCATGTGGGGGCATAGCCGCAGGTAGGTTGCAGAATGTGGGCGAGTAGGACAGCAGATCATTTAGAGGGACCAAATAGATTATCAGGATCGAAAGCTCCCTTGGCATTCGGCAGCCAACCAAGATGACTGTGGAACCTTGTTGAATGTCACTCGAATTAGCGACCAAAACGGATAAGCTACGCGGCTCGTCAATCTACGAGGCGCGCGATGTTGAATCCCAAAAATACGTGGCCAGGAACTGACACGGCGCTATCGGTTAAGTTCATCGCTCAGACCATGTTCGAACTTCTCGATCCGCAGCAGAACCCCAGTTTTCGAGTGAAAGCACTCGACCTCGTAGAAGTCCTGAACGAGGTCATCCGAGTATGTGAAGACGTGCACGACGCAGGAATTGACGCAAGAGTAGCCGAATCCGTAATACAAGAATGCGTTGCTGTACTTAGAAGTGACCCCGTAATTGGAACTGAGTTCAAGTACGAGACCGCGGCGTTCGAAAAAATTTGTAATGAGCTAAAAGAGAGGAAAAGGTCTCTACCAGATATAATTCATCATGCTAGTTTTTTTCTTTCTAAGCTAGACGGACATTATAAATCAGAACTAGAAAAATATATTCTTAGCAATTATAATACGCCCAAGGAAAGGCGTGGGATACGCGAAGTTTTGTCGTCCTATCTCTCGCACCTCATCAATCAGGGCTACGCGCGGTCTTATCTACTGAACCGAGTGCAGGAAAAATTCTTCAAAGATGATATTAAGAAGGCGGAAAAGAGGACGATTTCGCGTTTCCTCAGCGAATTCACCTGTGAGGAAAAGGACTATTTAGTTTGGGCTCTCGCTCCCAAGTCTGCGGCGAATTTCATTCGTAAACTAGGTGACGATTGGCCCGCAGTCAGTGACATGGACTCCGCGCCCAGTGACGTCCGACTTTGGGCTCAGGGATTGAACGAGGATCTAGGAGATAATCCAAAGGTGGTCTCTGGGCGTGTTGCGGCGCACGATCCGTATTCGGCAGTTAAACTTTTCAATGAGCAAATGGAAAGCGCGCATGCCCTAACTTCTTTGGTGCAGCCTCATGTACTCATCCGATGGTCGCTCCGTTCATACGTACGTACTGCGAGAGCGCGTTCCGGTGTTAGTGTGAGTCGGTTTCAGGCAATATTACGCGAGTTTAAGCTCGATTCGGCGGGCCCAGCTTCAAATAAAGTGCGCAATCAAGCTAAGCGAATTATAAACAATTTCGACGAAGATTCTACCGACCGGATATTAAACGCTTTATCATATGGGCAGATTGCCAAAAATTCGCTCAATGGAGAGAATGCAATAATATCCATATGGTCATCCTTTGAGATACTTATAAGAAATCCGCCGCAGGGTTCAGTAAGGATAAATCATTACAAATCAGTCCTGATGCCGGTTTTATGCCTCAAGTATGTGCGCAAAATTATTCTGCCAATCTATCTGTATGCCAAGTCATACAACAGGGAATTGCTCGATAATACGTTGCTGGCCGTCGAATCCGAGTATGACAACAATCTGTTGAAGTTTGCATTGTTGCAAATGGCAGACAGTCAGGCTGAGCGTCAGCGTTTATTCTTCGCTGCAATTTCGGATAATCCGCTCCTGCAATATCACATATGGTCATTGAGGGATCGTTTCCGCTCCCCAAGAGACTATCGAAATAATCTGACTAGGCATGAGAATCGGGTTAGCTGGCAGATCGAGAGAATTTACAGATCGCGCAACCAAATAGTTCACGCAGGATATGCGGAATCCTATTTGGAGTCTTTAGCGCGCCACGCGACGGAATATTTTAGAGCCGCAGTTGGTCCACTGGTTAGCCGGTCCCGATTTCAGGGCGATGAAAACGTTGACGATATCTTCGCGCAATTCTCTGTCGAGTATTCGGCGCTCAAGCTAAGACTCGCTGACCTTAACAAGGAGGAGCGGTTTGCCCAGGATCAGGTAAACTTCTTTTTTGTCTAAACCCCTGTGTGAGATCCTGATGCGCTTGACCCCGCCCTCAAATCCAACTAAGCGCACCCTCAACCGAGGCGGGGTCTAGCCCTTCCGAGGTTTATAGAGCTGAACATTGCCGGTTATGTCCCGGGGCTGTCGCGACTCGCGGCGGCCTTTTCGTTTTTTCGGAGCCTCACCAGGGCCGGGCAGCCGTCAGAGTAATCCGGGTGGGCCTTTCGTGGGCGTGTTCGGGTGGAGCGTTTCAGGCTCGTGCTATCCTGCGAGCTCCTGCGAAAGCAGGGGCCCAGAGACCCTAGGTTCCTGCTTTCGCAGGAATGCACAGCAGGGCACGCGGCACGACCCCGACACACTCCATCCAAACGCACACGCGAAGCCATCCGATGGCCGACGCAGGACCGCCTGTGCTGAGCCTGCTTCGACCCCCGCCTTTGCGGGGGCAGGCAAGCTCAGGATGAGCGGGGTTGGGAAGGTCTCGAGCGTAACAGAACAGGCAGAAGAGAGAATTTAATGCCGACGATCAACCAGCTGGTCCGCAAGGGCCGCACGCCTCAGAAGGTGAAGAGCAAGGTTCCTGCCATGGAGCAGAACCCGCAGAAGCGTGGTGTCTGCACCCGCGTCTACACCACCACCCCGAAGAAGCCGAACTCGGCGCTTCGTAAAGTGGCCAAGGTTCGCCTGACCAACCAGCGCGAAGTCATCAGCTACATCCCCGGCGAAGGCCACAACCTGCAGGAGCACAGCGTCGTGCTGATCCGCGGCGGGCGTGTGCGCGACCTTCCCGGCGTGCGCTACCACGTGCTGCGCGGCGTGCTCGACACGCAGGGCGTCAAGGATCGTCGCAAGAGCCGTTCCAAGTACGGTGCCAAGCGGCCCAAGTAAGGTTTCTCGGTCGCTCGCTGGGTGTGGGTGGCCAGGTTTTAGTTTTTGTGGGGTGCGGTCAGCCCATCCGGTCTGACTTTCGCGGTTCCAGCCCTCTCCCCCTCCCAACCACCCGATATGATCACCCATAGGCTATCGGGTGGTTGGGAGGGGGAGAGGGCCGGCACCGCCGCCCCGAACTCCGAAGGAGTACGGAAAAAATGTCACGTCGTCGTCGCCCAGAGAAGCGCGAAATCCTGCCCGATCCCAAGTTCAAGGATCTGGTGCTGTCGAAGTTCATGAACAACCTGATGTATGATGGTCGCAAGGCCGTGGCCGAGAAGATCGTCTACACCGCGCTCGACACGGTCGAAACGAAGGCCAAGACCAATCCGGTCGAGGTGTTCCATTCCGCGCTCGAGAACATCAAGCCGCAGGTCGAAGTGCGCAGCCGCCGGGTCGGTGGTGCGACGTACCAGGTGCCCGTGGAAGTTCGTCCCGAACGTGCGCAGGCGCTGGCCATTCGCTGGCTGATCACCGCCGCGCGCGGTCGCCCCGAAACGACGATGTCGGCGCGCCTCTCTGGCGAGCTGATGGATGCGTCGAACAATCGCGGCAACGCGGTCAAGAAGCGCGAAGATACGCACCGCATGGCGGATGCGAACCGCGCGTTCAGCCACTACCGCTGGTAGGGCGGATCGGATGGAGCGCGCGGCCTTTGCGGCGGCGCGTCTTCAACCGGTCACATAAAGCCCCATATGGGGAGCAGCTTCGAACAGCAGCCCCCTCACTTTTGACCCTCTCGAGGAATTGACAATGGCCCGCGACTATCCGCTGGATCGCTATCGCAATATCGGCATCATGGCGCACATCGATGCCGGCAAGACCACCACGACCGAACGGATCCTCTACTACACCGGCAAGTCCTACAAGATCGGCGAAGTGCACGATGGTGCCGCGACGATGGACTGGATGGAGCAGGAGCAGGAGCGCGGGATCACCATCACCTCGGCCGCGACCACGACCTTCTGGACGGCAGAGGATCCCGCGATGGATCCGATGTCCGATCCCGACGCGCTGCGGGCGGACATGCCCAAGCACCGGATCAACATCATCGACACCCCCGGCCACGTCGACTTCACCATCGAAGTCGAACGTTCGCTGCGCGTGCTCGACGGTGCGGTGGCCGTCTTTGACGGTGTCGCCGGCGTCGAACCCCAGTCCGAAACCGTATGGCGCCAGGCCGACAAGTACGGCGTTCCGCGCATGTGCTTCATCAACAAGCTCGACCGCACCGGCGCCGATTTCTACTATTGCGTGGATTCGATCGTCGATCGCCTCGGCGCGACCCCGCTGGTGCTCTATCTGCCGATCGGCGCGGAGAGCGATCTGCAGGGCGTGGTCGACCTGGTCGGCAACCGCGCAATCATCTGGGAGTCGGAAGGCCTTGGCGCGACCTACAAGCATGTCGCGATCCCCGAAGACATGGCCGACAAGGCTGCCGAATACCGCGAGAAGCTGATCGAGACCGCCGTCGAACAGGACGACGACGTCATGGAAGCTTACCTCGAAGGTAACGAGCCCGATGCGGCGACGCTCAAGAAGCTGATCCGCAAGGGCACCATGGCGCGCGCTTTCGTGCCTGTGCTGTGTGGCTCGGCGTTCAAGAACAAGGGCGTGCAGCCCCTGCTCGACGCGGTGGTCGACTACATGCCGAGCCCGCTCGACGTGCCCGCGATCAAGGGCGTGCTGCCCGATAGCGATGTCGAAGAAACGCGCCCGTCGTCGGACGACGAGCCGTTTGCCGCGCTCGCCTTCAAGATCATGAACGATCCTTTCGTCGGGTCGCTCACCTTCACCCGCATCTACTCGGGCAAGCTCAGCAAGGGCTCGGTCCTGAACTCGGTGAAGGAGAAGAAGGAAAAGATCGGCCGCATGCTGCTGATGCACTCCAACAACCGTGAGGACATCGAAGAGGCATTCGCTGGCGACATCGTCGCTCTGGCGGGGATGAAGGATACGACCACCGGCGATACGCTGTGCGATCCGGCCAAGCCGATCATCCTTGAGCGGATGGAATTCCCTGAGCCCGTGATCGAACTGTCGGTGGAGCCCAAGACCAAGGCCGACCAGGAAAAGATGGGCGTCGCGCTCAATCGCCTGGCCGCCGAGGATCCCAGCTTCCGCGTCAGCACCGACCACGAATCGGGCCAGACGATCATCAAGGGGATGGGCGAGCTTCACCTCGACATTCTGGTCGATCGCATGAAGCGCGAGTTCAAGGTCGAAGCCAACGTCGGTGCGCCGCAGGTGGCTTACCGCGAATACCTCGGCCGCGAAGTCGAAGTGACCTATACCCACAAGAAGCAGTCGGGTGGTTCGGGTCAGTTCGGTGAGGTCAAGGTCGTCGTCACCCCGGGTGAGCGCGGCGCAGGCATCGAATTCGTCGACGAGATCAAGGGCGGTAACATTCCGCGCGAGTATATCCCGGCGATCGAAAAGGGCTTCCGCGAGCAGGCCTCGAGCGGTCACCTGGTAGGCTTCCCGATCATCGACTTCTCGATCCGTCTGATCGACGGTAAGTACCACGACGTCGACTCGAGTGCGATCGCGTTCGAAATCGCCGGTCGCGGTGCGATGCGTGAAGTGGCCCAGAAAGCAGGCATCAAGCTGCTCGAACCGGTCATGAAGGTGGAAGTCGTGACCCCGGAAGACTATCTGGGTGATGTCATCGGTGACCTCAACAGCCGTCGTGGCCAGATTCAGGGCACCGACACGCGCGGTAACGCGCAGGCGGTCGAGGCATTCGTGCCGCTGGCCAACATGTTCGGGTACGTCAACGAGCTGCGTTCGTTCACTCAGGGACGCGCGCAATACTCGATGCAGTTCTCGCACTACGACGAAGTGCCCGCGAACGTCGCGGCAGAGGTCAAGGAGAAGCTTGCTTAAGGCGAGCGATCGGTTTAGGGGCGGCGCCTGATTTTGAGCGGGCGCCGCCTTTTCCCCGCACAAATCCCATTTCAGACAGAGGTAATTAGAGAAAATGGCGAAGGAAAAGTTCGAGCGGAACAAGCCGCACTGCAACATCGGCACCATTGGTCACGTCGACCATGGCAAGACCACGCTGACCGCGGCGATCACTAAGGTGATGGCTGAAACCTATGGCGGTGCCGCCGTTGATTTCGCCAACATCGACAAGGCGCCGGAAGAGCGCGAGCGCGGGATCACGATCTCGACCGCACACGTCGAATACGAAACCGAAGCGCGCCACTATGCGCACGTCGATTGCCCCGGCCACGCCGACTATGTGAAGAACATGATCACCGGTGCGGCGCAGATGGACGGCGCTATCCTGGTGGTGAACGCAGCCGACGGCCCCATGCCGCAGACCCGTGAGCACATCCTGCTTTCGCGTCAGGTCGGTGTGCCCGCCCTGGTCGTGTACCTGAACAAGGTCGACCAGGTCGACGACGAGGAAATCCTCGAGCTGGTCGAGCTGGAAGTTCGCGAACTGCTGAGCGCGTACGACTTCGATGGCGACAACATTCCGATCGTCAAGGGTTCGGCTCTGGCCGCTCTTGAAGGTCGCGACGACAACATCGGCAAGGACTCGATCATCGAGCTGATGAAGGCCGTTGACGAGCACATCCCGCAGCCGGAACGTCCGGTCGACCAGGCATTCCTGATGCCG